>NZ_CP035490.1:5447500-6055000 GCF_004135205.1 Hahella sp. KA22 | reverse complement strand
CCTTTTCAGAATCCGATGACGTGGACGTTGTATACGAAATCATTGGCCATCGTCGCCACAAGATAAAAAGGAAGAGTTATGTTTTACGTCAGATATCTGATTCGGCGCGTAAGAATGTAACCTTTGAGTCGGAAAAAGTGGACGGCAAGAGGGGCTTATATCGGAAAACTGCGTATGTGACCGGAGTAACCTCTGGAGAAGTGGACTACGCAAACATATTCTTATCCATTGTGAACACGGACTTTCCTCAACGGAGTCCGTCGTTGCGCGGGCGTTGTTACTTCGTAAACCGAACTAAAGACATGATCCTTCATATGTACGATGATCGTGGCATGGATGTTATTGCCACAGATCGAAGCGCTCTGAGGAATGTATACGTTCGCTGTAACGACTGGATTCTGGAACAGGATAAGCCGAGCATCGATGCGCTGTTCCTGAATGAGTCGCCACACCCCTAAGCGCTAATCCGCCTGCAATAGTCGCTTGGTTTGCAGCCTCCCACCCGAAAACTCACACTGACAGGCCAGCCGGAAGAACGGCGCCTGATGATTCAGGATGCTTACTCTGTCTGACGCGGCGCCGTCGCGCATCACAGTGAATCCCTCGGCCTCGGCTTCCTGAATGACGGTCTCCATTAACGCGCCTTGCGGGAGGTCATCGCAAAATGTCTGGATTGAATGCTCCAGACCCCATCGCAGGGCGATAACGGAGCAGATCAACGCCGCTACGATGGCGAGGGGGATGATGATTTCCCTGAACAGTTGAGATAGAAAGCCAGACATACTCATAAGCTGAAATATCCTCTAACCAGCGTCCTAACCTGCTTGTTGAAGCACGCAATAGGGCTGCCGTCCAGCCCATCCGTCATTAATTTGATCCCTGCAAAATAACTTTTACAAACATGACCTTATAACGTCACTTTGCACTTTTACGATGTACACTCCTTAGCTCAAGACAAAGGAATTCATGCAACAAAAGGAGGCATTGTGAAAACCATAACCCCATTCATTATAGGCGTGAGCACGGCGTTCGCCGGGCTGGCTGATGCGGCGCCGACGGTATCAGCGGACGCTTTCAACGGGTTGGGCGGACGCCAGGAACTGTACCGTGGCGGAGTGGAAGTGATTCCCTCCGACAACGGTGAGGTCACGCGGGAGTTTGCGGAAGGTCGGGTTTTTGAAGATCGAAATCGTAACGGTAAACTGGACCGCGGCGAACGCGGATTGCCGCGCGTGCGAGTGTCGAACGGATATGATGTGGCGCTGACGGATCATCGCGGTTATTACAAATTACCTGCGAAATCCCGCGGCTTGAATGCATTCACCTTGTTTGTCACCAAGCCGGCCGGTTTTGAGTTGCCGGTCAACGAAGACAACGTCCCGCAGTTTTCCTATCACCATATTCCCAACGGTTCGCCTGAACTGCGCTTTGGCGGATTGCCGGCCAGCGGACCGCAGCCGAAGGCGGTGAATTTCCCCATGGTGAGGGGCCCTTATAAGAAACGCTTCAAAATTGCTGTATCCGGCGACACGCAGCCTTATTCCAACAACGAAGTCGGCTACGTGCGCGACTCTCTGGCCGCAGAGCTGGCGGCGAGGGAGGATCTGGAGCTGGTGATGATTGAAGGCGACATCATTGGCGATGATCTGGGGCTGTATCCCCGTCTGAAGAAAACGATGAGCGTAGCCGGCGTGCCGGTTTATCTGACGCCGGGCAATCATGATATCGACAATGACGCCACCAGCGATAAGCACAGCCTGGATACGTTCAAGCGTGAGTGGGGCCCCGCCTACTACTCCTTTGAAGTCGGCGACGTGCATTTTGTGGTGCTGGATAATGTGCGCTATCCCTGTACGCCGGAGTCGGACAATGCTGACGGCAAGCACGACTATTGCGACAATCCGGCGACTGCTCCCACCTATAACGGCGTCATTGACGAAGCGCAGGTGGAATGGCTGGCCAATGATATAGCCGCGACGTCGGAACATAAGTTGATCGTGCTGAACATGCATATTCCGTTGGTGTCGTTCTCGGATATGGGCTCCACCAAGCATCAGACGGATAACGTCGCCTGGCTGTATGAACTGTTGCAGGGGCGTCCCGCGCTGGCGCTCGCGGGGCATACGCATAACCTGGAAAACATCGTCGCCGGCGAGTTCTATCAGGGCTGGGATGAAGCAGTAGGAGCGGGGCCAACGCCGATTCCGCACATTATTACCGGCGCCACGGCGGGCTCATGGTGGTCCGGCGACTTTGACGATAACAACCTGCCGATGTCCATCCAGCGCATGGGAGCGCCGCGCGGATATATGCTGTTTGAGTTTAAGGGCTCGCAATTCACCAGTACTTTCAAAGCCGCCGGTAAAGGTCCGCAGGAGCAAATGTCCGTGGACTTTTTGTCGCCGACCTTTATGAACTGGTATCAATCCCTGAAAGAGTGGGCGTTGACTCCCGAAGGGTCTCGTTCGCCAACGCCGCCATTGAATCTGAATGACTTACCGGACACCAGCATTTTGACCGACGCTGATTTCGCTGGCGGCGTCAGTGCGATTATCAATGTGTGGAACGGCTCCAAGAATACCCAGGTATGGACGCATATCGACGATGGTCCCCTGGTTGAAGCAGTGCGTACTCAGAGTGGGACTGGTGAAGGCAAGAGCAATAGTCTCGATCCTTTCGCCCTGAAGAAGCAGATGTATGTATACCGCTATGCCGCTAGGAGCGAGTCAGGAGAGGAGCGGGCGCAGGGATTTGAGTTGTTTAACGGCTCCCGTTTTGGCGTCGCCGATCCACAACCCTCCGGCGCGTCCATGTGGACGGAATCCTCTAATCATATCTGGAGCGTTGCTATTCCCGCGGACCTGGAGCAAGGCGCGCACATATTGAGAGTCATCGTGAGTGACGGCTACGGCCAGATCTTCACCAGCGTTAAAGCCTTTGAAGTGATGGACGAGCGGCCGGCGCCGTATTTCCGCAAGGAAGTGTTTGAGTAGACTGACATCAAGCTGTTAGCGCCACTGCCGGGATTGGACTCCGGCAGTGGCGAACGTCAGACTGGCCCTTTATACGACCTGTGCGCCTCGTTTACGCAATCCCGCCATACCGATCCACATCAGACCGCCGATAAACAGACTCTGCAATAGGCCGGGCTCCGCCACCACTGTTACATCGCCATTATTGACGGTCGCCGCAATAGGATTGCCGAGAGAATTTCCCAATGCGTTGACGACCACGGAGAAATAGCTGAATCCCGACGACAGGGCGGTGAAACTGAGAGACGCTAGCAGAAAGGAATTGTCCTGATGGGCGTCCAGGTCCGCCGGAATATCCAGAGATAGATCGAACAGGTTCAGCTCCCCGGGTGCGAGAAGCTCGGCGGACATGGGATTGAGCCCAAGTCCCAGAACATCCAACTGGCCGCCAGGGTCCAGCGAGACGCTGTCCATCACGCCATTGCCGTCCGCATCGGTGGCGTCGATAGCGACGGCGCCGGGATCAAAGTTTAAATTCAGATCAAAGGTGGATAGCGATGGCGCGCCGCCCGGCGCCAGGCCGCTGATAGAAATATCCACAGTAAACAGCTGGCCCGGCAGCACGGTGGAGGAGGAGGGCAGAACGGTAATGACTGCGGCCTGGGCCTGCATGCCGCAAAACACCAGTATGCCGAGAGTTAATAGAAGCGACGCCAGAACGCTTTTCAACACATGTGCGATAGACAAAAACCGAGAGGTGGACATAGATGCTCTCCCTGTGGGGTTGAGGCCGGAGCGGGCGGCTTGCGCCGTCGCTCCGGTTTCCGGTTAGTGCTTGTGAGTGAATATAAACGTCAAAACGACAGGGCGACGGCGCTCAGTGCGTCGCGCAGTACGGCCGGGTGCACAGTAGCCGCAGCTGGCGGGCGTCCAGACTGGTGATCATGCCGTCGCCATCCAGATCCCTGGGGTCATCACTGCCTGTCGCCGGTGTGTTACGGGCGGACACCACGGCGTCCAGATCATCCCGATCCACATCGCCGTCGCCATCAATATCGCCTTTGACCGGGCCGACAAAGCCCTCAAACTCGCTGGCGGCGTAACTCTTGGTCGTCGCTACACTGCTGGCCACCAGATTGCCGCCGCTGGAGCCGTACATCAGTAAGCCCCGCACGTAGTAAGGGCCGGCAATGCCGTTTTGGCCGATGGGAAGTCCGGCGAAATTGAATTCAATTTCTGAATCTCCCTTATTGAGCGCGCCGGTTTTGGCGTTAAAGCCGATCTCATTGCCCTTAACGTCCACCAGCCTTGCGCTCCAGGTGTAAACGTCGGACTTGGCGAGAGAGACGCCGACCTTGACGCGAAGCAAGTCAAAAAGCCCGTTGCCGTTGTTATCGACTCCGGCGTCGCTGGAAGCGCCGGTCAGCACGATGGCGCCAGGGGTTGATATAGGTTCAAAGTCGCTGTGGCTATAAGGTGCGGTTGCATCGCTGATGGCGACCTGGTCGATAATCTCCAGTGTATCGGGATGACGCAGCGTTACTCTGACGAAATAGGGGCCATCCAATTCCAACTGGTTAATCTCAGGGCCGGAGAAGTTCAGCGTGACGGTTTGTTCGCCGTGGCTGAAGGTCTTGACCTCATCCAGGTAGACCGCCAAAGGACCGGATGCGTTGCGCAACGCGGCGGACGCCAGGAAGGTTCCGGCCGCTCTCAGGTCTGCGTTGAACTGGATTTTCAGTTGCTCGAACAGTCCGTTGCCATTGGTGTCCACGCCCTGATCGGAAAAGGCGCCGGTGACGTCCAGTAATCCCTCGAACTCGCCATGGTGATACGCCTGAGTCATCGCGCCAATATCCGCCTGACGCTCTCCATCTGCATTGAACAGACCGACCACCAGCTCGTAGGGACCATCTTCGCCGGAACGGAATATGGTAGAGCCGAGGAAGCGCAGGGACAAACTGTGGGAGCCGTTGTCCAGGGAGAAGCGCTCTATGGTGTTGGCGACGGTTTTGCCTGCCTTCATCAGGGTTCCTTGCAGGACGTATTCGCCCGCTGTGGCGACTTTCGCCTGCACGATAGCTTCAAGATAGTCATAGCGGGCGTCGCCGTCGGTATCCACCGCCGTATCGGTCATATCAGTCAGATAGGAGCCTTTTTCGCCGAATTGAGTGTAGGCGTACGCGGGGGTGGGCAACATGGCCTGCACCGGCGTAGAGCCTTCCGCAAAGGCGATCACCTTGACGTCATAGGGCCCGTTTTTACCGGCGCGCAGGATCTGCTCGCCGGAAAACTTCAGCTCGGCGGTATACGTTCCCGGGGCGTTGCCAAGGGTGTCCTGGGTGAATTTCATCGACTCGAACTCAGGCATATTGGCGACGACTTCGCCGTCTTTGTTCAATGTCGCCATCACCAGATAGACGCCTGCGCGATTGACGTCCACACGCACATTGGCGATCAAGGCTTCATACGCCCCGTCGCTGTTGGAGTCCGGCGTCACGTAGTCGACATCGCCGGGGATACTGAGGTCAGGCTCTATCATCATTACTCCCTGATCGTTGTTGGCTGAGGCGAGCAAGGCCAGTGGCGCCGGCGCTTTGTATTTGTAATCCCCCCATGAATCGTAAGAGTGGGCGCCGGGAACCGGATACACCTTGGCGCCTTCGAAGGTTTCCAGATAACCGCCGTCGGCGTCATAGTCGACCGCGCCGTTATGGTTCCAGAGGATGAACTCATCCACGGCGGAATAAATGCCGTTAAAGGTGGCGTCGTAATAATCGGGAAAGAAAAAACCGCGACTGCGCAGGCTGTGACTGGAGAACTCATACTTGTCATAAGGCCCGCCGGCGAAGGGGCGGGCGCTGCCGGTAAAGGCGGGATCGAGCGACGGCGCGCCAGTAGTGACGAAGCCATTGCCGCGCCCGTCAGTGCGAACAGCGCTGAGGCCGCCGATTCCCAACGTGGCCGCCATGTTTTCAAACACATCGCTGAATACATAGCAGTCGGAGTAGTCGCAGGTAATCGGGTCGGCGCTGAGCTGGGTCCAATGGCACTTGGCGACGGCGCCGAAGCTGTAGCCGTAGCGCCAGTTCAAGCCGCCGTAGGCGTAACCGCCGCTGAGCAAGTGCTCCAGTACATCGGCCTCGTCAATCAAGCCGCTGGCCCAGTCAGTGGCGTGTTCGTACCAGGAAATACGGGGAGCGCCGACGGTGATTGGCGTGGTCTTGGTGACATAGAGTTTGCGGGTGACCGTAGGCAGGGCGTCGCCGTCGACCTTGTATTCGAACTCGACATCATAACTGCCGATGACGTTCGGCATGGTAAGCGTCATGTCGCCTTCCGGTCCCGACCAGACTTCCGTTCCGTGCAACGACGTGCCGACGATAGTCCATGAGGCTTCGACTTCCGCATCCGATGGCAGGCTGCCTGTGGGGCAGGCGTCCAGACGAGTGCGTATTTTAACCTCGCCGGAGCCGAACCAACCGGACTCCGCCGGACCTGAGAACGGGTAGTCGTCTTTCGGCCCAATCACTTCCGTCAGGTTGCAACTGGCGTCGCTGGTTTGCTGATAGATCACGTCAATCAAGTCATTAGAGGCGAGGTTATTGACGCGCACGGGGTTGGAGATAGTGGGCTCCAGCGTAAGCGCGACTTTCGGCTCCACCGGGAGAATCAGCGCAACCCAATCGACGGCGGTGCACCAGCGGCCGGTGCTGAGCGTATCGACATTAATTTGAATGCGGTTGGCGCGCGGGGTTGGCGGAGAGCCGGGCGCGGGCGGCGCCGGGAACTTGATGTTATCGATACTCACTGTGAAGGTGCTTAACTTCCAGACGTTGTTGTCGCCCGTCAATAGCCCCAGGCTGGTCCCGTTGAAAATCACCTCATCCCGCTCAGGAGGCGGTGAGCCGTTATAATCCACGTCGTAGCCGGGCATGATGATGTCCACGGTAGCGGGAATGATTCCCTGGGCGATAAGGGGAGCGGGATCGATCAAATAGCCGTCCCCGTCAACCGGCCCGACGGAGACGTCAATCATGACGTCGATCATGAGCGGATGCTCAGGGCTGGTATTGAACGTACATCCCGTATCCAGACCAGGGCCATCGTCCGCGACGAAACTGTCAGTGTCCGGAGGATCGAACGGTGAGCTGCGGGTCAATAGCATCGAGGGCGCGAGAAGCCCGTTCGGCGTGGGCCAGACGTCGCCATCTTCTTGTGCGAAGGATGTCTGAATTAACAGACAGCCAATCAGAAAAACAAAAACATGAACTGCAATATACAGGAAGGAGATCGTGCGCTTTTTGTCCACCATATATCCCTTCTCCTTGGTAGATCTTATCGGAGCAGCGCCTGGATACAGCGAGTGGCGCCCTGACTTTTATAATCACGTACTTCCACTGCTAATGTGATGAACTGTGACAAGCAGCAAGTCTTGAGCCAGTCAGGGGTATGGGCTTTATAAATCGAGTAATTGTCAGCTTTTGGGCGAGGTTGATCAGGGCTGGTTGTAAAGTAACCTGACGGGACTGTCTGGGAATTCGGAGGCTGGGAAAGATCCCATCAAAGAAAGATCAGCTTGCGGACCCTTGCAGATATGCATTTGGCGGGTGAGAAGGCGACTGCCAATTTTTTCGACGCGCCCAAATCAGGTCGCGGCGAGCGCGTAGAAGAACAGGTGAAGGTTGAGTGGAAGGCGCAGCTTAACTGCCGCGCTCAGGCCAGACGGGCTCATGGTCTTCGTCAAACACATAGCCGAGGTTAATGTGGGTCAGACGGCCGTCGTTGAACTGGAACTCTGTCCAGATACCGTGATAGGTGTGGCTTGCGAACGACAGGAACTCATCTATTTCAGACTTTCCTGCATGATGATTTTGGATCACTGTGAGGACCTCTCCCTGGGGTTCTCCGATCAGTGTTTGTCCAAACAAAACCGCCTTGGGGTTGTGACACTCAATCCACGACAGGCGCAGGTCGCTGTCATGGTCAAACCTCAGCGCCAGTTGTTTTTCGTGGTAATGCAGGAAGACGTCGTTGTAGTCGTTGACATGTTCTTTATCCGGCGCGCCCAGCAATTTTTCCACGTCTTCTCTGCCGAGGCCGAATATCAAATCGCCGATGCCAACGCCGGGTTGGATATGGAACTGTTTGTCGCTGTGCTCTGCTGTCATGAATATGTCCATCAATGTCAATGTCGGCCGTTTTGTTCAGACCTGGATCTTGCTGCGAAATTTAACCCTTGGCGTCATGAAAAATCACTCCCAGCGCGTAGCGCCTGCCTGAGCGCACCCGGCTGACGCCATGGCGCATGGTGACGCGATACACGCCTCGGACGCCTCGTACCGGGCGGTGATGCACTGCGAAGATTACCCCATCGCCCTGCCGCAGTGGAACCACTTCCGCGCGAGACTGCATGCGCGGCCGCTGTTCGGTCAGCACAAACTCACCACCGCTAAAGTCGCGCTCTGGCGCGGACAGCAACACCGCCAGTTGCAGTGGGAAGACATGTTCACCGTATAAATCCTGGTGCAGACAATTGTAGTCGCCTTTCTGATATTGAAGGATCAGCGGTGTGGGGCGCGTCTGCCCATCATTGTGGCAGCGCGCGATAAAGTCCTGGTGCGCTTCGGGGTAGCGGATGTCCAGATTCATGGCGGCGTTCCATTGGTTCGCCACAGGCGCAAGATAGGGATAAGCCAGGCCCCGCAGCTCCGAGACCAGATGGGGCAGGGGATATCGGAAGTATTGGTATTCGCCCTGTCCGAAGCCGTGACGCGCCATGATCACTTTGCTGCGATAGAGTTCCGCCTCATCGTACAGGGAGATCAGTGCCGCGCACTCCTGTTCCCTCAGCAATCCGCCAAGCAGGGTCGCGCCGCGTTGAGTTAACTCATGACTGGCTTGCTCCCAGTTGTAGCTGCTCAAACGCGCGGACAGGCTTTTAGCGGGCGTTGGCATCACTGCGGAGTCCGTAAAACCGTTCATTCCTGCGCCTCCCGCTCCAGCAGCGCCTGCTTGCGCTCGACGCCCCAGCGATAGCCCGACAGAGCGCCGTCACTGCGCACTACACGATGGCAGGGAATGGCCACGGCCAGCAGGTTGGCGGCGCAAGCCTGCGCCACGGCGCGAACGGATTTTGGAGAGCCGATGCGCTGGGCGATATCGGCGTAACTCGCCGTCGCGCCTGACGGAATCTCCTGTAAAGCGCGCCACACGCGCTGTTGAAAGGCGGTGCCGCGCACGTCAAGGGGAAGGTCGAGCCCGATCTGAGGCGCCTCCACAAATCCCACGACTTTGGCGATCAAGCGCTCGAAGTCGGCATCGTCGCCTATCAGTTGCGCTTTGGGAAAGCGATCCTGTAACTCATGCACAAGGGCTTCCGGTTCGTCTCCCAGTAAAATGGCGCAGACGCCGCGGACGCTTTGCGCCACCAGGATAGCTCCCAGGCCGCATTCGCCCACCGCGAAACGGATTTCCGCATTGGTCCCGCCCCGACGATAGTCACTTGGCGTCATGCCGAGAAAGTGATCCGATTCCCCATAAAAATGCCCATTGGAACTGTACCCGGCGTCATAAATGGCGTCCGTCACCGTCTCTGCATTCTGCAGGGCGCTGTTGAGGCGTTGCTGACGTTGTGCGGCGGCGTAGCCGCGCGGGGTGAGGCCGGTGATCTGTTTGAACAGTCGATGAAAGTGAAACTTGCTCATGCCTACGCTTTGGGCCAATTCATCCAGACTGGGGATGGCTTCTGCGTCAGCGATCAACCGGCAGGCTGCAGCAATTTTTTCCGCTTGCCGCGCGGCCAGTGAAGGCGCGTCAGGGCGGCAACGCCGGCAGGGACGGAAACCCGCTTGCTCCGCCTCCTCAATACTGTCGTAGAAGCATACATTCTCCGGGCGCGGCGTCCTGGCGGCGCAGGACGGACGACAATAAACGCCGGTGGTCTTCACTGAGTAATAGAAACTGCCGTCCGCCTGGGCGTCGCGCTCCAGCAGCGCGCGCCAGCGGGGATCATTTTCTGTGGCGATGGCTTTGGTTGGTGCGTTCATGGTGGCGCTCCTTGGTTAAGGTCTACCTGATGGCGGAAAATTTAGCAATGGACGTTTTTGCTCGCACTCTGAGGATTGCTTTCAAATTCGAATCGTCCACCAACGCGCCGGACCATAAGCCTGATTCAGTCCAGGCGTAGCTTTTTGCGGATGCGGCTGAGCGCCACGGGGGTAATGCCGATGTAGGAGGCGATGTATTGCAGGGGAATTTTGTCGCTCAGTTGAGGATTTTGTTCCAGGAAGTTGAGATAGCGTTGCTCCGCCGTCAGTTGCACAAAGCCATAGATACGTTCTTCTTTGCCAATGAACAGGGCTTCCAGCATTTTGGTGTAAGTGGCGAGCAGCCCGGGATGACGTTGCAGGCTCTGGCTGAAATGACTCCAGTCGAACTCCAGACAAAGTACGTCGTCCAGCGCTTCTATGCTGAATAACGCTGGGGCATTGAGCACCATGGCGCGGGTGGAGCCGGCGATATTGGGCGAGCAGGCGAAGGACTGAGTAAACTCTTTGCCTTCAGGGGAGACGCAGACATAGCGGGCGAAACCTTTGGCGAAGTAGTAAAGCTTGGGGGCGGGTCGACCTTGCTGAATCAGCAGGTCGCCCTTGCGGTAGCAATGCACTTCGCCCTGCAGATCCAAATCCGTCAGGTCGACGGCGTCAATCAGGTGGAATGATTGCTTGAGAAAATTCAGGAAACTCCGTTCGATTTCCCGCTGATTCATCGTGTCCCCTCATCTCTACATCAATTTGCCGGTGCGTCGCTAACATGGGGCTTACGCGCCGCTGGCGACCAGGCGCCGGAGATCAGCAGCAGGGCGAGCAGCGTCAGTGCCACGCCGGGCAGACTGTACCACAGCCCTGGGCCTTGCATGAAACCCTGTCCGATGGCGACGAATGTAGGGATGAGATAACTGAACGCCAGCAGACGGTTAGGGCCGACTTTCTGCACCAGATGCTGCTGCAGGTAAAAGGTGGCGATGGTGGCGAACAGCGTCAGATACAACAATACCCGCCAGAAGTCGAACTCGCCCCAGGCGACCTGCTCAATATCGCCGGCGACAATCATAACCGGCGCCATCAGGATTGCGCCCATCAGCATGATGTAGAAAGCGCCCTGAATGGGAGGCGTATTGGAGCCCCATTTCTTGACCAGCGTGACATGCAGCGCAAGGCTTGCGCAGGCGAGCAGGAATAGCGCGTCGCCGTCGTTCCAGGCGAGCGTTTCCGCGCTGTTTCCATGAGTGGCGAGCAAAACCCAGAGCGCGCCGCCGGCGCCGAGAACGAATCCACATAGCATAACGGCGTTGACGCCAGCTCCCAGAAATAGACGGCTGATCGCTACGCTCATCAGTGGAACCAACGTGTAGATCACGGAGGTATTCAGCGCGGTGGTGGTTTTCAGCGCTTCAAACAATCCGATAAAGAACAGCACCAGGAACAGGCTGATCATGCCGTAGCGCATGAGCAGGCCAAGGTCGCGGAACAAGGCGTAACGGGTCAGCGCCAACGGCGCCAGCAGCAGTGTCGCTAAAATAAAACGCAGCTCAGTACCGGCGATAGGGCTGGCGTATTGAGGCAGGTCGGCTGAAACCACGAAGGAGGACGCCATCAGCGCCACCCATAGCAACAGCGTCAGCGTATCTTTCGTGAGCGCGTGCATAAGTCGAATCCAATTGAATGAATAATGTCAGGGTAAAACGGGAGGTTCGCGCGCCGCGCGAGGGGCGTCCGCGGTTAAGCGGACTTTTCAGCGATAAACTTATTGAACAGGAATTCCGAGACGGCGGCGTCTACGTTCAACTCAAATGTCTGCGTCAGGTGGCGGTGCAGCGTTTCAATGTCGGCGACCGGTTCTACGGTGGTTTCACCCTGGCGCATGCGATGCAGCTCGCCATTACGCAGAGACTGCACGTCGTTGAAGTACTTGCGGCATACCACCAGATTGTGCAGAAACGCGGCGTTCGGGTGCTTGTGGGAGTAAAAATGTCCCGTCAGGCAATCCGCTTCGGTATAGCGTCCCAGATCAAAGGTGTACAGGGTGAAAAACACGCCGTCTTTAAGAATCTGGTAGCAATAATCCCCCCGCGCATTTTTGACGATGCGATAGATGGCGTCTCCCAGATCCTGTTCCAGACCTTCTTCAAGTTTGATAGGAAAGCGCGCGCCGAAGTGACCGAAGCCGGTGTCGACAATGTACTGAGCGTCATCCAGTGTGAGTAAGGTGATGCGATGAGTGCGGGGAACGTCGTTGTCGGTGTTATACACCACGCGCGCCAGCAGAATGCGTACATCCAGGTCCAGCGCGGAAAGCGCGTCGAATGTCAGTTTGTTGTGTTCGAAGCAATAGCCCCCGAAGCCCTGACGCACGATTTTGTTAAACACAGACTCACTGTCTATCTGGATGTCCTGGGACAACGCCACCGCCAGATTATTGAAGCTGTACTTGGCGATATGCCGACTCTGCATATCGCGGATCACTTCCAGGGGCGGAAGGTTTGGATTAACGTCCAGGTCAGTAAAATAGGCGTTGGAGATTTCGGTCAAAGTCATTGAATGTATCCTTCTTCAATCAATTTTCCCTAAGCCTACCCTGAACGCTGCAGTAAGTAATTAACCTGGGTTTAGTGGGCGCTCTCAGCCACGGCGGGTTTTTTGTTCGCATACCGACCGCTGGACTTCGGTTTTCCTGAGCGTCGGCCGGGCGACTTGTCATTACTGCGTCGTCTGCCGCCGGAGACGTTTTTGCCGTTACCAGACGCTTGCCAGCGACCATCCATTTCAAGTTCGATTTTGCGCTGCTCCAGATCAACGCGAACGACTCTTACCTGAATCGCGTCCCCAAGCCCGTAGCTTTTTTTACTGCGTTCGCCAGTCAGGCGCTGCTTGGCGGCGTCGAATTGATAATAGTCGCCCTCTAGCGCAGAGATATGAATCAAACCTTCGACCATCACGCCTTTCAGCTCCACGAACAGGCCGAAGTTGGTTACTCCGCAGATTGTGCCGGCGAAGGCGTCGCCAATGCGATCCTGCATGTATTCGCACTTCAGCCATGCTTCCACATCCCAACTGGCCATATCCGCCCGGCGGGATGCGAGAGAGCATTGCTCACCCAGCTTCAGCATCTCCTCCAGGTTGTAAGGATAACTTTGCGACGGCGATAAAGAGGCGGCGCTGTCGACGCGGCGAACGGGATCCACGCCCAATCCGGTGATCGACTTTAATGCGCGCTTTAGCTTGCCGCCGCTTTCATCCCCCCTGATCACCGAACGAATTGCGCGGTGCGTCAGAAGATCAGGATAACGCCGGATCGGCGATGTGAAATGGGCGTAAGCGCTGTAAGCCAGCCCGAAATGTCCTTGGTTATCCGGACTGTACGCTGCCTGGCTAAGCGATCTCAGCATAATGGATTGTATGACGTCCGCGTCAGGACGCTCGCTGATGCTGTTCAACAGGCGGCGATAGTGCGTGGCCGTCGGTTGCTTGCCGCCACCCAGAGACAATCCCAATTCCCCGAGGAACGCACGCAGGCTTTCCAGCTTTTTCTGCAGAGGTCCCTGGTGAACCCGATACAGCGCGGGAAGCTTGAGCTTCTGCAGGAAGCGCGCCGTCGCCACATTGGCGCATAGCATGCATTCTTCCACCAGCTTGTGAGCGTCATTGCGCACGACGGGGTCAATGCGGCGAATCTTGCGTTGAGCGTCGAATTGAAACTTGCTTTCTGTGGTTTCAAAGTCAATAGCGCCGCGTTTGCTGCGAGCCTGCCGTAGCGCGCCATACAACTGATGCAACGCCTGCAGGTGCGGAACCAGATCGCTGTAGCGCTGTTGGACCTGCTGACCAAGTCTGGATTCCGGTTGCTCCAGCAACGCGCCGACTTCTGTATAGGTCAGGCGGGCATGAGAACGCATGATCCCTTCGTAGAACTGGAACTTGCCGAGATTGCCAGCAGAGTCGATGAACATTTCGCAGACCATGGCCAGACGATCCACATTGGGATTCAGTGAGCACAGTCCATTGGACAGCGCCTCCGGCAACATGGGTTCTACGCGACCGGGAAAGTAAACGGATGTCCCGCGTTTCTGAGCTTCCAGGTCCAGCGGGCTGCCCGGCTTCACATAGTGAGAGACGTCTGCGATAGCGACAAACAAACGCCATCCGCCATTGCTGCGCGGCTGGCAGAAAAGCGCATCGTCAAAGTCCATGGAGTCTTCGCCATCAATCGTGACCAGGGGAACGCTGCGTAAGTCATACCGGTGTAGTTTGTCTTCTTCAGAGACCGTTGAGCCCAGTTTCTTCGCCGCCTGAATGGCTTCTTTGGGCCAGACAAAGGGGATGTCGTGATTACGGAGAGCTATGTCGATTTCCATGCCCGGAGCCATGGCGTCGCCAAGCACTTCAATCACTTCCGTCAGCATTGGCGAACGGTTTCTGGCGTACTTGGCGATGCTTACCACGACATACTGTCCGTCAACAGCGTCGCCAAGGCTTTCCGGCGCAACGATAATCTCGTTGCAGATGCGGTCATTGTCAGGAATCAGAGTATGAACGCCGGATTCGGTTTTCAGGCGACCCACCAACTGCGTGGTGTTGCGCTCCAGTACGTTGACGATCTGGGCCTCCTGTCGGCCTCGGTGATCGACGCCACTGATGCGAACCTGGACGCGATCGCCGTCCATCGCTTTGCGCATTTGGCTTTTGCCCAGAACCAGATCATCCCCCCCTTCATCCCGAGCCAGAAAACCGTGTCCTTCGCGGCGGCCGATGACGCGACCGCTAATCAGCTCATTCGGGTTGATTGGCGTGTAGTCTCCGCGATCGAAAAGGATCTGTCCGTCACGCTCCATTGCGCGCAGGCGACGTCGTAGCGCTTCCAGGTCCTGATCGCTGCTCAGCTTGAGGCGTTCAGCCAATTGTTCACGGTTGAGACGTCCGCCTTGCTGACTGAGCACATTGAGAATGAACTCGCGGTTGGGGATCGGATTATCGTATTTTTGCGCGTCTTGCGCGCTAATTGCAGTTATTGAGGCTGTGCTCATGGTGTTTCCTCTTTGGAAAAGACAGCCGATAACTTGCTCTGGATAATATATGAAGGAAGGCTTCAGTGTAGTTCAGATAAAACTCGACAAGATATATTGGCTGGTAATGCTTTAATTTATTAAGAAATAAGCGGCGGGCGCTTATAAAGATATGTTCGTGGAAGGCGATGGCGAAAGGCCGAGTAGCTTTTAGCGGATAAAAGCGGAACAAATTTAGTTTAAACTCATGCGGCCGGGGCGGCGATATATCCGCCCCGGTCTCGCATTGAGAAAAAGGGCTAACAAAAAGAATATTTTTGATAGCTCCGATTATTGCTGCTTATAAGCAAACAATGTTCTCAGCCTGCGGACCTTTTGGACCTTTGGCGACAGTGAACTCAACCTGCTGACCTTCCGTCAGGGTTTTGAATCCGTTGCCAGTGATTGCGCTGAAATGAGCGAAAACGTCTGGGCCGGATTCTTGTTGAATGAAACCAAAACCTTTAGTTTCGTTGAACCATTTAACAGTGCCTTTAACTGTATCGGACATAAAAATCTCCTGAAATAAATGAATAAAAATTTGCCTTGCGGGCGATTTAAAGTGGAAAAACAAGACTGGAATTTAAAACTACAGGACGAAGATTATGACTAAAACATCGAGCGGAGTGTTAAATAAAACTAGAGGCTTTCTTTCTACCTTTCCACGAGTCTATAGTTTTGATTCTGATTGTCAATGAATAAATTATTAAAAATATTATTAATGTCAGCGCCGTTATCTCAAATGTCGAAGGATATGCTTTGAATAGAACGGGTTGCGAGTAATCCGGCGGCGAAACTGGAGCGCGGGTGAGCGTGAGCAATCCAACATTGCATTCGATCATTGGCTCTGGAACCATGTTGTCGGTTTGGAAAAGGACTGAGTGATTGGTATCAGATGAAGCTGAATGAGCTGGTCATCCGCGCTGCAACGGCGGCGGATACGCCTGATTTGAGCAGGATATTTTTTGAGTCGCGCAAGGAGACGTTTTACTGGATTGAAGCTGATACGTTTTCGATTCATGACTTTTTGGGCAGCGTTCGGGACGAAGAGGTGTATGTCGCCGATCACGCAGGCGTGGCGGTGGGATTTATCTCTATCTGGAAGCCGGAAAGCTTCATTCACAACCTGTATGTAGACAAACCCTTTAAAAACAAAGGCGTTGGTACGGCGCTGCTGGAGTATTGTCGCCAGCGCTTTGACTCTCCCCTGCAACTGAAAGTCGCCGCCAAAAATGAGCCGGCAGTGGCCTTTTATCGCCATCGGGGCTGGCGCGAGATCGAACGCGGCGTGGATATGCCGACGGGCGAATATCTGTTGATGCACTTGACGTACGCCTGACTCGCCCCCACAAGAAGTGATCTGCGTCGTTACTTCAACTGCGTAAAAATGATCAGATGCGCTGCTGGCGATTGGCGCCCCCTGCGGCAAAATCGTTATGATGAAAACTATCTCCATAGTAAAGATGGAAACCCTATGAATCTGCAATTGATCGACCTGTTCTGGCTGACGCTTTGCGCCATCGCGCTCTGGGGATGGTGGGAAGCGCTAAAGGTGCGGGAGATCGCTCTTGGCGCCGCGAGGCGTCAATGTCAGGAGCTTGATCTGCAATTTCTCGACGGCAGCGTGGCCCTGCGTAAGCTGGGTTTGCGACGGGATACGCGGGGCTCCATGCGTCTGGCGCGAACCTATACGTTTGAGTTTTCCTCAACCGGGGAAGAACGCTACAACGGCGAAGTGGACACTTTGGGGCGCTGGGTCAAGGATGTGCGTCTGGATGCGCATCGCATCAGCTATCATTAGCCGCCAGCGAATATTTAGCTTACAGGTTCCAGTTCGCGGCGATATTGCCCCGGCGTTCGCCCGGTCCAGCGTTTGAACGCTCGCTGAAACGCGCTTTGATCCGCGAACCCGAGAAAGAACGTAATTTCCGACAGGTCCAGACGCTTATCGCTGATTTGCCTGAGCGCCAACTCCCGGCGCGTGTCGTCGAGAATCTGCTGATAGTTGCATCCCTCTTCCTGTAGCCGACGTTGCAGCGCCCTTTCAGAAAGCTCCAATGTCTGCGCCGTTTTCTTCAGACTGATATCGCCGGCCTGCAGCAGATCCGTCAGCGCAGCTTTCACTTTATCCCTGAAGTCCGCCTCCGGGTTGAGCTGCAAGAGCAGGCGGTCCGCGTATTCGTCCAGCAACACCAGCATGGCGGGGTCATGTTGGCGTAAGGGCAGATCCAGATAGGCGGCGGGAAAGCGCACTTCAATGCTGTCGCAGGAGAATTGCAGGGGGCAACGGAAAAGACGCTCGTGCTCCTGAATATCCTGTGGGCGCGAATGTTGAAAGCGGATGAGCGCAGGGGACACATCCGCGCCGGTAATCCAGCGGGCGAATGTGGTCCAGCTGGCGATATTCTCTTCCGCGATATGCCGCGACAGGTCTGGCGAACAACTGTCCCAACTTAGAATGACTTCATCGCCGGCGAGCCGGTAAGTGGTATGTCCGACATCACATACCAGTCGTTCGTAGCGCTCATGTCTTACGATTGCTTCTCGCAGGGTTTTACAGTTCATGACGCTGAGTCCGAGGACGCCGTACTGCCCAGGTTTGATCTGTTCGCCGACATGCAGCCCGATATTTTTGTCATTTAGCAAAGCGCCGGCGGCTTCCAGCATGGCCCCGAATAATCGGGTCGGCAGGCGTTGTTGTGGTTCGCCAATGGCCGCTTCGGAAATCTGGAAAGGCTTTAGAAATAAAGACGCATCCTGTCGTTTCAGAATGAGATAATCTACCAGGCCGCGGAGATAGGCGGCGGAAATCTGACTGTCTCGAATAATCATGGCGCGTCTTTGAGCTGCTTGTTGGAACGAGTTTGTGTTTTTATACGGTCACGGGCGAACTTATTCTAACCAACCTTCGCCCGTGAAGCGCAAATATGAATTATGAATGACGGCCCTATACAATTACCGCCGATTCTGTTTTAAATAAGCCGCCGCTCGTCACTAATCAACCACCCATACTGGAAAGTTGTAATTCGTGTCCTGGAATCAAGAACAAATTATCGCCATGGCGCCGGATAGCGCCTCAGTCAAAGCCGCACAGAAACTCACCAACACAAGTAAGTGGCCGTTATTGGAATATAACGATGAAGCCATTTGGGGACACTGTCAGGGAAGCGGATCGAAGCCTTATCTGTCCCGTATCGACCTGTCCGGTCCTGCATTCAAATGCTCCTGTCCGAGCCGTAAGTTTCCCTGTAAGCACGGGCTTGCGCTCTTTCTCCTGTATGCCCAGCAACAGAATGGCTTTACTCGCCAGCAAGACGCGCCCGATTGGGTCGCTGAATGGCTGGATAGCCGCGCCGACCGGGAACAGAAGAAAGTCGAGCGCGCCCAGAACAAGAAGCCGGTTGACGCCGCCGCGCAGGAAAAACGTAAAGAGCAGCGCGAGCAAAAAGTCAGTCGCGGGGTGGAAGAACTCACGCTCTGGGCTGAAGACGTAGCTCGTACCGGGTTGGCGGACTTGCAGAACAAGAATTACCAGTACTGGAAAAATCTGGAGTCGCGCATGGTGGATGCGCAGGCGCCGGGCTTGGCCAATCATGTGCGCCAGATGGCCTCTCTGGCTATTACCGGCGATCGCATGTCAGAGCTGGCGGCGTCGCTGAGCCGTTTGTATCTGCTGTTAAACGCCTACGGCAGAATGGAGCAATTGGCGGATGATCTGCAGGCGGACATCCGTACGCAAATAGGCTGGCCATGGAGCCAGGACGAGCTGTTGGCCACGCCTCCGGTGGAAGACGTCTGGCTGGCGTTGTCGCACAGTCAGACCCAGGAAGAGCGGCTGGTGATGCAGGTGATCCATCTGGTGGGACTGGACAGCGGGCGGATGGCCAAAGTGGTTAATTTCGCGCATGAAACGCAACGCGCCAGCCTGGTGATGGGATGGCGCGGCGGTCAGCTGATTCGGGGCAACGCTCACTTTTATCCCTCCGGTTCACCGTTGCGGGCGATATTTGCGGACGCTGCGACCCTGTCGCCGGAGCATGTCGGCGATACGCCGGCGACTCCAGCCGGAATAAGCCTGGACGCGATGTTCAACCAGTATGAGCAATTGCTCGCGCGGAATCCCTGGGTAGGTCCTTACCCCTTTATCGTCGACGCAGTCATTCCCTGGCGGCAGGATGACGCATTCTGGCTGGTTGACGCTGACGGTAAAGCCGTCCCGCTGGCCGAGCGCGCAGGGGATCTTTGGAAACTGCTGGCCGTCAGTGGCGGCCACCCGGTGCGCGTCGTAGGCGAGTGGTGCGGGGATCGTTTCAATCCCCTCGGCGTATGGGCCGAACACCAGTATTTCGATGTTACCTCGCGTCAGGCGCTCGCTGCTTAAGCGACGCCTGAGCCGTCGGATCTATTCAGAAATTATCATGTAGGTCAGGAATCATCATGCAGGAATGGAACGATAGCGTTAAGCGCCTGATATTGGGCTGCGACGCCCAGGATGCGCCCTGGACCGCGCCATCAGCGGAGTTGGGCGCGGCGCTGGATAAAATGGCCGCAGAGCCGGCGGAACGTCGCCTGCTGAAGGCCGCCGTTATGTTCAACTTTACGCGTTTGGTGGGACAGTCTCATCAGCGCGCTTTAGCGGTGGCGCCGGCTCAGAGTGACAGCGTTGAGCAATGCAGCGAACGTGCGGAAGAATTACTACGCGCCGCCTTGCGCGCCAAAGATACGCGTTTGCTGGCGGAGTATCTGACTACGCTGGCCGACGCCGGACGGGTGTCGCCTCCGGCGGCGTTGGCGGATCTGTTTGACGCGGCGCTTAACCAGCCGCGATTGCAGGTCAGTCTGCGCCACGTCATGGGTGAGCGCGGGCGCTGGCTATGCGGGCTCAATCTCAAGTGGGAGGCGTTGCGCAGCGACGCTCCCGCATCGGAGGAACTAGCTCACCTCAGCGGCGTGGCCCGAGTGGATGCGTTCCGTCGTCTGCGTGAGGCGGACCCGGCCGCAGCGCTGAATCAGTTGAGTGCGATTTGGAAAGATGAGCCCGCCAAGGAACGCGCCGCGTTACTGGAAGTGATGAAAGTCGGTCTGAACCCCAGCGACACTGTATTTCTGGCCGCCTGCGTTGATGATCGCAGCCTGCCTGTGCGATATCAGGCGACGCGGTTTTTAGCGCAGTTGGGCGATGCGTCCGTGTTGACGCCGTTACGGGAGTGGCTCGCCAGTTCTTTGCAGCTAAAGAAAGCTTTGCTGAAGAAGTCCCAACTGAACATCGAGCCTCCCAAGGAATTTGATAAAGCCTGGGAGAAGTGGGGCGTTAAAGAAGATCTGACGCATTTGCCCAACCGCACCAAGGTGGGCAAACGGGCGGGCTGGTTCTATCAAGTGCTGGCTTTGCTGCCCCCGCGTGTCAGCGCTGAGATTTTGCAAACGTCTTTAGAACAGACCATTGATCTGTATCGTCGCAGCGACTACGCGGAGGCGGCGCTGCTGGCCTTGTCCGAAGGCGCTATGTTGCACGGCGACGTGACTTATTTTGAAACGCTGTTTCCTGCGCTGACGGAAGTTGAACGTACCGAATATCTGGGTGGGTTGGCCGCCGGTTTCGCCGCCGAAAAGATCGAGCCGCTGATATTGCCCGCGCTGCAGGCGGCGATGAAGAAGGACAGCCAGTTCTGGCTGCCGGTGCTGTATCAGCTCAAAGCCTTCTCCCGTCTGACGCCCAAATTATCCGAAGCCATCGCAGAGATGATTCGCGCCAAGATCCTCGAAGGTGAGAGTTGGTATTACGACGCTCACCAGACTATTGATCAACTGGCTTACCAGTTCTCGTTGACGTCTTACGAAAAAATTCGCTCCCTGCTGGAGCCCCTGCAAGACGATCGAACCAACCCTTTGCTGGCGGTGTACAAGAACCGCGTTGATTTCCATAAGGAGCTACAGTCATGACCGAACAAGCCATTTTAAGACAGCACGCGGAGCAACTGTTCCAGCAGGAACTGGAGGCATTGCGTGAAGTGGACAAGCGTCAGCGCCCTGCTAACTGGGCGCTGTCCCCTTGGGCGGTCTGCACTTATTTGATGGGTGGCAAGCTGGATAACGGTTTTGAAGTAACGCCCAAGTACATCGGTTCGCGCAGGCTGATGGAAATCGCGGTGGCGACGCTGACTACCGATCGCGCGCTGCTGCTTTACGGTGTGCCCGGTACGGCCAAATCCTGGGTGTCCGAGCATCTGGCGGCGGCGGTGTCGGGCGACTCCACGCTGGTCGTGCAGGGCACCGCCGGCACCAGCGAAGAAGCCATGCGTTACGGCTGGAACTATGCGCAACTGTTGGCTCATGGCCCCAGCCGGGACGCACTGGTGGAATCGCCGCTGATGCGCGCCATGTCTCAAGGCAAGATCTGCCGTATCGAGGAATTGACGCGAATTCCGTCCGACGTGCAGGACACGCTCATCACAGTCCTGTCGGAAAAACACCTGCCTATCGCTGAGCTCAATGACGAAGTGCAGGCGGTGCGCGGCTTCAACGTTATCGCCACCGCCAATAACCGCGACCGTGGCGTCAACGAACTGTCCAGCGCCCTCAAGCGTCGCTTCAACACGGTGATTCTGCCTACGCCCGCCACCATCGAAGAAGAAGTGAGCATCGTCTCCAAACGCGTCAGTGATATGGGGCGCGCGCTGGAGTTGCCGGTGGAGGTCAACGCTATTGCGGAAATCCAGCGCGTGGTGACCATCTTCCGCGAACTGCGTGAAGGCAAAACCCTGGATGGCAAGGAAAAACTGAAGTCCCCCAGCGCTACGCTCAGCACTGCTGAAGCCATTTCTGTCATGAACAGCGGCATGAGTCTGGCCCATCACTTTGGCGACGGAAAGCTATCGGCTTCGGATCTCGCATCAGGTTTGATTGGAGCCGTGGTGAAAGATCCTGTGCAGGATGCAGTGGTTTGGCGTGAGTATCTGGAAACCGTGGTGAAAGAGCGCGACGGTTGGAAAGACGTATATCGCGCCTGTCGCGAACTGAGCTGAAACATCCGGTCTGACGAACGCGCGCCTTAGGCAATCGCTGCTATTTGCGGCGGGGCCATGACGGTTTGAAGGCGTGCGCCAATAAAGGGCGACAAGCGAAGCATGCTTATCAACGACAAGATTTTATACCTCGGTATCCGCCATCACGGGCCGGGCTCCACCGCCAGCATGCTGAAGGCGCTGGCGGATTTCCAGCCGGAGATTCTGCTGGTGGAGGGACCGCAGGAAGCGGAACCATTGTTGGAGCACCTGCACAATGATCAGTTGCAACCGCCGGTGGCGCAATTGATATACGCCAGCGATGACTATCGCGACAGCGTGTTTTATCCATTCACGGAATTTTCGCCGGAATGGCAGGCCATGCAGTTTGCGCGACGCAACAATCTGCCGCTGCGTTTTATAGACCTGCCGCAAATCCACAGTCTGGCGTTGGCGCGACAAGCTCGACAGGAAGCCGCGGCGGCTGTGGAAGCGGCCGAGCGGGAGATGGCGCAGGAACAGAACGCAGAAGCGTTGGATAAAAGTCCAGCGAGCCAGAATGAGACGGAAACTGATGCGCCTGCGGCGGAAGAGCTGACCGACGAGAATGTCTGCTCTGAACTAGACAGTGAGCCCAGTATTGATTCATTGGCCCTCAGCGGCGATCCCCTCGACGCGTTGGCGGCGGCGGCCGGTTTTTCCGATGGCGAGCGCTGGTGGGAGCATGTGGTGGAGCAGCACAGCCAGGGCGCTGAAGTGTTCGCTGCGATTGCGGACGCCATGGGCGCCTTGCGCGCGGAAGCCTCCGCACAGAAGCTTAGTGACCGGGAAGCGCGGCGTGAGGCCTGGATGCGCTCAATGGTGCGCAAAGCGGAGAAAGAGGGCTTTCAGCGCATTGCGGTTATTTGCGGCGCCTGGCACGTCCCGGCGCTGGTGAAAAAAGTTGCGATCAAAGACGACAACGCCCTGATCAAAGGCTTGCCCAAAATCAAGTTGAGCGCAACATGGATTCCCTGGACCTATGACCGGATCAGCTATCGCAGCGGTTATGGCGCAGGGGTGGACGCCCCAGGATGGTATGAGCATATCTGGCGCTACGCGGTGCGTAGCAGTGAAAACGGTGAGCCAGTGCGCGACGGTATTTCCGCTTCCTGGCTGACGCGGGCGGCGCGGGAGTTACGGGAGCAAGGTTTTGACGTAGCGCCCTCCAGCGTCATCGAAGCGGTGCGCATGGCGGATACGCTGGCGGCGTTGCGGGAAAAACCGCAGCCCAGCCTGGATGAGATGAATGAAACCATTCAGACCCTGTTTTGTTTCGGCGACGCCGCTCCTCTGACGTTATTGCAACGCAAGTTGCTGGTCGGCGACCGCATTGGAACCGTGCCGGAAAACCTGCCCAAGACGCCGCTGCAGGCGGACTTGCAGGCGCAACAGAAATCTCTGCGTCTGAAAGTCTCAACGGTGGAGGAGGACCTGGAGCTGGATCTGCGTAAGGACAACGGCAAGCTGCGCTCCGCTTTGTTCCATCGACTGAACCTGCTGGGGGTGAAGTGGGCGCGTCTGGTCAGCGATCGCAGCGGCAAAGGCACGTTCAAGGAGATCTGGCGTCTGCAGTGGCGGCCGGAGTTTGAACTCAACCTGATCGAACAAAGTCCGTGGGGCAATAACATCGCCACCGCCGCCATGGGATACGCATTGGAGCAGCTGCGCAACGCCAGCAAGTTAAGCGATATCACCGCCTGGGTGGATCGACTGCTGCTGGCGGATCTGCCAGACGCCATACAGGATGCGATTATCTTCCTGCAACAGCAGGCCGCCACGGTCAATGATGTGGATCAGTTAATGGCGGCGCTGCCGCGACTGGTGAACATCGTGCGTTACGGCGACGTGCGCGGCGCGGATACCTCAATATTGCATCATGTCATCGAAGGCTTCTGCGCCCGCATCAATATCGGACTGGTGTATCAGTGCCGCAATGTGGATGAGGACGCCGCCAAGGCGCACGCCAAGCTGATCGCAGACGTTTCGGACGCTCTCAAGCTCTATGCGGATGCAGAGCGTCTCACTGAGTGGTGGCGAGAGCTGTCTCGTCTGGCGCGGCAAACCGAAGTGAATGGCGTGATTCTGGGACGCTGTTACCGATTGCTGCTGGGGGCGGATCAGATCAGTGGCGAAGACGCTGCGAATGCACTGTCCTTTGCGCTGTCTGCGGCGGAGGAACCTTCTCACGCAGCGGCCTGGATCGAAGGGTTGCTGGAAGGCTCCGGGTTGCTGTTGATTCACGATGACCGTTTGTGGACTGTGCTGGACGCCTATTTATGCGCCCTGCCGGAAGAACGCTTCATGCTGTTGCTGCCGTTACTGCGGCGGACTTTCTCCAGCTTCGCCGATGGCGAGCGGGCCAACCTGAAACGCAAATCTCGCTCTGCTACGGCGACCGCCGCGGGGATTATTGCTGATCCTGATTTTGACTACACCAGGGTGAACGCCATGTTGCCTTTGCTGGAAACCCTGCTTGGCCTTGGGGCTAACAACGATACGGAGAACTCATCCTCATGACTCTGCTTTCCGAACGAGAAAGACGCTGGCGGTTGTTGCTCGGCGGCGATAATCAGGACAACGCGTCGATGAGCGCTGAGGATATGCAGCTGGATCAGATTCTCAACGCGCTGTATGGCTCTGATGATGAGCGCGGCGCGGATTTATCCTCCTCCGCGCCGAAGGTTGCGCGTTGGCTGGGAGATATTCGCGAGCGTTTCCCCAGCTCTGTTGTGCGGGTAATGCAGAAAGACGCTTTCGAGCGTCTGAATCTGGAGCGCATGTTGTTGGAGCCGGAGATGCTGGAAGCGGTGCAGCCGGATATCCATCTGGTGGCCAACCTTATGTCGCTGGGGCATCTGATTCCCGAGCGCTCCAAGGAAACTGCGCGGCAAGTGGTGCGCAAGATAGTCGAAGAGTTGATGCGCAAGTTGCAGAGCAATACTGAGCAAGCCATTCGCGGCAGCCTCAATCGCGCCATGCGCAAGCAACGTCCGCGTCACGCGGATATCGACTGGGCGCGCACCATTCGTGCGAATCTCAAGCACTATCAGCCGGAATATCGCACTATCGTGCCGGAACGTTTGATCGGATACGGCCGTAAACAGCCGAGCGCGCTGAAAGAAGTGATGCTGTGCGTGGACCAGTCAGGCTCCATGGCGTCGAGCGTGATCTACGCCAGTATTTTTGCGGCGGTGATGGCGTCCATTTCTGCATTGAAAACCCAGCTGGTGGTGTTCGACACCGCTGTGGTGGATCTGACGGAAAAACTGCAGGACCCGGTGGACGTCTTATTCGGCGTGCAACTGGGGGGCGGCACGGATATCAACAAAGCCGTCACCTATTGCCAGCAGCAAATCACCAAGCCGCAGGACACCTCGTTCATTCTGATCACGGACCTGTATGAAGGCGGCGACCAGAAGCAACTGGTGCAGCGCGTGGCGGAGCTGAAGCACGCCGGCGTTAACGTCATCACTTTGCTGGCGCTCAATGATGACGGCGCGCCGTACTTTGATAAACGTCTGGCGCAACAGTTCGCCAGTCTGGATGTCCCCACTTTCGCCTGTACGCCGGACCAGTTCCCGGATCTGATGGCGGTGGCTCTTGGCGGCGGCTCGGTCGCGGACTGGACGGCGAGTCAGGATATTGTGATGGAGCGGCAAGGGTAGCGCGCCCTTGCCGCGCGCTGCGCTCATCCAGTGCAGGCCATCACAACTTCTTGCTGTCGTCTCATGTCAATAATCCCGGCGTGAAACATCTATAATCAAACTGTCTCCGCAACAGAAAATGTCCACACTGGCGCAGGCCGGTTATGTATGGACTTAACGGAGTGTTCGGATGCAGTTTGAACTTCAATATTTGCTACTTGCGTTAGCGCCCGTATTTCTCGGCTTTATCGCCTGGGAAGCCTGGTATCTGCGAAGCAGAGGCGCACGCTTTCCGACCGCGCGCTATACCTGGCCGGATACGCTCAGCAACGCTGCGTTGGCGCTAATGCATGAGGGTTCCGAGGCGGTAGCCGCCATCGTGCTGATTTATGTTTACGATGCGGTTTTCTCGATACGCCTGTTTGATATTCCCGCTACCTGGTGGAGTTTCATCCTGTTGTTTGTGCTGCAGGATTTTTGTTACTACTGGTTTCACCGCGGAAGTCATCGCATTCGCTGGATGTGGGCGTCCCATGTGGTGCACCATTCTTCGGAATCGCTTAATCTCTCCACTGCGTTTCGGCAGAGTCTGACTTATCCTGTTTCCGGTATGTGGCTGTTCTGGCTGCCGGTAATACTGGTTGGGTTTACGCCACAGCAAGCCGTAACAATGGTGATGCTGAGTCTGGCGTTTCAGTTCTTTATTCATACCCAGGTGGTGAAGCGACTCGGCTGGCTGGAGGCAATTTTTAACACTCCTTCCCATCACCGCGTACACCATGCGCGCAATCCGGAGTATATCGACAAGAACTTCGCCGGCATTCTGATTATCTGGGACAAACTGTTCGGCACTTTTGTCGCGGAAAAAGATGAGTTGCCTTGCGAGTATGGAGTGGTGAAGCCGGTGCGCAGCCATAATCCGCTCTTGCTAACGTTTCATGAATGGCGGGATATGTGGCGTGACGCCTTTATGCCCGGACTTTCTCTGGGGAACAGATTAAGGGCGCTGTTCGGTCCGCCGGAGGCTGCGTCATCTGATGCGCAATCAGAGAGTCAGACTAAAACGCCGATGAACGCAGCCTCGACCTGAACGCATACTTTTTCGACTCCCTGTCCCTGAATCCACTATAGTTAAAGGACACACAGGCGACGTCCGCTATGCGTCGTAAAGAGTATGGGAATCAGAGGGTTGTAGCATGTTTGAAGCAGTGGAGCTGGGGCGCAAGCTGGACAAGAAGGACTACAAGAAGCAGGCCGCGTATTACAGGGACAAGCTGTTGTTCGCGCAGTTCGCCCTGGTCAATGCGGGCGTGCCTGTGTACATCTTGCTGGAAGGCGTCGACAACACATGCAAAGGTGAAGTCGTCAACCTGCTGAATCAATGGCTGGATACACGGGGGCTTGAGGTTACCGGCTTTGGTCCCAAAACGGATGAAGAGGCGGAACGGCCCCGTTTCTGGCGTTATTGGCGCACCTTTCCCGCCCGTGGACGCGTTGGCTTGTTCTATGGCTCCTGGTATACCGGGGAGTTGATCAAACGCTCCTTGGAAAAGCAAAGCAAGGTCGACTTCGACAGCCATATGCTGCGCATTAATCGTCTTGAAAGCATGCTGGCTCAGGACGGCGCGCTGATTCTGAAGTTCTGGCTGCACACCTCCAAGGCGTATCAGAAGCGCAAGTTTAAAGAACTGAAAAAGGATAAACACGGCCGTTGGCAGGTGTCGGAACTGGACGAGGCGCTGCACGAACGGTATTCCGATTACATCAAGGCCGCCGAACGCGCGGTGCGCCTGACCGACCAGCCTGAAACCCCATGGATCGTGGTGGAGTCCGAGGATGACTACTTCCGCAATATCATGGTGGCGAAAACGATTCTGCAGGCGTTGGAAAAGCGTCTGGCTGAGGAGAAGGAAGAGGTTGCAACAGTCAAGGCCGCCTCCAGCAAAAAGCCTCCCGGCGACTTTCCGACGGAAACTGTACTGAACCAGATCGACCTCTCTGCAGATCTGTCGCGGGAGGAGTACGAAGAGCGACTGGCGCTGGCGCAGACGCGGCTGAACAGTCTGAGCTGGCGCGCTTATCACCAGGGCGTCTCTACGGTCTTGTTGTTCGAAGGTTGGGATGCCGCGGGGAAGGGCGGCGCTATCCGGCGCATTATGGAGGCGGTCGATGCGCGCATCGCCAGAGTCATATCCATCGCCGCGCCGACGGATGAGGAGAAAGCGCATCACTATCTTTGGCGTTTCTGGCGGCATGTGCCGCGGGCGGGGCGCGCCACCCTCTATGATCGTAGCTGGTACGGGCGGGTGCTGGTCGAGCGTGTGGAAGGATTCGCCAGCGTAGACGAATGGCGTCGCGCTTATTCTGAGATTAATGATTTTGAAGAGCAGCTTTGCGATCACGGTAACGTGCTGCTGAAGTTCTGGCTACATATCGATCAGGAAGAGCAGCTAAGACGGTTTGAAGAGCGTAAGGCGACGCCTCGTAAGCGCTACAAAATCACGGATGAGGACTGGCGCAATAGAGAAAAATGGCCGGCTTATGAGCAGGCGGCTCACGAGATGATCATGCGCACCAGTACGGACTATGCGCCCTGGACGCTGGTTCCGGCCAACAGCAAACGACATGCCCGAGTAACTGTGCTTGAGACGTTGTGCGACAGGTTGGAGAAAGCGTTGCAGGAAAAGCGCGGGTAGCCAGGGCGGTCTGCGCCCTGACTCCTTCGATGATGACTCATTCCAGCCTAGATCGCCGGCGCGGGTGCGCTGGCTTCACGCTGAAACGTCGGCTCTGCGTCCCGCAGGAAGTCGGCGATGAGAGGGCAAACCTCCACGCCCTTGTCCTCGGGCAGGAAATGGCCAGCGTCATCGAAAGTCACCGCAGTGTGGTGATTGAGCAGCTGCATCCAGGTGCGCAACTCCCTCTCCTGAAAGGCGAAGTCTTTCATCCCCCATAATAACAACGCAGGAATGTTGGCGATGTTGGCGCGCTTTTCCCAGAGCTCTTCCAGCCACTCGTCCGCTTTGATGATCTGCTTGGGAAACACCCAGCAGCCTTTGCGCTCCGCAGGGTTTTTCAGCGGCTCCGAATAGTGTTTGTAGACATCTGCGCTCAGCTTTTGCTGCACCGCCTGCTTGAGCAAGACGCTGACGAAAACATTGAAGCGCTTGATCATAAAGCGCCCGAACAGTCCTCCCATCAAGGCGCTGAAGGTCTCATATTTGACGTCGCCGTGCGCGGACCACATCCAGGTGTTCATAATCACCAGCCGGCGCACGTTATGAGGGTTGTTCAGGGCGTAGGAAAGGCCGATTGGGCCGCCCCAGTCCTGCACCACCAGCGTGACGTCCTGCAGGTTCAGCCGCTCAATTAGCGTTTCCAGGTTTTTGGCGTGATCTTGCGGCAGATAAGACCAGTTGCGAGGCTTGTCGGATAAGCCGAAGCCGATATGATCCGGGACAATACAGCGATACTGTCCGGACAAGCCTTTGATCATGTTGCGATACAGAAAGGACCAGGTGGGATTGCCATGCAGCATGACAATAGGCTTGCCCTGACCTTCGTCGACGTAATGCATACGTCCCGGTCCGAGCTCAATATAGTGCGATGCGAAAGGGTATTCCTCTCTATTTATCCATTGATCGTCCATGGCGGCTCCATTTTTTCGGATTTCAGCCTGATTAAAGGAGTAATCTTCTTGAAAGCTATAGGATTAATAGTTATACGTACGGCGCTTATCCATCAGGTGAACAACTGCGCGCTTCACGGAAACTCCTTGTCGCCGGGAAGTCTGTGGGAGTGATGGAAAGCCTTTCTACTTTAAATGAGACCGCTGCTTGCGACCAGAGGAAAATTGCCGGGAAGGCGATGCCGAGGCGGGTGAGCAGTGGTCTGCGCGTGTCGATCTGGTGCGGTGAAAAATGATAGAGCGGAGTTTGGAAATAAAAGCGTCTCCCGAGATGCTGTTTGACCTCAGCCAGGACTACAGTCAACGCATGGCATGGGACCCGTTTCCAGAATCTTATCGTTTTTTAAATGGGAACCAGCCTGCAAAGGGATTGCAGCTTGAAATCGTAGCGAAAAACGGTTTCTCCATGACCGTGGAGTATGTTTCTTATAAACGACCATCCGTTGTCGCGATAAAAATGATGCGAGGTCCCTGGGCGTTCGCCAAATTCGCCGGCTCCTGGACATTTCAGCAAATATCCCCTGACAGCAGTAAAGTGACCTTCAAATATAACATCACTGGCGCGCCATCATGGTTGCGTTATATTGTGACGCCAGTAATTAACTTTGTATTTGGTCGTAGCGCTGAACGTAGACTGTCCGCGCTTAAACATTATGCTGAAGCTATCCAGTAATAATTCAAACAAATTAATCTTCCAAAGGACTAATATGTTAAGTGGTTTTTTTAAGCGCCGTGCGCTGAATAAATACTTGCGGGTGCTCCCGTCTGCGTTGCGTAAGGATTATGGCGGTGGACCTCAATATACAGTTGGACAGATTATGACAGCGATTTCTAAATACGGCTTGTCTGGCAAGTATACTCATTACGCCGTCGCGCTGTTTGCCGTTCAGGAAAATATTGAGGCGGCTTTCACAGAGCACTTTCCAGAATTGGAGTACGAGAGAGTTCGGAAAGAGTTGGCGGACAGGTTTTTCGCTGGCGATTTAGACTTTAAAGTGAATATCAGAAGGCTCTCCTCAGCTGGAAATGCCCCAGGAGGTACGCCCACCTGTGGCGGATCGGATTAAAAGCGTACGGGAAGTTTAATGAACAAAATCCACAATATGATATTGGCGCTCCTGATTGCCTTATCCATTCTATATGCGCAGTCTCAAGTATATTTGAATCTGCAGGGTTTCGATGTTTCTAACTCGACAGATATGTTATGGAGTTTTGTATTTGCAGCTTTAATCGCTCTTTGGGTATCGAAGAAGCGAAAGAGACAATTGTTTAAAGCGTCATTTGGGTTTCACGCCTTCATGCTTTTCTTATAGCTGGTTACTTTGCCTTACTATCTAATTAAAACTTGGGGCGGCATCGGTATCGTTCAGTATTTCGGGTCTCTTGGGATGAAGCTGCTTTCTTTTTTCTTGGACTGGCGGTTTACCTTTATTAAAAAAAACAGGAATCAACTTGAAGGTGTTGTGTGAGATGGGGCTTTGTGGGGCCTACATTAATGGACGCTGAACAGGGTTAAACTATAAGGTTTGCCTGCCAAGTTAACATTTGTTTAGAATGCAGGACGTGAGATTTGGTCGTTAAATTTTCCTCTCTCACTTATCCTTTAATTCAATGTGGATGAATTCCAAAATTTCCAGAGATATCAATATGAAAATCCAAACTTTGGCATGTAGTCTTCTTACGCTTTCCGTTTCTTTAGTCGGTTGCGGTGGTGGAGGCGGCGGTGGCTCCAGCAGTAATCAGCCAGCCAACACTCTGGTTATCAATGAAGATAACGCGCCGGCAGTGGCTGCGATTGTTGTGGCTTCCGATTTTACTGGAGGGATTGAAAGCGGATTCGATGGCGCTGCGGCAGTGTCCGCTATCCCTGAGCAAAAGAAATATTTTGAAGCGCTGGAGGCGGGACGGTCCGCCAATGCGACGGAGAGGTTTAACGAGACGTTCGCCTGCGACGTCAGCGGCACGTTGAATCTTGATATCACAGGTTCCTCTAATGATGGCGGCGATACGGTCAACTTTTCTGGTAAGTTCGGCTTCAATAACTGCTCCAATGATGGAGACTTTTTTATTAACGGTGTGTTGTCTACGTCTGGAAACCTATACGGAGGTGGCGACAGAGGCAATGTAAATATGGGTGGAAGCGTGAGTCTGAGAGAGGCGTCTTCCAGCAAAAGTGTTACTATCGGCGGCTTAAGTTTGAAAATGGACTTGGAATATGACGAGTATAGCTATACCCAGTCTTATTATGTGACGGGCTCTTTGGTTGAAGGCAATACTTTCAGTGTCATGACCAGTCGAAAAGTCACTGGCTATATAGGAGCTGCGCCCACCGACGGCGTATTGACAGTAAATGGCGCTGAAGGCTCCAGTATGACGATTGAGTTCGATTCAGGCGGCGCTGGTGTGTGGGTGAATGAAAACGACCATGGCAGGAGCTATTACAGCTACGAGGACCTGGATACGTTGAGTGAGGATTGATCTTCGGTCGAATTTCTTTTTGTAAACTTCTTGGACTTGAATTTTAGATGCATCAAAACCGACAAGCACTGGCGTTAGGATCTCTGATATTTTTGGCTGTCGCATTTGTGGCGTTCATTCTTCTGGCGTTATGGGGATGGCCAAAGTACAAAATCTACAAAATGGAGGCGGACGGATTAGCCGCGCTGCGGGAAGCGGAATGGACCAAGAAGATTCTGATAGAAGAAGCCAAAGCCAAGGAACAGGCGTCGCTTTTGCAGGCGAAAGCTCAAGTCACGTTGGCCGAAGCGGAAGGCAGGGCGACGATTGCGCGCGCCAAAGCCGAAGGGCAGGCGGATATTGAAAGAGCCAAAGCCGCCGCCGAAGCCAACAAAATAATCGGCGCGTCACTGAAAGACAATGAAGCCTATCTGCGCTACGTCTGGATTAAAGGCTTGCAGGACGGGAATGGCGAACGGATTTATATTCCCACTGAAGCCGGGCTGCCGATACTGGAAGCCGGTAAGGCCAAGTAGGGGCGCCGCTGGTTTATTATTGCCCACTTGAGCACGATGAAGCCCTGCGTCAGTGTAAGTAATGACGAACTTATTGCGCTTCATGACCGGCGCAGTGGCGATTGCCAAAACAATGCATGGAACACATGAAATCAAAGACCCCCATTCCACAAGAACGCAATGAAACGGTCAGGCGGGAACTGATGTCCGTGTTGCAGGATGGCGCTTTTACAGTCGGCTCTTTATCCAAGCTGATAGGAAAATCCGAAAAAGAAATTTATGGTCATCTGGAGCATTTGCAGAAGACTGGGTCTCTGAACATTGAACCTGCCCGTTGCGGCAAGTGCGACTACGTATTCGAAGACCGCTCCCGAGTCAAAAAGCCGGGCAAATGCCCCAAGTGCAAAGGCACGTTTATTGACGAGCCGGTATTCTCCGCAAAGTCCCGATAGGGCATAGATAAAACGTTTGGAGGCGACTCATGCAAAGCGAACAGGCGTTGCGCGAAACAATACAAAGCTATCGGCAAGCGCTGCGCGGGTATCTGCTGGACTTGATCGCAAAGATCAAGCAGTCGCCCTATAACGAAGATATCTACGCGTTCATTATCGATGTGCGCGTACATCACTATTACTGTGTGGTTGGCGTAAATAATCTGGCTGGCTATCAGTCTTTTACCGAAAGTGAGAGTCACTCCGCCGCAGATTTACTGGGTTTTAGCGGACGCAAATTCAATGTGGACGACTTTTCCATTCGGGCGGAAGGCAATGATGAGCTGGGAGAATTCAGCGTATTGCTTAATGAGCTCTGTCGTGACTATTTTGATGTGTCGGAAGACGAGGACGCAGGAACGGATGAGCGGGAAACCGCCGGACGTCTTCTCTCGCTCCTCCCTGATCTCTACCTGGAGGCGCACGTCGACGCTCTGAAAGAAGCAAGCGCGGAGTTGCGTACAATGAATACGGTCGATGATTTCGTGGCGTTTGTTGCAGCAAGTTGGGACCTGGATGAAGCGGAAAGTGTGGCTTTGGCTAAACAAACCATCGCCGATGACGTGTTCGATAAAGTGTTCGGACCTACTCAAGTTATCACCGTGGAAGAGCAGGACCTGTCCGACTTTGACGCATTGCTGCAAAAGGTCGCTGATTATTACCTGTATACCGGTTCAGACCGGCCGGTCCTGCATGCCGACCTGATTAGCAAATATGAAAGTGCGCTGGCGGACGCCCGACCGCAGATAGATGACGCATTGATCGGCCGAATCAACGATCTTCTCGTAGAGGCGAAAGCTAAGAGCAGGAATCAGGGCGAACCTTGCTTCATCAATTTGTTTGAAAAAGAGGGCGCCTTTCTGTCTGCTATCTGTGGTCTCTTTTTCGCTAATCCTGCGCCTTGCCAGGCAACGGAAAAGCGACTGCTGGAGCTGCTTGCCCTGGTTTGCGCAGAACCTTACCGCAATACCGGCGACACCATGTCCATCGCGCCTTCTCTTATAGCGGATGTCCTGCATGCGCTGAATGCAACGCGCTTTCCTCTATCGGACTCCTGCATCTCGACGTTCTATCTGCAAAACTACAAAGCCTACTTGTCGTAACCGTTCACACCATTGGCGTCGGTATGTTGTCGGAGGCGAGAAAAAACGATTAAGATCAATTCGATAGGCGCTATGGCCTGACAGTCTGTCTGATTGTCGATCCAGGCTGCGCCGAACAGCGCAGGAACCGCGCGCCCACTAAAATGGACTGGTTTGAAGATGTTGAAAGACGCCATTTATTTCACCTGTACAGAAATGTCACCCCTTATCCGTCGTTCTGATCCTGCGCACAAGTCCGCAGCACAGGGCGCAGTGGGGGTGAGATGGCCCTTACCTTGATTGCTCAGCGGAACCTGAGCGTTCGCAGCAAACTTATCCTGATCTGCCTCAGCCTGAGCGTGCTGCCGTTGTTGTTATTTGCGGCGATCCTCGCGTTTACTTTTTCGGAAAATATGACGGCGCAGGGATATGAACACCTGGCTTCCGTGCAGGACGTTAAGCGCAATCAGGTGTCGGAGCTGTTCAAAGAACGGGTGGCCACTGCGCAAGTGTTTGTGGGCGAAGCCCCCAGCCATGGGATGTCAGAAAATAACACGCCGGCTCTGCATTATCTGAAAGAGTTCAGTATTGGCGTCATGCATCTGACGCCTGATGACAGTGAACGCACGGCTATCCTGAAGTCCTTGTTCGCTGAACGGGCGGCGGCTTCCAGCGCGTCATCATTATCGACCTCTGCAGGCGGCCTCATTCGCCGCGCCTATTACGATAATATTCACGCCGATTTCCATACCCGGTTGCGTTCGTTCAGCGAACGCTTCGCCATTGACGATATGTATCTGATTGAGCGACGCGGCCGGGTAGTTTACTCGGTAAAGAAAGGCGCCTATTTCGGTGAAGACCTTAAATCAGGGCGTTACTCAACCGGTGTTGATGCCGGTTTGGCGAGCATGTTCGAGAAAGTGGCCACTCACACCGAAGCCCTCTCTACCGATAGCGTGTTCACCGGATTTTATCCCTATCCTGGCCGCAACCACTTCGTGAATTATGTCGCCAAGCCCTTGTTTGAATTCGGCGAGCTGGTGGGTGTAGTGGTTTTGCAATACAGCAATGAAAGCGTCTGTCGTCTGCTGGGCGGGTTTGCGCATCTGGCCGGCTTGAGCGAAACCTATCTGGTCGCGCCGGATCATCGACTGCATTCCGCCTTGACGCGAATAACCGAGCGCCCCGCCAGCATGGATAATCCGGCGGTTGCGTCCGCTTTGGCGGGACTGAGCGCGCGACAGACGTATTCGTCCTATGATGGCGCCCAGGTGCTCGCGGTTTCCACGCCGGTGGACGTCTATGGCGAAACCTGGGCGCTGGTGACGGAGATACCCAGTCAACCCATTTTCAATGAGATGTACGCCACTTTGGGCGTTGGGCTGGCTATCGTCATCGGCGTGATCTTTATCATTGGCGTCGTCGCCTGGCACTACTCGGGGGTGATCACTCGCCCGATAAAGCAGTTGACGCTGCTGGGAGACGAGTTGTTGGAGCAGCAGGGCGCGGGGGCGAAGGGCGACGAGCAGCAGGATGATATTCGCCGCATAGAGCGTTATTTTTACGCCATGCGGGAAGCGATGCTGTCGGAGGAAGCGTCCAATCAGGCGAAGTCCCGTTTTCTGGCGGCGGCCAGTCATGATCTGCGCCAGCCCTTGCACGCCATGGGACTGTTTATCTCTGCGCTGGAGCCTTATGTGGAGGACGCCACTGGCGCCAAGCATATGCGTCGACTCAAGTCCTCCCACGATTCTCTCACCAAACTGTTTAACGCCCTGATGGACATGGCGCGGCTCGAAGCCTGCGCAGTGACGGTGAATAAAGAGACGTTTTGCGTGGACTCCCTGCTCAGCACTTTGGAGGGCGAGTATCGCGCTCAGGCGAAAGCCCAGGGCGTACGGCTGCGCGTCGCGCATTGTGGCGTCTATATTCACACGGATTCTCTGCTGCTGGAGCGTATGCTGCGCAATCTCCTGACCAACGCCTTACGATATGCCGAGGGCGGCAAGGTGCTGATGGGATGTCGACGCCGGGGCGACAGGCTATTTATTCAGGTCTGTGACAACGGCGTGGGGATGACGCGAGAGCAGCAGCAGGAAGTATTCAAAGCGTTTGTGCAATTGGATAAGCGCAGCGATGGGTTAGGGCTGGGCTTATCCATCGTGGAGAAAACTGCGAAATTGCTGGAGCTTCCGTTGAGCCTGCAATCGGCATCAGGCAAAGGCTCTGTCTTCACTCTCGAAGCGCCGCGGGTCGCCAAACCGGACATGCCGCAAGTTGACGCGCAGACAGAGCTGGCGGCCGTCCCTGCGCGTCAATTGGTCATCGTATTGGATGATGACCAAGAGATACTGCAGGCGATGGAAGCGTTGCTGACAGGGTGGGGTTGTGACGTTGTGCTGGCGCGCAGCCTGATGGAATTAGGCGATAAACTGGATACGCTTTCCGGCGCGCCAGACTTGCTGCTTGCGGATGTGGAGCTGGCGAATGGCGAGAACGGCGTGGCTGCGATTGAACTTATGTCGCAGCGGCTGCAAACGCCGTTTACGCCAGCATTGATCACTGGAGACACTTCTGTGGCGCGCATGCAGGAAGCGGCGAAGATGGGATTGTTGATGTTGTACAAACCTGTCGCGCCAGCCCAGTTGCGCTCTTTGTTGATGCATGCGCAAAACCAGCGGCAGTCCGAAACGGTATGAGCGCCGCGTCAATGAACTCATTAGAGATAAGAAATGTCGTCGATGATCCGCCGATTCCTCTGCCAACGTTGGGATATCCTACATTTGCAGGATTGGAACCAAGAGGGGTTTTGACTAGGCTGCGCGCATTATTCCGGCTGGGGGTATCAGCTGGGCGGCTACCTGTTTGGTCTAATTTAAGGGACTATTGAGAACTTTCCTTATGATGGCTTCAAAAAAAATACTCATCGCCGAAGATCATGACTTGTATCGAGACGGCCTGCGGCACTTGGTTATGGAAATTTTTCCGGACGCCAAGATCGTGGAGGCGTCTGACTTTTATAGGGCGAGCGAGCAGCTCGTATTACATCCGGATCTGTCTCTGTTGATTCTGGATATCCAGCTACCCGGCACGCAACGCCTGGATGGCGTGAAGCAGTTGCGCGGCGCTTATCCGTTGTTGCCGATAGTGGTGGTGTCCGCGTTGGAAATGGGGCCTAACGTGCAGAACGTGATGGCGCTGGGCGTGAATGGATTTATCGCCAAATCCGCCAAAAAGCATGAAATGCAGGAAGGCTTATTGGCGATATTGCGCGGAGAGCTGGTGACCGTGACGCAATGTCATGATCAACTGCCATCGTTTTCGCCTCGGCATCTTGAGACCCTGGAGTACCTGACTCAGGGATTATCGAATAAAGAAATCGCCAGGAACCTCGGCATTTCTGATATTACCGTTCGGCAGTACGTCTCCGACATTATCGATCATCTTGGCGTGGAGAACCGCACGCAGGCGGTGATGGCGGCGAAAAAGCGCGGCATCATTATCGACTGAGAACCGCTTGGCCTTTTAACTCTCCCTCTTTTGACAACCTGTTTCCCGGCGCCTTACCCTTCCTTACCCGTATTTCTTTCTGTTGCGCGCACTTAACTGTCTGATTCGTATTGCAGAAAGCGGCGGATGTTGCTTCCGGAACCTTACTGGAAGCGTTGAGTTTAGACGGTCGATACACGTGGTCATGCAATGGATTTCGCCAACCGATGTCGCCATTTCCGGCGGCTGCTTTCCCTTACTGTTTTGCTCGCGCCGCTGTCATTCGCGCAAGGCGCTGAACTTCCTGCTGAAGCTGCAAGTCAGACCGGTCCGGCGACTAAGCCTCTGATTTTATACAGCGTGCTGTCGGAGTATCCGAATGTGGTGAGTTATGCATTCACCCGAAAAACGGGGATACCTGTGGAAATCATTGAGATGCGCGGCAGCGGCGCGGCGATGGCCAGACTGCAGTATGAGCGGCGTTCCGGTAATGGCGATATCTGGTTCGGCGGCAGTCTGGGGTCGCATATTCAGGCGGGCGCGGAAGGATATCTGGTCCCCTATGTCTCGCCGCAGACGACGAAGCTGGAGCCTTTGCTGGGCGGCCCTTTTATGGAGGGAACGGTGAATGGATTGTATGGCGGTATTCTGGGAATTGTCGTGAGTAAGCCGTTCCTGCAGGAGAGGGGCGCGCCGATTCCGCAAACATGGAAGGATCTTGCAGACCCTGTGTATCGCGACATGATCGGTATGAAAAGCCCTCTGGTTTCAGGTACGGCTTTTACCACCCTGATCAGTATGATCGCGTTGATGGGAGAAGACGCCGCCTTCGATTACTTCAAAGCACTGCATCAGAACGTGGAATATTACGGCAAAGGCCAGACTTATCGTGTTTCGACGGGACAGATCGGCATCGTCATTACCTTTTATCATGAGGTCGTGAAGTCCATCGAGGACGGCGATGTGGCGTTTATCGTCCCACCTGAAGGCGTGGGATATGAAATTGGCGGATTGAGCATCATCAAGCACGATGGCCAGGATGTGCAGAAAGCGCAGGCGTTTATTGACTTCGCGCTCTCCTGGGAAGGCCAGTCGTTAATAAAAAACGCGGGCAGCGATCGCATACCCACATACAGCAAGCTGTATAAAGAGCAAAACCAGCAGATTAAATTGCAGGATGTAAAACTGCTGCCATTGGATTTCGAGTGGGCGGGGATAAACCGACAACGCCTGTTGGATCGCTGGACGCAAGAAGTTGCATCGCAGGAGAAGAAAAGATAGTCCAAAAAAAGCGCCAATTAGCTCCACTGCAAGGCTGGCTCAAGGAGCTAATGGCGAATAAGGAGTTATGAAAACGTCTTAGTTGTTGAAATTACCGCCCCACTCAAAAATCTTCGTGATCGGATTTTTAGCCGTAAAGTTCTCGTTATTTTCAAACAGTCCGTCGTCTTGCCCGCAGTTCTGGATGGCTCTGCGGTTGCTCTCGCTCTCACTCGCTTTGTACTTGGTCGTGAATATCTGCATAAAGCTATCCTGATGGCTGGGATCGCTTGATCCGAAGATGACTTCAGGAACCTTTTGCAGCCAATGCACCTGAGCTTGTTCCGGCGTCATCGTGTGAGACTGGAAATAAGCGTTGTTCATAGGGCTGCCCATATCCCAGGCAGGATAAGGGTGATAGGAGTACTTGGAGTTATTGGGCAGCGTATCGGCGAATGGAATCACCAGGGAGCCGAACTGCGTGATATCCCAGAATGTGCTGGCCCCGTCCAGAAAGCTATGGTTGCCCGCCTGCGCATAAGCCTCATGAGTCCCCAGCGCGAGATAGACGCCAACGTGATGTTTTCCGCTCTGTCTCGCTGCGTCAAAGCCCACTTCTTTCAATGATGGCGTACTTGCGTTCAGGTTGGCGTCGTAAAAGGTCAGCCGGCCGTCGTTCGCCGCGAAATGCTCGCCGCCTGCGTGCGCAGAGAAATAGTACTCAGCAGGAATATATTTTCCGCCCTGATTCGTTAACTTGACGGAAATATGTCCCCAGTCAGCAAAGTGATTGCCTGCGATGGCGCTGCCAGGGTTGGTGGCGGAGGTGTCATTGTAGCCTGCGAAGAGGAAATATCTGATCCAGACTTCCCCGCTTTGGGTTTCGAGATAAGTGGCGTAGGTGGGCGCAGCCTGCGGCGCCATGGAAGAGACATTGACGTCGCTTCTGTCTCCCATTCTGTCCACGAAAATATTGGGCGTAATTCTGTTTTCGCCGGGTCTGACGGAATTTTGGGAACCGTTTTTGTCGTGATGACGCTTGTCCACCCACGCGCGCAGATTGTAGTAAACGCCGTCAGCGCGGCCGAACTTTACGTCTGCGGATAAATATTGCTGGAAGGCCTTCGGATAGTAATCCTCGGAACCGTGCAATATCCAGATGGGCAGGTTATCGCGAATCAGCGCCTGACGTTGCGCCAGGGGAAGCTGCGATACTCTCGCCACCGGCAAGTGTTGCGCAAGATACTCAGCCTTGTCGCCGTTTAGTTCCTGATACTGCTGATCCGTGGTGAGCTGTTCGATTCTTGTTTTTTCGCCGTAGCCCACTCTGTTTAGCAGGGACAAATATGTTTCTCCGCGTGCGACAAGGTCCTCGTCGCTGCGCTGTTGCAGGCTGGCGATATCGTCGGCGCTGCGATTGTACAGCTCCACGATCAAGGTATTGCGCTTGTCGCCTTCGGACATGTCATCCAGGTATTGATAAGTGCGCCATCCCGCTTTCAGGAGGATGTCTGACAAGGAGGAAGAGCAAGGCTTGTAGTTGATCGACTGAGTTGCGCCTCCAGGTGTGACGCAGACGTAGCGCGCGGCGCCGGCGGTTGTCATGGCGGAGCCTGCGCCAAACTGGGCCTGGCAGGCCAGGTTAAGGGCGTTATTGCCCGATACGTTATTGAACTGGCCCGTCACGCCGTTCCAACAGGCCTGCGACTCTCTGTTTTCCCGCAGACGCAATAACGTGCTGTGGCTGTAGTCGCCGGAAATCCACGCTTCGTTATTGCTGTTTACCGTCAACTTGCTATTGGGGGAGTTAAACGAGTTAAGCGTTTGGTCAGAGCCAAAGCAGAATGTGGCGTCTTCTTTGAATGGTTGTGAATTATCGCTCTGGGAAATACGTAATCTTGATCCGGTGTGACGGATGAAATGATTCGGATAGTTTTTGGATTCAAATGAGTAACAGTTACTCTCCGCCAAGCCTGCTCTCAAGACAAACGTAGCGTCCTGAATATCCAGCTCACTGGCGCCCACCGGCAAGGGATTTTGCCACAGCCAGTAACTGCTGTGCCTGAAAACGTTCTGGTTGGTGATGTCCACCAATTTCACTTCATCGCCTAACTCCGCCGCCATTGTTCCTGAAGCAATGGTAGCGCCGGCAATAAGCAGGCTAATGTTCCGTATTAGTTGCAACTTCTTGTTCTCCATCGTGGATTGTTATGGGAGGATCAGCCGCACCTGCAACTGATCCTCTTTTTGAGTGGGGCGGCCTTTATGCGTTAAAGCGGAACGTTAGTCTCGCCATCAGCATTTCTGCCCCAGCATTGGACGGTATTGTCAGAAGTAACGCCGCAAGTGTGTCTCATGCCGGCGTGAACTTCGGTGAAACTTTGATTGGGGGGCGTCGCCTGGCCGTCTTCATTTAGGCCCCAGCAATTAATTGCCCCATCGGCGCGAAGAGCGCATGCGTGACCCCAGCCCATGGATACGTCTACGAAGTTTCCTGCAGGGGAATTAGTCTGACCGTAGTTGTTCTGTCCCCAGCAGGTGACGTTTCCATCAAAGCTTACTGCGCAGTTTTGAGAGTAGTTCGTGCTGAGTTTGGAAAATTTACCGGCAGGAGGCGTTGCGGAACCGCTGAAGTTGCTTCCCCAGCATTGAATAGAGTCATCTAACATAATGGCGCAACTATGATAAGAGCCTAGTTTTAGCTGCTTCACCTTAGTTTTCTGTGGAGGCAGGTAACTTAATCTACCCCAGCAAACCGCTTCGTTATCGTTATTAATGCCGCAAGTCGCATAGTCTCCGCCGACAATATTTTTGTAGACGCCCTGAATGGGCTGGGTTTGACCGTTACCGTTGTAACCCCAGCATTGCACTTCGTCGTTTAATTTGATCCCGCAAGAGTGGAAGTTGCCGACAGTAACCTGCTTGAAGCTTTCCATAGGCGCGTCCGTTCCGCCGAATGAGTTACTTCCCCAGCACGAAACAGAGGCGTCATCCTTTAATTGACAGCTGTGGTAATGTTTGGCGGCTACTTTCTCAGGCGCTTCACTTTTAAGAGCGGCTATAACGGCAAGGCCTTTAAAAATGAGCTCTTTAACTTGGTTTTTGTAACATTTTTGAGTGCAGCTGGGGTCGGTCGTATTTGTATTGATGCTGACCTTATCCATCGTTGCCAGAGATACCTGAAATGAAGCGCCAGCATCGATATTCAACATCCCGAATGAATCGCTATCAAGACCACAGCTCAGTCTGAATCCATACTTATAGTTATAGTTCTGATTTAATTCGTTTACGGATTCATTGATATAAGCGTCATATTCATCTGTGTTCCCAGTCCAACATATATTGACGGGTTTGCGAGAAGCGCGGGGAGGGTTGGTTTCACCTGCGCCGAGCAGAAAGTCGGACAAACCTCCCGCATTTAATTTTCCTTTTCCTTTGGTGGCTTCCCAAAAGTTATTGAGTCTTTCAACTGCGCTATCGCCCAGTTTATCCGCGAATATACTGTCATCTCCGGGGTGACTGAACCAGCTTACCTGAGTGCTGACCTCTTCCCACTCTGACTGGGTTAGTGGACTGACCGTGGCGACAATGTGAATGGAGCGGAAGGATTTGCTGGCGCTTGATCCTGTAAATCCGTTGACGTTGCTGAACGCCAGTTCCTCTATGTCCTCAACAGAGTAAACGTGCTTGTCGGCATTGAAGGTAATGGCGTCGGCGCCAATAGATACATTGCGTGGATTTCTGTAGACATTAAGAGGGGAAACGGATGTCTTATCCATTATGCCCATCATGTACAACTCAAGGTCTGAGTACGGAATTGCGTTCGTTCCCCACTGGGTGTTAATGCTGGACCCGGCGTAGCGGTAGACGCCTGATGAGAATGTGAGTTTATCTGGATCGAAACCGCCAACTGCGCCATTAGCGTCTGATAGCCCCCAATGTCCGCCCACGGACTTGCCTTGCAGATCGTTGGCTTCAACGATGCGATTGGACCAAGTATGACCTATTTCATGCAGACTGGCGCCATAAGCGATGTTGCTGCGATTAGGGTAAAAGATTGTGGCGAGTTGAGTATTCGAATTTCCAAGTCGATGGTAGTTAGTCTGATTGGCTCCGTCGCTTACGCTTCTGTCCAAGTTTCTAATTACGTTCACAAAGTGAAAGTCGTCTTGAAAGCACTCGTATACTTTGTTGTTGATATTGGCAAGCACAGCCGCCCTCAAGTCCTTGGAAGCCAGCGAGCTAAAGTCGGAGGCGCTGACCTGGAGAGAAACCACGTTATCTGGAAGGTTGTGATCCTTTGAAAACTGAAAGTCACTGGCGCAGTTGGTCAAGGCCAGCGCATCGGGGCTGATGAGCGTCGGAAGCGAGAGGGCGAGCGCCTTGATGAGAGTATTATTGTTCATGATCTATACCCTATTTCCATATTGAATAATTTCCTGTTGGATGTCCTATCCCCTTCGTAAACGTCACTCATGCTAGTGCCTGTATGAAGACGAAGGAGCACGTATTCTCATCGACATCAGCCAATCTGATAATCCTACAGTTGTAGGATGCATAGAGGTTGCGAGGTCTGACCGGCTTATTGTTGCGGCGAGACTAAACCATCGTTTACCCATAACGCGGGATGCCTATTCTTAGGGCGCAGTCGTAGACTTTAAGTCAGGGGAAGCCTGTGAGCGATTTCGAATTTTATGCGAAACGGAGAGGCTGCTCCGCTGATATATCGTTGTGTGACTGATATACCGGTATGTAACCAAGATACAGTTTTGCGGCGCTCTCCGAATGTAACAGGGAAGCACGGCGTTAACAGGGAAATTGTTGATCTCGCTTCTTTTCCCGCTGAGTCCAATGCTTTTGGCAGGAGCGGCTGGGATTATGTTGAGTGTGCGAATCAACCGAATATTGTTGGCGGAGGAGAGTCCGGTTTTATGCGCCAGGCTGCGGCATACTCTGGCGCAAATGGCGCCTCATGCGGACATCCACGTTTCCGCATCGGTAGAGCAAACCCGCCGGGAATTACTGGAGTGGCGCCCGGTACTGGCGGTGATCAACTTCACGCTGGAAGGCGGCGGCGTCGCCTCCCTGCTTAATGATATAAGGTTATTTCCCGTCGCTCCCTTTGTCCTTGGCGTTACGTCCAACGGCTCACGGGCGGATACTGTCCTGGCGATGCGCTGTGGCTTTTCTTACGTTATCGATAAACCTTTTGATCTGGGTACATTTGAGCAAGCTGTGCTGCAGACGGTTTCCTCTCCTATGTCATTGGCTTCCAGCATCAACAGAATCGTCAGCCCGCTGTTATACAGCGATGATGATGAGCTGGACCTGAAAAAACTTACCGCGGAAATTGAGACGCTGATATTTAAGATGGCGATCGCCATCACCGGCTCCAAGAAGGGGCTGGGGCGTCTTTTGGGGATTTCCCGCCAGTTAGTCCAATACCACCTGAAAAAGCTTTGATAGGGTCTTGGCGAACGGTCTCAATCACTAAGGGGCGCCAAAATCTTTGCACTTTTCATGATTTGTACGTGAGTTATTATCACCTTTGAGGGCTTTCATGCCCTCTGCTAGTAACACCCACCTCATTTCTCTAAAAGGAGATTGGAAATGAAGAAATTACTCCTACATTCAGGTGCGGGTCTGTTGCTCCTTCCATTGCTCGCCGCATTGATGCTTGCGGCTACCGCGCAGGCGACGACGTTAATCTACAAAGACTTTAATTCGTTGGTCGCTGAGGCGCAGGGCATTGTGGTTGGAACGGTGAAGGAAGTGGTATCGCAACGGGCTGAAGACCGGCAGTTGTACACCTATGTCCGCCTGGCGGACGTTGAGACCCTGGCCGGGGTTTATCACGATAATGAACTTACGCTGATGATGAGCGGCGGTTATGACGGTCGTACTGGCCTGCACGTTGAAGGCAGCCCTGAGTTCAGCGCTGGCGAACGGGTCGTCTTGTTTGTCGAAGGCAACGGCCAGCGCATGGTGCCTCTGGTTGGCTGGGGGCAGGGCGTATTCCGCCTGCAGAATGATGAACGCGGCGCCGCTATCGTCACTGATGAGGTTGGCAATGAAGTATTTGGCGTCGGCAAGAAAGGCGAAATTCTGAAGTCGAACCGTCATGCTCAACGCGCGCAAATCGCCAGTTCGGCGCATCTGGCCAACGCCAGCAGCGCGCAAGGCAAAGCCAGCGCCGGTCGTTCTGACGGCGGCGCAGCGATGCTGGCGCCGCAGGAAGCTAAAGGCGAGCCGATGAGCGCCGAACGCTTTCTTGGCATGGTGCGGAGCCAGGCGCAATCGCGCGCGTTCGCTCAGGAGTTGCGCTCCGTGAAAGTGGGACAGGGGCTTGAACGTCAGGCCCGTGATGCAGGCTCCGCCGCCTCCGCCAACACCATGAGCGACGATTCCGCCGCCTCCGCATTGCCTCGTAGAACTCTCCAAGGGGCAAGGTCGTCCATGGATCGGGACTGATCATGCGCGTCAAGCGCAAACCAGTCACGAGCGGCTATTCGAAGACAGGTACGTTTAGAAGGAGGACTTTCTATGTATCGTCAAGCTATTCACACATTTCTATCGGGGCTGAGCGACGTCCGGCTGATTTTGCTGGCGACTCTCTGCCTGGCGGCGCCGTTCGCCGGAGCCTATACCTACCGCACTTGCGACGGCAATGCGATCAAGTGGAACGGCAACCAGACCACGATGTATATCAGCACTACCTCATTCCCGGCAGGCAGCACTTGGGATTCGCGGTTGCAGAACGCCATGTGGCATTGGAATAACGTTAAAGGCTCCCGCTTTCTTTACTATGTCAATCGCGATACGGATGGCAGTCATAACGATAATAACGGGCGTAATGAAGTCTATCTTGATAACAGCCTGGGAGGCAGCACCCTGGCGGTGACCCTGACCCGTTACCACTGTTACTGGCTGTTCGGCTATCAGTATGGCATTGACGAAACTGATATCGGTTTCAATAACAATATCAGTTGGAACCTGGGAGACCTGAATTACGCCAGTCTGGGATCGCCCTACAGCTTTGAAAGCGTCGCTCTGCACGAACTTGGGCATGCCCTGGGTTTACTGCATGAAAACCGCTGGATGGCCACTATGAACTCCTATTACCCGAATAGCGGCCCCCTGGGTCACTACAAGGAATGGGACCCCTTGGCGGATGATCGTCTTGGCTCACGGGTGATTTATCCAGACAGCACCACGGAGACCGACATCGCCGGCTCGGCATTTAAACGCACCGGCACAGGCACATCCGGATTGGTGTCCAGCCCTACCTACGCTTATCGCGGTACGAACGTCACTATCCAGTTCACGTTCAGCAATCAAAGTACGGCGACCAAGACATTCGATATCAACTTCTATCTGTCCACAAATAATTACATCAGTACAGGAGACACGTATCTAGGCTCCAACTACGGCGCCTGGGGCTCCGAGGGCGCGATGGGGACATTCAGTCGTACGTTGTATATCCCCACTACGGTGGCGCCGGGGACCTATTGGCTTGGGTTCATAGTCGACCCGAACAATGCGATATCAGAATCGGTTGAAAGCAATAACTATATGGAAATGCCCAGAAGCATCACGATCTATTAACAATGAAAAAACGTCGTATCCCTGGCTCCTGGGACGGACCTGACGAGGTCCGTCTTCAGCGCATTTTCTATTTTTCATGATCATGCGTGTAAGAATTACAAATCAGCCCCAGGAGGGGCGCATCAGGACTCGGCGGTATTCGCCGTGGACTTTTTCTTCTTGGACTTGTCTTTATCGTCTTCCTCATGCTGAGGCGGGCCGGAGTGATCCACTGGCGTGAAAGAGGGCGGATCGCTGGCGGGAAAGGACTGATCGGAGACTTCGTCTACGATGTCTGTTTCTGTGTTATCGGGTGTTTTATCCGTGTCTTTTTCCTTGGTTGGCTTGCTCATGGCGTTTCTCCCTATGGCTTGTATGAATGTGATGATCACTTAAGCTGCTACAAGCTTTATGCCAGGATGAAAACTCAGGCGGGAAGGTCTGTCAGCGCGTAGCGTTTGCGCAGTGCCTGCAGGCCGCCGGGAGTAAAACGGATCACCCGAGAATCCAGATCTTTCCGCGCCCAGCCCCGATTGAGAATGTCCCGTAAAACCCATTGCCCGAGCGAGCCCGCCAGGTGGTGTCGACGTTCGCTCCAATCCAAACAGTTTTTGCATACCGGTCGGCGCAGTTTCTCCAGATTGCCCACATCCGCGCCCAATGAATTAAACAGATCGCGACCGCTTGAGGTCAGCAGCAGTTGCTGATCCTGTTCGATCAATACGGCACTACTTTTGAGGGCGTCCAACAGGCTGACGCCAACTTCTCCCGCCAAGTGGTCGTAGCAGATGCGGGCATGCCGCAACGCTGGATCTTTTGGGCCAGTCAGCGTGCGGCTGTGCTCCATGGTGGCTGAAACATTCAGCAGCGTTTCCAGGAACTCGGCGATTACGCGACTGCGAAGTTGAAAGTATTTATGACGCCCTTGTTTTTGCGCGATCACCAGGTGGGCGTCTGTCAGCTTTTTCAGGTGACTGCTGGCGGTGGCGGCGGTGATGTCCGCTTCAGCAGCCAGCTCTGTCGCCGTCAGCGCTTTTCCGCCCAGCAGGGCGATGAGCATGTTAGCGCGAGCGGCGTCGCCGATAAGGGCTGCGACTTTTGTTATGTCCGGAGCCTGGTTTGGGTCTGGGCTGAAATGCGGTTCGTTCGGCATGAGAGGTTCAATGACAGTTCGATGAGCGTCGAAGCATGGCTTCCTGGTGCGGTTAGACTGCCGGAAAACCCAAACAGAGACAACGATGATGAATCTGATCTGCTTTATTGAATACAACATCGATCCTTTCCAGTTGGACGCATTCAGAACCTATGCGGGAAATTGGGGGCGTATTATTCCGGAGTGCGGCGGGGAACTGATCGGTTATTTCCTTCCTCATGAGGGAACTAACTATGTCGCCTACGGACTTATTGGTTTCGACAGCCTGGCCGCCTATGAAGCTTATCGGACCCGCCTGAAAAGCGATCCCGCCGGTCGGGAGAACTTTCAGTTCGCCCAGGCGCATAAATTCATTCTGCAGGAACGTCGCACGTTTCTCACTGCGGCGCCGGATACGTTATTGAAGTTGAGTGCTCAGGCGCTTGGGAAGGTAAGCTGATGTTTGCGGTTATCTTCGAGCTGGAGCCCAAGCCGGAGCGAAAAAACCAGTATTTGCGTCTAGCCGAGGACCTCAAGCCTCTGCTGGAAAACATCGACGGTTTTATTTCCATCGAGCGTTTTCAAAGCCTGAGTCAGCCGGAAAAACTGTTGTCCCTGTCTTTCTGGCGGGATGAAGAGGGGGCGAAAGTCTGGCGCAATCAGGTGGAGCACCGCATGGCGCAGCAGTGTGGCCGTGCGGATGTGTTCTCTGATTATCGGCTGCGTGTTGCTGCGGTGGTCAGAGACTATGGCATGACGGACCGGGCGCAGGCGCCGGAGGACAGCCGCGCTGTCCACCTGGATTGATTGAGACGGTTTATCTGTGAGACGCCATCAGGCCCACGCCCATCGCCATGAGGGCTCCGCCCAGGGCGCGGCCGATATGGCGTCCGCCTGCCCGCAATTTTTCCAACACGCGCTGGTGCGTAATGCTGATTGCCAGGATCGAGAACCACAGCCCGTGCGCCAGGCTGATGATCAGTCCATAGAGTAACTGCGCCGCCAATGAGGTGTCCGGTTTCACTACCTGGGTAAAAATACTCAGGTAGAAAAGGGTGGTTTTGGGATTCGTGGCGTTGGTGATGAAACCCTGGCGGAAATACGCCCAGTCTGATTTTGCGCTGTTCGAAAGCTCATGCTGTAGTGGGATTTCCAGGCGGCTTTTCCAGGTTTTCCAACCGATATAAACCAGATAAAGCCCGCCCATCCACTTCACCGCCGTAAATAGCCATACCGAACTCGCCATCAAGACGACCAGTCCGGCGAGGGTATACGCGGTATGCACCCAGGTGGCGCTGGCGACGCCGAGCGCCGCCGAGCGCCGCCATCAGGCCGGCGCGGCGCGAATAGAACAGGCTGTTGCGGGTGATCATAGCGAAGTCGGCGCCGGGGCTGATCGCCATAAACACCGCGATCATGCTGACCTGCACCAGTTCTGCGGAGAGCAGGGTATCGATCATGACTTACCCCTCCATGATTTTGGCGACGCCGCCGATCCATAGACGATGCGGCAAACCGTCTGTGATTTCCAGCTCCGCCTCGATCAGGCTGGGGGAGCGCGGCGTCATCAAACGGCCCTGCTCGATGAGGTAATGCTCGCTTCGCTGGCCCAGAACTTCATACAGGTATACCGAGGCGCAGCCGGCGCCCATGCCGGTGGCGGACTCTTCCTCTATGCCGTAATAGGGAGCGAACATACGGGCGCTGATGGTGCGTTCGCTGACTTCCGTCTCCGGGCTGATAACATAAAAGCCGATAAGATCGAGCGTTTCGCTTAAGGCGGCGATGCGTTGCATATCAGGTTTGATACGGCGTAGATCATCCATGGTGTGGAGCGCAATCACCAGAAAAGAGACGCCGACATTGACTACATGGGGCGCCGCCAGCGCGTTTAACTGCTCCGCTTCCAGTCCCAGGGCGTGGGCGGCGGCTTCCTGTTGCTCCGCCGTCAGCGGCGTCACATGGCGACGAATTTGCTCCAGATAGGCTTTGTCGCCTTCGATGCGGATATTGCGCAAACCATCGACAGTTTCTTTACTGTGACGGCCTTGAGCGACCTTACCCTGCTGCGCGAGCACGGAAAAGGCGGCGACCGTGGCGTGTCCGCAGTGGGGAATCCGCTTGGTGGGGGTAAAAAAATCCAATTTCACCGTGGCGACATCAGAGTGCGAGACGAATGCAGTTTCCGGATAGCCGGCTATGCTGGCCAGGCGTTGCATGTCCGTTTCCGTCATGCCGTCTGCTTCCAGCACGACTCCGGCTGGGTTACCGCCAATGCCATTATCGACGAAGGAACTTATTAGTTTGACTGAACGATTCATCGGTTCGCCTCCGCTATACAAGATGTAGTTAATAAAACATTTGCGCTTTATTGACAGGTTTTGAGAGGATTATGAGACGAACTGACCACCATATCGAACGATATACTTATTAGTATTGCTTATGAATTGTCGCGATGCTCATAAGTGGTGAATGGCGCTTTGATCAAACCTGAGATTCCTGACAGTGGATAGAAAACTTCTTGCCGACCTGCTTTACCTGGAGGCGATAGCGGAGCAGCAAAGCTTCACCGCCGCCGCATCCGCCATGGGCGTCAGCCAGAGCGCTATCAGTCAGAGCATCAAGCGCATGGAAGCCCAGCTCGGCTTTCCTCTGTTGGAGAGAACCACGCGACGCATGCGGTTTACGCCTCAGGGAGAGCGTTTGCTGTTAGGCGTGCGTAAAGCCCTGGGCGAGATCAAAGGCGCGTTGGATCAGATCCATAGCGAGCGGGAAGAGGGCGTGTTGCGGGTGGAGACTTTCGCTACCTTTGGAATGTACTGGCTATTGCCTCGCTTGCCTGAGTTTCACAAGCTGCATCCCGGCATTCGCGTGTATCTGAATACGGAAGAAAGTATTCGTCCCGCCGGGTCAAGCGACGCGGATGTGATGCTGCGTTTCGCATCCGCGCCGCCGAGCGGGTTTTACAGTCAGGCGCTGGGAACGGAACAGATTTTCCCTGTCTGCAGCCCGTTGTTATTACAGCAGTATTCCGATATGAACGGAGCTCAGGTGTTGCAGCAGGCCACCTTGCTGGCCACTGCCAACGATGGTTCCGATAACTGTATGAAAAGCTGGGAGCAATGGTCGCAGCGCGCAGGCGTCAATGTCAGCAAAGATATTATCTATTTCAGCCGGACTGAACTGGTGCTGCAAGCGGCCCAGGCGGGCCAGGGCATAGCGCTCGGCCGCACCTACATCGTCGCGGACGCCATCGCCAACGGCAGCCTCATCGCCCTGGATGCAGACCCGATCCCGGCCCCTTTCACCTACTACTTCGCCACTCCCTATGAACGGGCGGACTGGCCAAAAGTGAAGAAATTTCGGGACTGGTTGACGAGGTTGTTGGTGAGTTCATCGGACTAATATTGCGGAGCTCTGAGAAGAATATGCACTTGAACAAACGCAAGCGGCTGGATCAGGAAGCTATTGATCTGAATTATCTTCAAAAACTGATGCGCTCGTTATTCCCTAAAAACAATGACTGTGCGTCACAGTCGGACCTGAGCGAGGTCTTGGACGAACTGTTGCAGTTTGGCGTGCGTAGCAAAAAAGAGCTTCGGCTGCTGATGAAGAAATATCGACACTGCTTATTAGCGATAGATAAAGAGCCGCTTGATCGAATTCATCAACGGATTTACCGCGAAGATATGGGCGACGCCGCTTATTTGGACGCAATAAGGCGGCAATACTGGTTTGGCTACCCCGCTCTGGTCCGCATCGCCATGGAAAAGGAGTTTGGAGAGGCGTATGAACGTTACAGTGAAGCAAGGGATCATAGTGTCTGAACTTGCCTGACACAGTAGAGGTTTGTGCATGATAAAACGCTCTGTGAAGTGAGAATAATGCTCAAAAAACTATTCGAATCAGATGTCCCCCTGTTCATGATCATCATATTGCTAAGTGTGCATACTCTTCCCTTAGCATGGGCATGTAGAGTTGCCTGGGGGCTTGAGGACGCTGGCGATATACTTACCGTCGCAGTTTCTAATTTCCTGGTGGGTGTCGTTATTCTTCCCGCTTGCCTTGTGTTGGTTGGGCTGTTTCTCAAGTGGCTGGACCGGGAGTTTAAACTCGGCAATATGTATTTTCTGGGGGTGTTTATGACGGCGGCGGCTAAGTTTAATGGATCTTTGTAGCCGAGGTAGAAGGAGCGGCTGATGGAAATGCTTCCATGTCCAGAATGTGGCGCGAATATCGAAGTAAGGTGGTGGCGATTTATGTCCTTCCACTGCCCAGCTTGTAGTGCGCACCTTCGTATTGAAGGCAAGGTGGTTGATCAGTCTCAATACAATAAGCGCAGAATGGTTGTGCTGATATATTTAGTGACTATTCCCTGGCTTAATCTGGCTGCTGAGCAATTTATAGATAAGGTCTACCTGATCGTCATCTCTATCGGAATTGCTTTGTTTTTATTTTGGAGGATGGGGCCGAATAAAAGTGTCTCTGGGAAGGAGATAAAGTATGTCAAAAACACTGAGACGTCTGTAAAACATTGGGTTTCAGCAGTAGCTGTAATAGGGTTTATCGTCTTTATATTTTTCATGCTGCTATTACCCTGGCTTAAATAGCTTCGGTATCAGTTAGCTGAAGTATCTATGCGGCTCTCAGTGTCAAAGGGCAGTGATTGTCGGAAAGTTTCAACAAGGAGTTCGTACCTCATGTGCGGCAGATTCAACGCCACTGCATCCGCTGAAATCGTTGCGGCGATGGAAGGTTTTGGTTTTGACGCCACCGGGCTGCGCAAACGCTGGTTTGGCGATATGTTTAATATTGCGCCGACGGAAGCGGTGATGGTGGCGATTCAGGAGGGCGGCAAGCGCTATTTGCGGGAAATGCGCTGGTGGTTAACGCCGCATTGGGCGTCGGAAATTTCCAATAAGTTCAGCATGTTCAACGCCAGGGCGGAAACGTTGGAGAAAAGTCGCGCGTTCATTGGCCCTTTTAAATACCGGCGCGGCGTCATCCCTGCGTCAGGATTTATCGAGTGGCGCATCGAGAAGGGCGTTAAGCAGCCCTACTATCTCAAACCTGCCTCAGGGAATTGCTATTTCGCCGCGCTTTGGGATGTCTGGTTGAAAGAAGAGCATTATCTGGAGACCTGCGCCATTATCACTACCGAAGCCAGCGACTCCATCCGCTGGCTCCATGACAGAATGCCGGCGCTATTATCGCCGGATCAGTTCGACGCCTGGGTTGATCCTGCGACGCCGTTGAGTGAAGTCCGCGAGATATTGATCCCACGCGATTTGAGCGACTGGGAAGTCATACCTATTAATCCTTCAATCGGCTCCGCAACCAACAAAAGCAGCGACGCCATCCAGCCGATCAATACTGGCGTCAGAGACGTCAAGCTGAATCAGTTTGAGCAGGCAGAGCTGTTCTGATGATAGTAACCAGAGACCACTCAATCTACTTCCATCATATCCGCCGGCTCCCTCAGGTTGGCGATCACCTGTTTGCCGCCGTCCCATGAAAACAGATATTTGGTGTTATCGCCTTGATGCCGGTAAGGCTCTCCAAATCCGCCGTAGTTAAAGCGGGTTTCCTTCTGTCCCTGCGCGTTGACGATCATGGTCGCCGGACGGGCGGTGACATTCGCTATCACCCCGTGGTCCTGCTTCAGTGAGTTATGAAACTCCGCAGCGAAACTGTTGGCGGGGTCGAAGTTTGGCTGGGTGGCGTTGCCGGCGGCGTAACAGACGGTCAGACTGATTTTCTTGATTTGCTTCAGTCCCGGCGCGGCTTTATTGGCGATGAAAGTCGCTAGCGCTTTGCCATACTTCCCTGCGCAGGACACGCCATTCAAGTCGCCGTGTCCGACAAGCTGGATGCGTGAGTTCTCCGTCAGCGCGCCCAAGCCGGCGCTATTGATGACGACGTGGGTTTTGGTCGCCACGTCATACTCCACCAGTTCCGATTTGTCAGGGTGCTTTCGATAGAGATTGTTCCCAAAAGACCGCAGGTTATCCTTGGGCTCAGTTAACAACACAATAATCAGCTGTTTATCGTAGTTCATCCTTATCCTCTCCCTTGTTTGTCGCCCGTTTTTTGCGTGATGACCGCGCACTTCAGGCTAATTCTCCAGACGAAAATTAGATAGTTAAGGTTATTCAATGATCACTGTTGTTTGGATCAGGGAGTCGTTTGGAAGTTCAACTCTTTTAGTGCGGAGGGGCTGGGCGACTGACCATGCAGCAGAGCCCACAAGGGCCGCGCGGCCACATCCGTGTGGGAAAAGAGATAGCGTTCGCCATAGATCTGTTGCGCCAGCTGCTGTTGCTCCAGTATTTGTTTGTCCTGGACATAGAGCGTGTGAACGAAGGGCTTGAACAGCGCAAAACGCAGGGCGGCGGGTATCCAGGAACGGGGAGCGTATAGCCTGACGAAAATCCCGGTGTCGTCGGCGCTGTGGGGGACAAAGTAGAGGGCGGAGCGAAACAGCAGGCGTCCATTTTTGAGATAGTCCAGTTCCACCAAGCCGGGAAGTTTGAAGCGTGCGATGTTCTGATCCACCCCCGGATCGAACAGCCGGTTGATCCAGCCATTCTGCTTCTGCGTCAGTCTGTAATGGGTTGCAAAACCAGCGGCGTTGACGGTCTGCTCAATCTGCATTTGCTGAGGCCCCTGACTGCGTAACAGGCCCTGATGGATATAGGGGGTATGACAGGGGTCGAGAAAATTCTCAATGGTATGAAACAGGCTGCAGCGGATACGGCGATAAGCCTGAGTCCAGACATAACCGGGCAGCTCGGAAAAGCCAACCAGCGATTCGACTGGCGTAGGTTTCAGGCTGCCCCATATCAATCCATCCCGCTCCTGTAGAGCATAGCTTTGCAAGGTCGCACGCGCGCCGCACTCTGTGGCGCCAGGGGTGTGGCGCAGGCGTCCCGTCGCGTCGAATTCCCAACCGTGATAGCGGCAGGCCAGGCGATCATTGCAGATATTTCCTTGTGACAACGGGATCAAGCGATGAGGGCAACGGTCCTGAAACGCGCGGGCTTTGCCTTCCAGTCGCGCCAGGACCAATGCTTCCCCCAGCAAACTCGCCGCTACCGGCTTGTCGCGTAATTTCGCCGCAGGCAGCAAAGGAAACCAGCCGCCAGTGACGCCGGGATAAGGAAAAGCCTCCGGCGCGCTCATAACTCGAACTTCTCCAGAATAGGCCGGTAGAGCTTCTCCGTCAGCAGAGACAAGCCGCGCCAAACTGCGCGTTGGTAAGGCCCAAGATGAGCGACGTAGACATAACTGTACTCAATCGCCGCTTCAGCCCCTCGCAGCTTTTTGAAGTCCGGCGCGCCGGAGCTGAGGTTAAGCTGCAGATTGTTGTCCATGGCGTAGCGGATCACGAACGCCATGATGCGTCGGTATAGCGCCATTTTGGCGGGCAAGCGGGTGTCATAACCGACAACGGGCGCAGTCAGGGTCTGGTCGACGCCGAACAGGCCCGCCACGCCTAACAGCTCATCCCGATGAAACAGGCCGAACAACTTCAGCAAACCATTGCGACTGAATGCGCTCAGATAGGCGGCGCTAAAACGCACATTATGGAGACTGTACTTCTCCAGATATAGCTGGTTGTAGAGCTGTTCCGCCCGCGCCATCTGCGTTTCGTCATCCGGGTCCAACTCTTTGAATGACCAGTTCGGTTGACGCAGGAGACGATCATCCGCGCGGGTGTTGTTTCTGTTCCACCACTGCTCACGATCAAGAAACAGATATACCTGGCGACTGATGATCGGCAACCAGCCGTCCTCGCGCGCCTGTGCGATGATGTCAGGGTGCTGTCGGGCATTTAGCGAGCGTAACATCAGTGCGTGTTGGGGAAAGCGTGATAACGCCTGCTCGCGCAATTCGCGCAGACTTAGATCTCGCCAGTTGGCGCTGTAAAAATTAGTGGAGAGACATTGATTGTTGAGCACCTGCAATCGGTCCAGCCGCGCCAGCCTGAACGGCCACTCCAGCAAATGCGTAAGGCCAAAGCAGAAATAACGTAACAGCGCCGACTCCACTTTCGGCAACTCATCGCGGGCGTAATAGATAATCTGCGTCAGCGGCGAAACCACGTAACAGTTTTGCGGGTGGTAGTCATTGACGCTGGCGGGCGCCACCACGCCGTTTTGTTCGTAGGCGACAATATCCGTAGTGAGATTGCGGATCAGTCCGGGTTGCTGCATCAGCGCGACGAAGCGGCGATGCAGCTCATTGGCCTCTAGCATGAGGCGTCCTGCGCGGGATCTGCGTCGACGTTGACGTCAGGGCCGTCCCATTCAATGTCGAAGGTGCTGGCGTCGGTTAATGGACGCCTAAAGCGGGCGGAGCGATAAAACATCTCCGTCAACGCCAGCCATTGCGCTCGTTGCAATAAGGGCGTTTGCTCGTCGGCGAGGGCGTCCTGGGCGCGGCGGTAGTCATGCAGCAAACGGCCGAACTTGCCTTGCAGCAGGGACGGCGCGCCAAAAAACAGAGGCAGCGTGGCGCCGATTCGAAATGGTTGAGCCGGACCCGGCGTGTATGCAAATCGGCCCTGTTCATCAATGCGCAGGGTCTGCCGCAACAAGTGCAGGCCGCTGGTGGCGCGAGGGTTACACTCCAGAACATAAAGCCGCCCGTCTTCTTCAATGAAGTCGAAGGCGGCCTGTCCGTGATACCCCGTGCTTTGCCCAAACTGGCGGGCGAATTCTTCCAGACGTGGGTCCGTATAGGGCTCAAAATAACTGGCGGCGGCCTGATTGAAACAGTATTCCGGCAGATAGGCCTGATGCGCGATCAGCTTGCCCTGATCGAAAAGCGCGTAGTTGCAGATCGCCTGACCGACAATTTTGCGCTGCTGCACCCAGGGGCGGGCGGCGCTGATCTGCGAGGGCGTGAGTGCTGCTTGATGCGGACTGCGGATCACCTGACGACCGAAGCGGGAGTACACGGGTTTCAGGATAGTGTCAGGATTGTTCTCTATTTCATCGGGGCTGCATCGCAGATGGGTTTCCGGCGCTTGCACTTCCCCAAGACCATGCATGATCGACAGACTGTCCAGCTTACTGTGCAGGCGGAACAACAGCTCCGTTTCCGGCATGAACCAATGCGCGTCAGCCTGCACATGGGGACGCGCCTGGGCCAGATAAAAAATTTCTTCGCAGGTAGGGATCAGCAGATCGACCTTGTGTTTCCGCAGCAGATGCTCCAACGCGTGGGCGTAAGCGCTCAGGTCGCCTTTGGGCGGCGGCAGACGCAGGTAGCCCTGCACCCCTTGCAGGTAACGCCCCAATGGCCAACGCAGGTTATCCGCGAGCCAGACCTGATGACCGGATTTAATCGCGATGCGGGCCCAATCCAGCGCGACAGGCGCACGGGCTCCAGTGATCAGGACGACCATAAATTGATTACTCTGCGTTGTTTCTGTGAGGGCGTCCATTGTGGACGCGGACTGTGCTCAAAACTAAGGGCTTCGATTACGCCCAACTTTGTCAGCGCGGCGCGTATGGCCTGTTCGATATCACCGTGGCGGCGGTCGCTTTCAATGCGTAACCGCGTGGCCTCAATTTGGCTGATGCGGTAGTCCAAAGGCTCTGGGCAGGCCAGGGCGGCGGCGCGATACAATAAGTCGGGTAAAACCGTCACCGTCGAAGACGCCCCCGGCAGTTGCAGTACATCGCCCGTACGGCCGCCGATGCTGCGGAGGGCGCGAAACACGCCGGGCTCATCGCCGGCTTCGATCACGTCGTCCAACAGGTAACGAATAATCGGCTGGGTGCGGCGGCGGAAGTCGGTGACGATAGGGGAAAAGTGCGTCTTCTCCGGATTCAGCCAATGCGGCTCGATATGCACAAAATCTTCGTTCCATCGCAAGACGCCATCCTGTTGCGTGCAGGCGAGAAAGCCTTCGGTGCACTGATAAATCTCTTTGATGGGACAGGCGAACCGCTGTTGCAAAAGCGCTCTGTCGGAAGGCGTGAGCACCTCAGCGCCGGATATGATCAATTGCGGTTGCAGCCTGTCGCTATTCTGCGCGCACAGCTGCAACGCCTGGGCGCTGCCCACCAGCAGGGTGGGTTGAAACGCTTCCAGCGCCGCCAGCCATTGTTCCTGTGGTTGTGTCAGATCGGCATAGTGGAACTGGATGCGTCCTCGATTGACGGTCTGATACAGAGGACTGTCCGCTCGTAACAGCAAGGCTATGCGATGGCGTCCCAACAGGCTTGGCAAGAGCTTGGCGAAGATAACGCCGGCCCATTCCAGACGTTCCGCACGGGAGGCCAGAAACAGCCCGCGTCGGCCGGACGTACCGGAGGAGAGTCCCACGGTGACGTCGCCCAGCTGCGATCGGCTGAAGTCCCGACTTTGTTCCGCTTCAAGTGCGATATCGAACAGATGGTCCCGCTGTAAGCCGCGCGTGTTCAGCTGATCGAAGTTGTCCATCATCAGCGCTTTGGACATGATGGGAAAATCCTGAAGCGGCTTTCCCATATATCCCTGATAGAACGGCGCATTGCGGCACACCCAATCCAGATGGCGGCGCAGTCGCCGCGACTGCCAGGACTCCAGCTGCTCTCGTGACTGAAAGCGTCGATAGCGGCTGGCGAGAAAGTGGCGGAGGATGATGAGCTTTTCCATCAATGAGCCTTAACTAAGCCAGCCTTGCTGTATTAGTGCGCCTAGCGTGTCCTGGCAATGGGACGGCGCGAATATGACTTTGTCCGCCATGTCGCGATAGCAGCGACGCAGTTTTTCCAGCGTGTCGCGATAAGCCTTGCGGTCATCGCAGATAATGTTCGCCAGCCAATGCTGATCCACACCGTCGCGCAGGTTGTCCACCAGCCAGCAGGCGTCTGCGAGCAGAAACAGGAATTTGTCCTGCAAGCGAACGAGTAGTCCCATCTGGCCGGCGGCGTGGCCGGGCAGGGCGACAAGATACAGCGTCTGATCGCCGAACAGATCGCGAGCGCCCAGTCCCAGAGGTTGCGTCGGCATTTCCAGGATATCGGCCAGATCCAACGGAAAACTCTCCGTGAATGACAGGCGCGCTTCCGCCTGAGCGGGAAGTAAATCTCTCAGATAGCCTTTACGCAGACGACGCAGTCGTCCGGTTTGCGTCAGAAATCGGTGGCCAGCGGGATGGCAGTGCAGGGTCGCCTTTTCAAAGTCGCAGACGCCAGCGATGTGGTCGGCGTGAAAGTGGGACAGCACCACATGTCTGACCTGATCCGCGAGGATTTTCTGCGTCGCCAATTGCTCTTTCAGGCTTTCTCCGTGTTGCAGCGAGCAGGGCGTCGCCAGCGCATAAAAGCGCTCAGGATAATGCTGTGTGCATTGGGAAAAGCGCTGGTGGTAGCCAGTATCAAACAGCAGGACGCCTTCCTGGGGATGCTCGACCACGGCGACTCCGGCGGGGAACTTGCGCGGCGCCAGGCCTAACCCCGGTTTCACCATAAAGCCGGGGTGCACGCAATGGCCTGCCTCAAACAGCCTGACTTTGACGCCAGTGGACATAGCGCTCGATTCCTTCAGCAATGGATACGGCGGGCGCGTAGCCAAGCTGGGTGCGCGCTTTGGAAATATCCAGGGTTTGATGGTAGTGGAACAGGCCCGCGCTGTAGCGGGTCAGCTTGGGCTCAGGTCGTCCGGGCAGGTGCGTCCGCAGCCACTCTGCGCCGGCGATCACTGGCGCCAGCGCGCCATAGGGGAGCGTTTTAATCGGCGTAGGCCGCCCCATCGCGTTGAAAAGCTGGGTGAGCGCATCCAGCAACCGCACAGGCTCACCATTGCTGATGTTGAAGACGGAGCCGCGTTCCACTGGCTGTTGCAACGCCAGGATCGCCGCATCGGCGACATTATCGACGTAAGTGAGGTCAATTTCGGGATTGCGGGCGGAAGGCAACCAGAGAACGCCTTTGCGCACAGCGCTTATGATGCGGGGCAAAATGGCGTTGTCATGAGGGCCGAATATGCCTCGTGGCCGCAGGATAACCGTATGCAGCGGACTGGCGGTGACAAGATGCTCGGCACGGGCTTTGGTGGCGGCGTAGTCATTACAGAAACGAGGGCCAAGAGGCTGGGTTTCTGGAATATTCAGCGCATCGCGGAACTGAAAATACAGGCTGGGGGTGGAAATGTGCACGAACTTCTGCACCCCGTTAGCCTCCGCCGCTGCGAGGATATTAATGGTTCCGTCGACATTGGCGGCTTCGAACTCCTCGCGCGCTCCCCAGGGGCTCGATAGCGCCGCACAGTGGATGACCGCGTCTACGCCTTTGCAGGCTTGATGCAGAAGCGCCTGCTGCTGCAGGGCCGCTGGGGAAAATTCAGCGCCGGTCTCCGAGGCGATTCGCGCTCCCAGAGATTGATTCCGGCCCATAAAACGGATGTCGAAGCGATCCTGATACTTGCGCACGATAGACTGGCCTAACATACCGGTCCCGCCGGTCACCAGTATCTTCACAGACTTAGCACTCCCAACCCCAGCGACAGGCCCGCCGCTGAGCCGAACAACATCACTAGCTCACCGCGGGCGACGTGCTTGTTGCGCAGCAGGTGGTCCAATGCAATGGGCAGTGACGCGGCGACCTGGTTGCCCATGGTCGCAAACAAGTTAACCACTTTGTCCTCATCCAGACCGAGCCGGTGAACCAAGTGCGCGAGACCTGCGTGACTGGCTTGGTGAGGCACGATATGGGCGATATCGGATAGCGTGAGCTGTGCTTTTCCCAGGCCTTGGCGGATGAAGTCTGGCGCGAGTTTGGAGACCATTTTGTAGAGCGCTTTGCCATGCATTTCGAAGTAGCTGCCTTCCGCAACCGCGTCCATGGGATTACGCGTGGGATGCAAGCCGCTGCCGCCTGCGCGAATCTGACATAGGGAATATCCCTCCGGGTAAGTCTGAAACAGACTGGTCAGCAATCCCGCGCTATCCTTGGAGGCTTCCAGCACAAACGCGGCGGCGCCGTCTGCGAACAGGGTGGCTGTCTCGGGTTTGGTGTCCTGAACGCCAATCTTGGCCACTTCGCTGGAGACGATCATCACCCGGCGATAGCGGTCGCTGGCGATGGCGCAATGACTGAACTCAAGCGCCGCCAGGAACGACAGGCAACTGGCGTTGACGTCCATTGTGGCCAACGACTCTGCGATCTGCAGTTCCGCTAAGACGCCGGCGGCGTTGTAGGGAAGCGCCTGATGGGAGGTGCCGCTGGCGCACACCAGCAAGTCGATGTCCGCCCACTGTAATTCTGCTCTGTCCAGGGCGGCGCTGGCGGCTTCCGCTCCCATAAACAGCGCGGACTCGCCTGGGGAAGCGTAATGGCGGTAATCCACGCCGTAGCGTCTACGGCTGGTTCCAGGCTCCAGACTTAATCGTTGATCCAGTTCTTCCGCTGAAATCCTGCCCTGTGGGAGATAAGAGGCGCTGGACCGTATAACAAATGACATCTTAAATCTCGTGCAAAGTGTTTTGAGAAACCACGTACAAACACCTTTCTACCGAATCCGGTATTCCGCGTCAGTGTACCCTTTGTCTTTAAACTCCTGTTTCGGTGGCGACCACCCGCCATGCTTGGCCGATAGATCCTCATCCATACTTGATTTTTGCGAAACTGTCGAGAAATTAAGCGATATTGACGTTGAAGATGTTTTGTCAAAGCCCTGCGTCGCAACATGGAATGAGGCCTAAACCTGGACAGGCTGGCCGGTTTCAAACATTGCGACGGAGCGTGGCTCGGGCGGGCATATTAGTGGAAAACCGAGGGGACCGAAACAGCAAAATTGAGGCGAAAGTGTTAGGGTTTGTAGAGTCTGCTTTAGCTTTTGGTCAACGAGCAGGTCGCCCCTGATCTTAAGGCGGCCTGCTTGAGGTAGGCGAGCGGTTACTCGTTGAAGTAGTCCTTCATTTCCTCGTCGATTTCCTGACGCAGGCTCATCAGCTTCAAGGCGTAGTCGCGCAGCTTGACGTCTTTCTTGGTTTTCGGCTCCCAGGTTGGCACTTTCACCGGTTTACCATCACGATCAATGGCGACGAAGATCATGATGCAGTGCGTGGCTTTTTTGCGTTCTTGCTCAATAGGATCACGGCAATATACGTCGATAGCGAGGTGCAGACTGCTCTGGCCGGTGTAGATCACCTTGGCTTGCACTTCCACCAACATGCCGATATGGATAGGGCAAATAAAGCGGATGCCGCCCACATAAGCGGTCACGCAATAGCGTCCGCTCCATCCGGCTGCGCAGGCGTAACCGGCGAGGTCAATCCATTTCATCACCACGCCGCCGTGCACTTTGCCCCCGAAGTTGACGTCGGTGGGCTCCGCGAGAAACTGCAGCGTCAGTTGTCGTTTATCCGTCGTTTGCGATGACATGGCTTTACCTTGTTAACTGCTCAAAAACGTCAGGCAATGCGCTCTGTATATCAAAGTATTTGTCGCCTGATTAAATAATAGCTGTCGAAGCACTATAAAGCCCGCTAACTGTCTGGATAATTAGACATACGATCTAAGCATTAACCCTGTCGGACTAAAGGTTAAGTGAGCAGAGGGGAGCGGAGATTGATGATTGGGAGGAAGGAGAAACGGCGCACCATGCAATGCGCCGTTTGAAGTTACTTGTACTTCTCCATTTCCGCCAGAGTTTCTGGGGAATATTGGATGTGGAAGTGTTCGAGGAAGTCATCAATATAGCCATCCAGCATTTTGTCCACTTCCTCCTTCGGGGCTATATGGTCTTCTACAAATCCGGAAAGTATGATCGTAAAGTGAAGGCATAGATCACTGGTAATAGGCGTGTTTACCCAGTAATAAAGACGGTGAATATCCAGACTTCCAAATCGTCCTTTCAACCAAGGCATTCCGTCTTTTTTAAATGCCTTTAAATCACCGGTGTTGGTGGGCCGCCAAAAGGATGGACTGCCTTCGCCAGCACTTTGAAATACCGCTTCAAAATAGTTCAATAGCCACTTTTGGTAGTCTTGGGGGTCTAATAGGCTTTTCAAGTTATGCTGGTTGATATCTACTCTCCATAGATTCATGCCGAGCATGAAACTTCCAGCTAATAAATCACTATTTATGAAACGATATTCCCAGTTTGCATCTACAAGCTCTAGTGAAGAAAATCCGATGCTAGCGTGACTTTCAAAACCTGAATCGCACGACAAATCAATGTGAGACGCAATATACGGATTACTATTGGAAAGCTTTTCGGGCAGTCTAAACGTTACAGCTATATCCGATGCGTCAATAGTTGTTATTGGTGCATTCTTATAGTCTGGGCCTGAAATAGGGCCTAGGTTTACCATTTATACATTCCTGTTGCTTGTTTTACGATTTCATCAAAAGTGTAATGTCTTGGCAAGTGCATCGAGTTATGGGCTTTGCTAAAGGTTTTGCTTGCATCGTGCGTGTCGTTTAAGAACGATAGTGCGGCTCTACTATAGTCCTTATTTTGATTTTTACTGAGTTCTTGGATCTCACCAGATATGTTTTTTCTGGAAATTGCCATATTGATGGCGCTTGCGCGAGACATTTTGCTTGTTGCCAGGACTGGTTGATCGTCAAAATGTGCACCAAGCTTATTGAGTCTTCTTAGGACTAAGCTGGGGTCTGTACTAGGGTCTACTATCTGAAATTTATGCTGCTCAAGCAGATCCTTTCTTCCAGAAAGGCCTGCCGGAATGCTGTTTATAGCCATTTCAAGCAATTTAACTCCGTTGCCAATAATAAGCCAACTTAGCTTTTTACTTTTCCCCATAATCCGCCTGTGCTTTGCTGTATCTATGAATACATCTACTAGCTTCTTGGCTGCAGACTCAGGATCGTGGGTTTTTAAGGCCGGAGTTATCCAAACCCCAAGGTCGTTTACGAAGTGTGTTGGGTTGTAAAATAGGCTGAACCCTTGCTTATCTCCATAGTCTGTCTTTGGTATATGCGTTTTTAATATGTTGTTGGCGGCTGCTTCTATTCCTTCGCTTTCACCATTTATCGCCGCAAAATTATATTTGCTGTCTATGTAGCTGTTAGGGCAATGAGTTATGGATGCGCGAGATGATCCCGGTAGAGGGTTTACATTATATAGCCCGGATTGGTTGGTATCTTGAGTGTATGCTGGACGAATATTTGTAATGTAAACGCCAGCTTTGACAGGTCCATCCTGAATTATCTTGTAAAATATTTGGACGTGCTTGATTAGGATCATATGCTCAAATGCGCTTTTGAGATTACTGCAGCTTTGCAAGCCACCGGCTATTCCTTTAAGCGCGACTATTTGCTTAATAATTTCTGTGCCGTCAAAAGTGTCAGGATTAATAAGGGTCATGAATATTGGAATTAGACCTGTATTGATGAAAACCTTTCGGCCTGATTTTCCCTGAGTATCTTTGCTAAAGAATATGAACTCACCTTGCTGACCACCTTGTCTCAAGGGTTTTTGGGGAGCGAAAGGGGCGATGCCGAAGCGGGCTTGACTGTCAAAACTCATCTGCAAACATTCCTGTTAAGTATCAAAAAAACAAAAGATTAACAAGATGATGAGACAGCCGTGGGGGATTGCAGTAGTAGCTCTTGGCTGTGCAGGTTCGGCGCCTCATCCCTAAGGAAAATTGGATGAAATTTTATTCGATTCACCGATTTCTGAAACTGGGCATGGGGGTTAGGCTATATGGATTAATTCTCGTCTGACTTGTTTTTGGCTGGGGCGCGAACGAAAGTCGCTATGAGTGGATTCGGCTAGTATCATGGCGCTTTTGTATGGCCAAGGGGCACGGAAGTGGACGACCGCGTGTTGAGCGATTCAACTGACCTGTACATCAAGCATCTCTCTGAGCGAAAAATTCCCGGGTTTCCGGGGGTATGCTTCCAATGTGAGTTTTCTGTGGATCGCTATTCAGATGACATGGTGAACCATCTTCTTGGGACGGACTTGCCTGCCTCAATGGACAGGGCGGTGGTGAAACGCAGAGCTGAGTTTTTAGCAGGACGCTATTTGGCGCGGCGAGCGTTAATGTCGTTAGAGGCGACTGATCTTTCTGTCGGGATTGGCGAGAACCGTGCGCCTGTTTGGCCTGAGTCATTCACCGGATCAATCAGTCATGCGCAGGACATGGCTATTTGCGCTGTAGCTTGTAGTGATCGGGTAAAAAGCGTCGGCATTGATGTGGAGAATATGCTCAGCGAAAAAGTGGCTGCGGATATTGTTGGATCTATTCTCACCAAAGCGGAGCATGGGTTTGTTGGTAGTGCTGAACGCCCTGATCCTAAGGCGCTGACTTTGATTTTTTCGGCCAAAGAAAGTTTATTCAAAGCGCTCTATACAGAGGTTGGCTATTACTTTGGATTTGAAGCGGCGAAGATGCTCTCTATTGATTGGCGGTCGGGCATGTTTCGCTTGGAATTACTGCAAACGCTCACTGATGCGCTACCTTCCGGGAGTCAGTTTGAGGGACGTTTCGAGATTGATGAGCAGCGTGTTTTGACTGTCATCGTACGCAGCCATGAGTGAATTTTTCAGCTTATTCCGGTAAAGGAATAAACTCCTCCTCATCCCCTGGAACCTTCGGAAAACATCCGTTTTTCCAGTCTTGTTTAGCTTGTTCAATACGCTCATTGCGACTGGAAACGAAGTTCCAGTCGATGAAGCGTTTATGGAAGGATTCGCCGCCGATAAGAACGAGGCGAGTGTCCTGAGTTGCTTCCAGGGTGACGTTGGGTTCGTTGGAGAAGAACGCCATAGCGTATTGTGGAAGCAAGTTGTCCCTGGCTCTCAGTTCGCCCTGCGCCACATAAACGGCGCGTTCTTCCGTCTGTGGCAGTGTGAAGGTTTGTCCCGGTTGCAGGTGGGCTTCCAGGTATAAGGTTTCTGCAAAGACTTTGACCGGGGAGGCCACGCCGCATGCGCTGCCCATCATCACCCTCACGTCGACGCCGTCAACGGTGACCTGTGGAATGCTTGCGCCGGGGTAATGGTAAAAAGCCGGTTCGATTTCCTCCTGGTCTACTGGCAGCGCAAGCCAAAGTTGCAGTCCATGCACGCTGTGATCCTTATTGCGTATTTCCGGTCTTTCACGCTCTGAATGCACAATGCCTCGTCCTGCGACCATGAGATTTATATCTCCGGGCTGGATTGGCTGAACGCTTCCCAGAGAGTCCCGGTGCAGTATCTCGCCGTCAAACAGATAGGTCACAGTCGCGATGCCAATATGGGGGTGTGGGCGGACGTTAATGCCATCTCCTGTGGGGAAATGGGCTGGCCCCATATGATCGAAGAAGACCCATGGCCCCACCATTTTGCGTTTGGCGGTAGGCAATGTCCTGCGCACCGAAAAGCCGCCGAGATCTTTCACCCTGGGCTCGATAATCAGCTGGATTGCGCCGCAACAGTCTTTGACGTCACATTCATATTCGTTCTGTCTGGTCAGATTGCTCATCGTGTCTCCTGGGCGGCTGCTTCACATTGGTAATGCGGGGTGGATTCTATTCAGGATAGTTATTTTCGCGCCACTCCGCCCAGGCGTTTAGCCTTTGCTCTGTTTGTAAGCTTGATAGGTTTTCTGCGTAGGCATGACTTTGAGCGTCTCCCAGGCCGCCATGGCGTCTGCCCTTGTTGCGCTCATATTTGCTGGGTCCGCCAGGAAGTCGGTAATAAAGTTGTTGAAGCGAGTTGAGGGAATGCGCGGCAACTTTCCAGGCGTCGTCATTAACTGGAACAGCTTATCCACCAGATCCTGATAAGTGATGCGCTGGTTGGCGCCGATCTGCGCCTTGCGCCAGTCATTCAGCCAATACCACTGACCGGATTTGTCTTTCAGTTGCGGATCGCGCTTGGCGATTTCCTCACGCAAAAACGCTTTGGTGGCTTTATCGCTGACGTAGTTAACGACGAAGGAGTCCGCCGCCAGTTTATCGCGAGCGCCGCTGGCCTGCCGATTAGCGACGTTCTTTGGCAGCTCGCCCTGATCGACGCCGAACAAATGAGATTTAATATGCTGCTCAATTTCGTTCTTGCGTAACGAACCGGTTTTGATCCCCAGGGACTGGGCGAACTCTTTTAATTCCGTGGCGTAGAAATACCCGTTCTCGAATTCTTCCTGTGATATGCCTTTATGAAGTTTGGTCAAAACGGCTCCTTGCTAATTTTTTATTCCCTGCTAGGGGTCTCAAATTCAGCTTAACTTGATTTTCTACTAAAAATTCACTTTCTGCGCGCAGCTAAGTATACAGCTATGCAGGTTATGATCGATGTGACGAGAAAGAGTGATAATGTAACGCTCATTATATAGTCTGCGTTATCAGCTCGTTGTTCTTCATGCAAAAATGGAGTCGCCAGAAGGTTGTAGCTAAATATAAATATCAAAAAATTGGCAGCGAAGCTGAAGATAGAAATTGTGGCGGTAAATACGAGTTGTTTACGCACTATTTTAGCTCCCAAAACCATATTTCTTTACTTTTGTTTAGATCTGAGACGATGCCAAAGAACTCAATGACAGAACGGTATAGCATTGATCCTCCTGTTATCTCACTTTTATTCCATAGAAAGGGCTCCGTCTCGTATAACGAATCGACTTAAAGTAAAACATCTATGATTTACTGGCGCAATCAGATTTAGTTTGCCTATGTGGACTAGTCCGGGAGAGGTTTCTACAGAAATGGTTATGATATTGGAATGTGGCTCTTCGTCGTCTCGTCCGGATAAATTCCTTACAAGACAATAAAGATAAGGCGAGCGTAGTTTTATATCTTCTCGCCTTACTTTGATGGGACTAATAGGGACTAATTACTATCTCAAACCCCTATATCTTCGCCGACTTATAAATACTCCCCTTCATACTAAACAGGTAGAAGGCGTCTTCTTTGACGAGGGGGTCTGCGTAGATGAGTTCGTCCTGGGCGAAGTCTACGTTTTCCCGGACTTCGCCGCTTTTCATGTTGATGATGAGTACGCCGCCGGTGCGTTTGGCGTAGATGATTTCCTTGTCGTTATAGAATTGTAGAGAGGAGTAAGAGCCTTTTTTGATGTCTGACTCGATTTCCCACTCAAGTTTGTTGTTGATGGCGTTCCAGGCGTACAGATTGCCGTAGTAGTCATTGAAGTAGATGGTGTCGTTTTTAACGATAGGTTTGCCCACGACAGGGTAATTGATGACGAGAGAATGGGCTCTTTCTCCAGATTGGGTGAAGCAAGAAAGACCGCCGACATGGGTGTCGATATGAATTTCGCCCTGGATAAAACAGACATCATCCTTTACTTGAACGGGACCATACCAGGCGGATAAAGGCAGTTCTTTTTTCCAGACGATAGAACCGTCTTTCAGGTTCAATTTGTAAGCGAACGGTCTGTTGATGCTGAAGCCTTCTCTGGGAATGCCGCTGCCGATATAGACGTAGTCGCCCTGCACCAGCGCGAAGCCGTCCATGTGGCCGCCTTTGAACTGCCAGATCTCTTCCATAGTATCGGGATTAATAGCGTAAAGGCCATCATCTCCCGCTGTCTGCAGCAGGTAATCCTTGCCATCGGCATTAGTGAATACGGGAAATATTTCTGTGTGGCCGTTGGTCCTGAAGTGCGCAACAACCTGCTTTTTCTCCGGGTCGAACTTATACACGCCCATGCTGTGAGACTGATGCAAGCCTTCCCCAAAATATAGATACCCCTTATAAAGAGTGGGGCTGGGAGAGAGAAACTTGCCGAAGAACAGCTTGTTTTTGATCGTGCCAGTGTCGGCGTCGGCGACGTATAAGTAACCTTCATTGGTGCCGAAGAAAAGCTCGCCATCAACAATAGTCCCCCGCGCGAACACTCCTTCGTTTTCCAGGGACTGTTGCCAAAGCGTCCGGTCGCCCTGTTTGGCTTTCTGGTGATAGGTGGTGTCCGAGTTGGCGAACTTCTGCACCGCCTGCGGCACGGGGCCGTTTTTCACGTAATCAACGCCAAGGTAGCCGCCGTAAATCGCCAGATTCAGCGCCGCCGCGGCCAACAGCACTTTCGGCTTGAGCAGCAGCTCCAGCAGCTTTTTGGGGCCTTCGGCTTTCAGCTTCACGCCGAACATTCCGGCTATAAAGGTGGCTACCACACTAAGGGCGGTTCCCAAAAAGGCCAGGGGCAATAATACCGTTGGAACTATAGCGTATTGATAACCTTCGCTGAGGGTATTAGATGATGCGGATAGTTCCATCATTTCCGTCAAGCCAAACATTCTCTCCTCCTTTAAATTTGTTATGGCAGTTGATGATTCCACTGACAGCAGGAATTCCCATTTCTCTCGCAACAATGGCGCAGTGCGACAGCACGCCGCCTTTTGAAACAATAATGCCCTTGGCCTTGGTGAAGATCGGCGTCCAGCCTGGATCAGTGGATTCCGCCACTACAATCGGGTTCGCCGGCCATTTGATATTTTTCCATTTGTTTGGATCGTTGATGACCAGCACTTCTCCTTTGACCAGCCCGGGAGAGATGCCTTCGCCTTTCAGGTTATCGTTCTGTGGTTGCTGGTTATTCAGGACATTCTCAATTTCCTGAATGGAGGTGACGGCGGAAAAATTGAAATGCTTGAACAGCTTGGATTTGAGTTTGCGTTCTTCAATGCGCGATGCATACGCGGCTTTATCGAAGCGGATGATTTCTTCCGCGTTCAACCAGAAAATATCATTGGAAGGCAATTCATAGCGCTTGCCGAATTCCAGCAGGATGTAGCGGAAATGGGCGAAGGGTTTGAGGATCGCCATTTTCCATTTTTCCCGTAATTCCAGCAGCTCTTTCAGAAGCTGCCATTCTTCTAGAACCAGTGTTTTTTTGAAGGTTTTAAACTGGTTTATTTCTTCTTCGACATCAATAAAGGTGTGGTTGTTTTTGCCTTTTTCATATTCCTCCACGCTGAGATCGTAGAAGGCGTCCTCACCCAGTTCGATCCAGCGTTTGGATATCAGATCCAGTTCGCCAGGGCCGCGATGACCGTATTTTTCCAGAAACATGCCCCGTAACTCAGGCTTGGCGCAGGCCTTTTTGAAATAGCGGCCCATCTCAAAGGTTTCGGTTCTAATGCCGTTGCCGGTCCATTGCCGTATCAGTTCCGCGGCTTTCTGATCGTTAAAGATGTTCGCCAACAGTGAGTGCAGGGTTTGAATCGTGGTCTCGGTCAGGGAAATCAGAATGTATGGCCAGACCAGGGTATCTCGGGTGAAAACGATCATCTCTTTCAGCAGGCGGCCTTTTAGGTCGTCGTCGCTCCAGGTCTGGTAGTAGCTAAGATCATTTGGCCTGTCCATGATGGTGGAGAAACTTATCAGATCCTTGCTGGCGAGATTGATGAACTCTTTCCTGTGCGTGTTCACGCTCAGGCCCGCCGAGACCATTTTGAAGACGGTCTTGGGAGTGTAGAGAATGGTCTTCAGATTGATCTTGGAGACATGGAACTTCAGGTGAGGTCTGGGCAGCGGCTCGATGGAGTAGGGCATGGGCCCGAAATAGAGCGGCGCCAGTTGTGTGAGGTTGACGTAATTCTTGCCAAAGACGTTATCCAGAATCGACTCGCCTTCTTTCATGTCGCGAAAGCCCAGATAGCCGATTTTCTGCAGCGCTTTATCGAAGGCGGCGTTCTTCTTGAACGAGTCGCTCCAAAGCTCGGTGGAGAAAATGCTCGGGTTGATCGAAAGCTCGGCGAAGGTTTGTCCATCCCAGGTGGTGTCTTTGCTGTACTGGGTTTTCAGGCGCTCCAGCTCCTCCAGGCCGAATTTCTTGATCTGCGAGATGGAATTCTTGGCGGTGATGGGCCGGGCTTGCAACAGGTATACGATGTCCTTGTCGTCAATCGCCCACTCGATATCAAAGTCCTGGTTATATTTTTCTTCCAGTTGTCGCGACACGTTGACGATCTCATCAACCAGCTCCGGTTTGATGTCGTCGCTGTGGCTGTTTTCATGGATCTGCCTGGGCGTCTTTTTGCCGGAGACAAGGTCTTCTCCCACGCCGTTGATATATTCCAGCAGCCAGCCGTTGTCTTCATCTCTGGGATCTTTGGTGAAGAAAACCCCAGCGTATTTGGCGTCGATCATTTGCTGGATCACGACATTCATCGGGACGGCTTTGGCGGAACCGAGGAAGTGTTTGCGGTAGGTCGTGGAAGACTCCTTGAGAATAGAGTCAAAGCAGTTGTTAATAGCGTTGTTCAGGTCTTCCCGTGTTCTGATAAACAGGAACGTGGAATTTTGCCCGGCGAAGCTGTGTTCTTTGGAATCCTCTCCGGTTGCGGAACTGCGTACGGCGACGCAAAAGTTATCGCCTAATGTTTGGTAAATGGTTGCAAGCTCTTCCTGGCTGGGTTTGGCGTCCAAGATAAAACCATCGGGGACGCGTATTCCCATTTGCGTCATCATCGCCAGCATATAAGCCTTGCCGCCTACCTCTGTTTTTTCTTCTGGTAGTGACGAAAAAGAATAAATCACAATAACTCCCTTTAATTGCAAAATATATTTTAATTAAATTTTGTCGAGCTACAACATACCATGGCTGTTTTAAACTTCATCCGTATTAAATGCGGGTTGTTTGTTTTTTTGAGGTTATGATTTTTTAATTTTAAATTAATGTCTGGCAGGAAAGTGTTAACCCATTAGATGTGTGGGTTTTCTATTTGTTTGAAGTTGTTTTTCCTGACCAGGAATAAATTATAGGTAATGCTTTGGGGGAGGCGTATCTGTATTTTTCATTGTTATTTTTTCCTTAGTTGTATTACCCGGAAAGGTAGCACTGGCTTCCATTAAACGTCCTGATTTGGATCAGTTTTATTGGCGTGGTCCAAAGCGGTGTGGGATGTTTCATGTTAGAGCCACTTCATAGAAATTGGTGGGCAGGCTTCGCTGCTGGGAGGAATAAGTTTCATTGAGGACATTACATACTCAAATACTTGGCCAAAGTACGGCTCTTCAACATATTGCACCATATCCAACGCCACAAATTGCTCTCTAAGCTGGCTTGCGGCTATCCAGCGCCAGCGCTTTTCCCAATCTTGGGATTTCTTCTCTTTGAGTAAACACGCCCGGAAATCTCCTTGCTTGTAACACACTGCGCTTTCAGCGAGCCGGTTATACTCCGCCCCTGAGTGATTGAAGACAATTTCAGGGAGTGTTAGCTCTTGTGAGTGCATACAAGTCACTCTTATCTCCGCCAGAATTTTATCGTCCTGTGAAAAAGTGAAATATAGAGAGTTTGTCGACTCCATATGATTTTCCCGCCATTCGTCTGGAATGGACAGTGTTATGCCTGGCGTCGCGTCATGGTGAACACCCGCATTTTGGTCAAACTGTCTGGTAGGACGGAATGGCGGCTGTCCATCAAAATACCCCGTGTGCAGGGAAATTGCGCTTTTCAATTCCCTGTCGAACTCTGCGGAAACCAAGTAGCCGGCGATAAAGAGAATGACGCTAATTGAGCTGTGCACAAATATTGCTTTGGTGGCGAAGCGAGTGAATCCGATTACGACAATAAGAAGAAGAGGGATGAATAGGAGGGAATATTTTAGTACTGAGCTGCTTGCAGATGTTTCTGAGTAAAAGTGGATATAAGGAGAAACAGTAAAAAGCCATAATCCTAGTAGTGCGCCGATCATGGTGCGAGCGTGAGGGTTGTGGTTTTTATAGCCGACGTACGCCGCAAAAAATAAAAAAGGTATGAAGAATAAATCCATTTTATACAGTCTAAATTCGTTTCAGTGGTGAGGATAAATAATAAGTATAAAGACTGATCGTTGCTTTCACTATCATGCACATTGCATAGGCGACTGAATAATTTGTATATCTGAAAGCCAGAGCAAAATAGTGAGCAATGCTAAAGCCATAATTCGAAATTTATTTACCTCGCACAGGAATGCTGTGATCCATTTTTGTCTATTTTCTTTTGCTGAGCCTTATCCACCACATTCAAAATACGCAGAAAAGTAGGACATTCCAGATGGCTGGGCGCAGGACACTCTGCGGCGTGACGCAGGCCGTCGCGCATGACGGAAAGCCGCTGTATCTGCCTGTCAATTTCATCCGCTTTCGCAATGAGCCGCCTGCGGTCGATATCAACGCCTTTCGGTGTGAGCATGGCTGCGATTTCCTCCAGAGAAAATCCGGCGTTGCGTCCCAAGGAAATCAGCGCAAGTCTTTGCAGAATACCCGCGTCATATATCCTACGCAGGCCATTTCTCCCAATCGGCTGGATAAGCTGTTTCTCTTCGTAGAAACGCAAGGTGGAAGCGGGCAGTCCGGACAGTTTGACGACCTCGCCGATATCCATGGTTTTTCTGTCGGGCATTTATGCTTGACCTCAAGTCGACTTGAGCTTGTATGCTATCTCCACACATTCAGAGGAGCAACGCGCAGTCTTGTTAGATATCGGCGCGATGTCCCTTTATCGGCTACAAGAGGAATGATTATGGATGCAAATTTCTGGCATGAAAGATGGGCGGAAAACAATACTCCCTTCCACCAAAGCGATGCCAATCCACAGCTGGTCGCTAACTTTGACAGGCTTGATTTAGACGAAGGTAGTCGCGTTTTTGTACCTCTGTGCGGTAAAACCCTGGATATTTCCTGGCTGCTCTCAAAGGGCCATCCCGTGGTCGGTTGTGAGCTGAGCGAAATGGCCATCGAGCAGCTCTTCGAGGAACTGGGCGTGACGCCTGCAATATCAGAAATCGCCGCCGGCAAACACTACAGTGCAGAGAATCTGGATATTATCGTTGGCGACTTCTTCGATCTAACCGTTGAAACACTAGGACATGTCGACGCCACCTACGATCGCGCCGCCCTGGTGGCGCTACCAAAACCCATGCGGGACAGCTACGCCAAACACCTAGTGGCGCTCACCAATAACGCCCCCCAACTCATGCTCTGTTATCAGTACGATCAAACCCAAATGGACGGCCCTCCATTTTCGATAAGTGCCGAAGAAGTCCAACATCACTACGCCGACAGCTATGCGTTAACAGCACTTGCAACGGTTGGGGTGGAAGGCGGCTTGAGAGAACTGACTGAAGTGACGGAGACGGTTTGGTTGTTGGAGAGCAGGTGAGCTTCGACACCCAGAAGCACTCAGGGCTGACTCGTTCAAGTGTCAGCCCTATTCGTAAAAGTACCTCAGAGAATCACCAATCCGCCCATATCGGTACGGACGCGGGATTTGAACAGAATCTATCACCAAGCGTATCGACCAGGGAGATCACGTCAGGGCTGTTCTCATCCAGAGTCAGATTAGCCGCTGTTGCTTTGATGATGTACAGCGCGCCGCGACAGGGCTGGATTGCGTCATGAGCATCGATTCCGCGAGTAATGGCCAAATGCTTACCATCAGGTGACCATGCGGCCCCGTGGATATCGTGCTCTTCGTTGTTCACCATAACTCTAAGATTAGTTCCATCAACATTCATGACGTATAAATCGAAATATCCGCTGCCCCGCGTCATTGATGTTTGACTCATACTGAAAGCCACCTGCATTCCATTGGGACTGATCGATAGGGTGTCCCAGACATGGCTATCATTAAACTTTCTCACCAACTGCTTTTCTGGCCCAACCTGGAAATCAACCTTATAAATCGAGTCGTCCTCGGCAATATACAATACGCCGCTAGGTGACCAGTCAAAGGCTCTGATGTGGGAATGTTGATCCTCATAATAGCGGAGCGTGTCGCCATTTCTGTTCACTAAAACCAGCGCAGGTATACCCAGGTTTTCCGGTTCGTAATACATCGCGATAACGCTGCCATCTGGAGAGACTTTGGGATCAACGTCGAGCGTAAAACTACCTGGCTTGACGAATGATGAAATGACATTGCCATTACGATCCATGGTATGAGTGGTTACCCGAAAATTGACTCCGTCCCCCTCAACCTGAAAGTCATCTTCCACAAATATCAGGTTTTGTGACTCATCAACGCCTATTACGCCATCTAGTTCCAACACTTCCTTTGCTTCGTTAGTCGCCAAATCGTACTGATGAATCTTGTTGACCACTTTCTCAAAAATGAGCGTGCCTTCAAGCCCCGTCGAGCCCCCTGACGAACCATCGCCATCGCTGGAAGAGCTTTCACCGTTTGAAGAGCCTCCACCGCCGCCACAAGCGGCATTCAAAAACGCCAGGCTGCAGAGTATAAAAATCCTGTATAAGGATCGGGTTTTGGTAACTATAGGGTTATCTGACATATCCACATATCCTTCCAATATTCAGCCACCGCTCAGCCATCAGCACCCGCCTTCACAAATACAAAAAATCAGATCGCCTCGCTTACAAGACACTCCGCTTAACTGTTTGAGACTAGGCTGTTCTGAACGACGCTGTTAAATCTTTAGCGACTACCGTCATCGTGGTTTTGAAGAAATTAGAGACCAAGCCAACTACATGAGCGCCAGCGGAAAACAAGGCGAGAACACCGCGGACATGACTATCGGCGCCTTCCAAACGCTCTAACGAGATCATCGTCATCTCTAACGTATTATTTCTCAAAAGGACTTGAGATCCATCTAGGGGTAACCCTGTAGGGGGGGGAGATGTATTGATCGAGGCTTGCATTGAAGCTATGCGAAAAATGGCGACAGCCGCCTTTCATTGGAAAGAGGGGCTATTTCAAAGGATTAATATGCCAGAAAGAAGGCATGCAATGCTGTCTGTGCGAAATATATCTGCCCGATTTTTCAAGGGAAAATATTACCCAAGGGTATCCACTTAGGCTGCATGGCATAACCCCTCGGACGCCTTGTGTCTGTGGGAAGGCTTTGTTACTTTTAGTTTCAACTATAAGCAATAATCATTGCGCACAACTCAATGCTATTCGCCGCCACAACTCGCAGCCCTGGCTATAAGCCAATGGATTCCTCTGTCTATCTGTTTTGGTAGGGGGGCGTCCGGGCAATCAGCTACTTTTAACACTTAGGGATTAACTATGAATCAAGCTGTCAACATGACTGCTCAACGTATTGGTCAGCCCGGTACTGGAAAGAAGGTAATGGTTTCGGCTCAGCTCGTTTCCACGTACAACAAGCTTATTGATCTATCAAAGAAAGGCGACTATTGGGCGACATATATTGTAAAAGAAATTGGCCAACTTACTTCCGGCGTCAGCAGGGGGAAAAGTGTGTATGTACACGAAGACTTTAGTATAGCTGGGTATAAGTTATATCGAATGATGCTTCCCGGTTGTGTTGCCAACATAGTAGAAACGCCTAGTAGAGAGTATCAAATTGAAGCCTTGGATATAGACTTCAGTTTTTTTGAAAAGCAAGTTGACTTCAAAAAGCCAGGTTTGTTGTTTGCAAAACCTAAGAGAACCGGCGGTTGGAATGTGTCGCTCATTATGGACAAAGAGGTTCGAGGAACAGATGGGAAGGCTGGTAGAACGGGTTATGTCAAACCTCAATCAAAAAATAAAGAAGATTGGATAATTGTCGGTGTTGCGGACTTAAACCCTTCCCCTCATGATGCAGCCAGAGAAGTAGCCGCCCACATATCCGCTAGCCATTTTAAATCTGAAATAAGCAAACTTGGCTTTAATCTCATGTACACTCCAGGCGAGGGCTCTGTCGGAGGTTGGAGATTGGCTGAGGCGAATAACGCGCAAAAATCCGAACGCATTCATGAGAGTGCTCAGGTGCTGGCTGATGTAATGGTAAAAGCGCAGAAGCAGCGTAAACCTGTAGCATGGGTAACACAATATGGCGGCTCTGGCGTATTTACCCAGGCTCTTCAAATTGTTCGCGACAGGGGAGTTCGGCTGGATAGCCATACAGCCTTTTTGAGTGGAGCAACAACTAATACGGATAGAGCATTTGTTCTTTGTCGAGATCTGGGAATGCATGTCAGCCCAGATGATAGCTTCGCTAAAAATCAAGTGCTATCTGTAAGGCAAGCTCTGGGAGGCATGGCGTTAGGTTGGGCGCCAGTAAAAACGATGGTAAGACGTTTGCGCTCTCAGAAAGGTTACGGACTTAAGCAAGTAACTAGCGATGCATTAGGGCTATTCACAAATGGTAAGGACGTACAAGGGATAGGAACCGCAGTAACAACCATGGTTGCGGCGTTTGGGGCCGGTCCTTTGTATGGTGTTTGCGGCGCTATTGCCGCCAGTGCTCCTGTAATTTCTGCCGTAGCCACAAATATCCCAGCATTTGACAGGTACCCCAACTTACAGGCGGCCATTCAAAATACGGATCGCAAATTATGGTAACCTCCAAAAGGTCTCGATTAGAGAAGGAGAGCATATGAGGCTGCTAACGCTTAAATTGAGAACAGCGAAAAAGCCGTGTGTCCCGATTGGCCCAGATTTTGGCAAAGCTGAAGCTATTGAGCTGGATCTCTCTGGCGCCAAGATTAAGCTGCAGCTCAATCCACATCAACCGCCTAGCTCACATGAGGAAGAGATAGCTCCTGACGGCAGCTACAATCTTTATGATGACTCTCTCTATGAAGAAGATGAGACAGGGCTTTTCTGGTTTTTTAGGCCGCTAAAAAGATGTTGGGGGTTTCGTGGACCTATTTTTTCCGGCTATGTTGCGGAGTTGGGAGCAACATTGGTGGTCAAGCGCGTCAGGCCTGGTCGACAGGATTATTCTTTATTGAATGCCCAGGACTTTCAGCAGTTTATCACTGATTGTCTAACCGCTGACTATGGTGATGAAGTGTTGTTTGGCCGTAGCCTCTATGACGCTCCTGTTGACTGGACTCCGGCGAATTTAGGTGGCAATGTGCCTGCGGTTACTTTTGAAGTTCGTTCTGGTCCTGTTAGGGGAGGGTATAGAGAAAAAATTCTGGCATTTCCCATTGAGCACGACGTTTGTGTTTGGATTTATTTTCATTTTCACCAATACGCGCCGGGTAAGTTGGTAGAACAAGACAGTCTGATACCGCCCCGCCCCCTTGAAGAGCTATGCCAAAATATTATTGGGAGCGTTTGGCTAGAACTTACTCCTTCTGCTAAGCAAGACTTTGAAGAGATTCAAAGCAAGCATCCGGCGTTAAAGCTGAGTCACGTTGCTCCAATAAAGTGGACTACATCTGAGCAGGATGCTGAGTGGGAGGAGTACTGTAAGGACTTAGCGGAAAGGGAACGATTCTCCACTATGAAATAGTGGTGATTGCCCAAAGATAGGAGCATTCTACATTAGGGCTGCTCGACTTCGTCCCAGAAGTCCCGGTAACGGCCGTCGTTGTCAGAATAGTATCTGAGCGATGGCCTCTTTATACAATTCCCGCGCCTTAGAAACACCATATGCCAAAGCCAAGTCCTCACTCGCGCATACTACAATTGGCTCGCTGGGCAGATTAACTTTACTGATATCAATAGTATCAACAACCTGATCAAAGTTTTGAAAATGATCAGGCTTCGGCTTGAGCGGGGGCATTTACCGCCAGGAACCGGCAATATTTAAGTCTGAAGGGATAAATAATGACCCTAGATGTATTTTATGCTGATCAGTAAATGGTTTTCTTTTTCAAGAAATAGTAGTGAAGCTCATCCCAGAAAGGTCATAAGCCATGAGTTTGCTTACACTTAAGCTCCGAAAAAAGCGTCCTTGTATCCCAATAGGACCAGATTTTTCAAAGGCTGAAGCTATTCAGATTTCCTTGTCAGGAACTAAAGTCAGCTTTTTAATGAACCGCCATCTTCCTGATGGCTTCTATGAAGAATATATTTCTCCTTCTGGCGAATATAACTTATTTGACAGTAACCTATACGAAACTGACCGTAGAAAGATTGGTGAGGAAGCCTGCTATAAAGAACTAAGATATATAGTTCCTCTGCGGCGTTGCTGGGCTTTTCGAGGACAGGCGTTTACCGGCTATGCCGCCCAAGTGGACGCCACAGTCTCGGTTCAGAGAATTACCCCGTCAAGCAAAGATTTTTCGCTATTAAGGCCTGACCATTTCCAGCAGTTCATAACGGATGCTTTAACTACTGAATATGGCCACTTGGTTTCGAATGGACGCAGCAAATTTGATGCGCCGGTTAACTGGAAACCAGATAGTCGCCATCCAATACATGCTGTGTCATTTGAAGTGACGCCTGTGACCAGTGGCGATGACCGAAAGGTTATATATGCTTTCCCGGTTGATCATGAAGTCTGCGTCTTTATATATTTTCATCTTTTGCAATATGAGCCGGGAGAGCTCTCGAAGAAAGACGCAATGGTGTCGCCCAAACCGCTCTACGAGCTTGTAGAAAGCATCATATCCAGCGTTAAGATCGAGCTATCGGCCTCCGCACTTAATGAGTTGGAGCAAATTAAGTCCACTCACTCCAGCGCAAAAATCTCTAAAACTCTCAGTCCTTTGAAGTGGACGACACCAGAGCAAGACGCGGAGTGGGAGGAATATTGCAAGAACCTGGTTGAGCTACGCAGGCTTAGTTACTCAGACCAGCAAGTTCCTAAATCCGAGAAAGATAAACTCCTCAATAAAATGAACGCAGCCACGACCGAAGAGGAAATGCTTAAGTTAATGGAGCAGGCTGCTGAGATGGAGGCTAAACACTCTAGCCAAGGTAAAAAGAGTTAAATCAGCTATCGGATCAATACTGAAAACACCTTTGAGCTAACGCTCGGGTGTTTTCAGTACCTCTGTTCTCAGCAACTAAGCAGAGCAAACTAATCCCTTCGCAGACTCCCCACTTTCCAAGCGGTCAATGCAGACCATTCTCATATAGTCGCAATCCGGAACAGTGTAGGCCAACCTATCGGCGGCGGATAACCTGAACCTGACCACCGCCGCCGACTTTAACCAGGCCATCGCCCGTAACCGACAAGCGGCAATCCAAGGCGACGACAGCGCCACCGCGGGCGGCTCGCGCTCCGCAACGATCAGCGACAGCGACACGCAAACCTGCGCCAACAAAACTATAAACGTTCAAGGAAGCCATACCGATATCGCAAGCGCGGCCAGGAAGATTCAGGCGCAAATCATCGAACTGAAAGCCAGCGCAGCCGTGACCATCCAAGCGCCGGCCATCGCTATAGGCAGCGGTGGCGTGGACGTGTTGCAGGTGATTGCGGATCTGATTGGTGTGGTTCAGGAGTTGGCGGCTACAACGGCGAGCCACACCCACGGAGACGGAGGAAGCGGGACGCCATCAAGCAGTGGGAGCCATTGCAGCCAAGCGAGCCGCGCGGGCGTATTGAAAGGTCAGATTACTGGGGTGATGCCATAAGATCAAATAGCCACCTCCCGTAGCATATGCTGATGCGTGTGCTATCTTTTTATTCAATGTTAAATAGTGAATGACTGTTTTCGATCCAAAACGGACACTAAGGATGCCTGAATATAGTTGCGTTGCAACACTTTTGAATATGTAAAATGCCGACAAAAATATAAATACTATATAAATTATAGCGCACTTAAAAGTTACAAAATAATTGGTATTTTAATGCAAAAAATTATCAATATTGGCTCAAATACAAACATTGATTTTATATCAAAAAACTGGATCGCCGATAATTGTGATGAATTGGTCTTTGTGGTGTCAAAAACTTCTTCCTTTGCTTTGTTTGCTGAAGGGATAGCACTCGGTTATTTGCAGGAATTTCTTTTCTCTGGAAAAAGACTAATTATTAAATTTCATAATTTATCAAAGAAGATTTCTTTGTCTAGTCTGCGAAATAGGCACATTAATAGTTATGCGGACATTATTAATCTTGATATACCTGAGATTTTATGTGGGATATTTGGTCTCCAGCTTATATACAAATCTAGTGGTATATACGATGCTTTTAGCGATTTGAACGATCCTGTACAAGCCAGAGGACATATCGGTTCTGTTATATGGAAGGTGCTACAAAATAATAAAGGTCAACTAGGCGATGGAAAAAGCCAATATCTTATTTGTAGACATGACTACAGAATTCCTGCTGTTCTCAGAGGAAGGGATGCTCTAAGTTTTCCAGAATCAGATATTTTTAGAAATAAAATTTCTCCGATAATTAAAACAATAGGCGATGAAAAAGTTTCGTCTGTGGATGCCAAGACTCTTGTCGGCTCATGGATATATCATATTGCTGAAAATGCGTTTGAACATGGGTGCGTTGATACTAATGACAGCCTAATAAATGGTTATAGTGGAATACTTATACAAAAAATCACGACACCCAACGAAGCTGCAATTGACAAGCGTGAAGATCTAGATACCGATTCCAAGGCTTATCTTCATAGGCTATATAAAGATCACGGATTTTCAAGTAAAAATACACTTACTGTGGTTACAGTAATGGATTGTGGGCAAGGCATTCATAATACACTTCCTGAAAAATATACGACATTGAGTGATAAAGAAAGGTTGGAACATGCCTTTAAACGTGGAGTTACAAGACACAAAGTAAGCGAAGGGAAAAGTGGTTATGGTTTATTTGACTCAATAAGAGCCGCAAGAAAATTGAATGCACTTTTTGTTGTCTGCTCTGCCAACTTATATTCAGTTAAATCATTTAACGAGCTTGGCGGCGATGCTATCAAATTTAGTAAAAACGCAATTATCTTAACTAAGAATGTAGGCTCTAGCCTATCAATTATCTGGCCTTCCAAATCAAATTACTTGAGACCTTGAAATGGAACGCAACAAGAAGATAATTATAAAAAAAGTACCGGACAGCGGTATGTTTGCCGACCTGGACTCTCGACTAAAAAAAATAAACTGTAGCGGTGTAGAGTGTATAGTGTTCAAGGTTTCTTCTGAAATTATAGATCACCTAAAGTGTGATTTTAAAGACAGGGATCAAATTGTACGAAGGGCTGGAGATGGAGTTCCGGTATATCTTTTAGAATTAAATAACGAGTATAAAGACTACTATATTTATCTCGTTCAAAAAGAAGGCTGCTTGAAAATTGATGATAAAGAATTACTAAGAAAAATTAGACAGGCCGATTTCATTGATGTTTTAGAGCGCTCAGATGGAGAGTGCTTCCACATTGCTGACGATGGGTTACACTATCAAACTCCATCTGGAATGCATACTAAAGCCTTTTTAAGGCTTGCAGATGCCGTACACTCTTTTGGTCGTATGGATCGAATTAGTTATTGGATGTTGACTAGTATTAATCGCGCAGATGCAGTTTTATTTGACAATTGGAGCTTGGCCTCGCTAGTTCTTCATTCACAGAGTATTTTAGAAAAACGAATAAAGTTTGATTGTTTGCATCAACACATGAATTCCAATGCCGAGGATGCTCAAAAGGTTGCTGAAGGTTTATTAGGAAAATTAGAGCCTTCTAGCACGGCTCTAGTGCTTGTCAGTGTTAATGCAAGCGGTGGACACTTGAGTTCGCTCTTGGATATGTGTAAGCGTATCAGACCGGATATTTCGTTTCAAAGTGCAAGTATCTATCAGATGCCTTGTGACAAAGATACCACACCAGCAGATATCACCTTTTGCGAATTAAGTTCACAAGAAATGGTTTCATATGAAGAAAACAGTTGTCCCTATTGTGATCACAACGATGAAGTTATCTCAATAGACGAAAGATATTATTATCCAAAGCAACGGAAAGAAACCCCAGTAAGCCTTCCCGCTAGATACGTAGATAAAAATAGTGATATTCGGCCCTCTCTCGACATGCTTGGAAGTGTAGAGGGTGCGCTTTGTGTTCATAGAGATGATCCAAATGACGAAGAGAACCCGAGACATCACGCCTTTTATGTGGATGTTACGGAACTTGCCAAAAATGATGCTTTTATTTCTATCTTTACAGAAAGAATGAACTTGATTGAAGAGGAGTATGGTATTCCAGATGTAATTGTTTGCCCTCCTCATAGTGCCGCAAAAAGTATGCTAAATATAATTTCTCAGCGCTGGAAAATAAAAGCTATTGTAACGCACAATTTATTGAATATATCTGAAGAAGAAGAGAATATATTAAAATCCTCTAAACATATTTGCATTTTGGACGATGTAATAATAACGGGGTCTAGAATTGATCGGTATGTCAGAGCAATGCGTGAAAGACTCAGTCTTAACACTAATATTTTCAAGTCGCTTTCGATTTTTATTGCTGTTCTGAGGGGAGAAAATGAATCGTGTGTTAAAAAATTGAAAGATGGTGCCCTTAGCAGGAGAAATGGCTGGGCGTCAGGCCTATATTCGGTTGCTGAGATATATCTACCAAACTGGGGGGAGAAAGAATGCCCATGGTGTAAGGAGGCTAATATATGGGGTGAAGTTCCCCCGCCTTTTGATGAACCGGATTATTACAGATCTCGCATGACAGCTCTTAATTCAAGTTTTTCATCAGGGATTGTTGATAATCCGATAATTAAGATAGACCCCAGTTATCAGGTAACTCTCGGTTCTTCTTCACCTTTGGCAGATGCTGGTGCCAATGAAATGCATGTTTTATTTGTGGTGGCAGTAGCTCTCCAAAGAATGAGGTCTGATCCAGAAGGTAAGAATAGGTTAGTGCGAACCTTAGTTAACAATAACGCATTGGATGTTACAAATAACTCTTTGCCATGCGGAAAAGAAACTAATGTTTTTAAGAGATATAGTGAGCCTTTAATTCAGGCTTGCTTACTTCGGTGCGCCAAACCTTCTGAATGGTCGAGCGACATATTGAAACATGGCATTCCATTTCTTATTTCAAATTTAAAAGACAATGTCAGCAAGAAAATATTACTATTAGAAATTATTCTCTATTTGAAAAGACGTACTTATTGTTCTGCTGCTGCGCAGGATCTTGAAAAAGCTTATGAGCCATTTGCATTGGGATCAGATGATCCGGTTTTGGCTTTATTGAAAACTATGATTAAATAGCCTCCCTTTCACACCATCAATGTCAGCCCTTAGCCGAAAGGGGCCTGATACTAATCGATATTGACTAAAACAGTAGCACCTCCTCCTAACGTCTGCATTCGGCCTGGTATTGGGCATTGATGGCTACTCGAGCAGTTCAAGCACCTCTCTAATCCGTAAGCAGGCACCAAAGCTTCTGCATCGGCCAATATTTCTCACTAAAATCTGCAAGCCCTTACGTAACTAAAACTCACTCCTCCCCACGCCTGCGCGATTTGAGTTAATGCCAAGTTTATGAAATTGGGGTTAGGCCCTACGCCCCAAGGGGACAGGCTTTTGGAAAGATCAGGGCTTCAATTATTGAATAATTTGGAACTAAGTTGTAACAGTTAATCTGGTGTAAGACGTTGTGATGGGGACAGGTAATTTTTGTGTTTGTCTGTGTATAAATACAGTTGTTTCTCACGTGACTGGAAAGTCGCACGCTTTTTCGTAGTGAATGGCTCGGTTTCTGATGATGTTGTCCTGAAAATATCTTTGATTCAATAAGTTGCGAGCTAGCCTGTTGTGATAACGAGACACACTAAGAAAGTGTATATGCGCACGCACGGTTTCTTGTAAGTGAGGTAGTTTGACTTTCTGGGGTTTTACACTGGAATCAGTGGGCTGGAGGAACTATCTTCAAAATATTGGAATGGAAAAACGCGCATGCGCGATATAAAAATGTTAGGCATGCAGAATGAGCAAGAACCTAGATCTCAATGCTGAAATAGTTGCCGGAGAATCGGCAGCTGGCTTCTATATTGGAATGAATCTCAGAGAGATAGATCACTTACTTAAAGAAGCTGAAACTATTGAGTACTATCAAGGCTTCAATCTAGTGGAGAAAATTCATAGTACTAAAGGGTACTTTGTTCTAAAGCACATTACTGGAGATAAGGGAAGCTCTGTATATTATGGTAATGGCCTTCTGCACTTAGAATTCAACAATAGCTCAGAGCTTTTCTGTATTTATGTATATCGAGGTTACTTGGGGAGTTACAAGAACATCATGGTTGGGGATTCCCTCAATGAACTGAGAGCTAAAGAAGCGCTGCAATATGATGAGGGTGACGATATGTACTATCGTCTAGACCAAGAAAAATACGTCCCTGGACTAGCTATTATAGCTTTGGGCGATGAAAATAACGATGACCCAATTGAAGGTTTTTGCGTTCACAATTGGAGCATGCAAAATGCCTAACCAGTAGCTGCAGCGGACCGTCGCTTCGCGACTCCCGCTGGGTTGAGCGTTATGCGTAAAGGAAGTGCGATGAGTCAAATTGATGAAAGTCTCTTAGAATTCAATGATGACGATCTTCTTGTGTTTGAAGGTAAACCATATACTGGTGAGACTTTTTTAAACTATGCTGGCGGCAATATAAAAAGGGCAATGTCATACGACAACGGATTGCCTTCAGGTTGTTGCAAAGAATGGTATGAGTCAGGTCAACTCAAGAGAGAGTGGCTAGCCGTCCGCAGCCAAGGTGCATCAGAAGAAAAACAGTATTATGAAAATGGAGTCACGTTATCAATTAGGCTGACTGAGCATAATATAGAGACTTCGTACGAGAAATATAACGAGTCTGGCGAGCTTGTTGAGCAGCGAAAATTAGAAGCTAATTCGCCTATGGCAAAGGTATTGGAACGTATGCGCAATGTTCACGCATAACAAGGCAAGCCAAAATCGCCTTGCGGGCTGGATGCGCTAACACGCGCCTTTGCTTGCGGCGTTAGGCCTCCGAGTTACCCAAAAAAAGGGAATAGAGCATGACTAAAGAATCTATTAAAGAAGGTGCTTTACTAAAAGCAGTAAATGATGCTCTCGAATCTGAGTGGAATCATGACAAAACATACTGTCGTATAGAATCCATCCGTAAATCACCAGTCGGTAATTGCAACTGGGAGGTAGACACCCTTAGTACAGGAGGGAGAACACTGCAATATGCAGATCAATGTAGTCAATTGCAAAGTAAAGTACTGAAAGAATTTTCTGAAAAATATAATGTTGACTGGGAATAGGTAAATGCATAGGCCATCACTATGGCCTAACAAGCGCAATAATGTTCGCGGCATTTCATGTCGCTGGACCTCCTTACGCTACGCTTCAGTCGGCCCATGTTACTGGCGTTAGACATCAGAAGGAGCGAGGATGAAGTTTGAATTTGGAGATCTATATAAATTTATAGTATCTCTAGGTGTAGTATTGATAACCCTATCTATTTTGGCTCCTTGGATGTTTCTCAGGGAGCCTTTCGATCTATTCCGACCAGAGTCAGATATAAACGCACTGTCAGATGTGGCTAAGGCGGCGGTAATTAAAAGGCAGGACGCGGTTTCGTTTGTCGTTAGCTTTATTCCATGGTTCTCTTCTATCGGCTCTACTGTAGGAATGATATTCATCTTCTTTGGCCTGAAAAACTGGAGGAAAAACCAGCTTCATCTTGACGAACAAACAAGGCTCGACGTCGAAATAAAGAAGCAATCACTTCGCGATGCAACCAAAGATGAAATAGAAGGGAAAGAAACTTCAGAATACGAGAGTCTTCAGGTTGCGGAGTCCGGAATTTCCGATTCCTACATTGTTAATTCGTTTAGATCACAATACTCAAAAGTGGAAGATCTCGTCTACAGCAGGTTATCAAAGGTGTATGGGAATAAGTTTGACGTTAGTCACAACAAAATGGTGGCCAACGTTGAATTGGATATATTACTTCGTGGTAAGGCTATGTTAGCCAAGGACTATATAGTTGAAGTGAAATATATAAGAAAGGGGTTTAACTTCGGTTGGCTTCGCGAAGTATATTTGAAAAATATATATGCAAAGAGCGTATATGCTCAAATAACAAACAGACTGCCTAATACACTTCTCCTCATTGTCATTGATTCGGAGGCTCACAATGAAAAAAAGTACAATCAGCTAATAAATCGGCTGGCTGGAGAGTCTGAAGGTCGAAAAGGAAAAGATCTAGTTTGCATTATTACGAAACAGGAGCTTATGAGTATTGATGATCAAGCTCTTCAAGAAAAGCTGGCAATCCATGCCTAACAAACGCAAACATGCGGAACAATTTTCCGCGGCGCTCCAAATTGTCCGGTGTTGCGGGCGTTAATCTCTCAAGGGCAGATTAAGCAATTCTCCCTATCCAGCCATATCGGCTTCAGTTCCGAAATCTGACTAGACGACCACTTTGGTGACCTGCGTGGACGTTATGTGGACAGGTACGTCCAGTTTTTGAATTTTTGATATTTCTATGATTTTTAATTCATTGAAAATTAGAGGAAAAGATTTGGATGATATTTTATATAAATGTTGAAGTGCCGGATTATGAGTCCAGCCATCTCATGCAGAGGATACGCTAGGGCGAAATGGGCAGGCTGATCTGCAACGACTTTATGTAGTACGGATGACGTCCCGATGCGAATTTGCTTATTCAGGGCTACACCATGCCATTTTCCGGAGATGGTTAGGCAATCTCTCGGCTGGCTGAGTGAGCGCGTCTATTAGGTTGTTGTACAGCCTAAATAGAGGAGGGTAGGTAATTATGCGTAACAAATGAGACATTGAGGCGATCAGGCCCTTTTGAGTGTATGAGGTGAATTTGCGTTGACACTTTGTTGACACATCCACTCATGACGATAAAAAAAGAAGGGCTGGTTTCTTTTACTTTTTTTGGGGGGTTGAAAGGGCAGGGGGGGTGTTGAGCTTGCCGGGTGTGTGAATTGCTAAGCTCTTTATTTGCGTGGATTTTCTTGGGCTAGAAACGAAAAAAGCCCGCATATAAATGCAGGCTTTTAGAATGGTGGTGCCCAGAGGCGGAATCGAACCACCGACACGGGGATTTTCAATCCCCTGCTCTACCGACTGAGCTATCTGGGCGACGGCGCGTATTTAAACCTCTGGGAGAAAAAAGGTCAAGCATATTTTTTTAATTTTTTAGTCTTTAGGAACAAAGCCTTCCGCAGCGTCGAAATTTTCGTTGTTGAGGAACTTCTCCATCTGCTCGGTGAGGTAGGTGCGAGTGTCCGGGTCCATCAGGTTTAAGCGCTTTTCGTTGATGAGCATGGTCTGGTGTTGCAGCCACTCCTGCCACGCTTTCTTGGAAACAGTCTCGAACAGTTCCTTGCCGCGGGCGCCCGGCATGGGGGGCAGGGCGAGGCCTTCGAGTTCTTGCTGATACTTTTTGCAGAATACCATTCGCGCCATGTTGCTTATCCTTTATTGGGTTTCGTGTAGTTTCAATTATCTGAGTGTGATTGGGTTCGATTATAACAAAGCTGTCAGAGCAGGCGCTTTTGCCTGTCCAGTGATTTCTGACTGAGCCACTTCTCTATAGGAGCGGGCAGGCCGGGAAGTTCCTGGTCAGGATCGAACCACTGGCTGTCGGATTCTCCAACGATGAACGCAGCGCCCTCCTGCCGCTCAATATCGGCTGTAGAAGCGATGATGGGCTTCAGTATCAGATGATAGTGAGAAAAGGTGTGGCGGAACGGCGACGCCAGCTCATATTGCTTCAACTGTAGGTGCTTCTGCTCTTTCCAGCTTTGCAGGGCGTCCGGCAGGTCCATATTCTTATCGCTTTCCGGCAGAGACCAGAGCCCGCCCCAAATGCCAGTCGGCGGTCTGCGCTCCAATAGAATGTGTCCGTCCTCATTTTGCAGCACCAGGACAAAGCGCTCGTGGGTGGGGATCTTCTTGCCGGCTTTGGGCGTTGGCAATTGGTCTGTCATGTCTTGAGCCAGCCCCTGGCAGGTGTCCTCCATGGGGCATCGACTACAGGCGGGTTTGCTGCGGGTACAGAGGGTGGCGCCGAGGTCCATGACCGCCTGAGTGTAATCTGTGACTCGCTCGACAGGTGTGTAAGCGTCCGCTAACTCCCATAGGCGAGTTTCAATTTCGCGCTTGCCCGGCCAGCCTTCTACCGCGTCATGGCGACAAAGTACGCGCTTGACGTTGCCGTCCAGAATGGGGGCGCGAATGCCGAAGCCCATGGACAGAATCGCGCCAGCGGTGGAGCGACCGATACCGGGTAGCTCCTGAATCGTTTCCAGTGTGTTGGGAAACTCTCCGTTGAATTTCTCCACTATCGTCTTGGCGGCTTTATGTAAGTTGCGCGCCCGTGCGTAATACCCCAGACCGGCCCAGTGAGACAGCACCGTATCCTGATCCGCCTCCGCTAACGCTGTGACCGTGGGAAAGCTCTCCATGAATTTGATGAAGTAGGGGATCACCGTGCTGACCTGGGTTTGCTGCAGCATGATCTCCGATATCCACACGTGATAAGGCGTGCGTGGATCTTGCCAGGGCAGGTCATGGCGGCCATGTTGGTCGAACCATGTCAGCAGGCGCGTAGCGAAGCTGTTTGTCGCCGTGGCGACATCCTGATCGCCAGCGGAATCATGGGATAGAGTAACAGGCTGTTTTTTTTGGGGATTCGACGGATTGTTCATGTAAGTAGATAGACTTGTGGCAATTAGCGTAGCAAACTATGGGCCCTGAAGGATCGATTTGTCGGGCGTACTCCGGCGGATAGCGCGTCCCGTCCGCTGTTGCAGCGGCCGCTTAGATTGCGCGTCCGTATATAAAAGACGTGTCCGTATATAAAGACGTATCCGTATATATAGAACAGTACTTCGCGGAGTGTACAGGATTACGCCTGATAAACCACACCAATGAAAACCCGCCGATAATAAAGTGTGCAGTCTTAAGGAGATAGCTTGTGTCTGTAAACATCACAATTGAAATCAGCCGAACCTTCGAAACATCCGCCAGTTACGACAGGGTGTTCGATTTGCTGGCCGACGTGCCGGCTTCCGTATCCCACTTTCCCAAAGTGGAGCAGTTGGTGGACCTGGGCGATAACGCCTATCGCTGGGAAATGAAGAAGATCGGCGTCGACAAACATGCTATCCAGACTGTTTACGCCTGCCAGTACAGTGCAGATAAAGAACGCGGCAGCATCACCTGGGCGCCTATAAAAGGAGAAGGGAACAGCGAAGTGCAGGGTTCCTGGACCGTGGTGGACAAAGGCGGTCGCGTGGAAGCGCGCTTCCAGACCAAAGGCTCACTGACTTTACCGCTGCCTAGCCTGCTGAAACTGGCCATCAGCCCCGTGGTTAAACACGAGTTCAACTCCCTGGTCGACGTCTATATGGACAACCTGCAAAAAGAATTCGCCTCCTGATACCTGCGCGGATGCGCTGGGACCGGACGGATTATCCGCGACGGTCCCCGGCGCTGTAGGCTAAGCGGAGATTACACGCTATAATGCGCGTTTTCTGCATTGGCTGGAGTAACGCATGGCGGAGCGCAAGGCGGAAGTCACCCGCAATACGCTGGAAACCCAAATCACCTGCAAGATTAACCTCGACGGCAGCGGTCAGGCCCGTTTCGAAACCGGCGTGCCGTTTCTTGACCATATGCTGGACCAGGTCGCCAGACATGGTCTGATCGATATGGACATCGTCGCCAAAGGCGACCTGCATATCGACGCTCACCACACAGTTGAAGACATCGGCATCACATTAGGACAAGCCGTCGCCAAAGCCCTTGGCGACAAGAAAGGCATCCGCCGTTACGGTCATTCCTACGTTCCCCTGGATGAAGCACTGTCCCGCGTGGTGATCGACTTTTCCGGCCGTCCAGGCTTGGAAATGCACGTCGAGTTCACCCGCTCCATGATTGGCCAGTTCGATGTCGATCTGTTCTACGAATTCTTCCAGGGATTCGTGAATCACGCACAGGTGACCCTGCATATCGATAACCTGCGTGGACGCAATTCCCACCACCAGATTGAAACAGTGTTTAAAGCTTTCGGCCGCGCTCTGCGCATGGCGCTGGAGCTGGACCCTCGTATGGCCGGCATTATGCCGTCCACCAAGGGCGCGCTGTAACTCCGTTACCCGAGGCCGTCATTGAGAGCGGCCTTTTTTACGTATAGCGAATAAAACAGGAACGGTCATACCAAGCATGAATACGATCGCGGTCATTGATTACGGAATGGGTAACCTGCACTCGGTGTCGAAGGCGTTGCAGCATGTGGCTCCGGATGCAAAGGTGCTGGTGACCGCCGACCCGAAGATCATCGCTGAAGCGGATCGCGTACTGGTCCCCGGTGTGGGCGCAATGCGTGATTGCATGGGCGAAATCGTACGCCTTGGCTTCGACAAAATCATTCTCGACGCAGTAGCTTCCGGCCGTCCTATGTTGGGCGTATGCGTCGGGATGCAGGTGCTGTTGCAGCGCAGTGAAGAAAACAACGGCGTCGACTGCCTTAAAGTTTTCCCCGGCGACGTAAAGTTCTTTGGTTATGATCTGACCGAGAACGGCGAGCGCCTGAAAGTGCCGCACATGGGCTGGAACGAGGTCAAACAGACAGTTGACCACCCCATGTGGGACGGCATCGCGGACAACGACCGCTTCTACTTCGTACATTCTTATTATGCTGCGGGCGATCATCCCGAAGTCGTCGCGGGTACCTGTCGCTATGGCGTGGATTTCGCCGCAGCCATCGCCCGCGACAATATCTTTGCGGCGCAATTCCACCCGGAAAAGAGCCAGCACGCCGGGCTGCAATTACTGAAGAACTTTACCCGTTGGAATGGCCGTCCTTGATCGTGGCGGTCGTAAACTCCCATACAGCCAGACATCCGAACGACTGAGAACCACAATGCTTATAATCCCCGCGATAGACTTGAAAGATGGTAAGTGCGTGCGCCTGAAGCAGGGCCGCATGGACGACTCCACCGTATTCTCCGATGATCCCGTGGCCATGGCCGCGCAATGGGTCGACGCAGGCGCTCGCAGACTGCATCTGGTGGACCTGAACGGCGCTTTCGCCGGCAAACCGGTGAACGGTGAAATCGTCTCCGCCATCGCCAAAGCGTACCCGGATCTGCCTATTCAGATCGGCGGCGGCATTCGCGAACTGGACATCATCGAGCAGTATCTGGATGCAGGTGTGAAGTATGTCATCATCGGCACGAAGGCGGTGAAAGAGCCGGCTTTCGTTGAAGAAGCCTGTCGCGCTTTCCCCGGCGCAGTCATCGTCGGCATTGACGCCAAAGACGGCATGGTCGCGACGGAAGGCTGGGCGGAAGTCAGCTCCGTAAGCGCTGTGGATCTGGCGAAACAGTTCCGCGACGCGGGCGTTTCCTCCATCGTTTACACCGATATCGCCCGCGACGGCATGATGCAGGGCGTGAACGTGGAAGCCACTGCTGCGCTGGCGCGGGAGTCCGGTTTGCCGGTTATCGCTTCTGGCGGCGTCACCAACATGGACGATATTCGTCGCCTGGCGACAGTGGCGGACAGCGGCGTTATCGGCGCAATTACCGGGCGAGCCATTTATGAAGGCGCGCTGGATCTGCGCGAAGCGCAAACGTACTGCGACTCCATTGGCTAACGCAGCACACGAACACCCGTATCAGACAGACACATAGGTAAAAACATGGGCTTGGCGAAACGCATTATTCCTTGCTTGGACGTAGATAAAGGAAGAGTGGTCAAAGGCGTTCAGTTTGTGGACATCCGCGACGCAGGCGACCCAGTGGAAGTGGCGAAGCGCTACGACGAGCAGGGCGCGGATGAAATCACTTTCCTGGACATCACCGCCAGTCATGAAGGCCGCGACACCACTGTGCATACGGTGGAGCGCATGGCCAGCCAAGTGTTTATTCCCCTGACTGTCGGCGGCGGCATTCGCAAGCTGGAGGATATCCGCACTATGCTGAATGCCGGTGCGGATAAAGTCAGCATCAATACTGCAGCCGTTTTCACCCCTGAATTTGTGGGTGAAGCGGCCGCCAAGTTCGGCAGTCAGTGCATTGTCGTGGCGATCGACGCCAAGAAAGTCTCCGCGCCCGGCGAAGCTGAGCGCTGGGAGATATTCACCCACGGCGGTCGCAAGCCCACCGGGTTGGACGCGATTGTCTGGGCCAGAAAAATGGTGGAGTTCGGCGCAGGCGAAATCCTGTTGACCAGCATGGATCGCGACGGCGCCAAAAACGGTTTTGACCTGGCGCTGACACGTGCGGTCAGCGACGCCGTGTCTGTGCCTGTAATTGCGTCCGGCGGCGTAGGCAACCTGCAACATCTGGTCGATGGCGTTAAAGAAGGCGGCGCTGACGCCGTGTTGGCCGCCAGCATTTTCCACTTCGGCGAATACAGCATCCCTGAGGCCAAAGCGTTTATGGCCAGGCAGGGCGTTGAAGTGCGCATTTGATTTTCGCTGACGTATTCCTGCGCGACCACTGAACCGCAAAGGTAAAGTGTCGCGCTTTGAAGAGCGGGTATATACTTTTTTAGGAACAGCTCTTGGCTTGTTGAAGTTGATGTGTGAACAGGCCCTGCTTCGGCATTTCCTGAACAGGTTTGTATATGCTCGACGTCGTCCCCGGAGAAAATGCCGCTTGCGCCCGGCTGATCCTGCAACCCAATAACTCCGCGGGCTGGAAAGGCAATCGCGTCTTTCTCTTTGCTGTAGGCGGCGTCGCCTTAACTATCTCTATCGCTTTTTCTTTCTTTGGCGCGCTCCCTGTGCTGGCGTTCTGCGGTATGGAGCTTGCGCTTCTGGCGGGGATGTTGCGGGCGGTCAGCAAACGCTGCGCCTCGCAGGAAGTGATCCTTATTACCCCTCTGGAAGTCTGCATTGAAAAAGGCATGGCGCAGCCGGAACGCACCTGGACGTTTCCCCGTTGGTACACGCGCATCGTGCTGGTGGAAGGCAACCGCAATGGACATCTCTGTGTGGTGTTCGTCTGTAAAGGAGAGGAAGTGGAAGTGGGCGCCTGGCTGGCGGACGGCGATAGAAAAGCTCTGATCGCCACCTTGCGCTCGCTGGTGGCGCATTATCAGCATCTATATCACTAATCCTGGAAACTCGGCTCTAAGTGGACTCTGGCGACGAATAACCTGGCTTAGTTGACGCTCTTCTTGGGTTCGCTGTCGTGATGACGCTCCGCCAGAATCGTCGGGGGCGTGGTCTGGAACATGTCCTGGGCGTTATTGCGAATCGCCCATAAACCTTTAATGGTGGCGATGGCGACGCCTTGCTCTCCCAGTGAGGGAAGCACTTTTTCCAGATATTCGATAGTTTCCTTGTGAGGATGGCCGATGGCGATGGCCGTGCCTTTTTTGCGGGCGATGTCCAGCAGGCGTTTGAACTGGAAGTCGATAGCTTTGGTGCTGATGACATGGTCCAGGAAAACATCCCGATCCAGAGTGGGGATGGAATGACTGACGGCGACAGAGTGTGCGACGGAAGAGGCCGTGGTGCGACTGTCGACAAAGTACAGAGGATAGCCCTGCAATTCTCCCATCACCAGATTCATGGCGGCGCGGTTCTGCGTCAGGGCGCTGCCCATATGGTTGTTGACGCCGCTCACGTATGGAATCGCCTTGATCGCCTGTCGGAACGTCACCACCATGTCCTGCTTGCTCATGTCGCTGGTCAGTCCGCTGGCTCCGAGAGGAATACGCTTCACGTTCTCCATGGGAATGTGCAGCATGATTTCTTTACCAGCGGCGTAAGCCAGTCTGGCTTGAGAAATGGTATGAGGACGAAAGGGGAGAAATGACAGCGTCAGCGGAGCGGGAATGCGGATGGCGCGCTCCCCCATGTTCTGATAGTTGCCCATATCGTCGATGATGATGGCGATGGTGGGCGGATGATCTTCCAGAGGGGCGGAGTGCATGATTGCAGGAGTCACCGCCGCTTGAGGCGGCGTGGCGTCAGCGGCTTCCTCCGCTTTCGCCGCAGCATGCGTCAAGAGCAAGAGAAGGCCGGCCCTGACGCCGGCGCGGAGTAGGTTGATTAGCGAAGACCTCAAACAGTTCAGCCTTTCGCGGACGCCTTCATAATAGTGAGGCCTTTCAGCAGATTTAGCGCTTCGCGCAACTGGAAGTCCTTGGCGATGATTTCCTGTACGCTGCTATCCCGCTTGGCTGATTTGCCGTCGCCTTCGCCATTCTCGTTGACCAGGTGGCCGGACAGGTCCGCTTCTTTAAAGAAGGGTTGTGATTCCTCTTCAGTGATCTGGGCGCGCTGCACCTGAATGTCAGGCACGATGCCAAGAGCCTGAATCGAGCGGCCGCTGGGCGTGTAATAACGCGCGGTGGTCAACTTGAGGCCATATTCTTCGTCCAGCGGCAATACGGTCTGAACGCTGCCTTTACCAAAACTTTCCGTGCCCAGGATGATGGCGCGATGATGGTCCTGTAAGGCGCCTGCGACAATTTCCGAGGCGGACGCGGAGCCGCCGTTGATCAGTACGACCATCGGAGCGCCGGCGATTTCATCGCCAGGCGTGGCGGTGAAGCGCAGTTTGGAGCTTTTGATGCGGCCATCGGTGTAAACAATCAGGCCTTCATCCAGCAGAGAATCCGCCACATCCACCGCCGCTTGCAGAACGCCTCCGGGGTTGTTGCGCAGATCCAGAATCACGCCTTTCAGACCCTGCGGCGAAGCGTCTTTCAGCTTGTTGATCGCTTTAGTGAAATCAGAGCCGGTTTGCGCCTGGAACTGGGTGATGCGGATGTAGCCGTATCCCTTATCCAGGTTCATGGTTTTCACGCTGGCGACGCGAATGACGTCGCGCAACACTTCAAGCTCAACGGGACTGTTTTCGCCTTTTTTCACCAAGGTCAGTTTGATCGGGGTGCCGGGTTTGCCGCGCATCATATTGACGGCGTCTTCCAGCGTCATGCCTTTAACGGTTTTGTTGTCGAGTTTGATAATCAGGTCGCCGGCGCCAATGCCCGCTTTCTGCGCGGGGGTATCGTCGATAGGGGTGATGACTTTGATGAAGCCATCTTCCAGGCCGACTTCAATGCCGAGGCCGCCGAACTCGCCGGAAGTGGATTCCTGCAGGTCTTCAAAAGCGCTGGGCTCAAGGTAGGCGGAGTGGGGATCAAGTCCGGACAACATGCCGCGAATGGCGTTGTTCAACAGGGTGGTGTCGTCGACGTCTTCCACATAGGCGCGTTTGATGCGGTCAAACACTTCCGCGAATTTGCGCAGATCGTCCAGAGGCAGACTGCCGCGTTCAGCAGTGGCCGCGTCTGTTACGCTGACGTCGTCGATGGGAGTCTCTGGTTCCTGCAGGGGCTCGTCAGCCCAACCATGTGGGACAACGGCGAGAGAGAGAATGATTCCGGATAGCGCATTTCGAGTAAATTTTGACAACATATTAAATTCCCTGCATTCACCTTTATTTCTTGAACCATCGGAGAGGGTCGTCAGGCTTGCCGTTATGCCTTATTTCAAAGTATAGCCCGGTTTCGGACTGGCCTCCGCTGCTGCCGGCGCTGGCGACGGTCTCGCCGCTGCGAACCCAATCGCCGGTATCCTTGAGTAAAGCTTGATTGTAGCCATACAGGCTCATATAGCCATCGCCATGATCAATGATCATCAACAGGCCGAAGCCCCGCAGCCAATCCGCAAACACGACGCGTCCGTGATGCACGGCGGAAACAGGGGTGTTCAGTGGGGTTTGGAAAAATACCCCGGACGGTCTGAAACCACCGCCGGATTGTCCTTGAAGCTGCTGCAATGCGCCCTTCGTAGGTTTGGGTAATTTAGCACGGAGTTTGGAGAAAGGCACAGAGTCTTGGGTTAACTCTAAGTTAGATATGGCCTTTTCCACTTCTTTGACCAGCGTTTCCAGTTGCTTCTGGTTTTTCTGCATGCGGGTCAATTCGTTCTGCTTGTAATTAAGGCTGGAGTTGAGCTTGGCCAGCGTCGTTTCCCGCTCTTTGCGTTTGGACTCAAGCGTTTCTTTGCTGAGTGCCAGCGCATTGCGGGATTCCAACAGCGCTTGGTTGCGCTTGAGAATTTCCGCGCGGGTCTGCTTCAGCTCTTCGATGGTCTGGCGATATTTTTCGATATGCTCGCCGCGGGCCACATTCAGGTAGTCATAGTAGGCCAGCATTCTTTGCAGGGTGGTGGGATCTTCCGCATTGAGCAGTAATTTGACGCCTTGCTCGCGGCCCATGCCATAAGCGGCTTGAATCTGTCTGGCGAGCAGGCCTTTCTGTTGTGAAAGAGAGGCCAGATGCTCTTTCTCCTTGTCCTCCAGCTCATCGACCTGCTTTTCAGTGTCATTGATAGAGGTTTGGAGTTTGTTGATTTCCCGGACTTTATCCTGGATTTTTTCCTCGGTGGCGCGCAGCTCTTTTTCAAGATCGCTTTGCTCACCCTGGGCGTCATGAATCCAGTCTTTTAATTTGCTGATATCGCGCTTGAGTTCCTTCAGCTTCTTTTCATGGTCGCCCTGGTCCTGCCAGCCGCTGTCAGCCCTGACATTCTCGGCGGCCGCGGGCGCAAGCATCAGAACTGCGATAACGTAGAGGACGATACGGCTAAGCTGCATGCGATCGGTATGAAAATTCTTTTATTAATAATTATGTACGCCTCTGTAAGGGGAGGCTCCGGGATTTGGCCCCGGCAAGTATAGAGGAGTTTCGGTCTGCGGCGCAAAACCCGGTGGTCAGGTAAGGGAAGTTAGAGGGTTAAAGAAAGAGGGCTATAAGAAAGAGGGGGAGAATAGATCCACTATTCTCCCCCTCTGGATTATTTCGACAATCAGTTCGGAACGATCAAGGATTCCCCTGTCATTTCCTGCGGCTTTTCCAGCTGCATCAGATCCAGCAGGGAGGGCGCAATGTCGCACAGTCTGCCGTCTTTTTTCAGGGTAATGTCTTTTGGTCCGATGTAGATCAACGGCACTGGGCCAGTGGTGTGCTGTGTATGCGGCTGGCCGTTTTCGTCCACCATTTGCTCCGCGTTGCCGTGGTCGGCGGTAATCAGGCATTGGCCGCCAACTTCATCCAGGGCTTCGGCGATGCGCTTCAGACACTGGTCGATACATTCCGCCGCTTTCATCGCTGCGTCGTAGACGCCGGAATGGCCAACCATATCGCCGTTAGCGTAGTTGCAAACGATCAAATCGAATTTGCCTGACTTAATCGCTTCCACCAGTTTGTCGGTAACTTCCGGCGCGCTCATTTCCGGTTTCAGGTCGTAAGTCGCTACGTCGGGAGATGGCACCAGAATACGCTCTTCACCTTCGAACATGGCTTCTTTGCCGCCACTGAAGAAGAAAGTGACGTGGGCGTATTTTTCCGTTTCCGCAATGCGCAATTGAGTTTTATGCAGGTTAGCCATGTACTCGCCGATGCTGTTGGTCAGCTCCGTGGCGGGGTAGGCGCAAGCAGTGTTAATAGTGGCGGCGTATTCGGTCAGCATGACAAAGTCCGCCAGCTTGGGCAGCTTGCTGCGTGCAAAGCCATCGAAATCCTGCTCGACAAAGCAGCGGGTCAGCTCGCGGGCGCGGTCGGCGCGGAAGTTCATGAAGATGACGGCGTCGCCATCATTGATAACCGCGTCGTTATCAGCGCTTCCTTTTATAAGGGTGGCTTTCACGAATTCGTCGTCTTCGCCCCGCTCGTAGGCGGCGGTCAGCGCCTGCACTGCGCTTTCTGCGTGATAAGGCGCTTCGCCCAGGGTCAGCAGGTCGTAAGCGGCCTGCACGCGATCCCAGCGGTTGTCGCGGTCCATGGCGTAGTAGCGTCCGATGATGGAAGCAACCCGGCCGCAACCCAGTTCTTTCAGCAGTTTATCGGTGCGCTCCAGTGAGGGCTGTGCGCTACGGGGCGGCGTATCGCGGCCGTCCAGAAACGCGTGCACATAGACTTTGTCAGCGCCGCGCTCTTTGGCGACTTTGCAGGCCGCTAAAATGTGATCTTCATGGCTATGCACGCCACCGGGAGAAAGCAGGCCAAGCAAGTGGACTGCTTTACCGTTGCTGACCGCTTTGTCGATAGCGGAGCTGATGACGGGGTTCTGCGCGAATACGCCATCTTCGATGTCTTTGGTGATGCGGGTGAAATTCTGATAAACAATACGGCCGGCGCCCAGGTTCATGTGGCCGACTTCAGAGTTGCCCATCTGGCCGTCGGGAAGACCCACCGCCATGCCGGAAGTGTGTATCAGGACATGTGGGTTTTGGCTGGATATCTGGTCCCAGAACGGGGTGTTGGCGTTGGCGATAGCGTTTGAATCTTTGCCTTCGCGATATCCCCAACCGTCTAAAACGAGTAAAGCTGTAGGTTTGCGTTTTGCAGTCATTTTCTGTCCGCCATTAGTAATTTTACGAGTATTCTACTTGTAATTAGCGCCCATGTCTTGAAAGCCGTCAATCGGAGAAACGGCTAAATCAGTTGTCCGCCCAGACGGCGTCTGGCTTCAGCTCGGGCGCGGGGTTGGGATTTTCGTTAGGCTCAGCATACTGTGTTTTGTATAGATAGTTTAAATTTAAAACTGCTTTGCAGTTGATAGTTATTGTTTATTCGTGAGTTGTCGTTGGGAATCGGCGACACGGCCGGGGCTTTGTCTTCTGAAACCTATGGCGGCTGTGTATAATGCCCGGGCTTTTCAGGCGGAGACAGGCGCCGATTGCGAACAGATTTTAAGTCACCGACATCGCCGGGGTGCGGTGTGGGGGCTGTGACATCGAAGCGGAGCAGGGCGGCGACGCTTCCCCAGAAGATTATTAAAGAAAAGGCGGAGTTATGGAGAAGTATCTTTTATTTGCTCTCGATCACTGGATTTTAAGCTCATTATTCGTCGGTCTGGCCGTCGCACTGCTTCTTACTGAGCGTTTGCGCGGCGGTAAATCACTGTCTCCGCAGCAAGTGGTCAGGCTGATGAATAATGATGAAGCCGTCATTATTGATGTGCGTGAGAAGAAGGATCTGGCGGAAGGTGTGATCAAAGGCTCCATTCATATGCCCGTCACCAGCTTGAAAGAGCGCGCCGGCGAACTGAAAAAGCACGAAGGCAAGACTATCGTCATCGCCGACAAGATGGGGCAGCATTCCGGTATGGCGGTCAGAGCGTTGGCGGCGGCTGGCGTTAAAGGCGTTCAGCGCCTGTCAGGCGGGATTGTCGAATGGCGTAATGCAAATTTGCCATTGTCAAAAAAATAAAAGCCCATATGTAATAGAAGTGACGTTTTAAGCGGTATTCTTTATGGCTCAGTTCAAGCCCGTGACCATTTACACCACGGAGTTCTGCCCGTATTGTATCCGGGCTAAGCGTCTCCTGGAGGCCAAAGGGGCGTCTTTCGAAGAAATTAAAGTTGATTTCAATGCCGCCCTGAGGCAGGAAATGATGCAGAAAAGCGGACGCCGCACGGTGCCGCAGATTTGGATCGGTGAGGAACATGTGGGGGGCTGCGACGAACTCTACGGTCTGGAGCGCGCCGGCATGCTGGATGCGCTGCTGCAATCGGGAGCGTCGGACTAATCAGTCTCCCCTTCCTGAATAATTGAAAAATAACGACAAGTGTCGGCTTCATGGCTATTGCGTTTGCGGACGCACGCCGACGCGAGTTAACCAAGGGGGGTTCGCTGCTGCGAGCCGCAAACCAATATAAAGAGATCAAGGTAGAGTCATGTCTGAGAATGCAGAAGCTCCCAAGCAGCCAGTATTCGCGCTGCAACGTATTTATCTGAAAGACCTTTCTTTCGAGTCGCCAAATTCACCGGCTGTTTTCCAGTCTGAGTGGAAGCCCCAGGTCAATATGGACCTGAACACCGAGAACAAAAAAGTCAGCGACAACCAGTGGGAAGTCGTTTTGACCCTGACCATCACCGCCAAACTGGCTGATAAGACTGCATTCGTTATCGAAGTACAGCAAGCCGGCGTATTCATGATCGACGGTTTGAGCCCGCAGCAACTGGCGCAAACTCTGGGCGCTTTCTGCCCGAACATCCTGTTCCCGTACGCTCGCGAAACCATCGACATGTTGGCGGTTAAAGGCAGCTTCCCTGCATTGATGCTGCAACCAGTCAACTTCGACGCTATCTATGCGGAAGCCGTGAAGCGTCAACAGGCGCAGCAGGCTGCTCCTGCGGAAGAAGCCAAGCACTAAGCTGAGCGTTTCCTTATTTAAGAAGCCGGTTATCCGGCTTTTTTTTCGTCTTTTATTTGGGGTATCTAGTCCTGAAATAGGCGCCAACTCTATTCAGGGCGGGGTAGTGTTTCAGGGATAGCGAATGGCTATGGTTCTGATAGGAAATTAAACTTATCGCGATAACTATTGTTGCGATAATATTCCTTTGTTCCCGGATGGTCCAGTTGACCAAAAATATCAGAGCACGAAAAAGGAAACCCCAATGAACGTACTATATAAAGCAGCAGTTACTTCCACTGGCGGCCGTGATGGTCATGCGAAATCTTCCGACGGCGTACTGGATGTGCGATTGACGACGCCTAAAGAGCTGGGCGGCGCTGGTGGGGAAGCCACCAACCCTGAGCAACTGTTCGCAGCGGGCTATTCCGCATGTTTTATCGGCGCGTTGAAGTTTGTAGCGAGTCAGCAAAAAGCCGCGCTTCCGGCTGACGTGAATGTCCGCGCTGAGGTGGGAATAGGGCAGATTCCTGGTGGTTTTGGTCTGGATATCGACCTGTTTATTGAACTGCCCGGTTTAGAGCTGGAAGCGGCGCAAGCGCTGGTCGATAAGGCTCACCAAGTGTGCCCATACTCCAATGCGACAAGAGGCAATGTGGACGTGCGTCTGCATGTCGCGAACTGAATCAGATTGGGCGCCGCTACGCTCTATGCTTCGACGCGGCGCCCAGGATAAAGCCTCCTTCGGGAGGCTTTGCCGCGTTTAAAGCCCGCCTTCGAATCCCAACTGGCGCCAGGCTTCATAGGATACCAGCGCGACGGTGTTGGACAGGTTGAGGCTGCGGCTGCCTTGTCGCATGGGAACACGCAAGCAGGACTCGGGACCCAGGTCGTCCAGCATCTGCTGGGGCAGGCCGCGAGTCTCAGGCCCGAATACCAAGGCGTCTCCCGCCGCGAAGGACACTTCGTGGTAGTAGGATTTGCCGCGAGTGGATAATGCGTAAACCTTGTTGGGGCGCGCATCGTCCAAAAACTGTTGAAAATCCCCATGTCGTTTTACTGGCGCGTACTCGTGGTAGTCCAGGCCCGCGCGTTGCAATCTCTTGTCGTCCCAGGTGAATCCAAGGGGCTCGATAAGATGCAGGGCGAATCCGCAATTTGCGCAGAGTCTTATGATATTGCCGGTGTTAGGCGGGATTTCCGGTTGGAATAAAACAATATTCAGCACGTTCTGGCTCTTTTTGATTGGGCGCTCCGGTGGCTCCGGGGCGTTTGAGTAAAGCGTTTATCTCATCATGGCGGGCTGGGCGCGCCGAAAGGCGTCTATTTTTTCTCTTACTGGGTCTTTCTGCAATCATTTGAGGATCGAACCTGCGTATTCTTCTGCTAATGCCTCTCGTCTTGCTTTAAGTAGTTTGTATTAATAATTTTAGTTGTATAACTACTTTTTCTGAGTTCTGTAATGTTTCTTTGTCTGGTAGACGTATTTCTGAGCAATCCTATCGCAAAAACTACTTAAATTTATCTGGCAATCGTCTGTATTTTATGCGGTTTGTAGGGTTTTTGTTTCTGCCGGCCAAACGTGGCTAATTGGTGCGGATTGGTTAAATGCTTAAATATTAGTTAGAATTGAAAGCTGTTTTTTAATTGAGTCTAACAATAATGCGTAGCCGCACCCCTATTGGAGGCGTTTCTGACAATGCCGCCGAGCCCTTGCCGCAGAAGGCGTCCGGGATGGCGCGGCGGCATAGACAAGCAACAGAAGCCACTGATGAAAAATAAGTTAGTTGTTAAGAATTTGTACAAGATATTTGGCGCTGAACCGGACGCTGCGCTGAAACTCCTTAACCAGGGCGTGGATAAGTCGGAGATATTTTCCCGAACCGGGCAGACGGTAGGCGTCTGCAACGCCAACTTCGAAGTCAGGGAAGGCGAGATATTTGTTGTGATGGGGTTGTCCGGCTCCGGTAAATCAACGTTGGTGCGTTTGCTTAATCGATTGATTGAGCCATCTTCCGGCAATATTCTGGTGGACGATGAAGACATTATCGCCATGAATGACGAAGCGCTTCTCAATGTCCGCCGCACCAAAATGAGCATGGTGTTTCAATCCTTCGCGCTCATGCCTCACCTCAATGTCCTGCAAAACACCGCTTTTGGCCTTGAGCTATCCAGCGTCCCCTTGGCCGAACGCGAATCCAGGGCCATGGAAGCGCTGGAAAAAGTCGGTTTGAGCGCTTACGCCAACAGTTACCCGGATGAGTTGTCCGGAGGCATGCAGCAACGGGTCGGCTTGGCCCGCGCGCTCGCCAATGATCCCCATATCCTGCTGATGGATGAGGCATTTTCCGCGCTGGACCCGCTGATTCGTACGGAAATGCAGGACCAGTTGCTGCAACTGCAGGAAAATGACAAACGCACCATCATATTCATCTCTCACGACCTCGATGAAGCCATGCGTATTGGCGACCGCATCGCCATTATGGAGGGCGGCCGGGTGGTGCAAGTGGGCACGCCGGAGGAAATCCTCAACAATCCGGCGGATGACTATGTGAAATCCTTCTTCCGCGGCGTAGATGTCACCTCCGTATTGAGCGCTGGCGATATCGCCCGTAAAACTCAGGTTACTCTAATCGAAAGAGAAGGGATGGGAGTTCGCTCTGCATTGCAGCGTTTGAAAGAACATGACCGGGATTTTGGTTATGTAGTCGGTCCGGATAGGAAGTTTCATGGCGTTGTGTCGGTGGATTCACTGCGCGCCAGCAGTCAGGCGGAGGCGCAGAAAATCACCAGCGCCTACTTGTCTGAAGTGGAGCCGGTGACGTCGAACGTCTCATTGGGCGATTTGATTGGCGCGGTTGCGCAGGCGCCCTGCGCCCTCCCTGTGGTGGACACCGACGGCCGCTACGCCGGCGTTATTAATAAAGCCACGCTGCTTGAAGCGTTGGATCGCAGCAATGCAAACGGTCATAGCCGGGCGTAAGCCGGAAATAGTTATTAGAGGTATTCATGGCTGACGATAAACAAGCTTCCAATCCCTGGTCCACTCCGACGGAAGATACGCCGGAACCATCCGCCAATCCATGGGGCGCTTCGGCGGGTGATGGCGCAACGGCGAACGAGCCAGCCGCAGATACGGCGGCGGGATGGCTGGACGCGCCGGCGGATGCGCCGCTACAAGATACTCCTTTCGATATTCTCGATCCCTTTCAGGATGCGGTGATTCCCCTCGACAGTTGGGTTGAGCAAGGGCTCGACTGGGTGGTGAATCATTTTCGTCCCGTATTTCAGGCCGTTCGCTGGCCAATCGACATCACGCTCAGTTCCATTGAAGCGGGACTGCAAGCTATTCCTGCAACATTTGTGATTCTGTTTTTCGCACTGTTGGCGTGGCAGTTATCCGGTCGTAAATTGGCGGTCGGGTCGCTTATCAGCCTCACTCTGGTAGGGTTGATCGGCGCCTGGAATGAGGCGATGGTGACCTTGGCGTTAGTACTCACTTCCGTTCTTTTCTGTCTGCTTATAGGCTTGCCCACTGGCATCTGGCTGGCGCGCAGCGAACGCGCCGCCTCTGCAGTGAGGCCATTGCTCGACGCCATGCAGACCACTCCTGCGTTTGTCTATCTGGTGCCCATCGTCATGTTGTTTGGCATCGGCAATGTGCCGGGCGTGGCGGTGACGATTATTTTCGCCTTGCCCCCGCTGATTCGATTGACCAGTCTTGGCATTCGACAAGTGCCGGAGGATCTGGTGGAAGCGGCGCGTTCTTTTGGCGCCAGCCCACGTCAGCTTCTGTTCAAGGTGCAGTTGCCATTGGCCACCCCGACCATCATGGCGGGCGTCAATCAGACACTGATGCTGGCGCTGTCCATGGTGGTTATTGCGTCCATGATCGCGGTGGGCGGTCTGGGACAAATGGTGTTACGCGGAATTGGCCGTCTCGATATGGGATTGGCGACAGTCGGTGGCGTTGGCATTGTTCTGCTCGCCATTATGCTGGACCGAATGACTCAGGCATTGGGTCGCGACGCCCGCAGTCGTCCGACCCGTCACTGGTATGACGCCGGCCCGGTTGGGCTGGTGCGTCGCTGGATGGGGAAAACCGTAGAGGCCTCCTGACGACGCAACTTATATCGGGCGGCGCGTATAAAGCGCGTCGCTTTGATTCATCCCTCGATAAATAAGTCATCGAAATTACTGATAACAAACAGGAGAAATTGATGAGCTTGAAAAGTATAAAGAGCTGTTTCGCTGCGCTGGTTATGGGCGCGCTGTCTTTCACGGCGTATGCCGAGAGCATGCCGGGCAAGGGCGTGGAGGTGCAGCCTCTGAAAAGCTCCATAGCGGAAGAGACGTTCCAGACCTTACTCGTCATGAAAGCCCTGGAAAAACTGGGTTATGACGTCAAACCTATTAAAGAAGTCGAATACGCGACCGGCCATGTTGCACTGGCCAACGGCGACGGTACATTCATGGCGGATCACTGGGACCCGCTGCACGTGGACTTCTTCACCAAAGCCGGCGGTGACGAGAAACTGTACCGTGAAGGCGTCTATTCCTCTGGCGCGCTGCAGGGCTACCTGATCGACAAGGCCACGGCGGACAAGCACGGCATCAAGAACATCAAGCAGCTGCAAGATCCAAAGCTCGCCAAGTTGTTTGACGCAGATGGCGACGGCAAAGCGGATCTGGCTGGCTGTAACCCCGGATGGGGCTGCGAAAAAGTCATCGAGCATCACTTGGACGCATACGGTTTACGTAAGACCGTGGCTCATAACCAGGGCAGCTATTCCGCCATCATCGCGGACACCATCGCCCGCTACAAGCAGGGGCAGCCGGTGTTGTACTACACTTGGACGCCTTACTGGGTCAGCGGCGTGATGGTTCCCGGCAAAGACGTAGTCTGGTTGCAAGTGCCGTTTTCTTCTTTGCCGGGTGAACGCAAAGACATCGACACCAGCTTGCCAGACGGCAGCAACTACGGCTTCCAGGCGAACAATCAGCGCATCGTCGCCAACCTTGAGTTCGCTAAGAGCAATCCTGCGGCGGCCAAGCTGTTTTCCATTATGAAAATCAGCGCTAACGATATCAGCGCGCAAAACCTGCGTATGCGTGATGGCGAAGACAGCGCTGCGGAAATCGAGCGCCATGCGGACGGTTGGATCAAAGCCAATCAGAAGAAATTTGACGGCTGGTTGGAGCAGGCTCGTGCTGCGGCCAAGTAAGTTCTGAACCGGCGTCTGTGGTCGGACGGAGAAGCTGCGCAGCCATGCGGGCTTCTCGACCACAGACTTTATTTTCCTCTCATCTCATTTCCTCTCCTCTCCTCTACTCACATTTCCTTTCTCGTCCTTATATCCTGCACTTATTCCGCATTTAAGCTGGCGAGCACGCCTGCCGTTTGTCCCTGTTAAGCGGTGTCTCTATCGGATGTCTTTGTCGTAGAGCGTAAAGGCTGAGATGAAAACCTCCCCTATGAAAGAGGAGGCCTATAGTGAGTGCGAGATGAGGTGATTATCTCTCTACCGCCAGCGCTACGCCCATGCCGCCGCCGATACACAGTGTGGCCAGACCTTTCTTGGCGTCGCGCTTGATCATTTCGTGCAGCAGGGTGACCAGGATGCGACAGCCGGACGCGCCGATGGGGTGACCCAGGGCGATGGCGCCGCCGTTAACGTTCACTCTGGCGGTGTCCCATTCCATATCGCGATTCACCGCAATGGCCTGGGCGGCGAAGGCTTCGTTGGCTTCGACCAGGTCCAGTTCGTCCACGCTCCAGCCGGCTTTGTTCAGGCAGCGGCGGGTGGCGGTGACCGGACCGACGCCCATGATGCTGGGATCAACCCCCGCGTTAGCGTAAGCGGCGATGGTGGCGATGGACGTCAAGCCAAGCTCTTTGGCTTTTTCTTCGCTGCACAGCATGACCGCTGCGGCGCCGTCGTTCAGGGAAGAGGCGTTGCCTGCGGTGACGGTTCCATCTTTTTTGAAGGCGGCTCTCAATTTGCCCAGCGATTCCGCTGTGATTCCTGGTCTTGGATTTTCATCCTTGTCGACGATGATTGGATCGCCTTTGCGTTGCGGTACGCTAATGGCGCAGATTTCGTCTTTGAATCGGTCTGTTTTCTGCGCGGCTTCCGCTTTTTGTTGGGATTGAGCGGCGAAGGCGTCTTGCTCTTCGCGGCTGATGCCGTACTTCTCGACGATATTCTCCGCCGTGACGCCCATGTGGTAATCGTTAAACGCATCCCAGAGGCCGTCTTTTATCATGGAGTCTTCCAGCGTCCAATTGCCCATACGCTGGCCATCGCGGGACTTTGGCAGCACATGGGGCGCCTGGCTCATATTTTCCTGGCCGCCGGCGATCACGATGTCGGCGTCGCCGAGCATGATGGATTGGGCCGCCAAATGTATGGCTTTCAAACCAGAACCGCAGACTTTATTAATCGTCATGGCGGGGGTGGAGTTGGGCAGGCCGGCATTGATGGAGGCCTGACGCGCGGGGTTTTGGCCGCAGCCTGCGGTAAGCACCTGACCGAGCAGCACTTCATCGACTTTGGCGGGATCGACGCCGGTTTGCTCCAGTAACTTTTTAATCACCGCCGATCCCAGTTGGTCGGCGCTGAGCGTGGCGAGGGAACCGCCGAATGCGCCCACGGGGGTGCGGGTGGCGGCGACAATGACGACCTTCTTCATATGAAATCTCCTTTCAATCCGTCAGTGTGTGAACTGATGCTTTGTCATCCTCAAGGCGTTGACGTTTCCGGGCCTGGAGGATGAGCATACTTATTGATGTTGTTTTTTATAATAACGCTTTGGTCGAAGATGCAGGCAATCGTCCGCCGGCTTGAGTCAGGTCAAGCTGTCGTCTGCGTCGTCATCCTCGTATGTCTCTGGCGCATAGTCGCGCTTGAAGCGTTTAACCGCGCTGATGCGGCGGCGCTGAATTTCCTCTCCCAGCCTGGCGCCGGTATAACCCTGGGCCACCAGTTCCTGCGGCTGGATCTGCTGACACGCCTCCAGGACGCCGCGTAGATAGTCCGCCTGAGGATAAGGCTTTTGCTCCCATCCAGTACGGCCACGGGCGTCCGCCTCGCAGGCGAGCAAGAACAGTTCGAAACGATCCGGCCGGCGCCAGGCGTCGCAGGACTGCAGCAGCTTCACCAGGGTGTTGGCGCGCAACTCCAGAGCGCGATGGCAATGGGTATGATACTGGCAGGCCATCAGAGCCAGTTCTTTAAACAGCTTCGGCGCTTTGACCCGCTCCGTCAGCGCTTTCACGAGGTCGACCCCGGCCGCTTCATGGTTATGATGCTTGGGCCATTCCTCCTGTGGCGTGACGCCTTTGCCCAGATCATGTATCAGGGCGGCGAAGCGCACTTCTTCACGCTCGCTCAACAGGCAGGCTTGCTCCAACGCCATCAGGCTATGCAGGCCGGTGTCCACTTCCGGGTGGTATTGCGGCGTTTGCGGCACGCCGAACAAGGCGTTTAATTCGGGGAAAATATCCTGCAATGCGTGGGCGTCTTTCAGCACTTGAAAGTAAACGCGAGGCTGTTTTTGTCCCAGGGCGCGCACGGTTTCCTGCCATACGCGCTCCGCAGTCAGTGCTTTCAGTTCTCCCGAAGCCTGAATGTCCTGCATGAGTTGTAAAGTTTCCGGGGCGACAGTGAAGCCAAGATCGGCGTAACGGGAGGCGAAACGGGCGACCCGCAGCACACGCAGGGGATCTTCGGTAAAGGCGGGGGAAACGTGGCGCAGAATGCGCGCTTCCAGGTCCTGGCGTCCGTTGAAGGGGTCCACCAGAGCGCCGTCGTCGTCCATGGCCATGGCGTTGATCGTCAGATCGCGCCGCAGCAAATCGTCTTCCAGAGAAATATCCGGAGAAAAGTCGCAGATAAAGCCCGTATAGCCCTTGCCGTTTTTACGCTCCGTGCGGGCGAGGGCGTGTTCCTCTTTGCTGTCGGGGTGTAGAAACACAGGAAAGTCCGCGCCGACCTGCTGATATCCTTGTTCCAGCATCTGCTCAGGGGTAGAGCCAACCACGACCCAGTCGCGGTCTTTGACAGGCAGGCCAAGTAAGGCGTCACGTACAGCTCCGCCCACTAAATATCGTTGCATAGGGTCTCGAATAGGTAATGGTTGAAAGGGTAGGTTACTTGGAATGACCAGGGGTCACAAGGTCGCCTGACGGGTGAGGCAAGATCGTTCCGCTATATGGGCGCATGAGTTTGCCCAGCGCCGCATAAGAGATCATCAAGAACTCGCCTAATAGTCTGATTGTTAATGTAATTTTATTTATTGCTCCGCTCTTTTGGTCGTCTTGGCACGAACTTTTCTATAAGACTCTATACAACGCGTGCGTCTTCGGACGTCGCCGCAGGAATTGTATTGGTACTGAGGGCTTCCAGCGTGAGTAAGCAGATTCAAGCAGTTGTATTGGCGGCGCTCGCCAGCCTGTTGTCGGCCTGTGGCCTGTATGGTCAGAAGCAAGAGCCCATCGACGACAATATCGGCAAAGATCCCATCGTGGTGAGGGTGTCAGGGTACGCCACCTATGAGGACCCCCGCCACGCTACCTCCCAGCGTCACCGCCTGCTGGCGATGCGCGCGTCGAAGCTGGACGCCTATCGCGCTCTGGCGGAGCGTATCTACGGGACGGTCATCTACGGTTCTTCCACAGTGGAAGCGCTGGTGATGCAGAATGACGGCTTCAAAACCATGGTGGACAGCGTGATTCGCGGCGCCAGGGTGATGAGCGTGTCCGAGTTGCAGGGCGGCGGATTTGAGACCGTACTGGAGGTCGTGCTGGAGGCAAGATTTCGCCGCTGCCTGACCAACGTCAACTACTTCCGCTACACCGAAGAGTGCCGTATGCCGTTGCCCCATAGCGACCCGGACTTGCGCGCAAGCATGGACTCTCCGGCGGGCGCGGCGGGAAGCAGCACAGGAACGGGGCTGTACTTTCTGGATGGCGATGTGAAGAAGTGAAACGCGGGGGCCTGTCATGATGCTGTTATTCAACCGAAGACTGTCGATGCTGTCGTTGTCCGGCGCACTCGGATTGCTGCTGACTTTGGGTGCTGGAGCGGCGCATGCAGAGTGGGTGCGGGTCACGGGGAGGTCTTTGATATACGGTGGCGATTACCAGCAGGCGCGCAAGGTGGCGCAGGAAGACGCTTTGCGGCAGGCGGCGCTGATGTTTGGAGCGGAGGTCTCCAGCACTGATCAGATGGAGTTGGGGCGTTTAACCCAATCCAGCGTGAGCGTCAGCAGTCGCGCCAAAGCCAAGCGAGTTGTTCCAGTCAGCGAAGAGGTGGAAGACGATACTTTGGTGCTAACCGTAGATGCGGACATGTACGAGCAGCCATTGTGCGACGGCGCTTCCGTGAATACGTATCGACGCAAACTCGCGCTGTTGTCTTTCTCTCTGCAAGACCCTCGACAAGCCTCCGTCGGCGGCTTGTATGGCGTGGAGCGGGACATACCCAGTTATCTCAATCAGCTTTTGCAGTCCTCGCCGCGTCTGGCGGTGCATGAGGCCAGCCAGTTGCATCTGTACGATGAACTCGCTAATGCGCCGACCCATGAGACGGAGCAGCGCACGTTAACCAAAGCGGTGGCGGCGTCGCGGGATCTGGGCGTGCAGTTTGTGGTGTCCGGCGTGGTCAGGAATATTACCCTGCGCGACCCGGAAGGGCTGAAACGCTCCGTTCTTAATAATACGCTGCGCTTTGTCGGACTGAAGGATACCTACCGGGTATTCGATGTGGAGATGTTTATCCATGATGGTTTCAGTGGCGCGATATTGTTTCAGAAGCGCTACCGCACTGGCGCCGATTGGGAGGCGCGGGCGGATGAGCAGTATGGTTTGTTGTCCGCCGGGTTCAATCAGATGGAATACGGCAGGGCGGTGAAGCGAGCGCTGATGAACATGGCGGGGGACATTGAAGATAATGTGTCCTGTCAGCCGTTCATGACCCGCATCTCGCGAGTGGAAGGGCGTCAGATTATGTTTGAGGCGGGCGCCAACGCAGGCATCCGCCCCGGAGATACATTCCAGATCTATCGTTCGCGCCAGCTGTTTGACGCAACCCGGTTTCAGGGGACCGAGCTGCGTGATGTTAAGCTGGCCTTGCAGGTGGATCAGGTGCAGCCTGAATTTTCTATTGGCCGCCTGAATATCGACCCCACCCGTCTGAACATTCAGATGGACGATGTCCTGATCCGCTGGTGATCTGTACTTGTATACCCAGACTGGCTTACAGGTCGCTGTGCGGACCAAATACTTCATAGTGGATGCGTTCAGCATCCACGCCGCATGACAGTAACTGCTGTTTCGCCATGGCCATGAATGGCGTGGGTCCGCACAGGTAGAAGCGGGCCTGCTCTAGCGGAAGCGTTGCCGCAACACTGGGAATATCCATCAGACCCTGCGCATGATAGTCGTGATCCGGTTGATCCTCGCTGCGGGGCTCGCGATACCAGACATGCACGGACAGGTTTTTCTTCTTACCCAACAAGTCGCCCAGGCGATGCTTGAAGCTGTGCTGAGCGCCGTTTTCGCAGGCGTGCAGATAGTGAATCGGCGCCTCGTCGTCTGTTGCGCTCAAACGTTCCAGCATGGACATCATGGGCGTCAGGCCGACGCCGGCGGAAATCAGGACGGTGGGGCGGCCGCCTTCCTCATGTAGAACAAAGTCGCCAGCGGGCGCCATGAGTTCCAGTGAATCTCCCTCTTGAACATGATCATGCAGATAGTTGGACACCAGCCCAGGCTGTTCTCCGGACTCCCGTTTCACGGAAATGCGATAGGTGGCGCCGTTAGGCGCTGCCGACAGAGAGTACTGACGAATCTGCGCATAACCCTCAGTGGTGGGTTTGACCTTGACGCCGATGTACTGGCCCGGTTGAAAGTCGATGACGGGGCCGCCATCCTTGGGCGCCATCACAAAACTGGTCACCAGCTCGGACTCCTTTTGTTTTGACTGCACGATAAACGTTCTAGTTCCTTTCCAGCCCCCTTGGGCGCTGACGCGCGTCTGATATAGCTCGCCTTCCTTCGCAATAAAAATGCTGGCGAGAAACTGATAGGCCTTGGTCCAGGCGTCTCTTATTTCTGGCGTAAATGCGTCGCCGAGCAGCTCTTGCAACGTTTCCAGCAGGTGATGGCCGACAATATCATACTGCGCGGGCTGGATATTGAAGCTCGTGTGCTTGTGAGCGATGCGCTCGATGGCGCCTGCTAGCGCTTCAGGCGTTTCAATGTGCTTTGCATAGGCTGCGATCGCATTGAACAGGGCGACTTGTTGCCCGCCTGAATGTTGGTGGCTGCTGTTGAAAATATTCAGCAGCTCAGGGTTGTGGCTGAACAACCTGCGGTAAAAATGCTCAGTGATCGCCACGCCCCCGCTTTCCAATACCGGGATGGTGGCTTTGATGGTTGCGATAGTGTTGGAATCTAACACTCTAACTCCTTCTTGGATGGTGAATAATCGTAGTGATATTAAAAGAAGAGCGCCGCCGGGTTTTGGGGCGGCGCTTTCATGAAAGTCAGCTGGAACATCAGTCAGTTAGATTGAAAAACAGACGAGCCGACAAATAGACGAACCGACAAGTAGACGCTTGCTTCAACCAGGTTTTCCGTCCATACGCGGCGCATTAAGAATGCCGGCGTAATGAATAACGAAAACCAGATACGCCAGCACCCATAGTGCGGCGGAAATGCGCCAGGCAGCGGGAGCCGCCATGACTAAAGGCAGTCCGGCGCGTACGACCGCCGCCGCCAGGATTAGCGCAAACGCCCAGGCCATCAGCGCTGGCGGCTGCAGAGGTCGGCCGGTGTGTCCTAATGAAACCCGGGACATCATCGCCAGAATCATGCCGCCGATGGCGCCGACAGTCACCAGATGCAGGGCGTCCGCGAAGTGCGCCCCCTGTGACAGCAGACTCAAGCCCATGCCTATCTGCCCGAGAGCAAGCGCCAGATAGGAAAAGTGCAGTGACCACAGCAAGGGGACGCCGAATGTTTTCAGGCTGCGCCAATGCGCGATCCGTAGTAGCTGCAACGCGCCTGTCGTCAGCAACAGCCATGCGGTGACAGAAGCAAGTACAGGTAGAAAGCGCCCGCCGAAAAAAGCCAGCGCCGTCAGTGGCGTTAATAGCGCCAGAGATTTTTCCAGCCAGCCGGGCGTCGTGATGGCGTCAATGCTTAATCCACGTTGTGTGAAAAACGGAATGACGCGTCCGCCCAAGAGAGTGATCAGAACACACATCATCAGGACGCCGGTATTAAGAAGATGCAGAGCCAGCCCTGCATCGCTGACGGTGGCGGAAGCGATGTCCAAAGTCGCCATCAATAGCAGAACCGGCGCGATGATCAGGTTGCGATGATTGCTTGAACGAACCAGCAAGTTGATGAAAGTCAGGGCTGACAGCGCCCACCACAGTATCTCTGCGACTATGGCCAGACGTAGCGCGCCGCCGCCAAGAAAGAAGGCGATGCGGGCTGTCAGCCAGAGCAGAACCAGCGCCGCCAGCGCCTTGTTATTCACGCTGGGCAAGCCCGTCCAGGTTTGCACCGCCGTCAGCAGAAAGCCAATTACAATCGCTCCGCCGAACCCGAACACCATTTCATGGCCGTGCCATACGACCGGCGACATGGCGGTGAGCCAGGGCGCTGCGCCATTCAGCAGCAATATCCAGTAGGCGATGGCGACGATGGAGAACAGTGATCCAAACAGGAAAAACGGACGGAACGCCAAACCCAGTAAAGGCAGGGTGGGGCGTGGATTGCGGTCGCTGGCGATTTGCGTCATGAGAATTTATTCAGCCTCCATTCAAAGCGATGCGACGATTGCCGATCAGTCGTAAAACATAGCCCAGTTTTAAGGCTCCGGCTGACACGACCATGGTGATATGAGCGGCGACCTGCTGTCCGATGCTGAAGCTGTCGGCGTAGGGGTAGCAAATCAGTGCGGTGGCGACGATAACGAAAATTGACGTTACCAGTGTTCTGTCGCCGATCTTCATCAGTCTGGCGGCGAAACCGTCGAGGGTTACGTTGGCCTGGTTCATAGCATTCCTCCTCAAGATGCGTATTAACCGGAAGTGTTGAGTCTGTATTTGCAATTGCTTTGCCAGGTTGGAATGCCCTGAAAATAAAGGGAAAAGCGCTGGATTTAAGCGGCGATAGGGTTAAAATGACCCTGATAGAAAGAGTCAAAAAGACACATAAGAGTGTATTTGATATGACCGACGCGCCCCTCTCCGTGTTAGTGGAGATCGCTGTGGATCTCGCCAACAGCCTGACTAATGAAGACCGCTTTGATCGCTTATTGAGCGCCGTGCGCAGCGCGATACCCTGTGATGCGGTGGCGCTGCTCGCCTTGCGTGAGGACGTACTGGTTCCATTGGCGGCGCAGGGGTTGTCTCCGGATATTCTGGGGCGGCGCTTCAAGGCGGATGAACACCCGCGTTTCGAGCGTCTGACGCAATCGCGGCAGCCGGTGCGTTTCGCCTCCGACTGCCAGTTGCCGGACCCCTATGACGGTTTGCTGCTGGCGACGCAAGGAGATCTGCCGGTGCACGCTTGCATGGGGTTTCCCTTGTACTCGGATAATCGCCTGATCGGCCTGCTGACGCTGGACAGCCTGAGCGCTGGCGTGTTCGATGATATTTCCCAGAAGACGCTATCTATTCTCAATGCATTGGCCGCCGCAACCCTACGATCCGCTGAGCTGCTGAACATGCTGGAATATAAAGCCAGTCACGCCCATGAAGTGGCGTTGGCGTTGGCGCTGACGCAGGAGGCATTGAGCGGCGAACTGATCGGCGAGAGCGCCGCCATGGCGCAGTTGCGGCGGGAAATCCGTTTGGTGGCGTCCTCGGACTTCAATGTGCTGGTGACCGGGGAAACCGGCGTGGGGAAAGAGCTGGTCGCCCGCACTCTACATCAGCAGTCGTCCCGCTGTAATGAACCATTGGTGTACGTTAACTGCGCCGCCGTGCCGGACGCTTTGGCGGAAAGCGAGCTGTTTGGCCACGTGCGTGGCGCTTTCACCGGCGCAAACAGTGATCGTATGGGCAAGTTCATGCTGGCGGATGGGGGCACCTTGTTTCTTGATGAAATCGGCGAGTTGTCTCTGGCGGTGCAGAGCAAACTGTTGCGGGCGCTGCAAAGTGGAGAAGTGCAGAAAGTAGGGCGGGACAAACCAGAGAAAGTGAATGTGCGGGTGATCGCCGCGACAAACCGCGATCTTGCGCGGGAAGTGAAAGCAGAAACCTTTCGCGCAGATTTATACCACCGTTTGAGCGTCTATCCCATTCAGGTTCCGCCTTTGCGAGAACGCGACCAGGATGTCTTGTTGCTGGCGGGCTATTTTATCGCTGCGACGCGCCGCAAGCTGGGCATGGAGCAAATTCGCCTGGCTCCGGCGGTGAATGAGGCGCTGCTGGCTTATCCCTGGCCGGGAAATGTGCGAGAGCTGGAGCACACCATTAGTCGGGCGGCGCTGCGCGCCAGGAGTGAACAAGCCGGTAAGCGTATCGTGACGATTCTGCCGGAGCACTGTGATCTTTCCGTTCCGCCTTCCTCCTCAACTATGCTGCAGTCGGATCACACCGTCTCTGCTGAGCTGGCTTCATCGCATAAGCCTGTTAACCTGAAAGAAGAAACAGAACGGTTTCAGCGCGAGCTGATTCATCGCACTCTAACCGAAGAGCAGGGCAATTGGGCCGCCGCCGCACGCGCCCTGTCTCTGGATCGCGCCAACCTGATCAGGCTGGCCAAGCGGCTGGGCGTTCATGTTGAAAGGCGGCATGCCGTCGTGCGCGACAAGCCGTAGTTCGCAACAACAATAATTCGCAACAACAATAATTCGCAACAACAATAGTTCGCAACAACAATAGTTCGCAACAACAATAGCGCGCGAACAAAGACCGGAAATCGAAAACTGGAGTGGTCGTTTATGATCTGGAACAAGCAAGACAAGAATGAGAAAGAAACCGAACTGTTGAGGGACCCCAGGCCGCATCATTACACATTCGCCCACATCGCCATGCGTAAGTTTTGCGAAAGCGATCCGTTGCAGTTGTTCGCCCTGATCCCTACCGAGGAGCGAGCGCATCTGATTGACTTTCTCTGGTCCAAAGTGTGCGAAAACTGCGACCCGGAGGGGAAAGCGGATTTTGATCCCAATGACATTGAGTTCGCCACATTACGGGTGAAAGACTACCCGACCATTCTGATGAAAATGCCTGAGGCCAAAGCCGTCGCCGAGGCGATGCTGGTGGCGATTGTGTTGACCGCGGGACCGGAGATGAAAGTAGAAAATGGGACGCCCCCATTCCGCTATTTCACTCTGGAGCTTGGCGTAAGCACGGGAGGCGGACAGCGTACCGTAATGTGTGAGTGGCGGGGGAATTCTCACGCCAATATGGGGGATGGGCCTGAGCCGGAGGCGCGCGCGTTTTTACAACGTGTGGAGAGTCTGGTCTGAGGGCCTGTCGCCAAGCGTGAGGCTATCCATTTCGATGCGCCATAAAGCCAGGAGCATTTCAGTAAGCTCCAGATCTGTCACAGTATCTCCGTAAATACTGAACAACGCTTTGGCGTAAGCGATACGCAGATCCTGGCTGTTTGGCTGTGAATACTCCGGGTTCTGCATCAATTCGCCAGTCGCCCGCATCACGTCGGCCTGCCACCGGGCGGAGGTCTTGGGACCTCCGTCGGTGTGCTGAATCAACTTATCCTGCTCTAATCGCAATAACGTAGGGTCCTTGAACGCTTCATGCCGCTTGAGAGGTTTGCTGGCTTTTAACATGGCGGACAATATCAAGCGTTTCCTGTTTGAATGTGTCGTAGTCAATTTGCTGGGCGTTGATAAAGGTGCTGCCCATCATGGAAAGCGCGCCCATCAGGCTGGCTTCGGCGATCTCATCGTCAGTGGCTCCAAAAAGCCGGGCGGCTTCGGTATGGAATAGCGCGCAGTATTTACAGCGGGTCGCGCCGGACACCGCAAGACCAATCAGCTCTTTGTATTTATTAGGGACTTTGGTTTCCGACAGCCAGAAATCCCGGGCCATTGTCCAAAAGCCGTTCACACCGCTTTCCGGCATCTGTTTGATCCATTCTGGAACCAGTCCCAAAGTTTGCTCGATTTCGCGATAGGTTTCTTGAATTGTCATGTGCCCCCCATACTCCCCCGTTAGGGAAGTCAGACAAGTATAACATCAGGGGTGACCGGTTTTTCCCGGGCGGTGGCAGGCGCTGAAAAAACGCCCACTTTTCAAAAGGTTGCCTTTAGATTTTTGGGCGCCTAAAGAGTGGTCGGTTAGAACATTGCGGCAAAAGCAAAGAGGGCGGGAAACTCAGTTTTATTTGACTTCAACCCGTTGAATCAAAGAGAAAAAACCGTCTGTAATGTAGCGAGTGTCCCAAAATACGGAAAATGATGTATTATTGCGGCTCGTTTTCAGACGAAATCCTGACAGCGCCCGATGATATACACAGACGAAAAGCGAATCCTGAATCCCACAGGCAAATCAATGACCATATGGATAGAGCCCTGGGCTCTTGAAGTGGAAGTCCCACCGGGAAAAACCGCCTTATTCACCGCCGACAGCGAAACGGCAGGTCAATTCGAAGTGCGGATCAAAGACGACACCTACACTATTTACGCCTGGTGCGGCAGCAGCCTGAAAGTCACCATCGACGGAGAAAAAGTCTGGGACCTGGACACCCTTAGAGTGCCGGAACTCCCAGAAGGCGTCACCGTACGCAACTTCGTGGAGATGAGCTTTGAGGGGGAGAGTGGGGTTGTTTGAGGTGGGTGCTTAATGCGCTAACTCGTGCGGCAGTGGCTAAAAAGTTGTGATCGACTTGTTAGCTGCGCCGCGCCATCAATCATTCGCAGCTGGCTTTCCTATCTTGTTAAGAAAGTGAAATAAAATTCCGCTGGCGCCTCCACATATAGCCAGCACAAAAATTACAATCAAACCAGAAGTTTCCGCCATATTTGGAACATTCCACCCTAGGAATACACAAACAACATAAGGCGTAATAGTTACAGTCATCCCCCCAACTCCACTGGTTGTGTAATTAACGTAAGAATAATGCTTGGCTAATAAATACAACGGGAAACCTATAGCTAGGCTGAAAAAAGTTGAAATAATAAAGCCAATCGTAAAAAACAGTAGGCCATTTTCAGCATAATTTTTAAGTTGGTAGCCTAGCGACTTCCACTCAAACTCTGGAGACAAGTAATAGAAGAAAAACATATAAAAGTTGAACGCCAGAAAAAGTCCTGAAAGTATTGATAAAAGAAACGGCTTATTAAGAGTTTTCATACAAACCTGCATCAATAGGGTCAGAGTCATTGATCTTTCATCACGTGAAATTTCTCAGACTTCCTATCTCCTCCTCGTCCCAATGGCTTTGCCCGTCTTCCAGTTTTAGCTTCTATCTCAGCCTTAAAACGATCATTACCCAACACCCAAGCTTTGTTAGTCGCTTCCCGGATCGTGGATAAATCTTGTTCTGGTATCCGGCCACGAAATAATAGTCGGTAATGCTTCTGGCGTTCTTCCGCGGTTTTACCCAGTTGCTGGTAAATCGAATGCGGCTTGATCAACTGAATCATTCTCCCAAGGGCATTGTGCCGATAGCTTGACCAAGGATACTCAGAAGCATGCTCCACCATCTCCGCTCTGACAGGGTTTAGCTCAATATAGCGATAAACTGTTAACAGGTATGTCTCAGAATCAACTAAGGTGGACTTGTAACGCCCTTCCCACAGAGTGCCGGTGCGGCTATGGGTGTAGTTAAAGTACTGAACATACTTGCGTCCTTGCGCCTGCATCATTCGACCTATTCCCCGGTCGTTTACAGGGGTGGCAAGCATATGAACATGGTTGGTCATCAAGACAAAAGCATGGATGTCGACCTGATATTTGTCTGCCGCATCCTTTAGAAAAGAGAGACAAGCTTTGTAGTCCGCCTCATCGTAAAAGCAGGGTTCGCGATTGTTGCCCCGCTGAATGATGTGGTGAGCACAGCCTGGGAGATAAAGGCGAGGTAAACGAGCCATCAGAATAATCCGTTTCTGAAATTGAGGCTGGTAGGTTAACTCTTAAGCATGTAAGAATCAATGACTCTGACCCTATTGATTGACCCTATTGATTCAACCCATTGAATCAAAGAGAAAAAATAGTCTGTAATGTAGCGGCTGTCCCAAAATACGAAAAATGATGTATTATTGCGGCTCGTTTTCAGACGAAATCCTGATAGCGCCCGATGATATACACAGACGAAAAGCGAATCCTGAATCCCACAGGCAAATCAATGACCATATGGATAGAGCCCTGGGCTCTTGAAGTGGAAGTCCCACCGGGAAAAACCGCCTTATTCACCGCCGACAGCGAAACGGCAGGCCAATTCGAAGTGCGGATCAAAGACGACACCTACACCATCTACGCCTGGTGCGGCAGCAGCCTGAAAGTCACCATCGACGGAGAAAAAGTCTGGGACCTGGACACCCTTCGAGTGCCGGAACTCCCAGAAGGCGTCACCGTACGCAGCTTCGTGGAGATGAGTTTTGAGGGGGAGAGTGGGGTTGTTTGAGGTGGGTGCTTAATGCGCTAACTCGTGCGGCAGTGGCTATAAAGTTGTGATCGACTTGTTAGCTGCGCCGCCCATTAAAGGGCGCGATACTTCGCTGAAAGCTCCTGATAAAGCTTATTTAAATAATCATCTTCCGGATAGTTCTCTAAATCCTTCCTGAATTTCTCTAGCCAGTATTTTGAGCGGACAGTATCGTTACAATTATCGATGTATAATTCTGCAATGGTGCTGCTTATGAATGCTCTGTTATTCAAGTCACTTATTTCGCAAGAGTTTATGTATGCTTCTTTAAGTAATGTAAGCTTTAGCCTAAATTCATCTATGTATTCCGCCTTCGTGCTGAGTATAGACGGTAGCGGGCCATACTTTTCTTCTAATTTATCAAGCTCTAAAATAAGCTTCCTTTCTATCAATGATGCATCCACGTCAATTGCTGTCATGTTGGCGATTTCACTGGCTAATTCAACGATGGTTTCCCATTCGTAAATATTTATACCATCACTGGTGGTTTTCATTGTGTTGCTGTCTCTATTGGCTGTTTGGGCGACTTGGAATGAGTGAGTGTAGAGTAAGTCAAGAGTCTCTCTGTTGAGAACAGTTTCAGCTCACTCTATTAAAACTATTAGCTTCGCTCTTGAGTAGATAACTCCTTTGATGACTAAAAAGATACTAAAGCCTAGCAACGCAATCCATATGCTGTCGAAGCATACTAAGCTGTAAAGCACTAATGCTAATATAACGATGCTGGATGATATGTGGTCAATATACCAGAAGATTATCCCTCTTCTCATAATGGAGGGGGTTACTAGCGTATAACAGTTGGCGCAATGCACTGAGTACCCTGGGATAACTGCAGAGATGGCGATTTTATAGCTTGAAATTGACTGTGTTAAGCATGAAGGACACTTTCTCATATATATTTCCAATTGAGTAGTGATAAGCTAAGTTTGAACTTACTCTGACGCATAGTATATAGCTTCCGTATACTGAGAGCTGAAAGTAAGTGAAATGCAGGTCATGAGAATTATGGCGACGAAAAATAAAATCCCGATGCATGTTGTTTGTAGTGGTCTAATAGTCCCGGACACATTAATAAGAGACAATGCCCGTCAACGATTAAGGTGTCAGCATGAGTCAGAAAAGGTCGTATAAACAGTATACAAAAGAGTTTAAAGAAGAGGCCGTTTCCTTGGTGCGCGACCAAGGTTATTCCGTCCCAGAAGCGGCTAAATCCCTCGGCATTAGCGCCAATATGCTCTACAAGTGGAAGGAAAAAATTGAAGCCCAGCTTGAAAACCAGGTTCTGGCTGAAGACGAGCGCGCCGAGTTAAAACGGCTTCGCAAAGAAAACAAAGAGCTGCGCATGGAAAAGGAAATTCTAAAAAAGGCTTCGGCCTTCTTCGCGAAAGAAATGAAATAAAGTTCGCCTTCATTCAAGCAGAGTCGAATCGCTTCCCTGTGAAAGTGCTTTGCCGGGCTCTGCGTGCAAGTCGATCAGCATTCTATGCCTGGCGTCGGCGCTCCGCGCCGGTGATCCATTTTGATGAGCTTCACCTGCATCGGCGAATGAAGCGACTGTTTAAAGCTTCTCGATGCAGTCTGGGCAGTCGAGAGATGATGAAGAATCTACGCGAAGAAGGCTTTCAGGTGGGACGCTACCGGGTTCGCAAGCTCATGAGGCGGCTTGGTCTTCAGGTCACGCAACGCGTTGCTTACAAACCCACTACAAGGCGCAAACACCATCATGCGGTGGCGGATAACTTGTTGAATCAGAATTTTAATCCTACAACGCCCAATCAGGTTTGGGCTGGCGACGTGACCTATCTGAAAACAGGAGAAGGCTGGATGTATCTGGCCATTGTCATGGATTTATATTCCCGAAGAATCGTCGGGTGGCGCATCGACAAGCGCATGACAACGAGCCTGGTCAGCCAGGCGCTGATCAAGGCTTATAATTTGCGGAAGCCGCCCAAGGGCTTGGTATTCCATAGTGACCGAGGCTCTCAGTACACCAGCGGACATTATCGAAAACTACTGGAAAAGTATGAAATCAGGGCAAGTATGGGCGATGTGGGAGCCTGTTGGGACAATGCGGTGGTTGAACGCTTTTTTGGGAGTCTTAAGCATGACTGGATATTCAAAATCCCCCAGCCCACCCGGGAACACATGAAGCAGGATGTCGCAGCCTACATGAGATATTACAACCTCGAAAGACTGCATACGGCGAACAATGATATGTCGCCGGTTAATTATGAAAATTCTCTAAAGAAAGTGTCCGGTGGGATTTGACCAGAACAGTTTCCTCGACAATGCCGTTCTATCAGGCTTGGCTTCTTTGCAGCTACATAGTGCGATTTTCCTGGACTCTGCCCCATTACTACACAGGCCGGCAGAGCGATGTCTTTTAACAATATTGGATAATAGTTGCTGCTACAAGTTACTTAGATAATGTTTTTATCCAGCTTTCTATTTCCTCATGTTCTTTCTGTGTTACATTAAATGAGTTTAGCCGTGGAGGGTACGACTTTTCCTTTATTCCAAGTAGAAGAAACCTTACTTCTCTATCAATGTCTGATGGTCTGCTACCAAGACTTGAAGAAGAGTAAGAGGATACACTCATACAGGATGCCTTGTTGCCTAATAAATTTTTTAAGTATTTAACACTCTTGATGTCTGGCCAACCTATCGTGGCGCCTTTAATGAAAATGTGTCCATCTGGCCTAGATAATAGTAATTCCAAAAACTCTTGAATGCTTAGCTTATATAGATCGTTAGAATCTAGATGAATACTAGACGGCATATCCGATTCAAAAGAGTGTGCTTCCAGACTTATCGAGAGCAACAAGCAAAAAATTAATACTGTTTTCATTTGCTAGGGAACCTCTGGATAACCTATGGTTATCCCAATATCCATCAACATTGTATGTTTGACCCAACCACATCTGGCTTTTTTCAACAACTTTCGTTCTATGTCCGCAGCTCTTTCCACACTATAAGAAGATTACTGAAGGCCGCCAATTGATATAATCGATTTCTGTTCTTCGCCAGGCCTCGATAGCGGACTTTGTCATAACCAAACACTTGCTTGATGTTGCGGCATGGATACTCCACTTTGGCCCGGATGACGGATACGGCGGCCGACCATTCTCACCCTTAGGATAATGACGGGCGACCTTCTCTAACCATTCCCGGGGAATCAGCTTATCCATCTGGTCCAGAAAGATTTCTCGACGGGTCTTACGCTTTTTATTCTGGTATTCGGCTTCGGAGAAAGTCATCTGTTCCATGAAAAGTGTTCCTGCTGAGTTGGGCTGCCGTATTATGACTGATTCTTGGGGGTATTCAGAGGTTCCCTAATTCTTTCTGGTTCATTGTCTACCTATCCTTAACCTGCTATAGGGTACTAGTGACAGGCAGATACACAAATTAAATTACAGTCTCGTGTGAGGCGTTTCTACTCATCTGGCGCATACATGTACTTTAAATAGTGCTCTTTGTAGAACTCATCTAAACTCAGGTCCGATTCGTATAACTCTGACCATAACTCATATCCATCAATTAATTTTTTTCCATCTTGTTTGTACGCATGCTGTTCATTGTGTGCTTCAAATTCATTTTCTAATGCATAGGCTTCAGACTCTTCTTTTCCTTTTTTATGAGCTTCTTCAAAGTCTTTTGCATGAATGCAAACGATTCTTTCTTCGAATACGTTGGTGCCTGACTTTTTTACTCCAAAATGATATAGGTTTCTAACTGCATACCAACTCATAAAAATATCACTTCGATTAAATGTATGCTGATAAATGGCTTTGCTCGTATTCCAGCTGTCATTTTTTATCCCCTTTCTTCCTGAAAATTAGAAGGAAATATAAATCTAATATAATTATTAGGGAAAGACTAATGAAATAAACTAACGCTCCATATATTTTTTCCTCTAATTTCATGCATAGGCATCGGGGCCCCATTAACAATCCGGTAAAGCCTAAAATTACTCCAATAAAAACAAATCCGAGTCGCTGTCTGTTAATTAACCTAGGCATAAAAAAGCCGCACGCAGAGAATAAAATAATTGGTACAGCTAACCAAACTATACTTTCTATACTCATGTTTCATGTATCAATAGGGTCAGAGTCATTGATATTTCAGAGTCATTGATATTTCATAACGCGAAACTTCTCAGACTTCCTATCTCCTCCTCGTCCCAATGGCTTTGCCCGTCTTCCAGTTTTGGCTTCAATCTCAGCCTTAAAACGATCATTACCTAACACCCAAGCCTTGTTAGTCGCTTCCCGGATCGCAGATAAATCTTGTTCCGGCATCCGACCACGAAATAATAGTCGGTAATGCTTCTGGCGTTCTTCCGCGGTTTTACCCAGTTGCTGGTAAATCGAATGCGGCCTGATCAACTGAATCATTCTCCCAAGGGCATTGTGCCGATAGCTTGACCAAGGATACTCAGAAGCATGCTCCACCATCTCCGCTCTGACAGGGTTTAGCTCAATATAGCGATAAACTGTTAACAGGTATGTCTCAGAATCAACTAAGGTGGACTTGTAACGTCCTTCCCACAGAGTGCCGGTGCGGCTATGGGTGTAGTTAAAGTACTGAACATACTTGCGTCCTTGCGCCTGCATCATTCGACTTATTCCTTGGTCGTTTACAGGGGTGGCAAGCATATGAACATGGTTGGTCATCAAGACAAAAGCATGGATGTCGACCTGATATTTGTCTGCCCCATCCTTTAGAGAAGTTGTAGTCCGCCTCATTGTAAAAGCAGGGTTCACGATTGTTGCCCCGCTGAATGATGTGGTGAGCACAGCCAGGGAGATAAAGGCGAGGTAAACGAGCCATCAGAATAATCCGTTTCTGAAATTGAGGTTGGTAGGTTAACTCTTAAGCATGTAAGGATCAATGACTCTGACCCTATTGATGCTGACCCTATTGATGTAGCCATTTAGATTTCTTCTGACCAGCTAAATAGGAATCACTGATTCAACAACAGCAGGCATCTTAACAACTAGCCATAATCGACAAAGCCCAGTGCAATGACTGGGCTTTGGTGGTTTTTTCAGCTAAGAAATAAATCTGAGCTGTTTTCTCTAATCGAGAAACCAATTTAGCAGCCCAGCAAGGTCAATAAGATAAATTAAAAAAATAGATAAGCTTATTAATGTTTTTATTGGAAAACCTGAAGCTTTAATTTTAGCCCTATATGACAAAACGCATTTAGCGACTTCTGCCAACAACCCCAAAACGGCTAATCCGTAAGAAACGATAAAAAAACAGGCTAATAAAAAAAATGCTTTACTACCGAGTTCCAAATATGACCATGACTCTGGATTTCCATAAGACGGCCAGCGCCCAAACGCTATAAAGGTATAGATAGCTAACCCATACAGCGCGATCAACGCGCTTGCAGTAAAAAACAAACTTACTTTGGAAGCTAATTTGAGTATGGCTGACTTTCCATTGCTCACAAAGAAAAAGCCCTCCTAAAAGCATCCAGAGAAGTCGTATCTATATCTCTTTTGGACTTCACCGCATGCATTTGTATATTCTTCAACATCAATAGCATCAATAGGGTCAGAGTCATTGATCCTTTAAAGCACTGGATGATTGGGCGGCCACCCACCCAGCTAATCACAACAACCTGAATAAGAGGTTATTATGACTAAGCCGCATCATGCACGGGCCGACCGCCCGTCAAAACCCTTCCCCCAACGCCGCCTCAAGGTCCGCGAGGGTTACCACACCTACCAGCTCCACCAGAACCGTTGAACTAGGCTGAAGGAGGCGGGCTGGTGTAGAATCTCGATGGCGGAAATATTAAAGTTTGGGATTATCTTTTTCTTGTGCTGATTTATCAATCGCACATTTAGGGTGGTTGTCACAAATCCAACGTGAGTATGCCTCAAAAGCCTTTCGATATGAGTTGTCATCAGAAAGAGTTTTTGTTATGAGATAAGGATAAGAGTAAAAAGTCTTATTAAGGGCAGGGTTGCTATTAAACTCAAGAACTAAAAGAAACATCCAAAAAGGGGAGAATAAAACAGCTCCTGCTAATAAAGCAATTATTGTTGTCAAGGTAATAGTTTTGGTATTTCTCTCATGTTTCACTTGAAAGCTTCCTTTATCAATAGGGTCAGAGTCATTGATATTTCATAACGTGAAATTTCTCAGACTTCCTATCTCCTCCTCGTCCCAATGGCCTTGCCCGTCTTCCAGTCTTGGCTTCTATCTCAGCCTTAAAACGATCATTACCCAACACCCAAGCTTTGTTAGTCGCTTCCCGGATCGTGGATAAATCTTGTTCTGGTATCTGGCCACGAAATAATAGTCGGTAATGCTTCTGGCGTTCTTCCGCGGTTTTACCCAGTTGCTGGTAAATCGAATGCGGCTTGATCAACTGAATCATTCTCCCAAGGGCATTGTGCCGATAGCTTGACCAAGGATACTCAGAAGCATGCTCCACCATCTCCGCTCTGACAGGGTTTAGCTCAATATAGCGATAAACTGTTAACAGGTATGTCTCAGAATCAACTAAGGTGGACTTGTAACGTCCTTCCCACAGAGTGCCGGTGCGGCTATGGGTGTAGTTAAAGTACTGAACATACTTGCGTCCTTGCGCCTGCATCATTCGACCTATTCCCTGGTCGTTTACAGGGGTGGCAAGCATATGAACATGGTTGGTCATCAAGACAAAAGCATGGATGTCGACCTGATATTTGTCTGCCGCATCCTTCAGAAAAGAGAGATAAGCCTTGTAGTCCGCCTCATCGTAAAAGCAGGGTTCGCGATTGTTGCCCCGCTGAATGATGTGGTGAGCACAGCCAGGGAGATAAAGGCGAGGTAAACGAGCCATCAGAATAATCCGTTTCTGAAATTGAGGGTGGTAGGTTAACTCTTAAGCATGTAAGGATCAATGACTCTGACCCTATTGATTCTAAGCTTTTTGTGCGTTTTAAGATCAGGCCGCTACTGCTCTGCCAACTGCTTCCTTTTGGAGCAACTGGGGGGGGTATGCCTAAGTCAAGGATAAGTCGGCGCTTATTGTCGCCTTCATAGACCTTGCCAATAACTAACTGAATGTTTACCGATCTACAGGATTCAAGGCTCTTTGCAGCTTTCTTTGTTGGGGAGGGGCCGCTCTCGCCTTCTGCAGGCATACGAGTATGCGGACATCCTTTGTGCTTCCGCCAGGCAACTCTAACTGAGTTTTGCTGATGGGTATGCAAGGAGGAAACTGAGGTTTTGCAGTTGAATTGACATAACTTTTGCCGGAATACTTCATACTTTCCTGTATCTGATTATAACTATTGCTACGCCTATAATAAAACCTAAAGCGAGCATACCTACAGCCTGCTCCAACACGCCTGTGACACCATTGGAAATTCCACCGAATATGATGCTTGTTGGAATAAAACAGATCCAAAGTATTGGGGTGAAGATAACTTCTGCAAGTGATTTCAATCCATAACCTTCATAGGCCCAGTCCAACACCAAATTAACAAATATAGGTATCGTTGAAGATGAAAGGCTAATTAATAGTATGAGTAATATGCTTTCTATGTTTCTCATTTTTTATCTTTTAAATTATATTTGTCAATGGGGATGTTGTTGTTTCATCGATAGAATCTTCCCAGATTTTATACCTCCTCGTTCAAAAGGTTTTTCCCATCTTCCAGTTTTGGCTTCCATCTCAGCTTTAAAACAATCACTGCCCAATATCAAGCCTTGTTAGTTTCTTTCTAGATATCTGGTGCATCATGCTCTGACACTCGAGCACGAAATAATAGTCGGTAATGCTTCTGGAGTTCTGGCGTCGTATTACTCGGATATTGGTAAATCGAATGCAGCCTGATCAACAGGATCATTTTCTAATGGCATTGTGCCGATGGTCAAACCAAGCATGGACATCGACCTGATATTTGTCTGCCGCATCCTTTAGAGAAGTTGTAGTCCGCCTCATTGTAAAAGCAGGGTTCACGATTGTTGCCCCGCTGAATGATGTGGTGAGCACAGCCAGGGAGATAAAGGCGAGGTAAACGAGCCATCAGAATAATCCGTTTCTGAAATTGAGGGTGGTAGGTTAACTCTTAAGCATGTAAGGATCAATGACTCTGACCCTATTGATACATTGATTCGCAATAGCTCCCGATGAGGATAAGCCTCATCAGGAGCTTCGTGGAAAATGCTAGTTAAAATAATAGCCGAGGATCATTGCTATTTCTATATGTAACGTAGAGTACTGCGAAAAATGTGCTAACTATATTCCAAATTCCTCGTATTTTTGCTGTTAGTCCTTTCTTGCTTTTTAGTCGCCAAAATCCTAAGTCTCTCTTCGCGCGTAAACATCCTAGAGATGATGACTTTATTAACAAGTCTTCGATTGATGCATTTGAATAGTCATCACAATGAATATGCATCCAAGCTAGCCGATATATTGCGGCAGGAAACTCTTTCTCTGCCGCTTTTTTAAACCACTTATAGGCTTCTTGCCAGTTTTCATGGCCCATTGATTGATAGAGCCATCCTATAGCAAACATGGCTTCATCGTCATCATGCTTAGCTGCGTAACTTAACCACTTTAATGCTTCGCTATAATTGACATCTAAGCCTTCACCTAGCAAATACATCCACCCTAGTCTACGAGCGCTTCCATAATGCCCACTTGATGCTAGACTTCTATAATAACAAGCTGCTTCATTAAATCTATTGTTTCGATATAAATAGTTAGCTTCTTCAAGTAATCTAGCATTGTTCATGTTAATTATTTTTCACACTTGTATGGATTATAGGGCCATTCGCAGTAAGGGTTAGTATATCCCCAAAGCTTACAGATATCACAGGGAGCTTTACCATTTACACAAGCAGCCCAAACTGGGAAATCATATGGTGATAGACTGGGAAGTTCCCCGTCTCCTTTTGGTTTTCGTTTTCTTGGCGCTTTTGTCTGCCTTTTCTTTCGTTCGTGTTCAACCTGCTCGGTTGGGGTAGGTTCCCTTCGTCCACTAGCTTTGTCTGGTGTATGGGGGTTTCCGTCACCACAAATGAAAAGTACTGCACATAAAAATGCCTCAGCAAGCCCCTTTTTTCTTGAAAGGCCTTCAGGATCTGAATAAAGAAGAGGATTCTGTTCAACGTATGCATATGTATTTATTCCTCCTGCTAACCCTATTGGATCTGATTGTAGGTAACGGCCAATCGTAGGGTCGTAGTCTCTAAAATAGTTATAATTGAATTCCGACTCTGGATCAGCATACTGCCCCGGAAAACGCAGAGGCTGAACGACTGAACCCGTCTCTTCCACAGTCTCCCCAAACGGAGTCTGCTGGGTATTCCAAACCACATTTTTTGCGCTGTCGGTCATCGCCTGAGGTGTGCCCAGGTGGTCTGAGTGGATAAAGTACAGATCGGCTTCCGCGTGCGCTTGTGCGCTGAGCAGGGTGGCCAGTGAGAATAGGGCGCTGAATAAAATCGTTGTTAATTGGTTTAGGCTTTTCATGTCTGTTACTCCTTACTCGCCGGCCCATTCCACTTTGATGGCGTCTGCAATGACGTAGCCGTTGGCGTTGTCAGAGACGGAGACTTTTGCGTTGGCGTCCAGGGGGAATACGCCGATCTGGCTCCAGGAGCCGCCGCCCTGTTGTTGGTTCACTTGCACGCTTTGCGTTCCTGATTGGGTTTTAATGTCGTACTTCACGTTACTGCCTCTGGTTGAACCGCCGTTCCAGTAGGCGTAAACGCGGTAATTGCCTGCCCGCTCGATGGCGAGGTTCCAAGTGAAGACTTTGCTTCCAGTCCCGGCGGGAGCGTAATGATAGTTATCGCCATAACGGTTGGAAGAGAAGGTGGAAATACTCCAGCCGCCGGTTTGCGTCGCTGCGGCGTCGTTATTGTCTACCGTAATGGGAGCGGGGTCTGGTGTTGCGGTCGCTCCGACCCATTCCAGCTTGATGGCGTCTGCAATCACAAAACCGTTAGCGTTGTCGCTCAGCGTGATGGCTGAGGCGCTGTTCAGCGAGTAGGAGCCTAGTAATCCCCAGCCGCCGCCTTGTTGCTGGTTGGCGGTGATACTTTGCGCGCCAGCGCTGGTCTGCAGGCTGTAAGTGGCGTTGCTGGCACGGGAGTCTCCTGCGTTCCAGTAGGCGTAGACTTTGTAGACGCCAGCTTTGCTGACGGGAAGTTTCCAGGTGAAGGATTTCCCGCCGCTGCCTGCGGGGGCGTATTGATAGTCTGCGCCATGGCGGACGCTGGAGAAGCTGGATGAGCTCCAGGCTCCGACAGTGGTGACGCCGCTGTCATGGTTGTCGACGATGATGTCGGACACGGGCGTTGTTGCCCCGCCACCGCCTTCCGCCAGCATGGCCACAGGAACGCCGTTGAGGTAAATCATTTCGCGAATGACTTCGCCGCTTGGCTTGGTCTCCGCCAGCAATTGACCGCTTTGGCTGTAGTGGAAGTGCACGTTGGCGGCAGGGTCGGTCGCGACTTTGATGACGCGCTGGCCGAGGGCGTTGTGTACGTACATGGCCAGCTGCTCGCCGCCTTTCTTCACTTCTTCTAAACGGTTCTGCTGGTTGTAGATCAGCTCCAGATTGCGGGAGTTGTTCTGATCCTGACGGATATTGCCATTGTCGGTGTAGGCGAACGTGCGCTCGCTGACGGCGCCGTCGTCATTGGTGTCGACGCGGGTCAGACGGTTGCTGTCGCTGGCGTATTCATAGCTCTCTGACAGGGTCTTACCGTTTTGCGTGCGGGTGCGCGCAGTACGGTTGCCCACTGCGTCGTAGTCGTAACGAATATCGCCGTATCCACCGTCCGCGGTTTCCAGGCGCGACAGGGCGTCATAGCCGAAACTCTGGCTTTGCGCGCTGTCGATCTGATCCGTGATGCTGGCGATATTGCCCAGCGGATCGTACCCGTAGCTGCGACGCATTACGCTGCTGTCAATGCCGGTCAATTGGTAGTCCTGATCGTAACTCATGGTGCGGGCCAGGCCGTTGCCGTAGGTCAGGCTCTGCATGGGGCCGAAGGGCAGGTAACTGACGTTTTCCACCACGATTTTTTCCGCAGCACCGCTGCTGGCCAGTGTCGTGACGCGATCTATTTGACCTTCTTCATTGTAGTGATAACGCACGATGCGACCGCTGGGGTAGGTGATGTCCGTCAACTTGTTGGCCAAGTCGTAAGCATACTGAGTGACGTAGGTCTGGCCCTCTATTGCGCGGCTTTCCTTCACCAGGTTGCCGCGGTCGTCGTAATGGAAGCTGATGGCTCCAGACTGATCGCTGATGCGGGTCAGGCGGCCGACGCCTTTGTTGCCGTTGGCGGTGTCGTCATAGCTGTAGGAAATGTTTTCGGAGGGGTTCGCGGGATAGCGAACCTGAGTCACGCGATTCAAGGCGTCATAGCTGTACTCAGTCACCACGCCGCGGGCGTCGGTGCGGGTCAGCGCATTGCCGGCGTCATCATGAGTGAAGACGGTCAGGCCAGTATCTGGACTGTTCTGCTCGTACATGTTGCCGGCGTAATCGTACTTGTAAGTCGTCTTCAGGTTGCGCGGATCGGTAACCGCAATGAGGTTGTCCTGAGCGTCGTACTCATACTGGGTGACGCCCAGTTTGGCGTCGGTCACCTTGATCAGCCGGTTCAGCGCGTCAAAGCCTTGCACGGTTTGCTGGTTGTTGGCGTCGGTGACGGACGTCATATTGGAGTTTTTATCGTAGCCGTAACGGGTTTCGTGATTGGCGGCGGTGATGCTTCGGATCAAACGTCCCAGCTCGTCGAAGACCTGGCGCTGCACGTTGAACAGGTTTTCGGCGCCGTCTTTGATCTCCACCTTGGTGCGGTTGCCCATGGGGTCGACTTCATAGACGATCTTGTCGCCGGCGCGGTTGGTGACGCTGCGCAGACGACGCGCGGGATCGTATTCGTAATGCAGGAAAGTTCCATCCGCCAGAGTGATCTGCTCCAGCAACCCGACCTTGTCGTAAACGAAGACGGTGATGGCGTCGCCCTGGCTGCTTTTTACGGTGCGCTTAACCGGCTGGCCGCGCCAGTTGTATTCCAACAGAGTCACGACGCCGTTGGCGTCAATAATCTTCTGCGCCAGCCCTGCGCCGTTGTAATTCTCCAACGTGGTGACCTGAGACAGCGCATTGGTGATGGTGTGCAGGTTGCCGTCGTCATGATAGCCGTAAGTGGTGACGTCGTTGACGTCCGTGCGGGGGCCGTCCTGGGTCTCCATCAGATTCTGGCTGTTATAGGTGTAACTCCAGGAGCGATCAGCCCAGCTGTTGGCGCTCATGAATACGCCGGCGATAGCCGCCGCCAAGGCGGTTTTCTTTGCTAACATCATGTGTGTATAACCCTTAATCAAAAACGTAACATCCCTGTGCGCTTAATTGGCGGCCACAGGCTGGATGGATTTACTCTTCAGTTTGCCGTCATCGTCGTAGGTGAATTCGGTGATGCGATCCGGCTCGGTGATTTTGATGGGAAGACGCAACGTTGGATGCCACTCGGTAAGAATTACACGCTCTTCCGGGGTTCCTTTGGCTTCGATGCGTTTTACTTCCAGGCCGCGTTCGTTGTGGTCGTAATCGGTGATGTTGCCTTCCCAGTCTGTAACCGTATCCACGAAACCCTTGTTGTCGTAGGTATATGCATTGTTGGAGGCGACACAATTTTCGGAGGCATGGCCTTCCACTTGTTTAACTTTGCGTGAGCCATTTACCCACTGAAAATGGTAAGTGGTTTCTTTGCCTAGTGAATTCTTATAAGTGACTCTTGGGTCCGCTGCATCATCTGTATGGGCAAAATCGATCGAAACCTTATCTGCTTCGTTGTGATGCTCAGAAGAGATTGCCCGTCCTTTTTCGTCATAACGCCATGTTGCGTAGCGCAAGCCTTTTTCATCCGTGATGCCTGTTAATGCAGATACGAAACGAGAGTCTTCGTAATGGTAAGTGACTGTGGCATTTTCAGGATTTGTCACAGTTTTAAGGTTGCCGTTACTATCGTACGTATATTTATATTGAAGGTTATTGGCGCTAGTGAACTCGGTTATCCGTCGGTCGTCGTCTACTTTGTACCTGACGGAACGACTTTTGCTGTCAGTTACCACGACTTCCTCAGCGTTACGGGTAAATGTAGTGGTTTCTCCTGTAACTAAATTTCGTTCTTCTACTAAATCGCCGGATTTGTTGTAAAGCTCTTGTATGTTGTCAGAAGTAATTAACTTCCATCCTATTTGACCATCACTAAGATGTGTTGGTAGGAGGTTTTCTACGACATTGGATGTTTTAAAATAGGGTTGGTCGTCTACCCATGTTCTATTGCTTCTGTGGTATTCCAGCACCCTTCCATCCGGCCGATAAACATCTACAGTTCCGAGTGCAGGTGTGTATATAAGGTGTTTTTCAAAAGAGAATATCCACCGTCCGAGAGTTGATGAATAAAGCCTTGTTAAGGACAGGGAAGGTGTCTGCGAGTCTTGGTAATCTGTTTCTCTTTGGACCTTTTTTCCTGACAGAATTAGGACTGGATTGCCTGCTTTTGGGCTGCCGCCAGAAGGTGACCGGCAGTTGTCGTCGTCTTCATCTGGGCGTGGTTGACAGCGGCCTGCGCCATCTGCATCAAGGCAGGTAGTAGAGCCAAACATGAAAAACTCATTCGTGTTATTCCCTGTGCTACATACAAACATGCTAACCAAGCCATGTTTGGCGTACTCATCGGTCTTAAACCATTGTTCGGTTCCAATGTTTGTCCAAGCGCTGCCACACTTGTTGTAAGCAGCTTTAATTGCATCGTTCCTTGTTTGATAGGAGGCTACGCCAGCTAATGAGTTTAGACTGGCGCATAAAATCGCCATAGAAACGGATGATCTTATTAATAAGTGAGGCCGATGAGTTATCGCCCTTTTATTTATACGCATTAATGGAACTCCATGTGCGGTAATCTCTAGCTGTGAATAACTAACTACCAGCCACAGGCTGGATGGATTTACTCTTCAGTTTGCCGTCATCGTCGTAGGTGAATTCGGTGATGCGATCCGGCTCGGTGATCTTGATGGGAAGACGCAACGTTGGATGCCACTCGGTGAGCGTCACTCGCTCTTCCGGGGTTCCTTTAGCTTCAATGCGTTTTACTTCCAGGCCGCGTTCGTTGTGGTCGTAGCTGGTTGCGACGCCGTTGGCGTCAACTTTTCCAGAAAGTAGCCCTTGGTCGTTGTAGCTGTAGCTGCGATTGGACGCTAGGCAATTTTCGGAGTCTGCGCCCTTTACCGCCTTGATGCGTTCATAGCCATTGAAGTTTTCGAACTCATAAGTAGTAACTTTGCCAAGAGGGTTGGTGACCTCAGTAGTAAGAGCGTCGGGGTAGGCAAACTGATACCGATCATTGCTACCGGCGTGCTCACTTAAAATGCCCCTACCTTGCTCATCATAGTCCCAAGTGACATATCTGACTCCCGACTCGTCGGTGATGCCGGTTAAGAGGGTAGGAAAGCCGGTTTTTTCGTAGTGATAGGTCTTAGTATGGAGAGGGACTTCGTAGTTAGGCGCCTGATAGAAACTAGCAGTCTCCACCAAACCTTTTGCGTTATAGGTATAGGAAACTTTTCTTCCATCCGAGTGGGTAATACTTTCTACCGTCAGACGGTCAGACTTGTATTTCAAAGTTAAGGTCTGGCCATGCTTGGAAGTGATAGTTGTGAATGTGCCGTATTGCACTTCATAGTTTGTACCGTATGGGCCTGAAACGGATAACAGTCGGCCAAACCGATCATACTCTTCAACTTCATTGCCTAAGTGGAGTTTATAGCCCGTAGGTTTGTCTTTCTCATCGACAAAGCCTTCTAGTGACATGAGGGTGTCTGTGTAAGTGCTGTATTGTCCAGTCGCATTGTCCCTTCGGAAATGATATTCGGCGCCATCATCTCTCACGACACGAATAAGTCTTACGTAGTTATCGGCGACAGGTACTTCAATCATCGCAATTTTGCGTGAAAAAGGCAGACTCCAACTCCCATGGGCTTGAGGCGCCTCTACTTTGCTCTTGTAAGTTCTGACATAGTGGCTTCCGGGGCCAAAAGCATTTTGAAAGTCAACTTCTGTTTGAACTTTTTCCCCACTGGAAACAATTATTGGGTTGCCTTTTGTGCACTGCTTGGCGGGATATGGAGAGCGACTGGTACAGGCTTGGGTATCTGCTTCAAATTTTTTGTTTGATGGGCAGTCATCCCCAACCCTTTTTACGAAAAAAGCGAAAATATACTTATCCTTTATAGCTGGGTGTGAGGCATTGCCCATAAAGCCCTGACAAGCAAGTTTGCCAACAGCATGATTAGTAAGGCGAGTAGTAGTGACGCCTGAACCTATTGTTGCCGACGCATTGTAAGTATTACAGATGGACATTGGGCTATTAGATGAGTCCCCATATGGACCTCCAATCCAATAATACTCCTGAGCTGAAGTGGGTAGTGATAGCAATAGCGAAGAAATAATAACAACTGATTTAGTTAGCATGATGTGTGAATAAATTCCTTTACTAAACAAAATATTGAATTCAATTAGCGCACAACTTGTCAGCTGCGCTAATTATTGAATTTCAATCGGTAAAATAGACTTGCTTTTAAGTTTGCCATTATCGTCATACGTGAATTCAGTAACGCGATTCGGCTCGGTGATTTTAATCGGCTGTCTTAACGTCGGGTTCCACTCAGTTACAGTAATGCGTTCATCTGATGTGCCTTTTGCCTCGACTCTCTTTATCTCCAGGCCTGTGGGGCTGTAATCGAAATCGGTTATGTTCCCTTTCCAGTCGGTAACCAGGTCTTTATAACCATATTGGTCGTAGGTGTAAGAGGAGTTTGCTGCGATGCAATTCTCCGACGCATGTCCTTCCACTGACGTTGGCTTATTCGTTCCATATAGATGAGTAAAGTGGTAAGTGGTTTGCTTGCCCAGCTCGTTAGTGACGGTGGTTGAGCCATCGGAATTGAAGCTGAGAGTAACCCTCTCTGCGCCATCAGCATGCTCTGAAAGAACTGCGCGACCCTGGTCATCGTATTTCCAGGTGGCGAAGCGAACGCCTTTTTCATCGGTAATGCCTGTTAGGGCATGGGGAAAGCGAGAATCTTCGTAATGGTATTGTTTTGATATATCCGCGGAATTATCAAGGCGGGTTAGATTCCCATCGATATACGTATAATTAAACGTCACCCCGGCAGGTGTAATCATCTGCGTCACATTTCCACTCGCATCTTTACTCATGCGAAGTGTTCGCCCCAAGTTATCCGTGACGATAGTATCCGTATCCTCATAGGAGTATTCGGCGTATGCTCCCGTAGCCAACCTCTCTGCACGAGTTAACTTTCCATCACTGTTATAGGTATAGCGCACTCCATTTTCATCTAATGTAATGCCGGAGGTGTTTTTTGTGGTGGTTGGTGTAATGCCGCCAGTCGAAGGCTTGATGGAAATGTATTCAATTTTTTTTGCATTTCCTGTGGCTAAATAATAAGTGGATGTGCCATCGCTTAGATTAGATTTTATCCAGGGCCTAACAAGGACAGATCCGTCAGTGCGAAGTACTTTTTTGTCTGTCGTACTGCGGGATAAATTATCTCTCCATTGGCCTGTGGCGCTTGAGTATGTACGTGAAAAAGTAAGAAGCCCTGACTTGGCATCCTGATAGTCGACTTCTGTTTGGCGTTTTTCGCCTGTAGATACATCTATAGGATTCCCCGCACAGACTTCTGGTGGTTTGCTCTGTGGAACCGGCAAACAGGAGTTGTTTGAGTATGACTCGGTTCCAGTAGGGCAAGACTCTTTATTTGGGTAGTAAAACGAAGCGTAGTATTCGATGCTTACACCATCAAGTTTGACGCTTTTCCAAGCTTTTCTGAACCCTAACTCGTGATGACTACAGCAAATTCCCCCGCCATCTGAAGAATCTCTTGGCTGTTTCTCAACAGCTAGCCTGGCAGCCTCATAGTTAAGAAATTTACCAGGAATCGTGATACTTTCTCCTGCTTTTGCGGCATGAGAATAAATTATAAGCAGGCCCAGTAGAGATAGCGCAGAACAATTACGAGAGTTGCCTTTCAAAAAGTGTTTCAAACTAAGTTCCTTGTATTCGAGTTTGCATAGCATCTGGCGCCTTAACTGAGTTCGCAGAAAGCCGCAACGATTTAAGCGTGTGAAATATTGCAGGAATGAAATATGAGTTTGCCTCCATGCTTAACATTGATAGCAGCTATAATCCTTGCGCTTTGATCAGAAATTAGAACGAAACTGAAATGGCTGAAAATCATAACGAAAATTTAATGGTCTCTCTATATGCCAAAAGTATTATCTCTCTGGGCGGTGGTTTTTTATCGCCGATTCTGAGGATAAGGATCGAAACGACATTACTTTATTTAAAAGGAAAAATATGAACTTCGTATTAACGGATTCCCCCACACAAGAAGATATTGACGTTATTCATAATGGTTTGATTGCTTACAATCTGAACTATATGGATATGCGGGAGTTGAAGGATTTGGCGGTTTTTTATTCTGATGATCAGGGCGGTAAGTTGGCGGGGGTGGTTGGAGAGACGCTTGGGAATTGGCTTAAGGTTAAATATTTATGGGTATCCGAATCGTTGCGGGGTAAAGGGGTTGGCGGGGAGTTGTTGGCCCGTGCTGAGGCGGAGGCGATAAAGCGTGGTTGTCGTTATGCCGTCCTGGATACGTTCAGCTTTCAGGCATTGCCTTTTTATGAAAAGAAAGGATACACGCTGCAATTTACTTTGGAGTCCTACCCCAAGCACAATCAGGCCAAGCATTTCCTTACCAAAGAATTGATTCAATCAGACAATGAGAACGCTTGACGATTTATATCGGGATACGATGGCTCTGTTGCAGAAGGCCAATGTGAGTTATCGCGAAGAAACACATGAGCCCGTGTTCACCTATGAGAAGGCGGAAGAGGTGGCCAGGCGTTTTGGTTTCACTGGCGCGGAAAGCAAAAGTCTGTTCATGAAACTGAAAGACGGGCGCTTTTGCATGTTAGTGACGCTGCAGCATCAGCGTTTGGACTGGAAGCAGTTAAAGAATGCGCTGGGCGGTAAAGCGTCCTTTTGTAATGATGAGGAGTTAAAGGAAAAGACCGGGTGTGAGCCGATGTGCGCCTGTCCTATTGGGCATCCTGCTGATATCACGCTGGTGATTGATGAGTGCATATTCGCCAGCGAAAGGCTGGTGTTTTCTCCCGGGCCGCCTGGGAAGACGGTGGAGATCAGTATTGAGGATGTACGCAAGGTGCTGGACTGCTGTGATAATCCAGTAGTGTATCTGACTGAGCGAGAGGCGGGGTAGACGGAGCCATTCGGCCCCGTCTGAGGCAGGTTTGTGGCGTCGGGTAATTAAACCGCTTGATCCATCGTCTCTGTCCGATATTTCACCAAATCTTCAATGGTTAAGACCGGCATGGCTTGTTTCTCTGCGAATGCGACGATTTCCGGCAGTCGCGCCATCGTGCCATCGGGATTGGTCAGTTCACAGAGCACGCCAGTGGGCTTCAATCCCGCCAGACGCATCAGGTCAACTGTGCCTTCTGTATGTCCTCGACGGGAGAGTACGCCGCCGGGTTGCGCGCGCAAGGGGAAAACGTGACCCGGGCGGGCCAGATCTTCCGGTTTGGCGTCGTCAGCAATAGCGGTGCGGATGGTGGTGACCCGGTCCGCGGCGGAGACGCCGGTGCTGACGCCCTCGCGCGCTTCAATGGTGACCGTAAACGCGGTGCCGTTTTTACTGGAGTTCTCCGACACCATCATCGGCAATTGCAGGCGGCGGATAACGTCGTCAGTGAGGCACAGGCAAACAATGCCGCTGCACTCGCGGATCAACAAGGCCATTTGCTGCTCAGTGAGCGTTTCTGCGGCGTAAACCAGATCGCCTTCGTTCTCGCGGTCTTCATCGTCCACCAGCAGGACGCCCTGACCATTGCGTATGGCTTCCAGGGCTTTTTCCACCCGGGTAATAGCGTCGCCGAAAGGCGTTAATAAGGAAGTTTGTGGCTGATTCATGGGATCTCCATTTGAGTTACCAGAATCAGGGCTGTGGGAATACGACCGACTTACACCGGTCAACAGGCGTACGACCGCAACAGGCCGTGGTGAAATCCGCGGCCCCGCTGCGACATTGGCCTTATTCTCTCCCATCCGGACTGTTACCGTCGGCTCCGGCCTCTCACCGGATCTGCTGACCCTGCTGTACGGCAGCAGGCGCTCGCGGGCTCGTCCTCTGGGGACATACCGCCGGTAGGGAATTTCACCCTGCCCTGAGAATAAGTTGATTAAGAGTTCGCTTTAAAAAAGCGGAGGCAGAATACCCCAGCAGAGGCGGGTTCACAATGTTCAATCTGAGAGGCGGGCGGCCTGAACGACTGGGTCGCCCGCACTGTTAGCGGACGTATTTACTGCAACGCTAGCGGCTTACAGCAGTTGAAACTTCACCGCCAGCCCTCCCATCAGCGTTAGAATCAGGCCGGTGGTGCCGAGCCGGATCAGCGTATGCCAGGCGGTCTGCTTGGCGTGTCGCAGCGCTTGCAGCAGCGCTCGTAGTTCACGGATATCGGAAAAAGCGTCTTCTCCCGTCAGACCGAGGTCGAGCAGCGCCCGTCGGGCTCCTTTTTCTGCAGCGCAGTCCAGCAGCGCATCCAGTTCGTCCCGGGCGAGGCTCACCATGAGTTGGGCTTTTGAGGTGTCCATGTTCTCCTCCTGAGGTGTATTGGCGGATCGATGACTTGCATTGATGATCGAAATTCCTTCTTCGTTTGCGTTCTTCGCGCGCCCTTCTTAGAGAGGGCTATGTTGTAGCTTATCGATTGAAACGACCAAAAAGCGCAGGAGCGAATGACGCAGGTGAGTATCAGCGGAGTGCGGCAAAATGTCGCATAGGGCGCGGATAGCTTCGCTAGTGGTATCATGCCCACAACTCTGGGGTTTGATCGTTATGAACACTACAAAATATTTCGCCTGGCTGGCGACGCCCTTGCAGCGGGACAGCCTGCGTTATCTGGCTTATTACCTGGTCATGCAGTCCATCTCCCTGGTGGCGCTGCTGGCCCTGTTCAGCGGCCATTGGCGGTTGGAGTTGCCACCGCGTTTGCCCTGGGCGGTCATGCCGGCGCAATTGGCGATTACCGCGTTAACCTGTCTGGCTTCCGTCCGGATAAGGGAGTTGACCACCGGGCGCTATTTGGCTGTGCTGCTGGCTTCCACTTTGTTGTTGGGCTGGTTTCTCCATGACACCGGCGGACATACGAATCCATTCATTTCATTACTGCTTATGCCGGTGGCCATGGGCGCTGCGTTGCTTGGGTGGCAGTCCAGCCTGATTCTGGCGGCAGTCTGCGTGAGTATCTATTTTGCGCTGACGCAGGATTTCGTCGCGCTGACCAGTAGCCGCCCGGACGGCTTACAGAACTTTATGCGTCTGCATTTGGCGGGGATGTGGCTGACGTTTTTGTTGTCCGTCGCCCTGCTGCTGATTGTGGTGGCGCCGCTGACCCTGGCCATTCGGCGGCAGCGTGAGCAGATCGCCGCGCAACGGGAACAGATGCTGCGCGACGAGCGGCTGGTGGCGACGGCTATTTTCGCTGCTGGCGCCGCTCATAAACTTGGCGCGCCGCTGGGAACCCTGGCGCTGTTGGTGGACGATCTGCGTCATGATGTGGCTGACGCTCAGGCGCAGGAGGATTTGCGCTCCATGGCGACACAGATCGATTTATGCAAACAGACCCTGTCGTCGATGATGCGTCAGGCGGAGGACATTCGTACTGGCGTGGTGCGCAGTGAGTCGTTGGAAGGCTTCGTGCAGCGTTTGCGTGAGGAATTCTCCCTGCTGCATCCGGCGGGGGCATTGCGTTTGGCGAGTATTGAAAATCCGCAAGCGGAAGTGCGTTCGGAAGAAATGCTGGATATGGCGATTCTTAATCTGCTCGACAATGCTGCTAAAGCCAGCGCGGAGGACCCCGTGCTGGAAGCGCGTCTAAGCGATGGCGAACTGCTGTTGCGCATCCATGACAAAGGGCCGGGGCTGCCGTCGCTGGTAAGGCAGAATCTGGGCAAATCTTTTGTTTCAATGCGGGAAGGCGGCAATGGCCTGGGGCTGTTTTTGTCCCACTCCACCATTGAACGCCTGGGCGGCAGTTTGAGTCTGCTCGACGTCGCTGATGGAACCATTACGGAAATCCTGTTGCCGATGCCTCAGGGCGCTCGCTGCGACGGGGAGAATGCGACCCTTTCACAAGGAAATCCAAACGGTGAATACGCCGCTGCTACTAATCGATGACAATCAGGTTTTTCTGCAAACTCTCGCCCGCTCTCTAAGTCGGCGTGGCGAGTCTGTACTCACCGCCAGTTGTGGCGACGAGGCGCTGGCTCATTTGGAAGACAGTAGTCCGAGTCGGGCGGTGCTGGATCTGAATCTGGCGGGGGATAGCGGATTGCAACTGCTCAGCGAGATGCTGCAGCGCCAGCCGCAATTACAGGTCGTGATGTTGACGGGCTACTCCAGCATCGCCACTGCGGTGGAGGCGATCAAGCGCGGCGCCTTGAATTATCTCTGTAAACCGGTGACGGCGACGGAGCTGCTGGCGGCTTTTGGCGAGCCCCGCGAAGAAGCGCCGGTTGAATCTGAAGTGGATACGGATGCGACCCTGTCCGTGCGGCGTCTGGAGTGGGAGCACATTCAACGGGTGTTGCAGGAGAATGAAGGCAATATCTCGGCGACGGCGAGAGCGCTGAACATGCATCGCCGCACTTTGCAGCGGAAACTACAAAAAAAACCCGCCCGGCGCTGATGGCCGGGCGATAAAGTTTCCGCAGAGTTTCGGGACGCTGAATGCCCGCCGTGAAGCCGGACAAACGACGACCCTGGGAAGGAATGCGTTCGGAACTGCGCAAAGGGGAGTTTGCGCCGAACGCTCTGTACCTTGCTGTGAGAGGAAGTTTAGAAGGAGTCGGTCACTGTCGGGAAGACGGCAAATTGTCGCACCCATAATGGCTTAGATCGGCAGGCTGAAAATGATCGAACGGAGTGGTTTGGCGAACGCCGTCAAACCACTCAGTAGACAAAGAATTTAAGCGTAGTAGGACGCAGCGATGCGCGCCGCCAGGGCTGCGTTATTGAACACCAGCTGGATGTTGGCTTTCAGGCTGTCGCCGCCGGTAATTTCCGCCACTTTCGCCAATAGGAATGGCGTGGAGTCTTTACCGCTGACGCCCTTGTCGTCCATCTCCGCCAACGCTGAGCTGATTGCTGCGTCAATTTTAGTGCGATCCATGGCGTAGGCTTCTGGGATCGGGTTGGCGATCACCACGCCGCCGCGCAGACCCATTGCCCATTTTGCTTTCAGCGCCGAAGCGATCTGCTCTGGCGTATCCAATTGATAATCCACATCGAAATCGCTGTCGCGGGTGTAGAACGCAGGCAGGGTGGAAGTCTGATAGCCCACCAGTGGCACGCCATGAGTTTCCAGATATTCCCGGGTCAGTCCCAGGTCGAGAATGGATTTGGCGCCGGCGCAGATGACCGCCACGTCGGTGTGCGCCAGCTCCTGCAGGTCGGCGGAGATATCAAAGGTTTCCTGGGCGCCGCGATGCACGCCGCCGATACCGCCGGTGGCGAAGACTTTGACTCCCGCCATGGCCGCCAGGATCATTGTTGAGGCGACAGTCGTGGCGCCGTCGCCGCCACGGGCGACGATAAAGGGAATATCGCGGCGGCTGGCTTTGGTGACGCTCAAACCGGCCTGGCCCAGGTATTCAATCTCTTCCTTGCTTAAACCGACTTTCAGGCGGCCTTTGATGATGGCGATAGTGGCGGGAACGGCGCCGTTGTCGCGTACGATCTGTTCCACCTGCAATGCGGTTTCCGCGTTTTGCGGCCAGGGCATGCCATGGGAAATGATAGTGGACTCCAGCGCCACGACCGGTTTGCCGGCCGCCAGAGCGGCTTGTACTTCGGGAGATACGTCCAGATAAGTATTCATAAAAAAGTTTCCTCTAGTAAACGGTTCACGGTCGCCAGGGACATATTCGGATTGATGGTCGCCTGGTGCGACATGGCCACCGCCGAGGCGGCGATGGCGAAGTTAACGGATTTGGGCGTGGGCCATTGTGCGAGCCAGCCATAGGCGAGCCCGGCGAGAAACGCATCGCCGGCGCCGTTGGCGTTAACCGGCTGGATTGGCGGCGGCGGATACAGTTGGTGACGGCCGGCTTCGCTGACGTAAACGCCCTGGGCGCCCAGACTGATGCAAACACGCTGCACGCCTTTCTGATGAAACCAGGAGGCCAGTTGGGATAGCTGTCCGTCATCCTGAGCGTCCAGCCCGGAGAGGCGCTGCGCCTCCGCCAGATTGGGCTTGAAGGTGTGGAGGGCGTCGAGCAACCCGCGTAACTTGTCCGACTTGGGACCAGATACCGGATCAGCGAATATCGGCAGATCTGGGAACTGGCTGAGCAGGTACTCCAATACGCCGGCGGATAGGTTGGCGTCGACTATCAGCAGGCTGGCGCGTCGGATCATGTCGGCATGGCTGCGCAGGTATTCGACGCTGAGACGATCCAGGATCTGCATGTCGTTGATGGCGACGGACATGTCGCCGCATGCGTCCAGCACTGACAGATAGGTGGAGGTGACAGCGTCGTCCAGTTGCAGGCAGTGGCGCATGTCGATGCCGCATTGCTGGCCTTGCTCCAATAGCGTCTGCCCGTATACATCCTTGCCCAGAGGCGCGATCAAACGCACGTCCACGCCCAGCCGCGCCAGGTTTTCCGCAATATTGCGGGCGACGCCGCCGGGAGAGCAGCTGACATGCCCCGGATTGGAGTCGCGGGGCAGCAGTTTGTCGCTGGGCTGCCCGAGGATATCCATGTTGGCGCCGCCAATCACCACAACGTAAGGATTGTCCGCGAGGATGTAGCCTTTGCCGCGAATCGCGCCTTTGTTGGAGAGGTTCATAATATGGCCCGCCACGGCGGAGCGGCTGACGCCCAGACGGTCGGCCAGGGCCTGTTGAGAGATAAGCGGGTCCTGGCGGATTAAATCCAGGATCTCCTGTTCGCGTTCGGTTATCACAAACAAATGTCCGTATGTCTAACATTTGTTTGTCAGTCTACCGGTATTTCTCCAACAGGCAAGCAAAAATCGTTTTAAGTTGCGCGTCGACGCGTCAGCAGATAGATGAAGTAACCGCCGCCAAGCAAAGACGCGATCGCGCCTGCGGGCATTTGCGCCGGGTATAAAAGTGTGCGTCCCAGCCAATCGGAGAGAATCATCAGCAACGCCCCCAACAGGATGGCGAGAAGCAGTTGCTGCGCCGCTTTGCGGGCGCCGAGCATGGCGGCCATGTGTGGCGCAAGCAGGCCTACGAAGGCGACGGGGCCCATCACCGCAGTGACCAGCGCGCAGGCGAGAGAAGCCAGAAACAGTAGCGCCAGCCGGGCGCGTTTGACATTCAGACCACGGGCCAGCGCCACCTGGTCGCCGGCGGAGATCAATGTCAGCCAGCGGGAACAGAGCGCGCATACCGTAGCGAGGATGATAACGCCGGACAGCAGAAGCCATGCCTTGCCGTCGGTGGTTTGGTAAGTGGAGCCGGCCAGCCAGCCCAGAATCGAATAGGCGCTGTCGCTGCCCTTGGCCAGGGCGAAACGCACGAGGGCGTCGATCAACGCCGCCAGGGAGATGCCGGTCAGCACCATGACGCCGGGGGCGTAGTGATGTCGGCGTCCCAGCAGCAATAGCAGCAAAAGTACGCCCAGGCTGCCGGCGAAAGCGATTAAAGGGCCGGCTTGATAGATCGAGCCGCCAAACGCCAGCACGGAAAGCACTAATGTCAGCGATGCGCCGGCGGACATGCCCAGAATATCCGGGCTCGCCAGGGGATTGCGAATCAATCGCTGAAGGATGACGCCCGCCAGGGCCATACCGCCTCCAGCCGCCGCCGCGGTGACAATACGCGGCCAGCGCAGAGAGAAGACCAGGTCGGACGGCCAGCCAAAGCGCCAGCTGACGGAGCCGGCCCCCTCTGGAGACCACAACAGCGCTATGGTTGCTGTGACAGGCACGCCCAGCGCCAGCATGATCAAGGCGGTTTTGGAGAGTTTCATGACGCCGGCAGGCAGCTGTAGAGAGCTGTGATCAGCGGCGGTTAACTTGCGCCGGGTGAACCAGATTAGCCCAGGCGCGCCGATAAGCGCCGCCGCGGCGCCGCTGGGAACCAGATCGGTTGTCCATTGGCTGGCCAGAACGGCGATGGCGTCCGTTCCCAGTAACAGCAGTCCGCCAAGCAACAGGCTATACGTCAACTCGTCACCAGCGCGGCGCGCGCCCAGTGCGCGAGCGAGGTTGGGCGTCAGCAAGCCAATAAAACTGATAACTCCTACGGCTGTGATAGAGCACGCCACCAGCCAAAGCGCGGCGGGAAGCAGTAACGCCAGGGTGGCGAAAACGCCCATGCCGCGTCCTCGCGCGCCGGCTTCCCCAAGGCGCAGCAAGGTCAGGGGGCGATGTGCGAAGAGTAAAATCAGCAGGGCGATGCTTAGTTTGGGGGCGAGCCAGATCACCCAGTTCCAGTCTGTTTGCGTCAAGTCGCCTGCGCCCCAGATGAACAGGTTGCGCGCATACTGATCGTTGAGCAGCACGATGGCGGAAGCCGCTGCGCCCAGCAGGATATTGACGGCCATGCCCGCCAGCACGACAGGCAGTCCGGCAAGACCTCCGCTGCCGGCGATCAATAACACCAGCGTGACAGATAAGCTGGCTCCCGCCATGGCGATCCAGGCGCCGTAATTCGCCATCAGGACGGGCGCCCAGACGCTGGCGCAGACCAGCGCCAGCCAGGCTCCTGATGCGGCGCCCAGGGTCATGGGGGAGAGCAGGCGATTCTGCGTGATTTGCTGCAACAGACTGCCGACCAGTCCCATGGCGCCGCCGACCAGCAAGGCCAGCGCGGCCCGGGGCAGAGTGGCGTAAAAGAACTGAAAGTCCTCGAACTCCACGGCCGCTCCGCCGCTGAGCAACGTCCATTGCAGGCTGAGCGGCGGCGGTGAGCCAAGTTGCAGGTAGGCGAACAGCAGAACCGGCAATAACGCCAGGGTGACCAGATAGCGGCGCATACGACTTCAACCTGTAGCGATAAGCGGTTCCGGTTTGATCACGGCGTCAGTGTTAATAAGGCGTCGGTGATGGATTCCGCCAGATATTGCACCGACAGCGGTCCGCCGTAAGTCCAGGTGGAGCGGGCGGCGGCGAAGCGGCCGCTGCGAACGAAGGGCATTGCCCGCCACAATGGAGTGGAGAACAGGTCGTCCGCCTGTTCGAAAGGCTCAATATAAATCACCACGCCGTCTTTGATGCGCCCCAGATCCGTCACCTTTTTCTGCGTAATGCCCCATTGGGTCGCCGGCTGTGGCAGGGCTGGCTGTAGACCCAGTTTGGCCATGGCGGCTTGCGCCATGGAGTTGTCGCCAAAGATGCGCAGGACCGAGGGCGTGGTGAAGCGCACTGCCGCCACTTTGGGCAAGTCGCCGTGATAGTGCGCTTTCAACTGCTCCTGCAGTTCGCCAAAACGAGTGTCCATGGCGTCCAGTTTTTGCTTCGCCGTGGTTTCTTTGTCGAACAGCCGAGCCAGTTGCAGGAAGATCTGCCTGGAGACATCGAAGTTATCGTGGTCAGCGCGGAAAGAGTCGAAAAACAGCACCGGCGCTATTTGCTCCAGTTTTTCCACCATGCCTTCCTGCATGCTGGAAAGCAAAATCACATCCGGTTGCAGGGCCGCAATGCGCTCCAGGTTTGGTTCGGAGCGCGTGCCCACGTCAGTGATGGAATCCGTCAGTTGCGGTCGCACCACCCACTCCTGATAGCCCTTGATATCGGCGACGCCGACGGGCGTGACGCCCAACTCCACCAGATTTTCCGCCATGGACCAGTTCAGCGCGATGACCCGTTGCGGCGTTTGCGCGAATTCATGCTCGCCGCGACTGTCGGTAATGGTAAGCGCCTGGGCGCAGACGCTGATCGTCAACGTCAGGATAGTGGCGAGAGCGATGCAGGCGCGGCTGCGCGTGAGCGGGCGACGGGAAGGGCGAATCAGGTTGGAAATTAAAGTCATGGGCATACCCGGATGGAAGGCGAAGGGTTAATCGAAGTGCAGTAAAAAATTATGAGCGTCATGCCACTACCGCGATTTTGCCGTCCTGGCGCGGATGATCGACGAGGTCGATATCAATGCCGTACAACTCTCCTAACAGCGACGCGGACAGCAGTGTTTCCGGCGCGCCGTCGAACGCCAGTCGTCCTTGTTTCAGAGCTACGATGCGGTCTGCGAAACGGGCGGCCAGGTTGACGTCGTGGAGGATGACGATAACGCCGCGTCCATGCTCCTGATTAAGACGGCGCAGCAACCCCATCACTTCGTATTGATGAGATAAATCCAGAGCGGAAGTAGGTTCGTCCAGCATCAGCAAGGGCGCCTGCTGGGCTAACAACATGGCGATCCAGGCGCGTTGACGCTCGCCGCCGGATAGCTGGTCCGTCAGGTGCTCCGTATAGCGGGACACGCCTGTCTGCGCCATCGCCGTCTCGATAATCGTCGTATCTTCCTGGCGCCAGCGTCCGAATGTCCCACGCCAGGGAAAGCGGCCCAGGCGTATCAGCTCCCTGACATTAAGGCCGGCGACTTCCGGCGGATTTTGCGGCAGAAACGCGATATTCCTCGCCAGATCTCGTTGTGAGTAATCGTCCAACGGGCGGTTTTGCAGCCTGATGACGCCGGAGTCCGGCTGGATTTGCCGAGCCAGCAAATTGATCAGGGTGGATTTTCCAGACCCGTTATGCCCCAGGATGACGGTGAAGCGGTGTGGGTCCAGAGAAAGCTGAGGCAGAGACAGGATGTCACGCCCATCGCGGCGCACGCGGATATCTTCAAGCTCAAGCATAGGCGTTCCACTCTTTCGTCAGTCGTTGTACGCGCACATGCGGTTTCTGTTTTGGACATGACGCGCACAGTTCGCCGTCCTGGCGCAGGTAGTGCAGGCAACAGGCTTTGCGGTCCAGGGTCAGTTGCTGTCTTCCATTGCTCAGTGGAATGGGCGTCAGGCTGCTGTATCCAACAAGATTCATGGCTTTCAGCCAAGCTTGCGCCCACTGTTGAATCTCGTCGTTGTCGGGAGGCGCGCTTAGCAGGCTGAGGCGGGAGAGGGCGGATAACAGACTGTCCGCAACCAGGCGCTTGGCGATCAGCGGTTTGACCTTGGCGATGGGGTTTAGCTGATCCAGAAAGACCTCGCACACTTGCGCCAGCTCTGCGCCGCTGAGTTCGATCAAGCGTTCGATGGCGGCGGTGGGCAAGGCCACGGGCGGCATGCGAAAACCCGCTACTACACCCTGGGCGTATTTCTGCCCCAGTTCTGATAAAGGCGCGGCGGTTCCGACCAGATGCACCGCTGCGACGGCAAGAAAGGTCGGTTGCCATACCAGCATGGTCCAACTGCGCACGGCCCAGTATGGGGCGCCGGCCTCGGGGCAGGCATCGCGCCAGTGGTTGTGTAATTGCGTCAGAATCTCCTGGTTATCCGCCTTTGCGCAAATCAAACCGGCGTTATCGACGCCAATCTCTCCCGTTAACGCAGGGTGCGCCAGAGCGGAGGCGCGCAGCAATGCGTCCAGTGGAACGGATGCGGCGCCGGGCTGATTGGTGTGCATGGGCGATGATGGTCTCACTGGATGATTGGACGGTCCGATTTAATGGCTGCAAATGAATGATGGCTTACTCAATGGCGCCGGCGCCTGATTGAGTTAGGTGGCCGGATGAGCGATGCGTTACGGCGACTGTTCTCTTCAGGTTGACGCGAAATTCAATTCAAATGATAATGATTTGCGTTTAGATTATCAAATAGTGCATCGCCGTATTGGCCTGGACGCCACTCAGATTCCCACTCGCTATCGGCCTGGCAATGAATCGACAGGCCGATAGCCAGGCGCAGGGATGCGCCTGTGCGGCGACAAGCAGCGGAAAGCAGGCCTGGCCATGTGGCGTACGCAGGCCCTGCCGTTTCAGACAAAGAGAAGGAGACTGTTTGTCTGCCAGATTAATTGTTACCTGAGAGGAACCCGCAGTATGGCGACGCAGCGTTGTCCCGGTAAATTTGCGCCCCGTTTATTCCCAAGCTCTTCCCAAACTTGCAGCGCCAGACGCTCTGTTCGTCACGCGCCGCCCTATGTCGCCAACGGACTGGCGTACTGGATTGCGGCGTTGTCGTTGGGGTTGCTGGCTTCTGGAGGCGTCGCGGCGGAAGATAGCGATGACGTGCAGGTGTTGCAGCCGGTGACGGTAAACGCTAAAACGAGCGAGGCTGCTCCCAGCGAGGGAAGTGGCTCATATCGGACCAAGTCGAGCAATACCGCATCGCGAATGAACCTGTCTCTGCGGGAGACCCCGCAGTCGGTGTCGGTGATCACCCGAACGCAACTGCAGGACTTTGCGCTGACGGATATCAACGATGTGCTGGCGTACAGTCCCGGCGTCACCGTGGAGCAGGTGGAAACCGACCGCACCTACTTTACGGCAAGAGGGTTTGATATCACAAACTTCCAGCTCGATGGCATTGGCGTCCCTTTCGTATACGGCAACCTGTACGGCGATATTGATACGGCAATATACGACCGTATTGAGGTGCTTCGCGGCGCCAATGGACTCATGACTGGCACGGGAACGCCCTCCGCCACGGTTAACTTCGTGCGCAAGCGGCCGACAACGGACCCCCAGGCTTCCGTGGGGCTTTCTTATGGCTCATGGGACAACCGTCGTGTCGACGCGGATATTTCCGGCGCTCTGCTGGAGTCGGAGAGAGTACGTGGCAGGCTGGTCGTTTCCTATCAGGACAAAGAGTCCTATCTGGATCGCTATGAGCAGGAAAAGACCCTGTTTTATGGCGTAGTGGAGGCGGATCTGAATGACAGCACCACGCTGACGCTAGGACACAGCCGCCAGGATACGCTCTCGAACAGCCCAATGTGGGGCGCATTGCCGCTGTACCGGACGGATGGTTCGGCGACGGATTACGATGCGTCCGTCAGCACGGCGACGGACTGGGCGTACTGGGATGGTCGTATCGACAGCTCCTTTGCTGAGCTGGCCTATGACTTCGCCAACGGCTGGCGTGTCAAAGGCGTGCTCACTCGTCAGCAGGTCAAGGCCGATACCAAGCTGTTTTATGTCTATGGGACGCCGAATCCGGATACGTCCGGGTCTGATCTTTACGCGTATCCCAGCCTGTACGGTTTTGATAACGAGCAGTGGATCGCCGATGTCTATGCGACAGGGCCATTCACCCTGGGAGGACGGGAACACGAAGCGGTGATTGGTTTGAACTGGTCTAAATCCGAGGTGTGGGACGAGTCCAAATATGGCGCGGGAATCGGGACGGAAATCGATGACATTGACGATTGGGATGGCGATTATCCCGACCCGGAATATAACGCAGGTGTCGCTGGCAGCGAATTCACCGATAAGCGCAGAAGCCTGTACGCCGCTACGCGGCTCAAGCCCATGGATCGTCTGACCTTGATCACAGGCTTCCGTGTGACGGACCTGGATAGCAGCGGCGTTACCTACGGCGACAGCAAAAAAGAAACGCAAAGTGGAGAAGTGGTTCCTTATGCCGGCGTTGTGGCGGATATACACGAAAATCATTCGGTATATGTCAGCTACACCAAAATATTCGATCCCCAGTTCAAAGACGACATCGACCATAACCGCATCGCACCAGTGAAGGGCGACAATATCGAAGCAGGGTTGAAGAGTGAGCTGTTTAACGAGCGCCTCAATACCACCGTCGCTGTCTTCAAAACCGAACAGGACAACGTCGCGGAAGTGGCGGGCGTTTATCCTGGAACCAGTACGAATTACTACAAAGGCGTGGATGGCGTTTCCAGTCAGGGGTATGAGCTGGAGATCGCCGGAGAAGTGTCTCCCGGCTGGGAAGTGGCGGGCGGCTTCACCTACGTTTCCATTGAAGACAAAGACGGCGAGGACGCCAAGACCTACGTGCCCCGGCGTATGCTGCGGTTGTCGTCCAGCTATCGCGTTCCCGGACTGGAGCGTCTGAAAGTGGGCGCCAGTTTGAGCTGGCAGGACGACATATACAGGGAGCAGGGCGTGGCTACGACGGGTCCGAATGCGGGCGAATCCATCCGCACCACTCAGGAGGACTATATGCTGGTCAATCTGATGGCCAAGTATGATTTTATGGATAACTGGAGCGCCACTGTGAATCTGGACAACATCACGGATGAGAAATACCTGAACAGTCTGTACTGGGCGCAGAGTTATTATGGCGCGCCCCGCAGCGCCAAGCTGACGGTTAACTGGACCTATTGACCGCTGCACAGTCTTCGGGCGTCGCTGCACAATGAATGCGCAGCGGCGTCTTTAATCCTCCGCTTTTTTGTGTTTCCCCCGCCGCCGGAACCCTGTTGTCACTGTTCAACTCATTGATTTTAGTACTCGCATAGTACTCGCGCCTATTAGTTGACTGCTTGGTCAATTACTGGAATGAAATCTGCAACATATTAGGTTTACAACCTCGACGACCTGTCGTCGATAGCTGAGGATGTGGCTATGGGGGTAGACCAGCAAGTGCGCGCGATAGCGTTGACCTCGCATACGCGCAACGGGGTGAAACATCCCGTCAAATGGGGGGCTGCGGATATTGGCGAGCGTGGGCCTATTATCGGAACGCTGTCCAATCCCGCCTGTAAAAACACCATCGGTTCTCATGCCGGCGCTTATAGTTTGTATCGCGCCCTGGCGGTGGCGAAGGGCGATTTATCGCCGCTGCACCGGCCGGATCTTACCAATACGGAGCCGGTTATCGACTTGGGGCCGCACCCGCAATGGAGCGACGCGGACAAGATTGTCTCCCTCGACCCCTGGGGCCATCGCGTGGCCTCAGATTTCAAAACGTCTCTGCAACAAGGCTTGGATATCCGACCCACTATCGCCGTCACCAAAGCGCGCATTGCGGTTCCCGAAATTCAATATGCGGTGAAGCAAGGGCTGATTCCCGCCGACGGCAAAATATTGCTGGCGACCGGCGAAGCCAATGTCACCAAGGTCGCCATTGAGCCGGTTTGGCATCTGCCTGGCGTCGCGCGACGCCTGGGTGTGGCGGAGGCGACCTTGCGCAAGGCGATGTTTGAGCACACCGGCGGCATGTTTCCCGAGCTGGTGACGCGGCCAGACTTGTCGGTGTTTTTGCCTCCCATCGGCGGCGTGACGCTATATCTGTTCGGCGACCATACGGCTATCTCCGATCCCGAGCGGGAAGTCGCCTGCCGGGTGCATGACGAGTGCAATGGCTCCGATGTTTTCGGCTCGGATATTTGCACCTGCCGCCCCTATCTCACCCACGGCATCGAAGTGTGCATTCGCGTCGCCCAGCGCGGCGGCGTGGGGATCATCCTGTATAACCGTAAAGAGGGAAGAGCCCTCGGAGAGGTGACCAAATTTCTGGTGTACAACGCCCGTAAGCGGCAGGTGGGCGGTGACCGTGCGGACGCCTACTTTGAACGTACGGAATGTATCGCCGGCGTGGAGGACATGCGCTTTCAACCGTTGATGCCGGACCCGTTGCACTGGCTGGGCGTGACTCGCATCGATCATATGGCGTCCATGAGCAACATGAAGTTTGAGGCGCTGACCAGTCAAGGCATCGAGGTCGTCAATCGCATTACGATTCCCGATGACATGATTCCGGAGGACGCCAAGGTGGAGATCGACGCCAAAGTAGCGGCAGGCTATTTCTCACCGGGCGGCCCGCTTTCCAAAGACGCGCTCAGCGTTAAATCCGGCAGGGATCTGGAGGCCTATTGATGTCGAACTTGCAGGAAAACTTCGCGACGGCGCAGGAAGCGTCCGTCTATACGGCAACGCAATTACACCTGTGGCGCGCGGAAACCGTGCGCTCGCGCTGCGGCGAAATCTTTGACCGCGCATGCGCTGGCGAACTGCTCGCATACGATTATCGGGCCGAACGGGTTGAGGCGGCGGCGGAGTACGTCATGAGCGTCATATTGGAGAATTATCCTGACCTGAACATACCGCCGCACAGCCGCTGGCGTCACTTTTCCTGCGGCGGCGTGGACCGGTGGTCTCCTATCGCTGACGGCGCGGGAGATCTGAATGAACTGAAAATGCGGGCGACGGAGCTGACCATGATCAGCGTGCTGCTGGATGCCGGCGCCGGCGCCGATTGGCGCTATGTCGAGTTCGCCAGTGGGCTGACGTTATCCCGTTCTGAAGGGCTGGGGGCCGCCAGCGTGGCGCTCTACGCGCAAGGGGCGTTGTGCTCAGGGGGAGCGCCTTTCAGAGTGGATGCGGAGGGCTTGAGGAGCTTGACGACTGCGCAATTGGCGGCCTGCTTTCAAGTCAGCGAACGCAATCCGCTGATTGGTCTGCAGGAACGGGTGACCTTGTTGCGTCGATTAGGCGATGTTGTGGCGAGCGCGCCGGGCGTCTTCGGCGGAGAGAGCCGACTTGGCGCCCTGGCGCAGTATCTGGAGGCTGCCAGTGTAGCAAGAGGGGCGGGAGTAGCGGGCGGTTTGTCTGTGGACTTCGCCTTCCGTGAATTGCTGAAACTGTTGTCCGGCGTCTGGCCAGTGCGAAACCCTGAGCTGGGCGCGCTCGGCGATGTCTGGGCGTACCCTGGCGTCGGAGCGAATGAGCCGGGCGCCGGGCTGGTCCCCTTCCATAAGCTTTCCCAATGGATGATGTACTCCCTGACGGAAGCCTGGCGTATCGCCGGCATGGAGGTCATTGAGGACGATACGCTGACGGCGCTGGCGGAATATCGCAATGGCGGGCTGCTGCTGGATATGGGCGTGCTGGCGCCGAAAAATCCCGCCTTCGCGGCGACGGAATTTGAACCGGGCGCGCCGGAAGTGGTGGAGTTGCGGGCGATGACCGTCGCTGTCGTTGATCAGCTCGCCGCGCGTTTGAATGCGCAGCTCAGAGAACGTGGCGTGGCGCTGACGATGTCGCAAATACTGGAAGGCGGGACCTGGAGCGCCGGGCGCAAACTGGCCTTTGCGCGCTCGCAAAGCGGCGCGCCGCCGATCCGTTACCGCGCGGACGGCACTTTGTTTTGAGGCGAGGGAAGTCGCTTCAGGTTTCCCGCAAATCTATATCAGCAATGGTTGAGAGACAGCTATGACAATGACTTCATTAGTGGAAAAGCATCCCGGCGTGTACATGGTCAATCATCCCTTTGTGCAGCATAAGCTCACCAGTCTGCGCGACAAAAACACCTCCACCCGGGAATTCCGCATGCTGGTGCAGGAGTTGGGCGTATTGATCGGCTATGAGGCCACCCGGGATCTGGAGACGGAACTGGTGGAAGTGGAAACGCCTCTGGAGAAGACAATGTCGCCGACTTTGAAAGGCAAGAAGCTTTGTATCGTCACCATCATGCGGGCGGGCAATGGCATGACTGAAGGCGTGCTGCAACTGTCGCCGTCGGCGCGGGTGGGGCACATCGGACTTTATCGCGATCCGCAGACCAAAATGCCCATTGAATATTACGTCAAGATGCCGCCGGACCTGGATCAGCGGACGGTGATCTGCGTTGACCCTATGCTCGCCACGGGGCATTCCGCAACGGCGGCGGTGCATAAAATCAAGGATCTGGGAGCGCAGGATATTCGCTTTATCTGTCTGTTCGCCGCCCCCGAAGGCGTCAGCCTGTTTCGGGAAGAGCACCCGGACGTGCCGGTATATGCGGGAGTGATCGACAGTCATCTGGACGATCATGCCTATATCCGACCCGGCGTGGGCGACGCCGGGGATCGGATATACGGCACGAAATAGCGCTTCGCCCCGCTCTTAACGGGCGGCGGCGGATCAGGCGCTGGTCAATGTCGGCGCCCGGGGAGCGGGACGCGAAGCTTCCAGGTTTTTAACGCGTTGCCCTATCGGCGGAGGAGTTTCTTTGTCCACCACAACATCCAGCAGGACGGGCCCCGGGCGTTTAAACAAGGAGGCAATATCCAGACGCGCCAGTTCTTCAAAGTCCCTGATGCGATAGGACTCCACGCCCAAGGATTGGGCGAGCATGGCGAAGTTGGTTTGTGGTAACTCATTGCCGAAACTCTTCATGCCGCGCATGCGTTGTCCGTGCATGACTGTGCCCAACACGCTGTTATTCAATATCAGAATCACGACGTTTAGATTGTGTTGCTTGGCGACGGTGATTTCCTGCGCGGTCATCAAATAACTGCCGTCCCCGGTGATGCAAAGCACCGGAATATCCGGATTGGCGAACTTGCCGCCGATGGCTGCCCCGATCGCCCAGCCCATGGCGGCGAACCCCATGGAGATCGGCATTTTATTCACGTCAATGACCGAGGCTGAGCGAGGATGCCAGTAATGGGTAGCCCAGAAAAAAGCGTTGCCGGCGTCCGCGTAGAGATGCACGTCTTTGGGGGCGCATTGGCTCAAACGCCAAAACAATCGGCGCGGGTTGATCGGCGTGGAGTCGGTATTGCAGTCCTCGATATGCAGCACGCTGATATTCTTGGGCAGGTTGTTTTCATTGCGCAGCGCGGGAAGGACTTCTTCGCTGGCGTCCACAGCGGGAGCGGCCTGGTTTTCCTGATTGAGATAGTCGAAGACGATGCGTGGACTGCCCATCAGATTCATTTGCGCCATATGGGATTTGGCGAGGTGCTCCGGATTGTTGTTGATGTGCACCAGACGCCGCGACAGGATAGTGCTGCCGTCCCAGCCGCAGGTGGCGTGCTCGTCCAGATTGGCGCATACCACCATAATGATGTCCGCTTCCTCCGCCGTCAGGGTTTTGCGGGCGGACTCATGCCCCGCCGTGCCGAACACGCCCCGATACAGGGGATGATCGGCGGACATCAGGCCGCGCCCCATCGGCGTGGTGACGATGGGCCAGGCGCGTCGCTCCGCGTAACAGAGAATTTCCCGCATGGCGCCGGCGCATCCGTTGCCGATGACGATGACGCCGCGCTGGTAGCCTCGCAAGATAGTGTTCAGGCGTTGCAGCACGACTCTGTCCGGGGTGATCTCCTGTCCCAGAAACGTATGCAGGGAGATGGGGTTGCGGCTGGATGGTATCGGAGTTTCGAAAATATCCAGCGGAATGCTGATATGTACGGGACCGGGAGTCGGGCCGGTGGCGTGACTCAAGGCCGCCAGCAGGTTGTGCTCCAATTGTTCGGGATGGGATACCAGTGTGTTGTAGCGGGTGCAGCCCTTGAACATAAGTATGGTGTCGACGCCGGAAGCGCTGCTTTCCTGCATGGCGCCGCGGCCGAAAGTGCTGATGGTGCTCTGTCCCGTGATGACCAGCATGGGAACGCCGTCCACGAAGGCGTTGCTCACAGGCGTCAATAAATTAGTGCAACCAGGACCGGAGGTGGCGCTGCACACGCCGATGACGCCGCTCTCTCTGGCGAAGCCGTCCGCCATAAAGCCAGCGCCGGCTTCGGAGCGCGTCAGTATCCAGCGGACATGGGTATTCTCCTCGTGGCGGGCGAGCGCGCTGCCCAGCGGGTCGATGTTGCCGCCAGACACGCCGAATACAAACGGCACTTTTAACAGACTGAGATATTTAACAATTAATTCTGCGCAACTGATCGCGTTGGTCCGACCAGTTTGGGTAATAAGGGGTTTTGATTCCATGGGCGTTGTCCTGTGTTGAAAAAGTTAAACAACAGGCGCGAAACCCCACCTGGGCTCAGCTTCCGGCATATCTTCGCGGAGCCCATCGGTGCGGCGTCTTTCTTGGGGGGGACTGGCAGGCTTGTCGAAGCTATCTACGCGTCCAACAAACTCTACTCACAGACATCAAGCGCTTTTTTATCCCTAACAGCATAGCAAAAGCAGGCGGAAATCCAGGGCGGGAGAAAAATAATTTCCGCTTACGAGTGATTTTTGTGACTTTCTTTGCTTATCCAGGCGATCCAGACCAACGCCAGGGTGGCCAGATTGACGGTCACCGGGTTGAATGCGTCCACCAATAAGCCAGGGGAAAACACCGCTACATCCGCCAGGAGGCCAACCAGCGCGACGCCAGCGGCCAGCAGCGGAAGGCTGCTGCGCAGCGGCAGTGCGATCAGCAGTCCCAGGATAATTTCCGCCACGCCGCCGGCCATGGCGATCTGCGGCGCATACTGGCCCAGGCCCTGGGCTTCAATCATGGCCAGCTCAGTTGGGCTGAGCCACAGTATTTTGGGAACCAGGCCGTGATAAAGAAAAACGCCGGCTACGCTGAGGCGCGCAACCCGGTGAATTCGTTGCAATACATCCATTATGAGTACGTTCCTGTCTGCTCGAATTGAGTCATTTATTGGTTAGATTTTCGGCCATGGGCTGCGTTGGCGCGCCTTGCAGAAAGCGGCAGTTATGGTCCGGCGCAGGCAGCAGGCAATGATCATATTTGCCGAAGAGGCGATATCGGTTCTGGGCGATAAGGTCGTAGCCCCAGTCCCTCAGAAAGCGCGGCAGTATGCGAAAAACTTTCAGGTAGCGCCAGGGGGCGGGAAATTGCGCGATGATGCGCAGGAAGGCCTCGGATTTCTCATAGGCGCGGTCGCCTTCGACATAAAGCATGGTGTCAAAACGGTCCAGCGGCATATCAAACCAGGCCAAAATCGCCTGTCCCTCGGGAGATTGCACGGAGGCCATTTTGAACCGTCTGCGCCTGTCGTATTTGATCAGGAATTTTGACCAGGCGTTACAGAGCTTGCAGACGCCGTCGAACAGGACGACCCGGTCGTCGCTTTGCATGTAGGGAGGAATAGTGGCGCGAGGCGTAGAGGACTGAGTCATAGCCGACTACTCCGTTGTAATGGGAGCGTGCAGCGGGCGCAGCCGATAATGCAGTATCGCATCGAAAGGGTAGCCTTTTTGCGAAGGAACCCAGGCAGGGTTTTGCGCAACATCCGGGCCGCTGATGAGCAGCTTTTCAATACTGGCGGCGTCGATTTCCACGCTACGGGAGCGTAAAGCGTCATTCCAAACGGATACCAGCGGTTCGCCTGAGAGATAGGCGCTAACATAGGCATAAGTGTTTGGCGCGCCGCCTGCCTGACTTTCAGGACGGGCTTGTGCAGCGTTCCAGTTTTTATCCTGCGCGGCTTGGGCGACGAGGGCTGCGCCAATCCAGTCATAATCGATCAGTCTGCCGATAGAGAGGTAATCGAGTTGCGCACCCTCAGGCAACGCCTTTAGCGCAGAATTCAGTAGTGCGAGAGTTTCCTCTTGACTGGCGCCGCAATAAAAAGTGTCTCCGTGAGCCAGTCGAAACCCTAGCGCTTGCGCCTTGGCGTTGTATTCAATGGCGCCCTGACACTGTCCCATTTTACCCGTCGCCATGGTCTCCGCATGGGCCGACAAAGTGAAGAGGGAGGGATATAGCGCCAGGCTGGCCAGCGCTAACGTGCGCAGTTTTGATAGGACTTGATGCATGAGTGCTTTGGGGGAAGCGGTCTCCATAAAACTCCTTGGAGTAGCCAAAAGGGGATATGTACTCAGTATGCCCCACAATGGTGAGACGACAAACCCCGGCATTAAATCCCTTTAACAACCCGCCACAGGCCTTTATTTTGCAGGAGGCTGGTTGCAGAATCTGACATAACGGATGGAGACAGGAGCGCTGTCATGGAACAGATTGGAAAACTCACCGCCATACTGCTGACTTTGGCCTGTATCGCAGCCTCTTCCGCCTGGGCCGAAGAAAACCGGGCTGCGTCGCAAGAGGCGCCTGCAGCATTGAAATCACCGGCTCAGGGCGAAGAAAAGAATACGCCCCCAAGGGGAATATACAGCAGCCATGTGATAGGTAAGGAAGCGGATTCGTTACGCCCGGCCTTCGTGAAAGGGGGACTGGTCAGAGTGTTCTGGTCGGATATAGAACCCAAACCCGGACAGTATGATTTCTCCGTCATCGAAGCGCAGCTACAAGGCGTCCGTCGCTATGGCAAACTATGGTCCCTCGCCGTGCTGGCGGGTCCCCGGGCGCCGGACTGGCTGTTCGATGAAGGCGCAGGCTCCATGGAAATACGCTTTCGCGGAGAGCGCACGCGTATCGTTCCCTACTGGGATCTGCTTTTGCAGGCGCGTCTGAAATTACTGGCGGAAGCATTGGGCAAGAAGTACGGAAACGACGAAACCCTGAAACTGGTCTATGTGCCGCAAGCCACGTCCAATGGCATTGAAGGGCACTTCAACGGCAACCGCTATGAAGACCTGCAGCGGCAGGGCTTCACTCCCGACAAATGGGTGCGCGCGGCGGGAGAAGCCATCGACTCTTTTTACCGGGCGTTCCCGCAAAAGTACCTCGCTTTCGAGGTGCATGAAATCGGCACGGTGGAAACGCCGGAACGCATCATGCGGCTGATAGAGAAGAGCTACCGCGACCGGGTCGGCATCGCCGTCTGGTGGCTGTCAGGACGAGAAAACTACCAGAACGCTCTGCTGCAGGAAGTCCGCGACTTTCGCGGCTACAAATACGCACAAGCCATCGGCCGCTCCGACCAGGGCCGCCGCTTCGGCGCCGGCGGCTACGGCGGCATGTTCGAACAAGCCAAAAAACTCGGCATCCGCTACATCGAAGTCTGGAACTACGAAATCACCCGCAACCGCAACCCGGAAGTCACCCAATCCATCGAGGGGTTCAGTCGCACGCAACCCGGAAGTCACCCAATCCATCGAGGGGTTCAGTCGCAGTGAGGCCGTGCAGGGAGAGCCGGGAGCCTGATCATCGGTCTGTCCCTGCGGAAAGACATTCCCCCGATCTGTGCAATACTTGTTTATAGGAGCGTTATTCAGGGTTGCATGTAGACCATATTGCACGGGGTGAGTGGAATGATTGAGTTTCTATGCGGCGACATCACCGAGTTGGAGGTGGACGCCATCGTTTGTCCCGCCCATAAATACCTCAGTAAAGGCCGGGGTTTGTCCGCGCAGATTTTTGAGCAGGCGGGAGAAGAGGCTTTGCAGGCGGCCTGTTCTCAAGCGGGGGAATGTAAGGTGGGCGATGCTTGCCTGACGCCGGGATTCAAGCTGCCCGCCAGGCATATTATTCATACGGTGACGCCGCAGTGGACGGGCGGAGACCAGTGGGGCGGTTCCGATCTGCATTTGCTGGCCAACTGTTATGAGAGCGTGGTTCGGCTGGCGCTGGAGCAGGACGTTAAAACCATTGCTTTCCCCGCCCTCGGTGCGGGAACCAATAAAACGCCGCAATCCATGGCCGCCCATGAAGGGCTGGAAGTCTTGGTGAAATACGCGGACAGCTTTGAACGTCTGATCATCTGCCTGCACTGGGAAGCCGGACTGGATACCTGGCGGCGCACCTACGAGGATTTCTTCGCCAGAAGAATGGAGCAGTCCCGCAAAACCGGCTGAAGGCTGGTCATGTTCGCATGAGTCGTTAGAATAGGTCGTTCAAAGGCGCTGTATTTAGGGCGTCGTTGCTTGATTCGACTTGGCGGACAGGAAAACGGTACTGTGAAACCTCTTAACATACTGGCCATCTCCGGCAGCCTCAGGAAGGTCTCCTACAACACGGCGGCGATAGAAGCCTTAAGCAGACTGGCCCCGGATCAGGTAACGGTGAAAGTCTACAGGGGACTGGGTGACCTGCCGCTCTTTAATCCCGATCTGGAAAGCCAGTTACCCGCCGCTGTTGCGGACCTTAAATCCGCGCTGGCGCAATCGCAAGGATTGATTATCGCCAGTCCGGAATACGCTCATGGGATCAGCGGCGTTATGAAGAACGCCCTTGATTGGCTGGTGAGCGGGGAGGAGTTCGTATACTTGCCTGTCATGCTCATCAACACCTCGCCCCGGGCCAGCCACGCTCAGGCGGCATTGCGCGAAGTGGTCGCCACCATGTCCGGCCGCATCATAGACAACGCCTGTGTTTCCGTGCCTCTGCTCAGCTCAAACCTGGACATGGAGGGGGTCATACAAACCCCTGAAATTGCCGGCCCCTTGCAGAAGGGACTACAACAGTTTGTCGCCGGTATTGAGGCGCAGGGCGAAGCCGACGACTGGGCCTCAGTCTGAAGGCGCGAGATTAGGGATATCAATCGCAAAATCGGTGATGCCGATATCCTTCCCAGCCTGTGACAACAGTGTGCTCGCCTGTCCCCGATGATGTGTCTGGTGATTGAAGAAGTGCGCCAGCAGTTCGCCGAAGTTGCGTATGCTTTTACCGCCGGTCATGCTGCTGTAATGGAGATTGAGAGCATAGTCTTCTTCCTCGACTTCATCGGTAAGCCAACGAATGATCAAGTCGTCCAGTTGACGTCGCTTCTCCGATAACGCATTGAAATCCGTATGTAAAATCTCACTCAGCGCTTTGGGCTTGGAGAACTGCGATAGTTCCTGCAGGGACTGGTAACGGTCGGAAAGTGATCTGTATCGCCCCAGCCAGACCAGGTCAGCCACCATTATGTGGTTCAGTGTGCCGAGAATGGAGCCGAAAAACGCTCCGGAATCTTTCGCCAGGATGCTCTCGTCCAGCTTTGCCGCCGCCGCATAAACCTGATTGTTCATGCGCTGGTTGTATCCGGCCATAAGTTGATAGTGTTGTTTGAATCCCATGAAGTGCTGCTCCCATTTTTATCGTCGTTTTTTGTAGTCTAAGCAGAATGGGGACGCAGGCAAGCGTCTTGAATGAGACCTTGCCTTTTTGCTGGGATAAGGGAGTGGTGGATAAAGTAGAGAGGGCGCTGGTGAGCTGTGCGGAGCTACTTGCTTCGCTGCGTTTCATCTATCAGTACGGTCTCTAGATCTCCCGCATTGAGTGCGCGAAAGGGCGTTGTCAGCACGCCGCGGTATTGCAGTTCCCGCATGTAATCAATGGGAGATTTTTCCGTTTTAAAGGTTCCCCAGAATACGAAGCCAAGTTCGTGCAGACGCAAGCAGATGTCCCTGAGGCGTTCGTTGTGAGTAAACACGTAAGTCGTGGGGCTGAAGGCGTCGTAAGTGGGATAGGGGATATAGTAAACGTTTGGCGTAGCGCGGCTGTGCTTGGAGGTTTTGTTGAGCTTGAAGCCTAACCGAGTCAGCAGCGCCTTATCAAAGTCCTGGGCCAAGGCGACTTCTATCTCGTCGTCAAAAATCCATTTAACCAAGTTCATGGCGTTGCTCAGATTCCTCGCCTTGGATGATTAGCCGTCCACAACTGGCCGTCCACAACTGGTCGTCCACAACTGGCCGTCCGCTATAAAGCGCTGCGGGCGGCGTCCTGAATTTTTTTCACCATGGCGCGCAGACCGTTGCCGCGGGTGGGGCTCAAGTGGCGCATCAGGTCCAGCTCCGTGAACAGGGCGTCCATATCAAAGCTTACGATGTCCTGTGGGGACTTGCCGTTGAAGGCGCACATTACGACAGCGGCGAGGCCCTGCACGATCATGGCGTCGCTGGCGACCAGGACGTACATGGTGTTGGTTGTGGAATCCAGGTGGTGGATAAACCAGACCTGACTCTGGCAGCCGTGCACAAAGTTTTCCTCTACTTTGTGTTCCGCTGGCATGGCGGGGACCTGTTTGCCAAGGTCAATGACGTAGCCGTAGCGCTCTTCCCAGTCATCCAGAAACTCAAAGCTGTCTTTGATGTCTGCAATGGTGGTGTCTTTTCCCAGCGGGTTGGCGGTAAAAATATCGGCTTGGTCTACAGCGGTCATGGTTATCAGTTCTATCTTCTTGATTCATCGTCTGCAGGCGGTGAACTTGGCGCCTGCGGTTAGCTTATAGCATGCCTAGTTCGAGTTTGGCTTCCTCGCTGAGCATGTCGTTGCTCCAGGGAGGATCGAAGACCAACTCCACTCGCGCTTCATCCACATTGGGCACCAGCGTGAGTTTATGCTTTACGTCATCAGCGATGACGGGGCCCATACCGCAGCCGGGCGCCGTCAGGGTCATTTCCACATTAACGCAGTTCTTGCCGTCTTCTTTGTTGACGGCGACATTGTACACCAGGCCGAGGTCAACAATGTTTACGGGAATTTCCGGGTCGTAAACAGCGCGTAATGCTTCCCAGACATGACGTTCGTTGACTTCGCCTTCCGTGATGTCGTCAAAATTAAAGTCAGCGACATTTTTGCCCAGCGCGTCTGCGTCTCTGCCCTCAACTCGGGCCAGGTTGCCGTTGACGACAACGGTGAACGTGCCGCCCAGCGCCTGGGTGATGGTGACGAATGTATCCGCCGGGATGGTGATCTCCGTGCCCGCGGGAACCAGGCGCGCGATGCAGTCCCGTTTGGTGAGTACAACCTCTCTTTCCATATCGATCAGGCGTCCTCTTTTATGGAAAAGCTTTCCCCGCAGCCGCAGGATGAGTCTACGTTGGGGTTGTTGAACTTGAAGGCGTAATTCAGGCCTTCTTTGACGAAGTCGATCTCAGCGCCATTAATGTAGGGCAGGCTCTTGGCGTCAACATAAACAGGAATGTCGTCAGCGAGCACGAACTTGCGATCATCGTCGGAAGGGGCCTTGACCAGATCCACGATATATTTAAAGCCGGAGCAGCCGCTGGCTTTGAGGCCCAGGCGAAAACCCTGGGCGTCGGGATGCTGGCGTAACTGCTTGCGGATGTGTTGAGCCGCAGCGTCGGTGATACGCAATCCCACTTCAGGCGTAAAGGTTTGCGCGGACATAGTGGTCTATCTCCTAAATAAACAGTCTGGTTATCTTCTGTAGGGCGGCGAACAGTTTTTCAACCTCTTCGCGAGTGTTATAGAACGCGAAAGAGGCGCGGGTGGTGCCGGGAACGCCCAGGCAGTCCATTAGTGGCTGCGCGCAATGGTGTCCGGTGCGTACGGCGATGCCTTGTTGATCCAGCAGGGTGCCCAGGTCGCTGGGATGCAGGCCGTCCACCAAAAAGGAAAAAACGGAAACTTTGTCTTTCGCCGTACCCACCGGACGTAAGCCGGGGACGGTCGGAGCCAGCTCCGCCGCAAGTTGCAGCAGGCTGTCTTCATGGGCCTTCAGTTGCGCTTTGTCGAACTGGTTCAGGTAGTCCAGCGCCGCGGCGAAACCGATGGCTTCAGCAATCGCTGGCGTACCGGCTTCAAACTTAAAAGGAGGTGCGTTGAACGTGGTGCCGGAGAAGGATACGCGCTCAATCATTTCGCCGCCGCTTTGATATGGAGGCATGGCTTCCAGCAGTGCTTTGCGGCCGTATAGCGCGCCGATGCCGGTAGGACCAAAGGCTTTATGGGCGGAAATCGCATAGAAATCACAGTCCAGGTCCTGCACATCGATTTCAAGGTGCGGCGCGCCTTGTGCGCCGTCTATCAACGTCACCGCGCCGACGCTTTTCGCCAGACGAATCATCTCTTTGACGGGATTCACAGTGCCCATCGCGTTGGATGCATGGTTCACCGCGACGATGCGGGTTTTTTCGTTCAGCAGGGCCTGATAGGCGGCCATGTCCAGCTCGGCGTCAGGCGTAATCGGAATGACTCTGACTTGCGCGCCAGTCTGTTGCGCCACGATCTGCCAGGGCACGATATTGGCGTGATGTTCAAGCTGGCTGACGATAATTTCGTCGCCGGGTTGCAGGGTGCTGCGGGCGTAAGATTGCGCCACCAGGTTGATGGCTTCGGTGACGCCGCGCACCCAGATGATATCTTCACGAGACGGCGCGTTGACGAAAGCGCGCACTTTATCGCGGGCGGCTTCAAACTCGCCTGTCGCGCGGTCGCTCAAGCTGTGGGCGCCGCGATGCACGTTGGCGTTAAACTCCCGATAATACGTGTTCATCGCCTCGATAACCGCCAGCGGCTTCTGCGCGGTGGCTGCGTTATCCATGTATACCAGAGGTTTACCGTTCACCTGCTGTTGCAGGATAGGGAAGTCCTCGCGGACGGACAGAACATCAAAGGGACGTTTAATCGCCTGGGTCATGCTGTAGCCTCCTGCGCTCCTTCATTGTAGAAACGCTCCGCCAGTTCGAGTACGTAGGCGTGAGCCGTTTCGATCTCCATTTCCGCCATGACGGATTCCACGAAAGCGCGGCTCAGCATGCGGTGCGCGTCAGACCGGGTGATGCCGCGGGACTGAAAGTAGAACAGCGCCATGTCGTCCAACTGGCCCACGGTGGCTCCGTGCGCGCATTTGACGTCGTCGGCGTAAATTTCCAGCTCGGGCTTGGTGTTCACCTCTGCGGTATTGGTCAACAACAGGTTGTTGTTGTTCATCGCCGCAGAAGACTGCTGGGCGTCGCGATGGATGTGCACGCGCCCGTTGAACACCGCTTTGCCTTTACCGTTGATAATGCCTTTGTAGGTTTCTTCGCTGACGCAATGCGGCGCCACGTGCTCAATCGTAGTGTGGAAGTCCACGTGCTCACGACCGCCCGCCAGATAAACGCCATTCAGCTTGCAGGACGCCAGTTGCCCCAACAATTTCACGTTGATATCACGACGTTTCAGTGCGCCGCCGGTGGCGAACGCATGCTGCTCGTAGTGGCTGCCGCCATGCTGTTCGACGAACACGCAACCGGTATGAATCTGGTTGGCGCCTTCGCAGTTCAACGCGTAGTGCGTCATTGTGCTGTTGGCGGCGAGAAACACTTCCGTCACGGTATTCTGGAAAACTTTACGCTCATGGGTGTCGACGTAAGTTTCCAGCAGTTCCAGTTTGGCGCCGGACTCAACTACCACGAGCACGCGGTTATAGCTGGATGCCGCTTCGCCGGAAACGTCCGCAGTATGGACGATTTGCAGCGGCTTGAGCGCTTTGCTGTCTTTTTTGACGCGGATAAGCGCGCCGTCCTGCAGCGTGCCTGCATTCAGCGCGGCAAAGGGGTGCTTGGCCGCGTCGAATGTTTTGCCCAGATATTCTTTGATCAGCGCCTGACCGGCTGCGTCCGCTGACGAGAAGGGGATCACTTCCAGAGCGGAGTCGTCGGTATTGGATGCGCCCAGCTGACCATTGTGGAATGTCAGAGTATAAAAGTCGCCAGCAATGCCTTGCGGAGCGTCAGCAGATTCCGTTGTCCGCAATCGCAGAATATCGCCCTGAACGATGGGGGCGATAGGCGTATAGCGCCAGGCTTCTGTTTTACGGGTTGGAAGCTCCAGACCGGCGAAAAGACTGCGGCCTTCACTGCGGGCGTCGTCAAGCCAGCGCAGGCTGTCGCCCAGTTGTTCACTCCAGGATTGCGAGGCTTCCACACATTGGCGGTGAAAGTCTGCGTAGGGGTTGCTTTGGGTCGCCATGAATACCTCGCCTACGCTACTTTGTCGTCGTCCAGATTCAACCAGCCGTACCCTTTCTCTTCCAGTTCCAGAGCAAGTTCACGACCGCCGGATTTGACGATGCGGCCATTGGCCAGAACGTGTACGTAATCCGGTACGATGTAGTTCAGCAGACGCTGATAGTGGGTCACCAGAACCACGGCGCGATCAGGGCTGCGCAGTGCGTTGACGCCGTTGGCGACAACCTGTAATGCGTCGATGTCCAGGCCGGAGTCGGTTTCATCCAGCAGCGCCAGCTTGGGCTCCAGCATCAACATCTGCAGAATTTCGTTACGCTTTTTCTCGCCGCCGGAAAAGCCTTCGTTGACGCCGCGCTTCAGAAACTCAGGGTCCAGGTTGACCATGCCGATTTTCTGGCGGGCCAGTTTCAGGAAGGTCGCCGCGTCCAGCTCTTCTTCGCCGCGATGCTTGCGAATGCTGTTCATCGCTGTGCGCAGGAATTGAATATTGCTGACGCCAGGGATTTCTACTGGATACTGGAACGCCAGGAAAATGCCTTCGCGGGCGCGTTCTTCCGGCTCCATGTCCAACAGATTCTGGCCGAAATAATTGATTTCGCCGGAAGTGACGTCATAACCTTCGCGCCCGGACAATACGTGGGTCAGGGTGCTTTTGCCGGAGCCGTTGGGGCCCATGATGGCGTGGACTTCGCCGGGTTTCACGTCCAGCGTCAGTCCTTTCAGAATCTCTTTTTCTTCTATCCGAGCGTAAAGGTCTTTAATACTTAGCATGTTTGATCCCATGTATCAGAAAGACAACTCTGCGACCGCCACTTTAATTGGTCTATTAGGCCGCGGAATTTAACTCATCAAATATTCGCTGCCTGCTTTTGGCGGCTGCTTGATTGCGCATCGCAGCCCGCCGCAGGCGTTTATGCTTTCGCCGCTTATTAGCCGACGGAGCCTTCCAGACTGACTTCCAGCAACTTGCCCGCTTCCACCGCAAACTCCATGGGCAGCTCTTTAAATACTTCCTTACAAAAGCCGTTGACGATCATGGACACGGCGCGTTCTGCGTCAATGCCACGCTGACGACACAGGAACAACTGCTCATCGCTCACTTTTGAGGTGGTGGCTTCATGTTCAACCACTGCGCTGTTGTTCTTGCTTTCGATGTAAGGGAAGGTATGCGCGCCGCATTTGGCGCCAATGAGCAGCGAGTCGCACTGAGTATAGTTGCGCGCGTTGTCGGCGTTGGGGCCGATTCTAACGAGTCCACGATAGCTGCTGTCGCTGCGGCCGGCGGAAATACCTTTGGAGATGATGGTGCTGCGGGTGTGTTTGCCCATGTGAATCATCTTGGTGCCGGTATCCGCCTGCTGCAGGTTGTTGGTCAAAGCGACGGAGTAGAATTCGCCGACGCTGTGATCGCCTTTCAGCACGACGCTGGGGTATTTCCAGGTGATGGCCGAACCGGTTTCCACCTGAGTCCAGGAAATCTTGGAATGCGCGCCGGCGCACAGGCCGCGCTTGGTGACGAAATTGTAGATGCCGCCTTTGCCTTCTTCGTCGCCGGGATACCAGTTTTGCACCGTCGAGTATTTGATTTCCGCGCCTTCCAGCGCCACCAGTTCAACCACGGCGGCGTGCAACTGATTTTCATCGCGCATGGGAGCGGTGCAGCCTTCCAGATAGCTGACGTAGCTGCCTTCGTCGGCGATGATCAGCGTACGTTCGAACTGACCGGTTTTCGCCGCGTTAATACGGAAGTAGGTGGACAGCTCCATCGGGCAGCGTACGCCCTTGGGAATGTAGACAAATGAGCCGTCACTGAATACGGCTGAGTTAAGGGCGGCGAAGTAGTTGTCGCGGACGGGAACCACGCTGCCGAGATACTTCTCCACCAGTTCTGGGTGATTTCTGACTGCTTCAGATATAGAGCAGAAAATGACGCCGGCTTCAGACAGCTTTTCTTTGAAGGTTGTGGCGACGGAAACGCTGTCGAACACTGCATCTACCGCAACGCCAGCGAGGGCGGCGCGTTCGTGTAGGGGGATGCCCAGCTTTTCGTAGGTTTTCAGCAATTCGGGGTCGACTTCATCCAGGCTTTTGGGGCCGTCTTTTTGTGACTTGGGCGCGGAGTAATAGATGATGTCGTTGAAATCAATTTTGGGGTAGTGCACGTGAGCCCATTGCGGCTCAACCATGTTCAGCCATTCGCGGTAGGCCTTGAGACGCCAGTTGAGCATGAACTCGGGTTCGTTCTTTTTAGCGGAGATAAAGCGGATAACGTCTTCGTTTAATCCCGGCTCCAGGGCTTCGCTTTCAATGTCGGTGATAAAGCCGGCCTGGTATTCCCGTTTGATATATTGGTCAACTGAGTTTTCTGGCGTGCTCATGAGAGGGCCTCGATGATCGAAAAGAGTATTTTAACAGCGCGCATATAAAAGAAAGCTCCGAGTCATCCGTGCCTGAGATTTTTTAGCCTTTTCACCGTGGCTAAGGGCGCTGACAAATCAGAGTTTTCTTATTCTTGACTTGATTGCTAGGGTACTGAAAAGCCCATTTCAAATCAATACTAAATTGGTAATCAATCGGGAATGCGGTTAGAATCGAAAAGGCGTGTATTCCTTGCGCGGCGGGTTCGTTTGGCGAATCCTGAGCCATGCGTTTATGAAGCTGATACAGGACTTCAATTATGTTGCGCTTAGCTAGACTTGCCGATTATGGGCTATTGATCGCCTCCTCCCTGGAAGAGCCCGGTAAAGCGCTCGTCAAACTGGATCAGGTCGCCGATCAGACCAAGTTGCCCATTCCCACCGTGCGCAAAATCATGAAGCTGCTGGTGGATGGCGGAGTCGTTCATTCCGAGCGCGGCGTTAAAGGCGGCTACTGTCTTTCCGACGCGGCTTATAATATCAGCATTGCGCGCATTCTCCGAGCCGTGGAAGGCGGTGTGGCGCTGACTGACTGTTGCGCTGAAGAGCGCGTCTGCGACGTCATGCATGCCTGTACGGTGCACAGCAACTGGTCGGTGATCAACCAGACGGTCAATGAGATTTTTGAGCGTCTCACACTGCGCGATATGTCCCGTCGCCTGAGCAAGGCTGATGTCATCAGCAAAGTGCGTACGGACGATGACGTTGATCTCGTTATGTTGAGCGAGCTGGCTTCTTAGAGGCGCACGCATTTCATAACTCATATCTATCCGTTCATATATCCATTCGTTTCAAAGTTAGCGCATTTGGCTCTAACGGCGATTTAATTCTGATTATTTCTGAATTTTAACCAATTCCGAAATTTCCTCGCAGCCCAGTTATTTAGGCGCTTTTCGGCATCTGACTACAGAAAGAAAATAAAAAATCAAGACTTTTTTCCTATAAGCACAATTTTTGGTTGTACTCAGCGCATTGTTTGCAGATAATCGCGCCCAACAATATGGACTATCCTTACAGTAATCGCCGGGAAACAAGCGGTTTAGCTTAGTATCCGGGTTTTGGTTTTATGCTTCTTGCGGAAGGGGTTGATTTATGAACCAAAAAGATTTTGCAAGCAGTAAAGTGTTTTACGATACGAAGCACTTTCCCAGAGGATTCAGCCGGTCTGGTTTCTTTTCCAAGAAAGAAGCGGATTTGCTGGAGCGTTCCGGGTATGCATTGCAAGAGCTCACAAACGGCAATCGCAAACCTGCGACACCGGCGGAAGAACAACTTCTGACAGTGTTGAGAGGTGAAAGAGCGCCTGGGACGGACATTGAAAAGGTGTGGATCAAGTATCTCAAGCATATCAGCACCAAACGCGTGTCCTACACCACCGGCATGGCCTTCGCCATGTCTGAGGGCGGCGACTTTACCGACGTCGAAACCGATTGACGCTCACTCTTGAAAAAAGGCGCTTTACAGTGCCTTTTTTCTTTCTCGACTCTATACTCAACTGCATTTCCATGCAGAATCCTTTTCTATACTCATTCAATGTCATATTCAGAATTATTACCCGCCAATCGGGCTGTGCTGTTTGCAAACCTGGGACAGGCGTTTCTCAACGGCGAGAAATTTCCCGGAGTGTTCGACTCCGCCGCAGATATTTCGCCTCGCTGCTACATGGCTAAATTGAATCAGTTGGCGGAAAGCGTCAGACAAGAGGCGGATAAGCCTTTGCTGGAGCTTATCCGTGAGAGCGGCGTGTTCCTGCCCTGGGAAGTGCGCTTTATTCAGTTTGGCCTCGCTACCCTGCGTATCGCGGAAGTCTTCGCTCGCCTGTGTGATTATTATGTGTTGATCGGTCGCTCATCTCGCCAGTTATCCGCCTGGTTGGCGGGTTCCTGGTTGTTGTGTTGCTTTACATTGGCCTACCTGCTGTATTTTTTCGCCTTTGGCGCACAGACAACGCTGACCTCCATGAGCGTTTGCGCCTCGGCGGCGGTGGCGGGGCTGGTTGTCGGCGTACGGCTGGCGCCGGTTTTCCTGCGTAATTGGGTGGAGCCGGATTCGCGTTTCTGGAACGCGGCCTCCCGTTTCCCGCAGATTCGGTCATTGGTCGTGGCGCGTAGCGTGTATCAGTATCTGCTGAATTTAGGGTTATGCGTCCAAGCGGGGATGGATCTGCCGCGCACGCTTGGCGTATGCGCGAAATCTGAGCCTGTGGACTGGTTGCGTCAGAGATACCATATCGTGGCGGCGTCTGTGGGTAAGGGGAAAAATCTTTCTAGGGCGTTTCTGGAAAGTGGCGTACTGAGCGAGACCCGCATCACTGCGCATCCAGATGAGAGCAAAGGCAAGCCGGCGCGTTTGTGGGATCCGGGAATTATTGAAGTCGTGCGGCAGTCATTTGATGAACAGTTGCGATATGCGTCGAAAGTGGCTCCATTGCTGTTGTTGGCGCCGCTGACGGTTGTTTGGCTGGTGATGGCGTTTAGCGTCGGCTGATACAGCGACGATTATCCGGCGCCCCCGTTAAGTTGCTCTTGTGCGTGCGTTGAGCCGGGAGCGTCGGAAGGGGCGGCTTAGTGGTGGTGTCCGCCGGGGCCATGTACGTGGCCGTGATCAATTTCTTCTTTCTCCGCATCACGCAGACTGACGACTTCCAGGGCGAAAGTCAGCGTTTGACCTGCGTAAGGGTGGTTGATGTCGACGTCGACCATGGAGTGGCCGATTTTCGTAACCGTGACCACTTGCACGCCTTGTTCGGATTTAACCGGAATAGCGTCGCCGACCTGATAACGGCCCGCATGCTTTAAATACTTTTTGGAAATACGCTTGATGCTGTCTTCCTGACGCAGACCGAAGGCTTTTTCCGGGGGCAGGGTGATTTCGAACTTGTCGCCGGCGTCTTTGCCTTCCAGCGCTTCTTCTAAGCCTTGCAGTACGTTGTCATAGCCGTGCAGGTAGGTAATGACTTCGTCTTCGTAGGTGTTTTCCAGCTCTTTGCCTTCTTGGTCTTTCAGAACGTAGTGGAACTGGACCACTTTATTTTTGCTAATCGCCATAATAGGTCTCCGTAAAAAACTGGCCGGATTTTAGCGCAATTGCGCGCCGGTTACAGCAATTTTGCAGACGCGTTCGTCACAGATAAATAATGTCCTTCCTCATTGGCGCTAGACGCTTCAGCAATCGATTTTGCGTGGGATAAGGCACGCCTTCCTTGTTCATTGCGTTGATCAGCAAGTCTACGGTTTTGTTGAAGTCCGCTTCGGAAATCGACAAGCCGGCGTGGCTGTCGCGCATGCTGTCGCCGGTATATGCGCAGGGACCTCCGCTGATATTGCAAAGTTGCTCAGACAGTTTCTCTTTGAAGCGGTCGGGGTCTGTGTCAGCGAAGAAGGGCGCGATATCTTTTGAGTAGCTGATTTCCTCCACGAAGCGGTCAACCAGACGGGCGATTCCTTGCTCGCCGCCCAGTGCGCGATATAAAGAGGCATCCTGACTGACGCTTGCGCAGCCAGCCAGGTATAACGTCACCGCGGTGAGTGCGATGGCGATAGTCTTTGCCGCATCGCGGAGTAATGAATTTGTTTGAGAATCGGCTTGCGTCATCTGCGTTCTCCGCACACTGAGAGTCAATGAAAGGCTCACCATAGATAACCGGTCAGGGACAAATAAGCGCCTCGCTGGTTATCCTGGCCGGCGATGTCGCCCAAATCCAACCAGGCCAGAGTGATGTTCATGTGCTTGTTGGGAAAATACGCGATAAAAACATCGCTCCAGTCTTCCTCTTCAGCGAATCCCAGGTTATCGGGCTTTTGGCGGTACTCCGCCCCGACTGCGACATGGGCGTTAAGCATGACGGCTAGGGCGGCTTCCACTTGGGCGCTGTAGCTGTCGCGCTCGTCGCCGCCAAACCCGAGCAGGCCCAGTTGATTGGCTTTGGTGGCCCTCACGCCGAGGCTCCACAGCAGGTTGTATCCTCCGACAGCGCCAAGGTGTAGCTTGCTGGCGGTTAGATAAAAGTCCGTTCCATGTTCCTCATCCGCGGCGCCGACCGCCTTGGCGATCGCCGTGTCCTGCAGGCGTTTATACTGAACGCCTGCGCTGACCTGAGGCCATTCGCTATATATCAGATCGCCATAAAGGCGCACTTTGGCGCCATAGATGTCCTGGCGAATCTCCGCGCCAGCCTTTTTCAGGTCAAACTTCTGATGCGCGACGCTGACCTCGACCCGGTCATAGAAGTTCAGCGCGCCGCCCCATACATCCAGGCGATAGTCGTCGACGCCAACGCGGGAGCTGAAGACGCTGCCGGCGATGTCGTCCCGGGAGGCATAGCCCGCCAACACCGCCCAGGGCGTCAGGCCGCCGCCTGCGCTGCCTTCGATCTGCGTGACGCCTGGCGCCGCCAGTATTTTGCCTTCTCCGGCGTGGGCGGCGGGAAGCATTACAACTGCGGTGCTAATTAAGGTGCAGATCTGAATGATTGCGCCAGGAGAGAAAAACCATCGATGGCAAATACGACTTAGACCTTGCCGAAAGCTTGAGTGGGAAGTTGCTGCGCGCGTTGTCGTAGCCATGGAGCCAGTTCCTTTGCAGGCATGGGTTTGGATAGAAAGTAACCTTGAATATAGTCGCATCCCATTTCCGCCAGCAGATCCATACTGCGTTGAGTTTCAACGCCTTCTGCAATGACTTTGAGATTAAAGCTGTGACCCAGCTCAATCGTGGAGCGGACGATAATCTTGTCGCTGGCGGATTGTTCCAGAGGGATTACGAAGCTTTTATCAATTTTGATCTCTGCCACCGGCATTTGCTTCAGTTTGGAGAGGGAAGAGTAGCCAATGCCATAGTCATCTACGGACAGAGTGAATCCGCGCTGCCGGAAACGTTGCATGAGCGCGATGGCGTGGTCAGCGTCGCTCATCATGTCTCTTTCGGTCAGCTCAAAGGAAACGGCGCGAGTGGGCAGCTTCAACGTCTCCAACTGGTTCAGTACGTTGTCCAGTAACTCATCACGCTCCAGGTCCTGGGCTGACAGGTTGATCGCCGCTTGCAGGTCGATACCCTGGTCACGCCATTCTGCGACCTGGTTGATGACGGTGCGCGTCACCCAGTCGGTGAGAGAAGCAATAAGTCCGGCTTGCTCCGCCAGCTCCACAAAGATATCCGGAGGAATAAAGCCTTGCTCGGGGTGGCTCCAGCGAATCAACGCTTCGCATTTGTCGACCCGGCCGGAGGCAAGATGCATCTTGGGCTGGTAATACATGCATAGCTGGCCGTCATCTTCGGCAATGGCGAGCTTCAGGTCTTGCAGCAGTTGCAGTCTGCGCAGGTGGGCTTCGTCTTCGCCAGATTCATAAAAGCGCAGGGCGCAACGTTCGCTGCGGGCTTTATCCAGAGCGATGCTCGCGCGACGCAGCAGCTCCTCAGCCGCCGCCGCATGCTCGGGGTATTGGGCCACCCCGATGCTGAATGACAGGGTCAGGCGTAAGTCATCCACCTTAAACGGACGGGCCAGATGGGCCAGCAACTTGTCGCAGATGGCGCGGGCGTTCTCGCTGCCAAAGACATCCACCAGACACAAAAACTCGTCAGCGCCCAGGCGCGCGCAGATAGGATTTTTGGGGATGAACTCGACCAGTCTTTGGCCTACTGCGCGCAGGCAGTCGTCGCCGACTTTGGGGCCAAAGGTGTCGTTGATGTTTTTAAAGCCGTTGATGTTCAGGCTGATAATCAGGAAAGGGGCGTTGTGCCGTCTGAGGGCGTCTTCGACTTCCGCGATGACTTTGTTGCGGTTGAACAGGCCGGTGAGTCCGTCATGGGTGGCTTGATAGGTAATTTTGTATTCCCGTTCTTCAATATCCGAGCCCATTTTGATGAAAGCCTGAAACAGGGTTTTGATTTCACTGGTGGCGATGGATATAGGCGTGAGATTGCGATATTGGCCGCGAGACAGGTCACTGGCGATTTTCACCATGCGGCCAAGCGGCTTGGTCAGGTTGTGTGACAGCACCATGCTGCCGGCGATGGAGAGCAAGAACGTCAACGCGGATATCAGCAGAATGCGGTCGCGCAATATTGCGAATTCTGCGAAAGCGTTATGCAGGGGCACGCTCAGTACTGCCTCGATGGCGTTGTCGCCCATCCCCGACAGTGGTCGGCGTTTGCTGCTGAAGGTTTGCTTTTGCTGGATCAGAGACAGCAGCGTATCAGGGATGGTTTCCGGAGCGCGCAGCGCTTCTTCCAGTTGGTCGCGGGGCAGGGTGGACACCACTTTGGCGGCGCCTTGATCTCGCCACACAAAGGAAATGTGCACATTGGTGATTTGGCGCAGCTCTTCCGCCAGTTCACTGTCCAGTCGGAAGCCAATGGCGGCGAACCCAATCGGCGCCGGCGCGTAAACCGGCAGAATGATCATCTGATACAGCTCTCCCTGGTAGGCGACGAAGGCCGCCGCGCCGCTGTGAGTCAATGCTTCTCGCAGCAGATCCTGATGGGCGAACTTGGCGATAGGCGATGGCGAATCCTGAGTGGACGCCTGCAAGGTTCCACTTAGATCAAGCAACAGCATCAGGTCGGCGCTGATGCGCTCGCTGTGATTGTTTAGAACGCTCTGGATGGTCTGCGTGTCCCGGGTGGCCACAGCTTGTTTGAAGCCGAAATCCGATGTGAGCACCTCGGCGGTGGTGGTCAACTGCACCTCGCGGGATTCAAGCAGTTGTCCAAACACCTTGGCGGCGCCGCTGAAGTCCTGATTGATGCGGTCGCTGGTGTAGTGGCCGATAGATATCCAGTAGGCGCCGAGGATGGTGAGCGACGCCACGCAGACTAAGCTGACGGAGAACAGAAGTATCTGGTTACGCAGACTATTCATGCTGTTGCTTGCGGAATTTACCGCCGAAGCCGGACTTGCTCTGCGTGCGCTCCACGCTATTTCCCTGCATGTTCAGTCGGATAATGTAAGCGCCGCGGTCCGCCGCGCTGGTAGGGAGTTCAGATAGAGTCAGTCGCAATATGGTTTGAGAATCAATGGAAAGTTCAGGGCTCCAGACCAAAATGTCCTGCGGCGCAGGTTTGGCGTCCGGGAAGGTCAACGTTGCTTTGCCGGATGCGTCGGTCTGGGAGAAGTAGGGCGTCTCCGCGACGTAGATGTAGCCAAGCATACTGTCGTGGATGTTGCACCCCAGCACTACGACGCCGGGCTGCTGAAACAGCAGAGGCGCTTCCGGCTGGCCGCTGTAGAGCTTCAGTTCAAATGCTTTGGCGGGAGAGAATGAGTAGACGTGATGACGCACGTTATCGCTGTTGGGAAATGCAACTTGAGTTCCCGCCGCTACAGCCAGAATCTTGGGGCGGAACTGCTTTTTCACCTGATCCATGATGGCGGGGGCTCCCGCATAAGCCGGTGCGGGGGAGGGTGTTTGGTCTGCTGGCAGACTGATGACCACGTTCTCCACAGGAACGTCATGATCGCTTAAGGCCAGGAAATGAAGCGTTTGCGCCGTGACCGCCGGACTCGCCAGGACGAACGCCAGCGCTAATGCTCGACATGGACGAACGGGGGATGTGGCGGCTCGGGCTGGGTCGATGCGGCCCCTGATTACACGTCGCTCATTTGGAATTACCAAACTTCGTTCCTCACGCCTTGATTGACGGTTTCCCAAGCGCAGCAGTGACGACGCCGAAACGTCAACAGACCCTAAATCTCTTGATAAATTTCAGTATAGCAAAGGGTTTTGGCGACGAAGTCCGCAGGTACGAACTGTTTCAATGTTTTACGAATGAGGGGACGTCAATGGACGTCCCCTGAGACAGAAAGAGAGGAAGGCTGTTCCTGGCGGCGAGGTTTATTGACCGACTTTGTATAATTCGGGGTCAATGCCGTGCTTTTTCACGATTTTGTAGAAATCTGAGCGATTACGGTCCGCCATGCGAGCGGCTTCCGGGATGTTGCCGTTGGTCATGCTCAGCAGCTTTTCCACGTACTCTTTCTCAAAGATTCGCTTGGCCTCAGATAGCGTCACCTCTTGATTCTGTTCGCGCTGGAAGCGGGGCAGCGCCTGCTCGATCAATTGGCGGGAAATGACGGCGCCGGCATTAAGGGCGTGACACTTCTCGCTCAGATTGATCAATTCGCGAATGTTGCCAGGCCAGGAGTAGGAAATCAGCGCGTCCAGGGCGTCCGGCGCAATGCGCTTGCAGCTCTGGCCGTAGCGCTGGGCTACGCGCTCCATAAAATGGTTCAGCAGCAGAGGAATGTCCTCACGGCGCTCGCGCAAAGGCGGCAGCACCAGATTGACGACGTTGAGCCGGTAGTAGAGATCCTCGCGGAATGTCTGCTCTTCGATCATGTTGAGCAGGTCTTTGTGGGTGGCGGAGACGATGCGAATGTCCACGTCGATATAGGTGGTGGAGCCGATAGGCTTGATTTTGCGCTCCTGCAGCACCCGCAGCAGTTTGACCTGCAGATGCATAGGCATGTCGCCAATCTCATCAAGGAATACGGTGCCGCCGTCAGCGGTTTCAAACAGGCCCACATGATCGCGAACGGCCCCGGTGAAAGAGCCTTTTTTATGTCCGAACAGTTCAGACTCCATCAACTCATCCGGGATGGCTCCGCAGTTGATCGGTATGAATGGCTTGTCCCGGCGCGGACTGGCGTCATGAATCGCTTGCGCCAGTACTTCTTTACCAGTGCCGCTTTCGCCCTGAATCAAGACGTTAACGTCGCTCTGCGCCACCATTTTCGCCTGCTCCAGTAGCTGGTAGAGCTTAGCGCTGCGGGTGACAATGGATTGAAACACATTGGCGGCGCTTTCGTTGGCGGAGTGGCCAACCAGGGCTTTTTCAATGGTGGTGCGCAGCTCTTCGCGGTCCACGGGTTTGGTGAGGAACGCGAAGGCGCCTTTTTGGGTGGCCACTACCGCCTCTGAAATCGAGCCGTGGGCGGTCAGCATGATGACCGGAGTGCCGGGCCAGTCCCGTTGGATATGCTCCAGCAGCTGAATGCCGTCCATGCCGTCCATTTTCAAGTCGGAGATCACCAGTATCGGTTGCTTGCGGCGAATCTCCCGCAATGCTTCCTCGCCGCTCTCTACTAACCGGGAAGCGTATCCCAGCGCTTTCAGACGCATGGACATTAGTTGCAATAACCCGGAGTCGTCATCGACGACGAGAATATCGTTGTTGCTGGCGATAGGATCGTTCATTTGGGAGACTCTTCCGTACGTTGGTTAATGCCTTCTTCGATGGCGCCTATAGCTTCGATGGTTTGTTCGAGTTTCAGTTTCAACTTCTGGTTGTAAGCCAGCATGCGTTGCTGGGAGTCGGATACGTCTTGCATGAGCTTGATGAAACTCTGCGCGCCCCAGTTCCAGTCCTGATATTTACGCAGTGACTGCAATGCGGTTTGCATGACGCCGGGATAATAATCCGGCTCGCAACTGGCGATCATAATCGTCTCAAAGGCCTCCGCCCGGTGTTTTGACGCCATGCGCTCCAGGCGTCGGGAACGGGCTTCTTTGCTTCTTTGGCAATGTTTGTCGCGTTGCTCAAGGATATCGGCGAGGTCAGGGTTGGGAACCCGCTCAAGCAGCAGCGGCGAGTTGGGATCGCCTCCCACTGCGTTCGTCACCAGAGCCAGGTTTTTACAACCTGACTGGACCAACAGGCCCAGGGCGACGCCAAGGGAAAAAATCACTTTTCTTGAGTTCAATGCTGTCATGTGTAATCCGTGAAACTGATATAAAAGCGGGTCCCATTGGGCTCCTCATCCATGACCTGTATGTCGCCGCCAAGATGGCGCAGGCACTCGGCGACGATCGCCAGCCCGAGTCCGCTTCCTTTCGTTGCTCCCTGACGCTTATTGTCGCCCTGGAAGAACGGTGTGAATATTTTTTCTTTGTCATGTTTGGAAATCCCCGGTCCCTGATCGCGAACTTCCAGCCACCATCCTGGCTGCTCGCCATCGGCGTCTTCATTCCCCCATCCCAGAGCGATGCGGCTGCCGGGTGGGGAAAAGTGAATGGCGTTGCTGAGCAGGTTATTGAAGATCATCTCCAATAGAACCGGGTCGCTCTCCACCGCAATGGACGTCTTGGGAATTTCTATGTAAACCTGATTGGCGTTAGCCAGCGAACGGTAGCGCTCAATCGACTTATGCAGGAATTCAGGCAGCTCCAGCGTTTGGCGCGGGCCGCCGGCGGCCAGGCGGACGCTGTTGAAATTCAGGAGCTGTTGTATCATTTCCTGCAAGCGGATGGCGTTATCGAACAGTATCCCCACCACCTTTCTCTGCTCGCCGGTCAGTGGGCCGGGAATCTCTTCCGTCAACAGCGCGCTGGCTTCGAAAATCGCCGCCAAAGGGGTTTTCAGTTCGTGCGTGACATGGCGTAAAAAGGCGCTTTTCTGTTGCTCGATCAGCTCTAGGTTCTCACGCAGCCACTCCAGTCTTTTTCCCAGTACTTGAAACTCTTCAGGTCCTTCCACTTTGGCGCAGCCTTCCAGTTCGCCCTCTCCGATGCGGCGTATTGTCTGCGAGAGGTTATTCAGGGGGCGCGTTATGACGTAGGACCAGATCACCATGATCACAAAGGAGGCCGGCAGGGCGAGCAAGCCCAGAATCGCCAGCCACCATTGGGTGGTGCGAAAGCCCTCTTTTTGCTCCGCCAGGGAGGCGTTCATGGCCTCATTGGCGAGAGCGGTGATATTGGAGGTAATCTCCGCCGCGCTGTTAAAAATAGCCGTCAGACGCCCCAGACTGTTTGCTTCAAATTCGGGTCCTACGACTTCATTGAGGGTCTCTTCGGCTTCAACCCCTTTGGGCGTCGACAGTTGCTCAGGCGCGGCGTCGCGCTTGGCTGGCGAGTTGATGGAAAGCGCGCTCCGGTGGGTGACCCGCAGCAACTGACTGACCATGTCGCTCATTTTGGCGGAGCCGATGTTACGCTCCAGCGCCGTCGCCTGCTCCTGCAGCTTGGCGTACTTCTCTCCATAGATTTTCTCGAATCGCGCGTCCTGCAAGACGACAAACTGGCGTGCAGAGCGCTCCAGTTCTTTCACCAATTCTTGTAAAGCTGACATTTGCCGGTTAATCGCAGCGGTGGATTCCACCAATTCGTTCTGGCGACGGTTGTGCTTGTCCATCGACCAGATCGCGTAGCCAACCGCCACGATCAGCGGCGCCACCGCCAGCAGCATGCCCAGGGCCCACTGCCGGGTAAGAGAGATAGAGTAAAAAGGAAAACCCATTGGTCGTTTTTGCAATCCGGAAAGTTTTCGCAACCATACCGAGTTTTCTTCTTCATTCCTAGAGTTGCAAAAAAGCAACACATTAACTTATTGAAATATATGGAATTATAGGGTTTGTCGCAAAATGGGCTGTGTCCGTTAGGCAACAGTTTACAAGCCTGAGGAAAAAGCGTTAACAAATGAAAATGTTTTTAACTGTTTGATTTTAAATGGTTAAGTTTTTTATGGATCGAAAATTGTTAGTGTTCTTGTATTGTTAATCGGACTGGCGATAACCAAGTCGTTCATCCATTTGCTGAAACTTGTCCATGACTTTATTAGTCCACGACCTTATGAGGAGCCGCATCATGAAATCTCTGCTGACCATAATTCTGGCGCTGTGCGCTGCAGTTAGCGGAGCGCAGGCGGCGACAGTCGATAATCAGTTCGACATCACCATTCCAGGATTCGTGGAGATGGACAAGGATGCAGACGCCTTGATCACCCGATTTGAGGCGCGGAATCGACAGGATCTGATGGATGCTTTTGAGATGTTCGATATGGATCGGAGCGGAGATATCTCCCTGGTTGAGTATGCGGACTTTATGTCTTCGGCGCATAACAAGTCGGCGTCAGTAAAGCCTGACGCCACGCCAGAGATCAGTTCGTAGCGCTAAATGTAGTGCTAAAGAGTTATTTAGCTGAACAGGCTAACGAGCCCGGGAGGGGCCGTCGGGTTGGCTGTAAGGGAGAAGCAATATGTGTTCGAGAACGGTTACGCAGTGGCTAAAGATGTTCGTCCTGGTGGCGCTTACCACTGCGACGATAGTCGCCAAAGCCAATGACAACGGACGCAGCCCCTTCGCCGAAGGCTGGAAGGAAGGGGTGATTCAAACCCGCTATTTATTGAACCCGGCATTGCGCGCCTTCGCAATCCAGGTGACGGTGATTCGCGACAGAGCGGTATTGGAAGGCGATGTCGACACCGCGATAGAAAAAGTGCTGGCGGAGCAAGTTGCGCTTTCAGTCGAGGGAGTGTCCCGGGTGGATAATCGACTGCTGACTTGTGAAGAACGCCAGGAAGCCGATCCCTCTTTTGAGCCGGCTCGTGATGAGGGGATAACGCCCCATACAGAGTTCAGGATGAGGAGAGGGACTGGTGGACGAGAATTACAGAAACCGCTTGGTGATTTAACCGGGCGCCCAAAGATAGGGAGCCGCCTAAGGAATGGTTGCCCCGCAATTAGATAGTAGAAATGAGGAAAAAACATGAAAAACCTGTCTAAATTCAGTTTGTTGGCGGCTGCTGTGATTGGTCTGTCCGCGTGTGCGTCCAGCCAGCCGGAGCCTGTAGTTGAAGAGCCGGTGGTGATTGAACCAGCCCAGCCAGAGCCTGTGGTTGAGCCGGCTCCAGAGCCAGTAGTGGAAGCCGCGCCAATGCCAAGCGCGAATATTGAATTTGCTTTTGACTCCGCCAAGATTGGTCCTGGCGAGCAAGGCGACCTGCAGCAGTGGGCGAGCTACATCCAGGAAGGCGCCTACAACCGCGTTGAAATACACGGTCACGCAGACGACACAGGTTCCGCAGACTACAACCGCAAGCTGTCCGCTGATCGCGCCAACAGCACCGTACAGGCATTGCGCAATCTGGTTTCCGGACAGGTTGATTTCGTAGTGGTTCCTCACGGCGAAGAGCAACCGCTGGCTGAAAACTCAAATGAGCAAGGCCGTCAGATGAATCGTCGCGTGGAAATCGTTCCACAGGGCGCGAGCCTCTAATCAGCCCTGAGTTCGCGACGGATTGCGCAACCTGAGCTGCCGACGCCGCAGGTCCGGCGTCGGAAATAATGTAAGCGCCCTGTTGTGAATAAATATCTCGCAGCAGGGCGTTTGCACTTTCGTAATTCCGTTGCGACACTTAGAATTCTGTTTCTTTCGTCAACGCGACGCGATGTCGCAGTAATAACTCCAACGAATCTCTTACTTAAGAAATGAGGAATGACTATGAAATCCAAACGCCTGATTAAGCAAATTACCGCTGTATTGCTGAGCATGAGCATGTTCGTATTGAGCTTGCAGAGTGCTGCGGTGCGTGCGGCGATGGTCTCAACTGATACTCAGATTCAGGTTGAGCAGCAAAACTATGATCGCGAGCAGATTATGCGCATTACTGGCTCTGATGAGGCGAAAGAAGTGTTGCTGAGCCTGGGCGTAAGCCAGGAAGACGTTGAAGCTCGCGTGGCGAACATGACTGCGGATGAAATCGCGGAATTCAATAAGCAAATCAATGAAATGCCAGCGGGCGCCAGCTCTGCTTTGGGCGTGATTCTGGTTATTTTTGTGATATTGATCGTGCTGGATCTACTGGGCGCCACCAATATTTTCCCGGTTATCAAGCCCATCGGCCGTTAAGGTGCGCTGAGCTTCTATGCGGTTTGGCGATAAACGTTGTTTGTAGTTCGGACATTGTTTAAGCAAATACACGCAAAGGCCGCGGCGATTATAGTTGTAATCGTCGCGGCGCTCTCTGGCTGTGGTTCTTTACCGCAGTCGGCGGCGCTGATGGCGGAACCGCCCAGCGATATCCCCTTTCAGGCGGAACTTACCGCAACGCCTTTTTATCCTCAGTCTGAATATCAGTGTGGCCCTGCGGCGTTGGCGACAGTGCTGACAGCGCCCGAACAGCCTGTTGTTCCCGACGATCTGGTTGGTTTGGTGTATGTGCCGGACCGGCAGGGGAGTTTCCAGGTGGAGATGGTGGCGGCGGCCCGCAGCTATGGGCGACTCGCCTATCCATTGCAGCCTGAAATGGAGAATATCCTGCGCGAAGTGGCTGCGGGACACCCTGTTTTGGTGTTTCAGAACCTGGGGTTGAGCTGGAGTCCGGTCTGGCATTTCGCGGTAGTGGTAGGGTATGACTTCGGCAGCGCGGAAATCATTCTGCGTTCAGGCGTCACTGAACGTGAAACGCTGTTGCTGCGCACCTTTGAGCGCACCTGGAAAAATGGCGGCTATTGGGCGCGGGTCATTTTACCTCCCGGAGATTTGCCCGCCACAGGAGAGCCCTTTCCTGTCGCTAAAGCGGCGCAGGACTTAGCGAATACCGGACATCCGCAGCAGGCCCGCGCCACTTACGCCGCGGCGGTGAAGCGTTGGCCGGACTCTGTTATTTTGCAACTGGGATTTGGCAATCTCGCCTATGCCGCCAAAGATTACGCTGTGGCGGAGGCTGCGTTTCGACAGTTGGTGGCGCTGCAACCGCAGAAGGCGGAAGGCTGGAATAATCTGTCTTATGCGCTTGCCCAGCAAGGGTGCGAGGTTGCGACAGAAGCGGCGAAATGCGCCAGTGCGCTGGCCCCTGACGACGCCACTATCGCCACAACATCGAAGGATGTGGCGAATATTCTGGCGCGCAAGACTGCCGCCTCCTGTGCGATTCCTAAATGTCCCAGCCTGTAATCTAACGATCGCTGTTTAACGGGAACCTCACGGTGACGCGGGTTCCCTTGCCTTTCTCACTGTCGATGCGCAGTTCGCCGCCATGCGCTTTGGCGATCTGTCGACATAGATAGAGGCCTAGTCCAAGGCCGCCAGTGTGAGCGCGTGATTGGTCTCCGCGATAGAAGGGATCTGTCAGCGCTGCTAAATGCTCCGACTCGACGCCTTGTCCTTTGTCTTCGACAATCAATTCGCCGTAATCCGGTAGTTGTCGCCAACTAGCGACAACATTCTTGCCCTCCCCATGCTTCAACGCGTTATCTAGCAGGTTGGCCGCCAGCAGTTTGAAGCGAACAGGGTCCAGGTGCGCCTGGTTGTTTGCGGAGCAATCCAGTCTGATCAAGGCGCGCTGTCTGGCGAAGCGCTCATCGATCAGCTCGCATAACAGTCTGGCGGCGTCGATGTCGTGCAACTGGAGCGCGTGATGGCCTGTTTCCAGTCTTTCGCATTCCAGCAGTTCAGTGATCAGTCTGTCCATATGATGTATTTCACGCACCAGTTCATCGCGTTGCGCTTCGTCGTCGATCATTTCGCCAGCGACGCGCATTCGGGTGAGAGGCGATCTGAGCTCGTGGCTGATAGCCAGCAACAACTGGCGTTTGGCGTTAAGCATGGACTCAATCTGCGCGGACATGGTGTTGAAGGTGTCGCTCAACTGTCCCAGCTCATCCTGCCTCAGAGTGGGAATGCGTTGCTGGAAGTCGCCGCCAGCCACCTTTTGCGCGGCCTGGGTCAGCCAGCCGATAGGCTTGAGTAAGCGTTTAATGCTCAGAAAGCAGAGAAAGATCACCAGTAAGATCGACAGCAGCAGGGCGATGCCGGTGAAAGTCAGGCCGTTCTCGCCTTCAAATGGTCTGGCGTAGAAATAGATGGTGGCGTCTTGGCGCGGAATGCGCAGGACAAAGTAGCGTCTCCAATGAGTGTATTCGATACGGCCATCGCCAGCGTCGCGGAACTCAAGATCTGCACCGGCGAACGGAGGTGTTTCGTGCGCCCAAGCTCCATCGGTATTCTGGACGCTGACTTGAGTATGGGTGCGGCTCTCTATGGACGCTATGAACGCCGAGTCGTAAGGGGGCTGAATGTCTTTGCTGAGGGAGTAAAAGTAATCTGAAAAAATATCTTTCCAGAAAACATGGGCGCGTTCCTGCGAAATATTCTGAAAAGCCGCCGCGATGAGCACAAGGACTGCAAAGGCGGTGGCCAAAAATATCAAAATCAGCCTGACTGACAGAGAGTGACGACGCTTTCGTTTGTGTTTGAGCATTACAGCGCTTCTCCGACAAATCGGTAGCCGGCTCCCCAGACAGTCTTTATGAACTCCCTTTTGCTTTTTGTCTTCATTTTTTGCCGCAGGCGGCTGACCGTAATATCGATCGCGCGTGAGAAAAGCTCTACTTCTGTACCTTTGAGGCTGTTCATAATCTCGTCGCGGGAAAACACTTTACCGGGAGCCGAGGCGAATAACTGAAGCAGGCGGAATTCGGACGTGGTCAGTGTAAGCGGGCGTCCAGCCACAAGCGCCTCCTGTGTCGTCGGGTTAATCTCCAGATCGCGGAACTGCATCAGGGGTGAGGGCTTTTCCACCGAGACGTGACGACGGGTAATGCTCTGGATGCGCGCAGCAAGCTCCCGTGGTTCGAAGGGCTTTGGCAGATAATCATCGGCGCCTAACTCCAAGCCAACGATGCGATCCGTCACTTCACCGCGGGCCGTCAGCATGATGATTGGCGTCGTGTAGTCATGGCGAAGCTTGCGACATACGGCGAATCCATCTTCCTCCGGCAACATGACGTCCAGAATAATCGCGTCAGGCTGGCTTTGCTTTAACTGCGCGTAGGCGATTGACGGCGCGGAAGCATGTCGAAGCTCCCAGCCAAAACGTTGAAAGTAGCGGTTTAACAGGCGCGCCAGATCATTATCGTCATCTATCAGCAACAAGTTCATAAGCATTCGTAGCGGGAAAAGGGAAATCAGAATTACATGATAGTGCGACTGTAACCGGCGCTGTAGCGGCAAAGTTTCAAGGATTTGTCTCTCTGTCAGAAAATCCCTTTTTTATCATTAGGATAGATCGTTACAAAGTGAAACAAGCCGATACCGCGGTGAAAAGAATACCCGCCAGCGTAATCCTACACTGAGCACGTTGATCATCATGTTAAACATCACGAGGAAACGCGCTATGAACGCTACGAAAATGGGTAAATACGTCAGAAAACCGCTGTTGTGGATACTGGTCGCCGCGATGTCTTTAGGAGCGATGGCCTGTCGCTATGATCCTGAAAAACGCTGGGAGCACGCGAAGGAGTGGGTCAGCGATGAACTCGAACTCAATGCGGAGCAACAGGTCATCCTGGATGAACTGTTTACGCAGATCCAGGCGGCGAAACAAAAAATGAAATCAGAGCGGGAAGGCGCCCATGAGCTGCTGATCGCGCAGATCAACAGTGAGCAACTGGATGAAGCAAAAATCCTGACGGCATTCGAAGCGCATCAACAGCAAATGAACGAAGCGGTCGCCAGCGTACTGCCAACGCTTGCACGGCTGCACAGCACCCTGACTGCCGAACAGAAAGCCACGCTGGTGGCGTTTATAGAAAAACACGGCGAACGCGGGTTTCACGGGGGAAGGGACTGGTAAGCAACAGTTTTATAAAGGCCCTTTAAAGTGGGCCTTTTCTTTCATCTTCTTGTCGCAGCTAAATACAAAGCGCCATAAAAGCTGTTGTGACTCTGCGTGGTTTCCTTCCCGATAAATCGTTCTTTAGCCTCACTTCTACTATGGCGTCCGATCAGCCGATTTCATTGTATTGGCTGACGCTATAGATTCATCTGCAAAGACTTGGCTTTCAATTCAGTATATCCCGTGGGGATTGTGCGGCTGCGGTATTGCGCAGATTACACAATCGTTTACATAGGATTGCCTGCTGGGGTTTGGTTTAAAGTTTTCCTGCTACTAAACTCAAGATATGAGAAAAAAGTCGGCCACATATAGAACCTGTTAGATGTGAAGGAAGGTTGCGCAATGTTAGAAACCGAAGACCAGTTATGTGAGATTCTCAGTGGGATCGGTTATGACGAGCATGAAGTCGTGATGATGGATGTGCCGGGCGTTGCACGGAAGGCCTTCGCTGTTGAAATTACCGCCGGGGAGGCGATGGATTTGTGGGCGGAGTTTCGTACTATTTCCGATCAGACCGGCATGTGGCCGGTGTTGCATGCATGCTGGTTGAATGATACGGGCAGCTGGCGCGAGGCGGTGCTCAACGAGGATGCGTTTATGCGCCGTCCTTATGGATGGGAGCCGTCGGGAGCAGACAGGGATCTCTCGCCGCAGGCCATCTGCGCCGGCGCGGAAATGGCTGACATACAGGCGGTCCTGGACGCCCATAATCGCCTGTACTCTGAAGATCTGGAGGAGAATTTCGAGTACAGTATCGGCCATACCAAAGAGCGTTTTGGCAAAGTTCCCTCTCTGGATGAAATCAATAAATTGATCGCCGAGAAGCAGATCACCAGTTACTTTGAATTCGAGCGCTGGATGTTGGAATGGGAGATTCAATACTCAGGCGCCAGCGATGTGCTGGAGCCCGAGTATTGTGACCATATCGACTGGTACGAGCCTCAGGGGCAGGCGCAGGCGTTAATGCTGTTGCCGACGACAAAACCCTGGGAGGCGCTGGCGTATATGCATTGGTACGGCGCTGAGAATGTGGGGTCGGAAGCCTCTATCGCCATGTTGCGGCATTGGCATGACAAGTACGGCGCAGAGCTGGTGGCCCATTACGGAACCATGCTGCAGTTCAACGCCAGGTCGGGCCCAAAGGATATTTTCGAATCCTTCGATCTGGCCTTTGAACAGGAAGCGCTGGCGCCTTGCACCACGGCGTTGGCGGGGGTTCTCCTGCGTGATCACGCCCGTTCGCTCATGAAAACCCGCCGCTGGTTTTTACACGAACGTCCCTGAGCAATAGTGTATACAAACGATTAACCGCCCCGGCGTTAGCCGGGGTTAATCCTGCTCCAATAAGCGCGGCCCTGGGCCCTGCGCCGCCAATTCATCCCAGGGATTGCGCAGCGGGCAATCCTCCATCGACAGGCAACCGCAACCGATGCAGTCGTCCAGCTGATCCCTTAACTGGGTGAGTTTGCGTATTCGGTCATCCAGCACTTGTTTCCATTGTTCTGATAAGCGTCGCCAGTCCGCCGCATTGGGCGCGCGACCTTCGGGCAGAGTCGACAAAGCTTCTTTGATCGCTGACAACGGTACGCCAGTGCGTTGCGCCACCTTGATGATCGCCACTCTCCGCAGGACGCCTCTTGGATAACGGCGTTGATTGCCGGAGTTGCGACTGCTCTTCAGCAATCCTTTGGATTCGTAGAAATGCAGGGTGGAAACGGCGACGCCGCTGCGCTTCGCCACTTCGCCGACGCTGAGTTCTTTGTAAGCGTTACTGGCGTTGAGCTTCGCCATGGAAATACCTCTTGACCTAAAGTTAAGTTGAGGTTTTACACTGCCGCAGACTTGATAACAACCTCTTTGGAGTAGTGATTTATGGGCAGTGATATTAACGTGGCGTTGATCTATGGCAGCACTCGGGAAGGACGCTTCTGCGACAAAGTGGCGCGCTGGGCCGGCGGGCGCATTCTTAATCGTCAGGGGCTGAATCTGGATATGATTGACCCGGCGGAACTGGCGCTGCCCCCGTACCATCAACGTGAGCGTCTTCCCGCGGTCGAAGCGTTATGCCATCGTGTGGGACTGGCGGATGCGTTCGTCATTGTGACGCCGGAATATAACCACGGCTATCCTGCCCCCTTGAAGTTCGTCATTGACTCCGTGAACAGCGAGTGGCGCGCCAAGCCGGTGGCGTTTGTGTCTTATGGCGGTATTTCCGGCGGTCTGCGGGCGGTGGAGCAGTTACGTCTGGTGTTTGCGGAGCTGCATGCCGTGACTGTAAGGGATACCGTCAGCTTCGTCAGCGCCTGGGAGCAGTTTGATGAGCATGGCGAACTGTTGGCCCCTGCGCGCGCGCAAAAGTCCATGGACATTATGCTGGATCGACTGGTCTGGTGGGCGCAGGCGTTACAAGGGGCGCGTCAGACGAGGCCATACGATGGCAAACAGGCCGCCTGATGGCGTTTGTCAGAGAGTGGAGCGCCGGCGCAAAAACAGCGCCATCGCTCCCAGCCCCAGAAGCGCGAGATAGGCCGGCTCTGGGGCGACCAGATTCTGTGGCGGCGCCGACTGTGCGTTGGCGTGGTATATCGGCAGGTCCGCACTTGGTAACTGGGTCTCAGCTTCAAGCGGGATCGGCGTCTGATCGCCAGTATTGGCTTGCGTCCTAAGTGTGGACGCCGCCGCTGTTGCGCAAAGCGATGAGGCCGCAATGAATAGAATTGCTTTGAACTGCATAAGCCTTTTATCTTCAGTGAGTTGGACGAATATTGGATGACGGGCTCTCTCAGGGAGAGCTGAAATGATACCTTTTGATACGACATGGAGTGTCGTAGCGGCGGCGAATGAATGAAACTCAAAGTGCGTGATAGACAGGAAATCCTGGCGTCGATGTAAGCCGTCAGCTTCTTACACCAAGCCTTTGTCCCTTGCGATCGCCAGCGCCTGAGTGCGGCGACGCACCCCCAGTTTAGCGTATATGTTGCGCAAATGCGTCTTTACCGTGGAGGCGGCGATGTTCAGCGCGACCGCGATTTCCTCATTACTGCGCCCTGCGGACAAGTGATTCAGAATGGTGGTCTCCCTTTGGCTGAGTTCTTCCACTAACGGATATCTGCTGTGGCCGTGTTGCGGGCGGACTTGAGAGGGCGAGTAAGCCATCAGTTCTGAGATAAAAGTCGCAGCGTGTCCGCGTCGCGTCATATCCATTAATAGCGGTTGCAGAAAGGCGATTTCTTCCTGGAAGGGACGGCGTACGCCGAGAGGCGCGGCGGCGTTTACGGCCTGACTGAGAAACTCTCGCGCGCTGCTGGGGCGCGCTTGAGCCAATTCGTTAAGGCAGCACAGAACCAAGAGATTAATAGAAAAGTACAGGTTTCCAGCTTGCTGGATGAGCTTGAGCCGTTCCTGAAGTATGTCCAGCTCGTCCGCTTGCTGATAGATCCTGATGCGGACGTACATCATCAGTTCGATGGTTTGCCGTTGCAAATTGACGATAGGCGCCTGGGTATCATAAGCCGCAGCCCATTGCGCCAAGGGGAAAGGGTTGCCTGATAAGGCGTCGAGAAGAACTTTGAGCGTGGCGGGGTTGGGGATGACAAAATTCCACTGACTGAAATGCTGCTGAAAATAGGCGTCCAACTGATTCAGCGCCTTTTCCGCCTGCAGATAGTCTTGCTGAGCCAGACGCAGGGCGAGCTCGCCCCATTTATGGTAGACCCGGTCCACCGCCATGACGCGGTCGTCGGTGGCGTCCCACAGGCGCTCTAACTCCTGATTGGCCGCCTCGGGTTGTTCCAGCTCAAGCAGAATCAACAGGCGTAGATAGTGCAGGGCGCCCCAGTTTGGCAAACAGTGCATGTGGCGGCTTTCCAGCCAGGACTGCTGTTCCTCCAGGAGTTCTTTGGCGAATTGCAGCTTACCTTGTTGCAGAAGCACGGGAATTAACCAGGATAAGGTGGCGAGCAGGCAGAAACCCTCTTCATATTTGCGGCTACTGCGCAGGGCGCGCATCAGCAGGTATTGCGCCGCATGCAACGAGCCGCGGATATACTCGTCCGCGCCCAGGCCCTGAAACAGCCAGGCGGTGAAGGGCGAGTCCTGTTCAGGAAGAAAGTCGCGGGTTTGCTCAAGCTGTTCGGTGGCGAGCTCGGGTCTATCCGTCATCCGGGCGATGTGGCTGCGTCCGAGAATGATCATGCATTTCAGTTCTCTGACGGATTCGGATTCCTGTAACCCGTACTGGCGTTTCAACTGCGCCAGTGTCTGAGCATTTTGGGACTGCTCCAGCATGGCGTCCACATAGCGCTCCGCCAGATCCAGATCAGTCTCGACTTCATAGAAGCGCATTCGCGTCAATTGTAAAAACGCCCGCTGGACCAAAAGCTTGGGATAACGGTGCAGTTGTTCGTGGGGGATTTTCGTCAGTAGTCGCGCTACTAGCGGATAATGGCCCATACGGAGAATTTCCGGCAGCGCGCGGCCTGCGCATAAAGCGGTTTGCTCCCAGTCGCCGGCAAGGGTCCATTGCTCCATGGCCTCTAAAAAGTAACTTTGCTCCGCATACCATTGTGCGGCCTGTCCATGCAGCATTTGCAGTTCCCCGGGCGGGCGGTCTTGATTGCGCAATTGCAGCCAATCCCTCAACAAATCGTGGAAGCGATACCAGGCTCCATCGGCGCTGGTTTCGGATAAAAACAACTGGCGCTTCAACAAAGTCTCCAGCAACAAGGCGGCGTCCAGGCCGGGACAAAGCTGGTTGGCGAGCTGCAGGTTAAAAAGGGGAACCAGGGCCAGATTCAACAAACCTGTCTGCACCCAGTCGTCCTGTTGCTGAAAACACTCTTCCGCCAGATAGGCGGCCACATTCTCTGGCTGCGCGCTTAATGTCAGCAGCCGGTTGGCGGGTTGCGACTGCAGGTTCAAACCATACAGTTGCAATGCGCCGATCCAGCCCTCGGTAAGGCGATGCAGTTTTTTCATATCCGATGCTTCCAGGCTTATCCCCAGGCGGGTTTGCAGGAATTGCGGCGCTTCGGTTTCAGAGAGCCGCAGATGCTCCGCATTCAGTAACAGAACGCTGTCGCGGACCTGACGACGGGGAATATGCAGCGCCGGTATCGTGCGACTGATCAGAGCCACATGAAGGTAAGGCGGCAGATGATCCAGAAAGTAGTCCAGCTGCTGTAACAAGGCTGGGTCGTTGAGGTAATGCACATCATCAATCGCCACCAGCATGCTTTCCGGACGCCGCCAGGTGCGTCCCAGTTGCGTCAACTCGTCCAGCAGGCTGCGCACAGCGTTCAAGGCGTCGTCATCTACAGACAGGATGCGCGCGCTGCGCGGGCCGATTTTGGGGAAGACGGACTCGAATCCCGCGCAAACATAACGCCAGAAAATCCCAGGGACATTATCCTGTTCGTCCAGGGCGTACCACAGGTAGGGGAGTTGTTCGCGATGAAGAAATTGCGCCAGCGCCGTGGTTTTGCCAAAGCCCGGCGGCGCGGACACCAATGTGACCGGCTTTCTTATTATGCCGCCAAGTCGTTGCTGTAAGGCGTCCCGAGGCAAAAGTTGCGCGGGAAGTTGAGGCGGTTGCAGTTTGCTTGTGAGGATCATGATGATGGCCGCGACGTCCTGAGTCGCGCTCAGTATCCGTCTGGGGTTCAACGTCTCGCAAGGGAAATGCGTCAGCGCGTGGTCAGGAATGTCGAACAATTCCCGTTTTGAATCATATGAGTACGCCTTTTGGTGGAGGGCCGCGAAGCCGACTGCAGGCATTGCGATGCCTTCTGACGGCGCCTATAGTGTCTCACTGGAATCCATAACAACCCATAACCTTAACCCCCAGGGAGCTTAATATGAAATCACGCGCAGCAGTCGCATTCGCCGCCGGCCAGCCGCTCGAAATCGTCGAGGTGGACGTTCAGGGGCCAAAAGCCGGGGAAGTGCTGGTCAAGATTGTCGCCACTGGCGTCTGTCATACCGACGCTTATACGCTCTCAGGAGATGACCCCGAAGGGCTTTTTCCCGCTATTCTTGGCCATGAAGGCGGCGGTGTGGTGATGGAGGTCGGTGAAGGCGTAACCTCCGTTAAGCCGGGCGATCACGTTATTCCTCTTTATATTCCGGAGTGCGGACAATGCAAGTTCTGCGCGTCCGGCAAAACCAATCTCTGTCAGGCGATCCGGCTCACCCAGGGCAAAGGCCTGATGCCGGACGGCACTTCGCGCTTCTCCTATCAGGGCAAGCAGCTTTACCACTATATGGGCACCTCTACTTTTTCCGAGTACACCGTGCTGCCGGAAATCGCGCTGGCCAAAATCAATCCTAAGGCGCCGTTGGAGAAAGTCTGTCTGTTGGGCTGCGGCGTCACCACTGGCATTGGCGCGGTGTTGAACACGGCGAAAGTAGAGCCAGGCTCGACGGTGGCGGTATTCGGCCTGGGCGGCATTGGCTTGAGCGTCATCCAGGGCGCTGCAATGGCCAACGCCGGGCGGATCATCGCCGTTGACGTTAATCCGGATAAGTTTGAGATGGCGAAAGCCCTGGGCGCCACCGACTGTGTGAACCCCAAGGAATTGTCCGCGCCAATCCAGGAGGCGTTGGTGGAAATGACCGATGGCGGCGTGGATTATTCGTTCGAGTGCGTCGGCAATGTGCAATTGATGCGCGCGGCGCTGGAATCCTGCCATAAAGGGTGGGGGACGTCCGTGATCATCGGTGTGGCGGGCGCCGGTCAGGAAATTTCCACGCGTCCTTTCCAGCTGGTCACTGGCCGTACCTGGAAAGGAACCGCGTTTGGTGGCGTTAAGGGACGCAGCCAGCTGCCAGGTTACGTGGATAAATATCTCAGCGGCGAAATCAAAGTAGACCCGATGGTCACTTACAGTTTGTCTCTGGATGACATCAATAAAGCTTTTGACTACATGCACGAAGGCAAAAGCATTCGCTCTGTGATTCTTTTTTAACGCACCGGGAGGAACCCTATGCACTTGATTCAGGAAAATAAATGCCACGGCGGATATTGGCGCCGCTATCAGCACGACTCGGAAACCTGCGGTTGTCTGATGACTTTTTCCGTATTCGTTCCCGCTGCTGCGGAGGAAGGAAAGTGCGCCACCTTGTTCTGGCTTTCCGGTTTGACCTGCACAGACCAGAACTTCGTGCAGAAGGCGGACGTCGAATCCGCCGCCGCGGAATACGGCTTTATCGTGGTGGCGCCTGACACCAGCCCCCGCAATGTGGGCCTGGACGGCGAAGATCTCAGCTATGACTTTGGCTCCGGCGCCGGGTTTTACGTGGATGCGACGGAAGCGCCCTGGCGTTCCAACTACCGTATGTATTCCTACGTGACGGAAGAGCTGTACTCGCTGGTGGCTGACAACCTGCCCATGGACCCGGAGCGCACTGGCGTATTCGGCCATTCCATGGGCGGGCATGGCGCGCTGACTATCGCGCTTAAGCAACCGGAAAAATTCCGTTCAGTCTCCGCCTTTGCGCCGATTTGCGCACCCATGTCCTGCCCTTGGGGTAAGAAAGCCTTGGCGGGCTATTTGGGAACGGACCAGGAAAACTGGAAAGCCTATGATTCTGTGGCGCTGATCGAATCCGGGGCGAAAGTGAAGACGATTCTGGTGGACCAGGGGGATAAGGATGAGTTCCTGGCGGAGCAATTGAACCCAGAGCTGCTGAAGGCCGCCTGCGCGGAGAAAGACATTCCGCTGACCCTGAACTATCGCTCTGGATATGATCACAGCTACTTTTTCATTAAGACATTCATTCGCGATCATGCGAAGCATCACCACAGGATGCTCAATGACGTAAATAGATGAGAATGTATCGTTAACCTGAATAAACTCGGAGATAAGTGGGATATGAAAGGAAGTTGTCTGTGCGGCGCCGTGCAATATGAAGTAAAGACCTTTGAAGAAAACGTATCCCACTGTCATTGCTCCAAGTGCCGTAAGTTCCACGGCGCGGCGACGGGAACTTACGGCGTGGTGAGCATGGCGAATTTCACCTGGACCGCAGGTGGAGACCGCATCGCAGTATACCGCTCATCGGAAAAGGCGGAGCGCGGCTTCTGCCCCCAATGCGGCTCCAGCCTGTTCTTCAGGTTTCTCAGCAATCCCGATTATATCGACATCGCCCTGGGAACCCTGGACGAAGAACCGGACCAACTGCCGAAAGACCACATTTACACCGCATCCAAGGCGAAATGGTGCGTGATTGGCGATGACTTGCCTCAGTATCTGGGGGGACGGGGGTCAGATGTGGAGTGACGATCATGCGGAGCTTCTTCTAAGAGACTCCCTACACAAGGTGTAGGGAGTCCACCCGCACGAAACGCACACTATTTCTTGATGGAAAAGAAAACGTTTCGTCACAAAAAATACTTTTAACAGGCCATGTCCGCCAATAAAATGCCTGCTCGTTTCAGGCAGCCAGTGGTGGATAAAGCCGTGTCCGATAATCTATACAATACTCCCTCCAGTGATTTGAAATCCGACGATGAGAACGTCTTTGCGCCGGTTAAGCGGCCTTGGCCGATATTCGTCATCGCAGTGTGGATGCTTCTATGTTTCATGTTGCTTTCGAGTAATATCAAAATCATGTTGTCTTCTTTGCTTGAGGAGACATCCAAAGCTGGAAACACAGTGGGCACTGTTTTTTTACTTGTAGGGCTCGCCCTGACTGTCGGGGTGGTTAAGCTGCACAAATGGTCCGTCTATATTGCTGGGGCCTTTTGCATACTGCTTGGCGTATTGGAACTCTATCAAGTATTTTGGGCGCTGACTCAAAGTGAAGATTTGATTCGCTTTGCATTGGTTGTTCTATTTTTATACACAATCCCTTCACTCTTTTCTGCGTGGTATATGCTTCGGCCTGAATTTCGGGGCTTAGTTGAAAGAAATAGAAAATACAAACAAATGGTTAGCATGAATAAATATGTAGCTAAGAAGCTGGGTAAATAATAAGCCTGTCGCTTGGCGGGTATAGTTTATGGGTGATACTTATGAAAAAACGTAGCCTCCTTTTCATAGTCTTCATGCTTATTTCTTCGGTCGCTTATACTGCTGAATCTGAATCTGAATCTAAATATAAAGACACGCCTACAAATATTGACCTTGAGCTGAAGGGACTATTGGAAAAATATGTCGCCCGCGCTCGCGAGACTCTCCCATATTTTAAGGAACGCTTTCATTCAAAAAGCGAGAAGTCTTTTTATGTGGTGACAAAGCTTTACCAGGGCGTGAGTTATGAACAAATATTCGTGCGCTTGCAGGAGATTCGTGAGGATGTTTTTGTCGGCGTTATTGCCAGTGAACCTGCTGGAGAGATCCAGTTTAATAGCGGAGACAGAATTGACGTTCCAAGTGCGAAAGTGGTGGACTGGTTGATTGTCCATGAGGACGGAGAGGAGGAAGGCAATCTGCAGGGCAAGGTTATGGATTTGGCCCAGGCGGGACAGGCCTTTTTTATATCAAAAACCACGCCGCGAGACGGAAAGTATGTCTCATTTGAGGTTGTTTCAGTTATTAACCCTTACACCCGACAGGATGTGACTGATATTGTTCCACACAGCGCCATGGACTTGATCACGGCGCAAATAAATGACGCCTATGCAGGAACACCTGCTGAAAATGACGAAGAGCAATACACATATACAGTTGTATCATTCCCCGGCTGGAAGATGGTCCTCAATCCACAATAATTCTAAGCAGAGCGCGACTTCGTCTTTGGGTTGCGCTTTGTCATATCTTGCGGCTACGGCTCTCCTTTTATTTTTTCGCTGTAACCATTCACCACCCATTCAGTTCCAACCCACTACACTTAATTAACCAAAGTTAATCGCCCATTGTGCGTTCGCGGTGGACGCCGCTTTGCGCCTCGGCGTATAAATAGGCCTAGTCCCCCTCGACCAGACAGTTGCCCGGAAGTCAGATGTTAAAGAAAGTCCTGCCGTTAGCGGTGTTAGCCTTGTTTGTTGGCGTTGCTTATCTCGCCACTGAGTTCAAACCTCAGGCAAAGCCTCAAAAAGAGCACCCGCAGCCCGCTATCAGCGTTGAAACCCAAACGCTGCAAACCGAAGTGTTTCCAGTACGTATTTCCACGTTCGGCATTGTGCAACCGCGTACGCAAAGCTCCATTGTCGCCCAGGTGTCCGGTCAGGTGATCGAGGTGTCGCCAAACCTTCGTGATGGCGGTTTCTTCGTCAAAGGCGAGGTGCTGCTGAAAATTGACCCCGTGGACTATCAGGTGCAATTGCGCATTGCTGAAGGCGCCGTAACGGAAGCGAAGTTGGCGCTGGCGGAGGAAGAAGCGCGAGTGCGGCAGGCGAAGAAGGACTGGGAAAAAATCGGCGGCGTCAAAAACGCCTCGGATCTGGCGTTGCGCAAGCCGCAGCTGGCAGCGGCTCAGGCCCGGGTGCAAACGGCGATCGCCCAACATACGCAGGCGCGCATCAATCTGGAGCGGACCGAAATCAAAGCGCCCTACGCGGGCCGCGTGCTGAAGAAACAGGTGGATCTGGGTTCAGTCGTGTCGCCGCAGACCACACTGGCGGAAATCTACGCCACGGATTACGTTGAAGTGCGCCTGCCTCTCAACAATACCGATCTGGGATTTATCGACCTGCCTGAGCAGCGTCGGGGAGGCGAGCCGCCAGAAGTGACGATTTTTAATAACCTCGCCGGCTCGAAAGAAAAATGGCGCGGTAAGATAGTGCGTACGGAAGGCGCCATTGACGCTACCACTCAGCAGCTTTATGTAGTCGCTCAGATTGATGACCCTTTCGGGCTTCAGGACACGAATCGATATCCTCTAAAAATAGGTCAGTACGTCAGTGCGGAAATTCAGGGCCGGCGCTTGCCGGAAGCCTTGGTTGTGCCCGTTTCATCCATTTATCAGGGCAGTTATGTGTACATCGCCAAAGGGGAGGTGTTGCACCGGCAGAGCATTGAGATCGGCTGGCAGAGCGGGAAGTCCGCGCTGATCAGCGAAGGGCTGCAGGCGGGCGACGAACTGATTCTCACCCCGCTGGGACAGGTCAATAGCGGCGTGCGTATCAAACGCGCGCAGAACGAATCGGAAAAGGTGGCGCGCCGCAACGGAGAAAAGCCTGCTGACGCAGCGGTTGGAGACGTGCAGTGATTGCCTGGTTCGCTCGTAATCATGTCGCCGCCAATCTGTTGATGCTGACGATCCTGGCTTTGGGGCTGGGGTCTTTGAGTCATCGCCTGCCCTTGGAAGTATTTCCTTCTGTTGAACCCTCCACCATCTCAATTTCCGTTTCGCTTCGCGGCGCTACTCCGGAAGAAGTGGAGGAGGGCGTCAGCGTCAAAATTGAAGAAGCGGTGCAGGACCTGGAGGGCGTTGAGAAAATTGTCAGCCGTTCCTCTGAGGGCAGCGCATCGGTCACGGTCGAAGTGGACAGCGACTATGATCCCCGTGAGCTGCTGGCGGATGTGAAAAGCCGGGTGGACTCCATCAACTCCTTTCCGGGGGACGTGGAAAAACCGGTTATCAGTCTGGCGCAGCATACCCGGGAAGTGATTACCGTCGCTATCGCCGGGCCGTATCCCGAGTCGGAAATCCGTACGCTGGCGGAGCATGTGCGCGATGACATGTTGCGCCTGGATGGCGTCACTCAGGTGGCCCTGGATGGCGTGCGCAACTATGAAATCTCCATTGAAGTACCCAAGGCGACGCTGCAACGCTACGGCATTACGCTGCAAACCATCGCCCAGGCTATCAGCAAAAGTTCCCTGGACGTGTCGGCGGGCAATATCCAGACCGATGGCGGAGAGGTTTTGATTCGTTCCAAAGGTCAGGCCTACCGCCGCGATGACTTTGAAGACATCGTCGTACTGACCCAGCGCGACGGCAGTTTCGTGCGCGTCAGAGATCTGGCCGCCGTCGTGGACGGGTTTGAAGAAGGACGCGTGCTCACCCGTTTCAACGGTCAACCGGCGGCGTTTGTGGATGTGTTCCGGGTGGGGGATCAAAGCGCCATTGGCGTCGCCGACAAGGTCAAAGAGTATATCGAGCGTAAGCAGAGCAGCCTGCCAGTCGGGGTAGAACTGACCTATTGGCGTGATTTTTCCAAGTTGGTGAAAAAACGTCTGCAGACCCTGACGGACAATGCGATCCAGGGCGGTATTCTGGTGCTGCTGCTGTTGACGCTGTTCTTGAGGCCATCGGTGGCGTTCTGGGTTTTTTGCGGCATTCCTATCTCCTTTATGGGGGCGTTCCTGGTGATGCCGTACTTTGGCGTCACCCTTAACATTTTTACCTTGTTCGCTTTTATTCTTGTGCTGGGGATCGTCGTGGACGACGCCATCGTCACCGGCGAAAGCGTTTATACCCACTTGCGGCGCGCGGAAAACGGCTTGCAGGCGGCGATTCAGGGCACCCAGGAAGTGGCGGCGCCGGTTACATTCGGGGTGCTGACCACCATGGCCGCCTTTATGCCCATCGCCTTTATCGAGGGCGTACGCGGTCAGTTATTCGCGCAGATTGTGGTGGTGGTGCTGCCGATTTTCGTGTTCTCGCTGATCGAGTCCAAACTCATCTTACCCGCACACTTGAAGCATGTGCGCATCAATCCCGATCCCAATGCCGGATCGCGCCTGGAGCGCTGGCAGCGCGCCTTTGCGGACGGATTTGAAAACGCGATTCTGCGCTACTATCACCCGGTATTGCACTGGACCCTGCGTAATCGTTACCTGTTTTTGTCGTTCGCAGTAGGCTCTTTTATCCTGCTGAGCACGCTGGTGGCTTCCGGCTGGATCAACTTCGTGTTCTTCCCGAGAGTACAGAGCGAGATCGCCAGGGCGTCGCTGACCATGCCTCAGGGCACGCCTTTTGAGGTGACGGATCGCTATGTCTCCAAAATGGCGGATGCCGCCTTCAAGCTCAAGGAGAAGTATCGCGATCCGCAGACGGGAGAAGATCTGATCCTGGATGTACTGGCCACCAGCGGCGGCTCCAGCGGTTCCCATGTCGGGCGAGTGATCTTCGAGATCGTGGCGCCGGAAGAGCGGGACACGGCGGTCACCAGCAATGAACTGGTCAACGAATGGCGTCGTTTGATCGGCGTGGTCCCCGGCGCCGAATCGTTGACATTCCGCGCTGAGATCGGGCGGGTGTCCGACCCCATCGACATTCAGTTTTCCGGTAATAATTTCGAGACGCTGGAGGCGGTGGGAGAGCAGGTGAAAGCGCGACTGGCGAGCTATCCCACAGTGTTCGACATTACCGACAGCCTGTCTGACGGCAAAGAAGAGCTGCAGGTGGAACTGAAGCCTGAGGCCTACGCGTTAGGATTGAACAGGGCGGACGTCATCAATCAGATTCGGCAGGCGTTTTATGGCTACCAGGTGCAGCGTATCCAGCGGGGGCGTGACGACGTGCGCGTCATGGTGCGCTATCCTCGCTCCGATCGACAATCCGTCAGCGATTTGCAGAGCCTGCGTATCGCCGCCTCTGACGGGCGCTTGATTCCGCTGGGCGAAATCGCTGAACTCAAGCCGGGCCTGAGTCCCACCACGATCTATCGCATTGACCGCTACCGCACCATGAACGTGCGCGCGGATATCGATAAGCAGAACACCAATATGCTGGCCTTGCAGGAAGACATGACCCGTTTCCTCGACGACCTGATGCTGCAACATCCGGATATTCAATACACTTGGGAAGGCGAGGCGAAAGAACAGCGGGAGTCCTTCGGCAGTCTCAAATGGGGGCTGTTGTTTGTGCTGTTTATGATTTATAGCTTGTTGGCGATTCCATTCAAATCCTACGTTCAGCCGTTGATCGTCATGACCGTGATTCCGTTCGGCGGCATTGGCGCGGTGATCGGCCACTGGATCATGGGGATGGATCTGAGCCTGACCAGTTTGCTGGGAATGCTGGCGCTGATCGGGGTGGTGGTGAATGACAGTCTGGTGCTGGTGGATTTCATCAACAAGCACCGCAATGATCGGGAGAACGGCGGCAATCTGATGACCGCGGTGCTGAATGCGGGCGTGGCGCGCTTCCGCCCGGTCATGCTCACGTCATTGACCACGTTTATCGGATTGATGCCTTTGTTGTTCGAGAAGTCCACTCAGGCGCAGTTTTTGATACCCATGGCGGTGTCACTGGGCTTTGGAATATTGTTCGCCACCTTCCTGACGTTGCTGCTGGTGCCGGTGAACTACGTGGTCATCGAAGATCTGAAACGGCTGTTCCGCCCCAACCAAGCCCTGCGCGAAGACGCCGCCTGAAAGCGGCGTCAGTTGCTCAGCCAGTCCGCGTCCTGGCCCAGGTAGTTGCGATACAACTGCCGAATGGACTGGTCCTGATACATGCTCTTCAGCTCGTTTTGCAGTCGCTCCACCAGGGTGGGCGACGTACTCAGGTTGCAGCCCATCGCCCTTAGTGTGGTAAGGAAGACATGCTCCAGCTTGATAGGAAGACTGCTCTGATTGATGATCACCGCTGCTGAAACGGTGTCGCTGGCCCACAGGTTGACCCGTTTGAGCTGTAACTTGCGGATATTCAGGTCATTGCTCGAAGTGAGATCCACATTGAACCCCAGCTTCTCCAGATACTCGCCTACGCCGCTCCCCAGGTAGCTGCCTATCACCAGAGGCTTGGCGTCGTTGAGCGTGCGGATATTGTAATTGTCCGTCAGATTGGAATAGAAACCGTGCCGGGTGATGAGAATAGGGCTGACCCATTGAAACAAGGCTTCCCGCGCCTGACTGCGCTCGATCGCCAGCACGCAGTTGTTGGGTTCTGACAAGGCGGTGACGTAGGCGCGTTTCGGCGGCAGAAACAGAATGCTGTAGTCCACCTCCGCGCGTTGGAACAACATGTTGAGAATGTCGATAGCCAGACCCGCGGGCCGGTCATGGCGCAGCTCCATAAAAGGCGGTTGCGCATACGCCAGCACTTGAATTTTCTCTCCTTCCGCGAGAGCGGGAGCGGCGTGAAGCAGGACCCAGGTTACGCAAGCGGCCAGCAGTCGCGTCATGGGGCTAATTCCAGACTTTGATTGACTCTTCATAGCTTAACGTCTTTCCAGGAGGATGTTCGTTGCGTTCCGGTTTGGGGGCTCCCGGGGCTTTCAGCCAGAACTCGCGGGAGGACTCTGGATTCAGGCGGGGTGAACAGACGCCGGGCTCTTCCCGTCCCACTGCGTCCAGACCTCGGTCCATCGCACGGGCGAGATCCTGCATGACCTCATCCACCGGGCGGGCTCCTTCCAGGGCCAGAGAAATATATTTCCACCATAAAGGGGACAGCTTGGCGTAATTGGGCACATTGGAGCCGGTCGGCGTCCAGTAGTTGCGGGCGTTGGAGCGATAAAACTCCACTAATCCCCCCAGCATGGGAGCCTTCTCAGACATGACTGACGAGTTGATGTCCGACAGGCGGATGGGCGTCAGTCCCACCAGGGTTTTCTTGAGGGAGACCGTTTTGGATACGGTGAACTGGGCGTAAAGCCAGGCCGCCCGACGACGGTCTGCAGGCGTATTTTTCAGCAGCGTCCAGGAACCCGCGTCCTGATAGCCGGACTTCATGCCTTCCTCCCAGTAAGCGCCGACCGGGGAAGGGGCGATGCGCCATTTGGGCGTGCCGTCGGCGTTGACGATAGGCAGGCCGGGTTGCGTGGCTTGGGCGACGAAAGCGGTGTACCAGAATATCTGCTGCGCAATCTGCCCTGTGCCAACCCAGCCGCCGGCTTCAGTGAATGTCAGGTTAGCCGCCTGAGGCGGCGCGTATTTAAACCAGTCGACGAACTTATGTATGGCGTAATTCGCCGCCGGGCTGTCCAGCGCGCCGCCTCGTTTTACGCTGGCGCCCGCCGGGCGGCAGCCCTCCACCCGGATGCCCCAATCATCTACGGGAACGCCATTGGGAATGCCGCGATCCCCCATGCCCGCCATGGACAGCCAGGCGTCGGAGATGCGCCAGCCCAGAGAGGGATCGGTTTTGCCGTAATCCATGTGTCCCCAGACTGGATGGCCGTCCAACTCTTTGACATGGACGGTGAAGAATTCCGCAATATCCTCGTACGCGGACCAGTTAACCGGCACCCCCAGCTCATAGCCGTACAGACGCTTAAAGCGTTCACGCAGGTCCTTGCGGTTGAACCAGTCATAGCGATACCAGTACAGATTAGCGAATTGCTGGTCGGGAAGCTGATAAACCTTGCCGTCCGGCGCAGTGGTGAAATTGAGGCCGATGAAGTCCTGCAGATCCAGCGTCGGCAGTGTGACGGCGGCCCCGTCCTGCTGGATATAGTCGGAGAGCGCGACCACCGCGCCGCTGCGATAGTGGGCGCCGATCAGGTCGGAATCACTGATGAAAGCGTCGTAAATATTGATCCCGGTTTCGATTTGCGAAAGCAGTTTGCGGACAAGGTCATCTTCCCCTGTGATTTCATGCACGACGCGGATGCCGGTGACGTCTTCGAAGGCTTTGGAGAGAATGTTGGCTTCATACCAGTGCGTGTCGATGGTTTCTGACACCACATAAATGGTCATGCCGCGAAAAGGCGCGGCGGCTTGATGAAACCAGGCCAGTTCCGCAGCTTGCTCTTTCTTGCTGAGAGTGGAAACGGAAAACTCGCCGTCCAACCAATAGGAGACGGTTTCCTCCGAGAGCCTGGGAGCTGTGAGGGCCTCGCCGCACAACGCGAGACAGAGCACTCCAGAGGCGAGAATTTGGGGCGCCACGGATGCGCTGCGACACCGTATGTTGGAAAGCACCGGAATTGAACGCTCGCTTGTCATTGGGGGTTATTATTGTCGCTCTAATACAACAATCTAGCCCAATATGCGGCTTTCATCCATGATCTGGATCGGAAAAGCGATTGAAAGTCGTTAAATTACAGCGGCTAAGCAGGTTACCTTGAGCGACGCAGCGAGTGGCGCATTTCATTCAGCAGGTGACTGCGCAGCGCGCCGACGAGTCCCAGGTTGAGATCCGGTTGACGGCGGTTGGCCAGATGCAGAATCTGCTGATAATACCAGGCCGCCTGAGCTTGATTGTTGAGCGCCCGCACCAGTTTGGACGGACTTTGAGGTCCCCAATAGCCGGCCAGGGCCAGCTCTTTCTCTGTCGGGTGCGTCCGGGCGATGGCGCCGGCGAACAGCTTGCGGGGAAAGTCCGGGTCCGTACAGAAAGGGCGGGCGACGCCGATCATCTGTGTGGCGCCGGCGGCGATGGCGTCATTCATGCCCGGACGGCTGCGGAAGCCGCCTGTGACCATCAGCGGCGTCGTCACCGCTTTGGCGACCGCTTCCGCATATTCCAGGAAAAACGCCTCCCGACGCCATGCTCCGGCGGGGCGCTTGTCGCTTTCCGTCGCCAGAAAAGCTGGGTTTTCGTAGGAGCCGCCCGACAGCTCCAGTAAATCCACGCCGGCCTGTTGCAGCCAGCGCGCGACTTCTACACATTCTTCAATCGCGAAGCCGCCTTGCTGAAAATCAGCGGAGTTCAGCTTTACCGCCACGGGAAAGTCGGCGCCAACCTGCGCTCTGACTTCCGCCACGGTCGCGAGCAGAAAGCGGGCGCGATTCTCCAGCGAGCCCCCCCATTCATCTTTGCGCTGGTTGGTCCGGGGCGATAAGAACTGGCTGCCCAGGTAGCCATGGGCGCTATGTATCTGCACGCCGGTGAAGCCCGCCTCTCGCGCCAGGGCGGCGCTGACGCCGAAGCGCCGGATAATGGCTTTGATCTCGCTGTCCGGCAGGGCGCGGGGCATGGCGAAATTGCCCGCCATACGCAATTGCACGGCGGAAGGCGCGACGGGCTTGCTATTGCTGAATCGGGAGCATTGTCGCCCCGGATGATTGAGCTGCATCCACAGATGAACGTCGCATTCGGTGACTACCTCCGCCCACAGGCGAAAGCGGGAAAGGGCGTCGGCATTCTCCAGCACTACGTTGCCGCTGCGCTCCAGATAGCGGCGATCCACCATGACATTGCCGGTGATCAGCAGTCCGGCTCCGCCTTCCGCCCAGCGTTGGTAAAGCTGGTTAAGCTGCAGCGTCGGGAGATCATCGCCGTCCGCCAGTCCCTCGGTCATCGCTGATTTGGCGATACGGTTGGGAATCACGGCGCCGCAAGGCAATGTCAGCGGCGAAGCAATATTCGCGGCGACGGCGGGCGTGGGCGTTGAAGCAATGGCGAGGGACATGAAGGGCTCCTGACAACCTGATCTGAAATCAAAACGCCGCTCGGGTTATGCTGAGATGCGTCGGCGGCATGGAGTTTATAACCGCAAATGCGTTCAGGCGCCAGTATCTGGCGGCGCGGTGGAGTTTATCCTGCGTCGTTGTTGCCGGCGCCTTCCGGCGTCTCGTTGCTGTTGACCGGGCGTCGGTTGGAGCGTTTGTCGTCCCAGCTAAGGTTTTTCGGATCATACCAGCCGATGCTGTGCAGCACGGCCTGACGGGTATGTTCGGAAAGGGTGTCCCAAAGCGCCTGGAAGTTTTCCAGGCCGCGTTCGCGGCGAACGGCGACTTTGCTGTTTAATTCGGAAGTGATGGTGGGAAGACGCAGCGCGTCGCCCAATTGCCCGGGCCTGACGATCACCTGGCCCCACACTTTTTTCTTGTGGGTGCGCGCAGCCAGCACCTGTTTGAGTGCATCGGCGGCGAGGCGGGCGCTGATAATATCGAAGTCTTCGCTGAGCATAACAATCGTGTTGGCGATCAATAAAAGATCGCAGTATCACAAAACGTATAATTTTAGCACGCTTCCTCAGGGATTGCGTCAGTGGGTGAGCATCTATAAATTGTCATATTTCAGTCATATGACACTGTTAGGTTGACGTGGTTTGCTGACCTGAATCGGCGACGGGGTCTTTTGTACCGCGCTTTACTGGGAAATAAGGAAAGATCATGAAGAAAGTATTTAAGAGAGCATCCCTGACGTTATTAATCGGCGCTTTGGCAAGTAGTGTCGCCAATGCTGAAACTTTACGATTGCTGACCTGGGGCGGTTATGCTCCGGATGAAGTGGTGGCGCAGTTCGAGAAGGAAACCGGCATCGACGTGGAAGTCACCAAATCCAACAATGAAGATATGATCTCCAAACTGCGCGCCACCGGCGGCTCCGGATTCGATCTGGCGCAGCCGAGCCAGGATCGCGTCACCAGCGCCCAGGCGGACTTCAACATCTACAAACCCATCGACCTGTCTAAAATCGACGCTGACAAATTCATTCCCTCCATGCTGGAAGCGACCCGCAAGAACACGCAGCTGGACGGCAAAGTATACGGCGTTCCTCACGTGTGGGGCACCAGCGGCCTGATCGTCAACCGTAAAAGCGCGCCTGCCGTGGCGGACTACACCGACCTGTGCGCCGCCGGCCTGAACGGCGACGTGTCTTACCGCTTGAAGCGTCCGACGCTGATCGGATTCGCCTTCGCAATGGGCGAGGACCCGTTCTCCGCCTACAACGACAAAAACAAATACCAGGCCATTCTGAATAAAGTCGAAGAAAAGCTGATTTCCTGTAAAGGCGCGGTGAAAACCTACTGGAGCGGCGGCGACGACCTGCTCAACCTGATTCGCTCCGGCGAAGTCAAAGCGGCTATGGCCTGGGATTCCGGCGGCTGGAAGCTGAACAGCGAATTGCCGGACGTCACTTTCGTGGCGCCGAAATCCGGAGCGCTGGGCTGGATCGACACCTTCGCGCTGCCGCGTAAAACCAAAGCGGAAGAGGCTGCTTATAAGTGGATCAACTTCGTAATGCGTCCGGACATCGCCGCGAAAATCACTGAATCCGCAGGTAACTTCACTGCGTCCAAAGGCAGCGACGAGTATGTCAACGCCACCCTCAAAAAGCAGTTCCAGGAAAGCTTCTCCGCGCAAGCCGTGGATAACATCAAATGGTATCCGCCGGTTCCTCCCGGGTTGGAAGAGATGGAAGGCAAGGTTCTGGATCGGGTGAAAGCCGCCAGACTGTAACGCCCGTTACTCTGTCGTCATAACGAAACTCCCGCCACGATGCATTTGTATCGTGGCGGGCTGCTTTTTTTCTGGCGAGGTCGACAAAGGCAAGCCCGGTTGATGATATGGTCGTTGGGCGCGTCCGCTGTCGCCATGCGCCGACCAACTTCAGTGTGTAAGTATGCCTATGTCCGATCCAGTCACTACTTCCTTCGACCTTGAGTGTCGTAACGTCCGCAAAAATTTCGCCGCCTTTACGGCAGTGAACGACGTCTCCTTCCAAATACCTCAAGGCAGTTTTTTTTCCATCCTTGGTCCGTCCGGGTGCGGCAAGACTACTTTGCTGCGCATGCTGGCGGGATTTCAGCAACCCGACGCGGGGGATATTCTCATCAAGGGACGCTCGGTGTTGGATACGCCGCCGAACAAGCGACCGGTGAATATGGTGTTTCAGCACTTGGCGCTGTTCCCCAACATGACGGTGGCGGAAAACGTGGCCTATGGTTTACGCCGTAGAAAAGCGCCGCGCCATGAGATTGAGACGGCGGTGAAGGATATGTTGGCGCGGGTGGGATTGCCGGATTCCGGCGGCAAGCGCATTGACCAGCTGTCCGGCGGTCAAAAACAGCGTATCGCCATTGCTCGCTGTCTGGTGCTGAAACCAGATGTTTTGCTGCTGGATGAACCACTGGGCGCGCTCGACCTGAAGTTGCGCGAACAGATGAAAGTAGAGCTGAAGCATTTACAGGAAAAGTTCGGCACCACCTTTGTCTATATCACCCACGACCAATCCGAAGCATTGGTGATGTCCGACCATATTGCAGTAATGAACAAAGGGCGTTTTGAGCAAGTCGGTACGCCGCAGGAACTGTATTACCAGCCTGATACGGCCTTTGTCGCCAGCTTTGTCGGCGACAGCAACTGCTGGCGCGGAACCTTGGTCAGCCGTGACTCAGATGGCGCGGCGATTCGCACGGCGAGCGGGCTGCAGTTTCGTGTGGAGGGCGCGCTGGAAAATCTGCAGCAGGGACAGGAGGCGCAAGTCTACTTACGGCCTGAGGCGGTGAAAATTGAGTTGACGGCAACGTCGTCGCATAGTGATGCAGGCGCCGGGCGTGGAGGCGAAAACTGCTTCAGCGGCGTGGTGGACGCGGTGTTGTTCGACGGCGCCCGCAGTCAGGTGCAGGTGAGTCTGGACCACAGCAGCGAGTCGATTTCCGTAGCGCTGCCGCAAACGCCAATGTTCCACACTATTGGCAAAGGCCAGCGGGTGCAGCTGGCCTGGGCGGCTGGCCAATGTAGCTGCTTTCCAGTGTAGGGGGCGTCATGAAACCCCAACACTTTAAATTCGGACTGGCGTTGCTGCTGACGCCGATACTATTGTGGCTGACGCTGCTGATTGCGCTACCTCATGTGGACATGGCGATGATCTCTCTACGCGAGCGCGTGTCCGCCGGGACCTATGCGTTCAGCTGGAGCAATTACACCGCCTTTTTTACGGAGCCGCTGTATTGGCGTACTTTCATGCGTACGGCGGTGATGTCGATCATGGCGACCGCTTTGACGCTGCTGATTGCATTTCCGATTTCCTTTTATATCGCCAAGGTGGCGCGAGGCAGGCTGCGGCCGCTGCTGTTTCTGTTGTGTCTGGTGCCGTTCTGGGTTAGCGAACTGGTGCGAACCTACGGTTGGATGATCCTGTTGCGGGAAACCGGCGTGCTCAGCTCCCTGTTGCAATGGCTGGGTTGGGTGGATGGCCCGGTGGAGATGCTGTATCAGGACGCCACCATTATGGTGGGGCTGGTGTATACCTCCATGTTGTTTATGGTGGTGCCGCTGGTGTCCACTCTGGACAGCCTCGACGACAGCCTGATCGAGGCCGCCTACGACCTGGGCGCCAGTCACTGGCGGGTCATGCGCGACGTGGTGATTCCCCATGCGGGGCCGGGGATCGTCAGCGGCTGCATCGTGGTGTTCATGCTCACTCTGGGCAATTACCTGACGCCGACTCTACTGGGCGGTAAAGACAGCCTTTGGTTCACCGAACAGATCTACACCCAGTTCATTACCCGGTTTAACTGGGAGCAGGGTTCCGCTTTCGGAATATTGCTGCTGATCCTGTCTTCGTTGATTGTCTGGATTGGATTGCGTCTGTCGCGCCAGTCCTTCACCAAAGTGATGAGCTAAGGAGCCTTTTATGCTGGCCTCAATTCCGTCCAGCCGCTATTTTCGCGGCGCTTATCACGCCTATGTGGCGGCGTTTTTTGTTTATCTGGCTGCGCCGCTGACGGTGGTGGCGGTGTTTGCGTTCAATGATTCCCTGTTTCCGGCGATGCCCTGGAAAGGCGCCACGATGGGCTGGTTTCTGGGAGAAAAATCGCCCCAGCTCGGCATCTTTCACGACACTGAACTGCTGGAAAGCATCCTGGTAAGTTTGCAGGTGGCGGTGTGCACCACTGTCGTCAGCCTGGCGCTGGCCACCTGTAACGCATTCCTGTTCGAACGACATGACTTTCCCGGTAAAAATCTGCTGTATGTGTTGATGCTGACCCCGCTGGTGATTCCCGGAGTGATTCTGGGGGTGTCGGTGCTGGTGTTCAGCAGCAGCATCGCCAACTGGGTGGAGGAAACCTTTTCCTATGACCTGGAAGCGCTTCGTCCGGGGCTGGTTCTGGTGGTGATCGGGCAGTTTGCGTTCATCACGACAATAGCCACCCTGGTGATCTCCGCGCGCTTGCGCAAGTTCGACGTCAGTCTGGAAGAGGCGGCGTTGAATCTGGGAGCGTCCCATTTTGACGTACTGCGCACCATTACGCTGCCATTCCTGAAACCAGCGCTGGTCGGCGCCGGCATCGTCAGTTTTCTGATGTCCTTCGAAAACTTCAACACCACGTTGATGCTGGTGGGATCGGATGCGCCATTGACCATCGCCATGTTTGATCGCCTGCGAGAAGGTTCAACACCTGTGCTGAACGCCGTGTCTCTGTTGTTGATGGCGGGCTCCGGCGGACTGGCGGCGTTGTCGATCTTCGTGCGTCGTAAGGAAGAGTGAGCAAGGGGCGAGTGTTGCCCCTGGACGTGTTAGTTTTAGGCATAAAAAAAGGCTGCAAAGGCAGCCTGAATGTCGCTCTAAAACTTGGTGATCGCTGTTTAAGGAAGCCGAATGTTTTACAGAGCCTTCTTATCAGCGGCCGAACCGCGTGGAAATCCCTTCCGGCCACTGTTGGAATTAGTGTAGGCGGTGATCGTTGCAGGGATGTGACAGCTCAGGAAATCCGCTTGTGTATCAAGCCTTTGAATTTTTCATCAGTATCGGTGAAACGACGGGCGGCCTGTTGGTCCGCCTTTTCCCATAACGCTTGCTGTGCGGCGCATAATTCCAGACGTATCTGTTCACGCCCGCTGATGTCTGTATCCGCTACGGCGTGCTCCAACAGATTCAGATCGTTAGCGTCTCCCAGTCCTTCGGTGACTTTCTTCAGACCGTTGTGAAGGCGGCGTAGCGATTTGTTCCATACTGGCTTGATCACGCGTAGCGCGTACATCAGATCTTTCAGGCGTTTGCGCAGCTCATGGCGGTCTTCGGCGTCGATGCCGCCCTGCACGCGCTGGAACTCGTTTTGACCGCGTTTGTACAGACGCGCCAGGCGTGCGCTGAGCCATTCGGCGTCAATGTCGGTGGACCAGGGGCGTTGTTGCAGCAGATCCTTATGCTTCAAAAGCTCGCAGTTGGTTTCTTGCAGCAGCTTCTGGGTTCTCTCTCGATCGGGCGCTGGAACCCGCTCTGCTTCGGCCTGAATGCGCGCGCTGATTTTGTCGATATCCGGATGCGGGGTAAGAGATGCTGTGAATTTGTTCCAGGTATTGAGCATGACGAAGCGATCGCGGTAGGGGGCGAGGGCATGGGCGGCGGTTCTCAGGGTTTGCCGCAGCTCATCGTGGGCTTCGTGACAGGCTGGCTTGAGCAGTCGCAACAGCGCGCGCAGCTCCTTGATCAGCTTGCGGGCGTTGTGCACCGCGGAATCAAAGTCGAAACGGGTTCTGATCAGTTCCAGGGCCAGATCGTTGATCAGGCTCTCCAGATAGCGCTGCAGTTCCTGCTCCAGCGGCTTGTCGAAACGCGTTTGATAACGCATAAGAGTTTGATTTCCCGGGTTAAACAAATAGTTCCTTTAAGGCGCCCCCTGAGCAACGATAGCACCCCGCGTGGCGGGCTGTCTGCATGAGACTATACTTAAGGTATTTCTTCTCAGACCCTGAGACCGACCAAGGGAGCCGGCTAAATGTCGTTGTATTTGACAAGGGCGCGCCAAGCTTTCGGATGCGCCTTGTGCCTGATTCTGCTCAGCGGCTGGGCCGAGGCGGTGGAATATACCCTGGTGACGGGAAAGGACTCTTATCCCCCTTTCAGTGGGGAAGACCTGCCTAATGGCGGGTTGGTGACGGAGATTATTCAAGCCGTTCTGGAGCGCAGCGGCGCAGGCGTGAAAATAGAGTACCTGCCCTGGAACCGAGGGTTCCGTCTGGCGGAAGCAGGCGACGTGCTGGGCACATTCCCCTATGTCAAAGACCGCGACCGCGTGGACGCCTTTTACTTTTCTTCCCCTTTGTATGTGACGGTGGAGCTGTTCTTCGTTCGTCGCGACGAGGAAATCAAATATACGAGCGATGAGGACCTTGCTGGTCTGGTGCTTTGCCGTCCTTTGGGTTATAGCCTGGAGAGCGTACAACCGTTGCTGGATAAGGACGTCGTCAGACTCTGGACTCCCAATGATCTGGAAACCTGCTTCCAATTGCTGGAAAGCAAGCGGGTGCATCTGGTGCCAATCGGCGTGAGAGTGGGGCGTTCCACCATTGAGCGCCTGTTTGGAGACCCGGAGCATTTTCGGGTGTTGTCCAAGCCTTTGCAGGTCAACGGGCTGCATCTCATCATTTCCCGTCGCCGTCCTGATGCGGAGAGTATTATGACGAACTTCAACAAAAACCTGTCGGAGATGTGGAAGGAAGGAGCGATCAGGAGAATTTATGACAGGCACCATACTCAGATGCCGACGGATGAGCTGTTAAAAGCGGCGCCTTAGGCGCCGCGTGTCAGAAGGGTTAGCGACAGTCCGCGCAGAGCAACACGCCTTTCTGTCCTGGGGAGGGCAATTCAATTTCGCTGTCAGAAGAACTCATGGATAAGTATCCGCCTCTGGCGTTGGAAATACCTTTCGGCCAGGAGTAGGTCAGGTCGACGTTGCAAGCGCCGCCTGGAGGCAGCTGCATGGCGTACTGGCCGTTACTGGCGTTGCTGAGGCAAGTCGACGACAGGCCGTAAGTCCCCCAGCTTCTTTTAGCGATAATCTCATCCACATAGCTCAGTTGCAGCGCCAGGTTGGCGCTCTTGCCGCCCTGATTGGCGAACGTCAGCGTGCGGTGGCATTTCATCCCGGGATTGCACCCGTCCAGCATGACTTCACCTACGCCAGCGCTGTTTACGTCCAATCCATCAACCGTCACTTTCGAGCTAAGAGTCGGTTTAAATTCAGGGCTGAACATCGCCAGATTGCTGGCGCGATCCCGGGTTCTGATGCGGACTTTGTAGGTCACATCCGGCTTCCAGGTCCAGGTCGCGGCGAACTCCAGCGAGTTGGCTCCACTCTTCTGAGCGTAGTTGGGCGTAAGATTGGTGACCAGAGTATTACCCTGGTATAAATCCAGGCTCACGTGACTGCTCTCGCCAGTCCAGCGCCAGATGACGCTCAGCTTTTCCCCGGAAGAGACGGGAGGGGCGATCAGCATTTCCGGCTTTTTCAGCTCAAAAGCAGGGCTCAGGCTCTTTTTACCCGAGTTCAGATTGTCGCTGACGCGGATTTTGTACTCGCCCTCCTGGTTGTAGGTCGCGTTCCAGACCAGGGTGTTGACGCCGTTGTTAAGCCCGCCACTGGAGGTGATCGTCTTGATTTTGGCTTCATTACTGGCTTTGACCAGATCTACGGTAGCGTAGCTGCCCGCGTCAAAGCACTCGGCGCGCCAGCTGATTGGCAGCTTTTGTCCAACGAAAGCCGGATTCGCCGCACTGACGTCACTGATGCTGGTGGGGCAGGGCGGTTCTCTGTCCCAGATGGCGGTAATGTCATAGGCGACGCCATTAAGAACTTCCAACTGACCGGAATATTCCGAGTTAGTGGGACGATCCGCCGTGACAGACGTGGCGTTTTCAACGCTGACGTACCACTCCCCGTAAGTCAGATTGTCGATCTGCAGCGTCTTGTAGTTCCCTGCGTCAGTGAGCGCCACATCGGCGTTATTGGCGAAGGCGGGCTCGCCTTTTTTCAGATACAGGTTAAAGTCGTAGCCATACTCGCCGTTCAGCTCAATGGTCAGGTACTTCTTACGCGGATCTTCAACGTTGATCTTGAAGTGGTGATACTGCTTGTCGCCGATCTTGATATGGCTGGCGTCGTAGTACCCGGTGTTCTCATCCATATAGCGGGTGCGACCGTTTTCCAGATCGCCTTTGATGCGCACTTGGGGCGTATAGCTCCCGTCCAGACTGCCTTTGATCGCCAGCGCATACATGGCTTTCGTCAATTCCTCGGCTTTTTCTTCATGACTTAGCTCAGGATGTCGGCCGCTAAGCACCAAGGTTCCACTATGAGGATTGCTTGGGTCATGCCAGCTCCAGACTGCTGGATATCGGTCGGTCCGCCCCAGGATTTCTACGCCTTCAGGATACTGGTTGGACTGTGATTTATATATGTAACCACCGCCTTTGCTCATAACATACGGAACCTCCCTAAATCCGAGAACATCGGTAAGGCTGCTCGTCAGGTATACCGTCTCCGAGGAGTCAGGCAAAGGCAAGGTTTGACCAGGATATAAGCGCAGTCCGTGTACGGAAGAGCCCGCCATACTGGCGCCGGCGCAAAAGCCGACATACCCGCCGCCGTTTTTCACAAAGTCCCGGATATTCTGGGCGCCGCTACGTTGAGCGGGATTCCAGATTTCGTTGAGTATGCCCATGTGCACGCTACCGCCGCTCGGTGTTGTTGAGGTGCGCAAGAACGAGGCCGCGCCGATATTCAACATACGATAACGGGGCGCGCCATCGGGATATAGAAGACGACCATTAAGATCGATATCTGAGCCGATGAACTTTTCGATGAAGGCTTGTCGGTCTTCCTCGTCCACTTCACCGGTCAAAATGTCGTAGGCGTCATAGCTTAGCGTCTCATAGGACAAACCCAGGGACTCGAAGTGTCTGATGGGTGAAGCGGTTATACCAGGTCCACCGTCGATCAGGACGTCTTTATAGAAGCCTTCTCCCGCTGGAATAGAGAAGTCGGTCAGCTGGTCTGCGCTAGCCTGACCGACAAGGAGCATGGATGAAACAAGTATTTTCAGCGGTAGTCCCACCGCGTTTTTATAAGAGCGTGCTTGCATAATGATTCCCTAAATTAAGCAATGAAGATATCAATCGTCGATGTCTCAGCCGGTCGCCGCCAGCTAGTGAGGGATCTCTCGATTGGGTTTCAGCGCTTCCAATGATAGGGAGGGCGAGAACGGCGGGATTGTAAAAATATGACGTTAGTGACTGGTCAGTGATACATAGCGCACAAAAGGCGGGCTTAAGGCCCGCCGATACCGAGTTTTCAAAAGAGTGATGAGAAAGAGGGTGGTTAGAGCGCCAGCAATCCCTGCTTGCTCAACCAGTCGCGCACCGCGAGACCGGCGCCGAAATTCCAGGGTTTGAGTTTTTCCGGCGGTATACGCTTGTACTCGGCGAGTTCGTCGCCCAGTTGGATTTCTCCGTTGCAGCGCACATGGAACGCCAGGATCAGTTGGTTTTGCTCATGGAACGCGTAATAGCCGATAAAGCTGGCGCTTTCTCCGGTCAACCCAAGTTCTTCGGAGACTTCGCGCAGGGCGCAGCGTTCAGGCGACTCCCCGGACTCCAGAAAGCCGGTTTGGATGGACAGCATGCCTTGCGGCCAGGTTTTATTACGGGCGAGGATGATGTCGCCATCATGCTCCACCAGCATCGCCACGACTGGCGTCGGGTTGTCCCAGTGAACAAAGTCGCAGCCATCGGAAGCGCAGCAACGCCGCGCTTTGCCGTCTATTTGGCGAGTGGTGAGGTTGTCCCCGCACAGAGGGCAGAAATGGAAGTTCATGGCCGCCGGCTCCATCCAGGTCCGTCGGCGGCGTCAGTCATGAGAGTCGTCCTCGTCATCTTCGCCATGTTGCGGACAACTGAAGCTGCGCAGCGTGACATCGCCGTCTACGGAGTTCAGGTGGATGTCGAAGCCCCACAGACGGTGAACATGACGCAGCACTTCATATACGTCTTTTTCGTACAGAGGGACGCGATCAAAGGGCGTATGCCGCAAGGTTAATGAGCGGTCGCCGCGTACGTCCACGTCCCACACCTGAATATTCGGGTCGCGATAACTCAGGTTGTACTGCCGCGCCAACTGTTCGCGTACGGCGCGATAGCCGTTGTCGTCATGAATGGCGGTGACGTGGTACTCGCTGTCCATCTCGTCATCCAGAATATTGAAGAACTTGAAGTCACGAATCACTTTCGGCGACAGGAATTGCAGGATGAAGCTCTCATCCTTGAAGTTGCGCATCGCGAAGTGCAGCGTCTCCAGCCAGTCTGAACCGGCGATGTCCGGGAACCAGGCTTTGTCTTCTTCCGTGGGCTCCTGGCATATCCGTTTGATGTCCTGGAACATGGCGAAGCCCAGCGCATAAGGGTTGAGGCCGCTATACCAGGGGCTGTCGAAGGGCGGCTGATACACCACGGACGTGTGGCTTTGCAGGAATTCCAGCATGAAGCCGTCGGTCACCAGTCCTTTGTCGTACAGCGTGTTAAGCAGGGTGTAGTGCCAGAAGGTGGCCCACCCCTCGTTCATAACCTGAGTTTGGCGTTGTGGATAGAAATACTGTGCGATCTTGCGCACGATGCGCACGATCTCCCGTTGCCAGGGCTCCAGCAGCGGAGCGTTTTTCTCAATGAAATAAAGGATGTTTTCCTGAGGCTCCGACGGAAAACGGCGTTTCTTTTGGGCTTCTTTTTCTCCTTGTTTGGAAGGGATGGTGCGCCACAGGTCGTTGACCTGTTTCTGCATGTACTCTTCCCGGTCCCGTTGTCGACGCTCCTCTTCCGCAGCGGAAATGGGCGCCGGGCGTTTATAGCGGTCCACCCCATGGTTCATGATGGCGTGGCAGGAATCGAGAATCTGCTCTACCGCTTCGACGCCGTGACGCTGCTCGCACTGGGCGATGTAGTTTTTGGCGAAAATCAGGTAATCGATGATCGCGCTGGCGTCGGTCCAGGTGCGGAACAGGTAATTACCCTTGAAAAAGGAGTTATGCCCATAACAGGCGTGTGCGATAACCAGCGCCTGCATCATCACGGTGTTTTCCTCCATGAGATAAGCGATGCAGGGATTGGAGTTGATGACAATCTCATAGGCCAGACCCATCTGGCCCCGTTTGTAGAGTTTCTCTGTTTGCAGGAACTGCTTGCCGAACGACCAGTGGTGATATCCCACCGGCATGCCCACGGAAGAGTAAGCGTCCATCATCTGTTCAGCGCTGATAATCTCCACTTGGTTGGGGTAGGTGTCTAACCCGTACTCTTCCGCGCATTTGCGAATTTCTTCGTCATAACGGTTGATCAGCTCAAAGGTCCACTCGGAACCTTCGGATATAGGCCTGCGACCCGCAGGCGGAGTAGCTTCGGTATGTTCAATCGCTTCAGGCATAGTCCACCTGCTTTTGGAACAGCTTGCGGAATACCGGGTAAATATCGCCTACATCCATGATTTGCTGCATGGAGAAGCGTTCCCGGAAGGCTTCGGTGAGCTTTTCATACTCATGCCAGAGCATCTGATGCTCGTGGGGCGTTATTTCGATGTAAGAGTAATATTGCACGTAGGGAAGGATGGACTCCGCCAGCAGCTTGCTGCAGCGGGGTGAGTCGTCGTTCCAGTTGTCGCCGTCGGAGGCTTGCGCGGCGTAGATATTCCAGTCGTCAGTGGGATAGCGCGCCTCCATGATCTCCCGCATCATCTGCAATGCGCTGGAGACAATGGTGCCGCCGGTTTCCCGTGAATAGAAAAATTCTTCTTCGTCCACTTCTTTGGCGCTGGTGTGGTGACGGATAAACACCACTTCGATCTTCTCGTAATTGCGCTTCAGGAACAGGTACAACAGGATGAAAAAGCGCTTGGCGATATCCTTGTGGGTCTGGCTCATGGAGCCGGACACATCCATCAGGCAGAACATCACCGCCGCAGTGGCGGGCTGTGGCTGTTTGACGTGCTGGTTATAGCGAATATCGATCTCATCAATGAAAGGAATCCGCTGTACGCGGCCTTTCAGGCGTTTGATCTCTTCTTCCAGCGCGCGGATCTGGTCTTCTTTGCTGAATACGGGGTCCGGGGTTTCCGGCGTGCGTTTCAGCGCTTCCAGTTGCTCCTCCATGTCGGAAATTTTCTTGCGGGTGTTGCCGGACAGGGCCAGACGGCGGGCGTAAGCGCCGCGCATACTGCGAATGACGTTGATTTTGGCCGGCGTGCCGTGAGTGGTGTAACCGGCGCGGACGAATTTGTAGTTGGAGGTGTCTTTCAGTTGCTTCTGCACCAGATTGGGCAGGGCCAGATCCTCAAACATGAAGTCCAGAAATTCTTCCTGGGAGATCTGAAAAACAAAGTCGTCGATGCCTTCGCCCTGGTTGCTGGCTTTGCCCTGGCCGGAGCCGCCGCCACCGCCGCCTCCTGGCGGCCGTGGGATGCTGTCTCCGGTGACGAACTCTTTATTACCGGGATGGGTGACGGAACGCCGGCCACCCTTACCGTGTCGGAACGTCGGCTCGCCGATATCCTTGCTGGGGATCGAAATGCTTTCCCCGCGGTCAATGTCGGTGATGGACCTTTTGTTGACCGCATCCGCCACCGCTTTCTTGATGTGTTCGCGATAGCGGCGCAGGAAACGCTGTCTATTGATAGCGCTCTTGTTCTTGCCATTGAGTCGACGGTCGATGATGTGGGTCATACCCATAATGGACCCTCACTTTATTGCGACTTGCGAACCCGTAGATACCACTCGCAAAGTAAACGCACTTGTTTTTCAGTATAGCCACGCTCGATCATGCGCCGCACAAATTCCTGATGTTTCTTCTGGTCCTCCTGGGACGCTTTCGGGTTGAACGATATGACCGGCAACAGGTCTTCCGTGTTGGAGAACATTTTCTTCTCGATCACGGTGCGCAGTTTTTCATAACTGAGCCAGGACGGGTTTTTGCCGTTATTGCTGGCCCGCGCCCGCAGCACAAAATTGACGACTTCGTTACGGAAGTCTTTTGGATTGCTGATGCCGGCTGGCTTCTCAATTTTCTCCAGTTCGTCGTTGATGGCCGCGCGGTCAAAGATTTCGCCGGTTTCAGGGTCGCGGTATTCCTGATCCTGAATCCAGAAATCGGCGTAGGTGACATAACGGTCGAAGATGTTCTGACCATACTCGGAGTAGGACTCCAGATAGGCGGTCTGAATTTCCTTGCCGATAAACTCGACATAATGCGGCGCCAGAGACTCTTTGATGAAGCGCAGGTAGCGGTCGTGAGTCTCCTGCTGGAATTGCTCCTGTTCGATCTGCTTCTCAAGCACATACAACAGATGCACCGGGTTGGCGGCCACTTCCGTGGTGTCGAAGTTGAACACCTTGGATAGTATCTTGAAGGCGAAACGGGTGGACAGTCCGTCCATGCCCTCGTCGACGCCGGCGGAGTCCTTGTACTCCTGAATCGACTTGGCTTTGGGGTCGGTGTCCTTGATGCTCTGACCATCGTACACCTTCATTTTTGAGTAAATACTGGAGTTTTCCGGCTCTTTGATGCGGGAAAGACAGGAGAACTGCGCCAGCATGCCCAACGTGTCGGGTGCGCAGGGCGAGCCGGCCAGCGAACTGTGCTTGAGCAGTTTCTTATAGATTTTGACCTCTTCGGACACCCGCAGACAGTAAGGCACTTTGACGATATAAATTCGGTCCAGGAACGCCTCATTGTTTTTGTTGTTGCGGAAGGTCTGCCACTCCGATTCGTTGGAGTGAGCCATAATGATGCCTTCGAACGGCACCGCGCCCATACCCTCAGTCGTGTTGTAGTTGCCTTCCTGAGTAGCGGTCAGCAATGGGTGCAATACTTTGATCGGAGCTTTGAACATCTCCACGAATTCCAGCATGCCCTGATTGGCTTTGTTGAGTCCGCCGGAGAAAGAGTAGGCGTCAGGATCGTGCTGAGGAAAATCTTCCAGCATGCGAATGTTGACTTTACCAACGAGGGCGGAGATATCCTGGTTATTCTCGTCGCCGGGTTCGGTTTTTGATACGGCGACCTGATTAAGAATGGAGGGATACAGTTTGACCACTTTGAACTTGCTGATGTCGCCATTGTATTCATGCAGGCGTTTCACCGCCCAGGGCGACATGATAAAGCGCAGATAGCGGTTGGGAATGCCATATTCCTCTTCCAGAATTTTGCCGTCTTCCGCCGGGTCGAACAGGCCTAACGGCGATTCAAATACAGGGGAACCCTTGATGGCGTAGAAGGGCTGTTTCTGAAACAGGCTCTTCAACTTTTCCGCCAGAGAGGACTTACCGCCGCCGACCGGACCCAGCAGATAGAGAATCTGTTTCTTCTCTTCCAATCCCTGCGCCGCATGTTTGAAAAACGACACTATTTGTTCCACGCACTCTTCCATGCCGTAGAACTCTTCAAATTCGGGGTAACGTTTGATGACTTTGTTAGAGAAGATGCGGCTTAACCGTTGGTCGCGGGATGTGTCGACCAGTTCCGGTTCGCCGATGGCGAGAAGCATTCTCTCTGCAGCGGACGCATAAGCGGTGCGATCCTTTTTGCAGATCTCCAAATACTCCTCCAACGTGTACTCTTCTTCCTTGCGTGAGTCGTATCGACTGGCGAATTGACTGAAGATGCTCATATAGGCCCCCTCTTGTGATGAATAGCTCGCTTAGTGGCGCTAAAACGTCGACATGATCAGTGACCGGCTATCGTGGACTGGCGGCTTCGCCTTGCTCAGACAGGGTCATCATGCGCCTCTTTGGAGCTTTATATGCGCCCCTTTCGGCTGCGTCTGGCCTGCAGACAAGTTTCCTGACATTTTTTCAGCGCGCCCGCGGGCGTCTCCGCTGAACAGATGTGAGAAAACGTTTCTGAATGCGCCCCAACACCACTTGCATGAAGTATTCCGCTTATGAATTAGCATAGTTCAGATCTATACAATTGGATAGGAATTAATTTTCTTAGTTTCATTAAAATTTTTTATATATCATTCTGTTACGTTAGGTGACACATTAATTTGATGACGATTGCAGAGTGATTTTGCGCGCCTTGTCGTGCACGTTAGACATCTATTTCCTTTAGTTGTGCGCCCGGATAGGGCGCGTGGTTGGAGCGCTAGGATAGTGTTAAGAAAAGCGCCCCGAAAAACAGCCTGACGGCAAGAAGAGGTTTAAAAAAGAGGAGGGCGTGAATCGAACTGGCGCAGCGGACGCACGATGAAGCGACGTCCGCCACTGGGTTGTCTTAGGCTACTTTTTCCGCCTTTTCCATGGACTTAGGCGCGCCCATATCGAGAATTTTGATGGAATTGGCCAGCGCTTTTCTAAGCTCGGGAGTAATTTTCTTCTCTTCCTCCAGATAGAGATACAGCACTCTTCCCAATTGTTTCAGCTGCCACTGCAGCTCCTGGTACATCAGGTCCATTTCCACGATTTCACGGCTGACAGTCTGAATGATCTGATTCTCCACTACGTGCTGCAACCAGCGGCCGAGAGGCGCGCTCAACATGCCGGAGCGCGTGACCAGAGTCCACAGACGATCTATTTTCACTTTGGCGACCCGCATGCGTTTGATGTGCTCTCTCTCCGCCAGCGTTTCTCGCAGCGCATAGATGCTCTCCACCACGCCTTCCAGCATTTGCCGCTTTTCCATGAGCTGCGCCGACATGCTGCTCAGGTCGCCTGAAATATTCAGTTGAGTAGCGGCGTGATTCACCTGACGCAGTACGGACATGAGCGCCATGTGCACCTGATTGGGGAAGAAAGAACTGTCGATCTGAAAGACCGGCATAACTTCGCCGAGATTAATTTTGTCATTGAAGCGGCGCTTCTCACAGATGGCGTAGGTTGCATCCGCCATCGCCACCACCTGTCCGACAATGCACAGGCTGTCTTCAAACAGACCGGCGGGATAGCCGCTGCCGTCAGCGCGTTCATGATGTTCTTTGACTGCGCGACGGGTGACGGCAGGGATCTCTTTGATATAGGAAAGAAACAGGTCGCCAATGAGCGTGTGGCTCTGCATGGCGCGCCATTCTTCCGGCGTGTACTCGCCGGTTTTGGCGACGATTTGTGGATCAATGTGGAGCATACCGGCGTCGTGAGCCAGTCCCGCCATAAAAGCCGCTTCGCGCTCTTCGTTACTCAGATTAAGGCGTGTCGCCATGGCGAAGCTTAACCACGCACAGAACAGGCCCTTTTGGTACTCTTTCGGCAATCGTTTGCTCAGAACGGTAACTTTCTGCACCAGCAGATCGTAGCCGCCATACTTCTCGCACACCTCGATAAGGCTGGCTTCCAGACGCATGGACGAATGAATCTCCAGCAGTCCTTCGAAACGATCGAACATTTGATGAATGTCGCGGTGAATTTCCTGCCCAAATAGGGCGTCGTCCACATTGACGGACACTTCAAGCGGCTTCACCAGTTTGTGGTTAAGCAGTCTGCGCGCGACTTCCGGTTTGATGGCCAGCCCCTTTTTAACCAGCAGCATCCCGTCCTTGTTGTATATGTCCTCAGTAGCGATTACCGCATTGGTCTCGTTCACCTCCGCTAGATGATTCGTATAGTGATCGGGCGTTGTCGGATCGTATTGCTTCATTTCAGTTTTCCTGCCGAAATCAGAATGTGACGTCATGCCATTAGGACGAGATTGAGAAGTGTGGGGCGCGTGCGAGATGATCGAATATTGCTCAAATATAGCTCAGTTATTGCTGGTCGATGGTGTATTTCTGCTCATATTTTGCAAACGTACGTAACTAACGTATCTAAAAAGAAAAAGCCTGAAAAATCGGGAGGTGAATGGCGTATTTCGCCAGTTAATTGTCTCGTTTGGCCGTATTGGCGTATAAAAAGTGCTCTATATTTGAGGAGGCCGATGTGTGGTGGCGACCAGAGAGCGGCTGATCGAAAAAGTCTGTTAACATTCTCCTTCACGGCATAGGCGCGTCGTCGGTTCGGCGCGCGTTTCATTTGGCTGATTCAAGGAGGTGTGGATGTCCGAGTATTTCGCCACCGTGCGCTGGCTTCGAGGCGCGCAGGATTTTCTCTCCAATCAATATAGTCGCGGGCATGAATGGGAGTTTGACGGCGGCGTTCGAATTCCCGCTTCCGCGTCTCCGCATATTGTCCCTTTACCCTTTTCTGTCGCTGAAAACGTTGACCCTGAAGAAGCGTTCGTCGCTTCGCTCTCCAGCTGCCATATGTTGTTTTTTCTGGCTTACGCCGCGAAGCGCAAGTTCGTGGTGGACAGCTATGAGGACCCCGCTATTGGCGTGCTGGCCAAAAACGAGCAAGGCGTCATGATGATGACTCAGGTGAGGCTGCGTCCCCGCGTCGAATTTTCCGGCTCAGTCAGGCCGACTCGTGAGGAGCTTGAAGCGTTGCATCATCGCGCGCATGAAAGCTGCTTTATCGCTAATTCGGTGAAAACGGAAGTCGTGGTGGAGTTAGATGCCTGGAAGTGAAGGCGTGAGCAGGGGAACTGAGTCAGGAGACCGGTGTAGCAGAGAGTAAGAGGCTGAGATAAGGAGCCAAAGCGTGCGTCAAGTAGCGCCCGGATTTAACTTATAGACGCACGCTTTGGCTGAAACTGTCGCCGCTTATTCGGCGGGAGCGGTTTCCAGATCTACCGGCGCATCAGCCGGAGCTGCTGGATCTACAGCCATTTCAGGCTGAGGTTCCGCTTGGTATAACTGGCCAGCTCTGGAGCCGGCTGCAGTGGCTTCACCGCTGTACACTACAAATTCATCGCGGCTGATTTCGCCGTTCTGATCGATATCGATCTGGGCGAATGCTTCGTTAATGCTGGAGTCAGCTGCGGCTTCTTCTTTGTTGATGACGCTGTTGCGGTCAGTGTCCAGGTACGAAAACACCTGCTCTACCGCTGGACCTGCGTACTGGTCGGAGCTGGCGGGCGCTTCAGTGATTTGCACTGGGGCGCTCATTTCAGTTTGAGGCTGTTGCTCCGCCACAGGTTGTTCTGTTTGAACGCTGGTTTCGTCAGAGCAAGCAGTCAGTGCTGCCAGGAATGACGCGGTTACGATTGCGAGTGCTTTATTCATACTCTAATACCTACTAAGTTGGTGTCCTTGTTTCCATTACTAGGAGACTGGCTTGAATGTGCGGATTCAAGGCTCCTCCTGTTAACCTCTCCCTTCTTGAGGTAGCCGGGCTGCTTAGCCTCAGCGTGTTTCGCCCTAGGTATATCAAGTTCGGCGCCAGTTTTTAAAATTCCTTTAAAAACAATTGATTAATTGTGTTCGGTGGATTTTGCTGCGAGTGAAAAGGTGGCTGAAAGTCGCAGAAAAGAGACGGCGGCGGCGACTATGCTGGTAATGTCATAAATATCAATGAGTTACGAGTTGCAAAAAGGCAACAGAGGGAAGCAGAGGATTAGCGGAAGAGTTTGGCGGCTGGGCGAAGACGCTGCGCCTGGCCGCCGGCTAAGCATTACTATTCGCTCAGAGAGAGCACGGTATTAATCTTCGGGTTCGTCAATTCCAGGCGCTTGCCATCGGGCTTCAGCGCCACAATACGGGTGGCGGATTCTCTGGCGCCGATACCGAAAACAAGACGGGGGCTTTGGTCTGTCATCAGGCCCACTGCGGATGTCGCTTGTCGGGTATAACTGCGCGCATCCTCCATTTCGATTGTGACTTCGGCTCCTGACCATTCAGGTGAATCCGGCAGCTGCAGGGCGATGAAGTTGGCCTCTGTGGTGTTCAGAAAAGCCCGCACGGGACCGTCCATGTTTAACCAGACGATATCCGGGCGTCCGTCGCCATTCAGGTCTAGGATAACGGGAGACTGGCCGAACCAGGGGTTGTCCAGCTCCAGGTTGTCAGCCTGGAAAAAACCGGTGGCGTGGCCCACTCCAGTCGGCAGTTGCAAAAATGCCTTGCCCGCCAGTTTGCTGACCTTGTGAATCGGCCATTTAATGTAGTTCTGCGCCACCAGCAGATCCATTTCTCCGTCCAGATTGATGTCTTCAAATACGCCCCCCCAGGCGAAGCCGTAGCCGGTTAACTGATAAGGTTCGGTCATATCGGTGAAGCGGAAGTCTCCCTCGTTTCGCAATAGCAACCATTCGCTGTCCTGACGCTGGTCATCGCGCAGGTCGCCGCTGGTGAGAAACTCCGGGATGGAGTTGCCGATATTGGTGAAAAACAGATCCTGATCGCCGTCGCGGTCAATGTCTCCCACCGCCAGCCCCATCCAGAAGCCAAACCCGGAGTGGGTGGGAACGGATTCAAAACGACCATCCCCCAGGTTTCTGAATATTTCCACTTCTCCCGTGTTTTGCGCCACGACCAGGTCTTGCAGGCGGTCGCCGTTGAGGTCGACAAAGACAGATAGAAAGGTGTTTTGCAGCGATGCAGTTCCGGACTGCGCGGTAATGTCGGTGAACTTCAGATCGCCGTCGTTGCGCAGCAGAATGTTGGCGCGGGCATGGCCGGGGTCGTTGAAGGTGGCGCTTTTGAAGGCGTCAAAGGAGATAAAGTTGCTGATATAAAGGTCGCCGTCGCCATCCTGATCAATGTCGGAGACAGTGACGGCGAAGGAGACGGTATTGTCCGGCAATTGAACCGGCAGCTTTTGCGCCGTGAAGCGTCCGCCGTTGTTCAAGTACAAATAGACGCCGTCGTTGCGAGCGATGATAAGGTCCACTTCGCCGTCGGCGTTCATATCCATCGCTGTCGCGCCATAGGTGGCCGCCGATGCGGATAATCCGGTGTCCTGAATAATATTGCGTAATTCGCCATCCCTGAGGCTGAGCAAAGCGTCGTCCTGTCCTTCGCCTCCACCCACAAAAATCTCTTCCTTGCCGTCGCCATCCATGTCCAGCACCGCTGCGCCGCTAAAAGGATGGACCTTTTGCGTCCAGTGGTGGACGAAATCCGTTTTAATCTCTGTGAACGGGGAGAGCTTCAGGCTGGCGGGCGCCTCGCGGACATCCTCCAGTGAAGCGGCGCAGCCGGTCAGCAAGAAAGGTGGTATTAAGAGAGCGCTGAAAGCCGCTGGTGTTTTCATGAACAATTTCCGCATGGTTCGCAATGAATAGGACTTAAAGAAAAAATAGTCGATTTGACGCAGTTATCAGAGTTCAAGCGATGCTTGTCTTAAATACCCGGCTTACTGTTCATAAATCCGGCTGCGCCAGTTACACTTCTTCGCGTAAAAACAACTAAAAAGATTAGAAAATATCAGCTTCGGCGCATAAAATTGCCGCCTTTTGCTGCCTCCACAAAGGATGTCGATTTGAGCGCACCTGCTTCCCCCCAATTCAATGTTATCAGCCAGGGTAAAATTCTTTCCGGTTTCGAAGAGCGTCAGGTGCGAGATAATCTCGTTGCGCGTTTGAAGTTATCGAACGCGCAAGTCGAGCGTCTGTTGACGGGGGCGGTGGTGATCAAGAAATCTTTGTCATCTTCGGACGCCAGAAAATATCAGGCCTTATTTGTTCGCCTGGGACTGGCGGTGACGTTGCAGCCTTGTCCCTCCGGGGACGTGGCGACGAAGCCCGCGCAACCGCAGCCGACAGAAACCGCACAGACCGCCAAAAGCGCAGTCTCATCGACGGCCAGTGGCGCCAAGCCGGCCAAAGACGCCGACATACAGACAGACGTGCTTGCCCTGGCGAAGAAGCGTCTGCACCAACCCATTCCCAAACTACCGGTAACCACAGCTTATAAACTGGGGCTGTTCAGCGTGACCTTGTTGAGCCTGATAGCGCCTTTGATTTACATCAGCCTGACAATCTGCGCGATAGTGGGAACGGTTTGGTACGGGATCAGTATCCCGGATATTCTGGCGGTGCGTAAAACCAATGCGATGGGGACGTTGATGCTGTTCGTACCGGTTCTGTTGGGAACCGTGTTCGCCTTGTTCCTGCTGAAGCCGTTCTTTGGTCGCGACTACGAAAACCGCACTCTGGAGTTGAATCCGAAAAAGTATCGCCGCTTTTATCAACTGGTGCAGCTGCTCACCGAGCGCATGGGCTTGCCGGCCCCGGTGAAAATCTACGTGGATGGCGAGGTCAATGCTCACGTCGCCCCGGAAAAAGGACTGCTGAGCCTGTTTCAGGGACGTTTGACCCTGACAGTCGGCCTGCCGCTGTTGGCGGGCATGAACAGTCGGCAATTCATTGGCGTATTAGGGCATGAGTTCGGGCACTTTGCGCAACGCAACGCCATGATCGCCAACTATATCGTCAACACCGCCAACGCCTGGATGGCGAGCCGGGCCTTCTATCCCGACGCCTGGGATCGTCGCTTGAGCAAGTGGCGGGAGTATTCCCCGATTTTTGCCCTGGATGTGGCGCTGATCGCCGCGCAGGGTATGATCAAAGGCACGCGCCTGATTCTGAAATACCTGTTCTTGTTTAACCTGCGCGTCACCCGTTGGATGTCCCGGGAGATGGAGTACGACGCCGATCGATACGAAAGCTGGGTTGCGGGCAGCGAAACCTTTCAGAGTACGGCGGTGGCGTTGTGGAATATGTCCATGTCGCAGCAACGCAGAGATGAGATCTGGCAATCCGCCTGGAACGAAGACCGCCTGATCGACAACTTGCCGCAAACCATTGCGCAGCTGGCGGCTGAGTTATCCCAGGAAGAAATCGACGCGGTGCGGGCGAAAATGGATGAGCGCCAGACCAATGTCTGGGATACGCATCCGGCGGACAACGACCGTATCGCCCATGCGGAATCTCTTGGTTATGAGCCGGTTTGGATCGATGAATTTCCCGCCACTGAGTTGATGCCGGACTTTGACGCTTTGTGCAAAATCGTCACGTTGCGCATTTATAACTCAATGGGGCTGGAGAAGCCGGAACAGTACCTGTGCTCCTTCGAGGAAATCAGGGACGTTCACTCGAAAATGAATGAGTCGGAAGAAGCCTTGAAGCGCTACTTCGCCGACTTGTTCTCCATGCGCCTGATGAAGCCGTTTAACGCTACGCCGACGGAGGTGGACCTGGCTGGGGCCGTGACCGAACTGCGCGGCCAGATTCCGCGCGCTACGGCGCAAATGGAGCTGTATTGGGAAGCCTATCAGCATATGGAGGCGGCTCAGGTCGGGCTGGCGTATGTGGAGGCGGGTTTTAACATCGACGCCGCTGATTTTGGCGTGAAGGCGGGCGATATCGGTTCTGTGCAACGCAGTCTGGATGATCGACGTACGGAAGTGAAACGGATGGCGGGCGAGTTAAGTCGCTGTCTGGACGCCTATGTGGCGCAGCGCATGCATCTGGCGATGGCGCAGATGTCCGCCGATGACAAGGCGCGGGCGGAGTCGTTGTACAACACTTTCCGTCAGTTGTTTTTATTGCGGGATATCTGGGACAGCCTGCCGTTATGCATGGCGGCGCTTGACGCCCTGTTCCGCCAGGACGAAGAAGAGCGCCCCAAATTTTTCGCTCAGGCGGCGGCGCGGCATGTGCAGTTGGCGAGGGAGTATCTGCGTCAGTTCCATCAGATCTCCGCCAATATCGACCTGCGTTTTTCCACCAGCAAAGAGCAGACTCTGGCGGAGTTCGCCGTAAATTGGGGCGTAAATCCAGAGGAGAAGCTGGATGAGCTGAATGCCGGAGCGATTTTCCAGATCAGCGACCGTTGTCTGCGCGTGATGCGTTATGCTTATCGCCGCACTATTTCAGAACTGGCGCTGCAGTGTTTGCAGGAAGAAGAAAAACTGGGGGTTCCGCCTCTGAAAGTGGAGATTAAGCCAGTGACGGCCTAGCCGTCGCAAACCCTTGACGCTCTATGTCTGCGAGCAGCGTTGCTATCAGCGCATTGGGAAACTGCCGGTAGTCCAGATAGGGCGTCAGATAAACGTTTCCCGCTCGCAGGATGCGACTGTCTTCCTGCAATGCTTGAGGCGTTTGCGGGAGCGTTGAGAACCCTTCCGCGAATTGCTGTCCCCCGATAAGGTGAACAGGAGGCTGACGATCTGTTGGCGTCTCCAGCAGGTGTTGTTGAAACAGCAACGCCGTCGCGCCGCCTTCCGTGAATAAGCGCCTGTCCCGCACCTCACGCCAGTCTTCCTCTGGAAACAACAGCTCCTGCGTTATCTTGGCGAAGATGGAAAAAATCTTGCGCCAATGATTGCCTGTCTCTTGGATGATGACTTCCGTTTCTCCAGAGATGCCGCAACGATAGTCCTGCAACTGCTCATACTGAGGCATGGGCGGGCGGTGAGGGGGGTAAAGAATGAGCAATGGGCGTGAGTCGCCGATTCCTGTCGCGTGCATGGCGAAGTCTGTAAGCGTTGTGTTGTCGGGGTTAATCGAGGAGGGGAGTATAGCCTGACCGGCCGAACATAAGCGAAAAAATGCGCACATGGCCAACCTCGGTCCAGGCCGCTGGCTTGCAAAGCCTGGCCGGAGTGACGATGTGCGCTAATTCTTCAATATGCTGGAGTTAGCATTCCGCTGTCTCGGCCGTATGCGTAACGGCGCGAGTCATGGTGAAGATGCCTTGGGCGTTACTGCTGTCAAAGCGCAGGTCCATGCCCTTTTCAGCGCTCTCATCGATATCGTTGCGCTGAATGAATTCAAAGAAGGAGCCGGGAACCTCATGGGTTTCGACGCCTTGATCCGTTTTGAACTGGCGTTTTACTTTGGTGGCGCGATAAGCGGTCTGCATGATGTTGGCGTTGCGCGCCACTTCAATTTCATCCTTCATCGGGCGACCCAGCTCACGCTGCTGTGCGTCCAGTTGACGAATGTCGCCCACGCGATCGGTCGCGTGGTTGAAAGCGTTGCCTTCAGTGGAGATCCAGGCCATTTCCGCGGACTCTTCCCGCAGCGCCAGATAGTCGTGCAGGTGAGGCACGCCGTGCTGACGGTCAAAACACTGCAACAGGTTGGGCAACAATTCCGCCGCGTCCGCCAGTGACAGCGCGCTGCTTGCAGCCAGTTTCTGCAATAGCTCCGCGGAGCGCGGCGTCAATGGATCGGAAGACACGGACACCACTCGGTCAACAGCGTCCTGGAAAGATTTGGTGAATTGTTCCGGGTACAACTCACTGACGAAGTATTGGGCGATATCGTGGGGCAGGTCCGCATGCGTGTAGACGAAGCCGCACATTTTCAGCTTGGGCAATGGATACTGTCCGGCCACGGTGAAGCCGAGAGGCTCCAGGATGCGCGCGAACGCTTTATAACCCATCGGCAGCGCCTGGTTTTCCCAGGCTACGGTGCGCAGCGCGCCGTGGTCGAATACGACTTTCTCTCCAGACGCCAGCTTTTCCGCCACGTATTGTTTGCCTTCCGGCACGCGCTCTAACAAATCATCGAACAACATCATATTCATCGCCTGGGCGATGACGGCGCGATTGAGCGGCTCGTCGTCATGGTGAGGCTGGGCGAAAATGGGGTGCAGTTGGACGGAATCAAGCAATTGCTGAGCCTTGGCGGCGTCAGTCAGCGAAGACAATAGTTTGAAAAGCGCAGTAGTTTGCATGGTACGGCTCGTAATCCTGAAAATAATACTGACGTTTGTCTGACCGGCGTGCGTCCAGACGCCTGAGGCGTTCTGGAAGAAGAGGAGGAGGTCCGGCTTCGGTCGAAGTCCGGTTACAGGCGCACAGTCGGAAACAGCTTCCCGTACATCATCGGTATATTAATCAGGCGGACAAATAGCTTCCTTCTATTTGTCCGCACGACAGGGCCTGCACATGTCAGACCCTGTCTCCCGCAGCTAGTCGCCGCGCAGGCGCATCCATGCGCCGGGCTATTAACATGCCAATATCATTGCCATGTTAATAAGCGTTAAACCAATAAGGAAAATCCTGACCTGTCGAACCGCGCGTCCTGGCGCGGATGTCAAAAGGAGAGCCGAAGCTCTCCTTTCAAGTCAACTCAGCAAAGGCTTAGTTGAGATCGAACTTAATGCCCTGGGCCAGCGGCAGCTCGGACGAATAGTTTACTGTCGCTGTGGAGCGGCGCATGTACGCCTTCCAGGAGTCGGAGCCGGACTCGCGACCGCCGCCGGTTTCTTTCTCGCCGCCGAATGCGCCGCCGATTTCAGCGCCGCTGGTGCCGACGTTGACGTTGGCGATGCCGCAGTCGCTGCCCACCGCGGAGGTGAACAGTTCCGCTTCACGCATGTTCAGAGTGAAGATAGCGGAAGACAGACCTTGTGGCACATCGTTCTGACGTTCAATCGCGTCTTCCAGATCAGAGTATCGGAAGAAGTACAGGATCGGCGCAAAGGTTTCGTGAGCATTGTTGGTCAGCGCGTTGCCGCCTTCCACAATCGCGGGGTTCACGTAGTAAGCCTGTGGGAACTCTTTTTCCAGCGCGCGTCCGCCGCCGTAAACGTCACAGCCTTTTGCTTTGGCGTCAGCCAGCGCCTGCTCCATTTGTTCGTAAGAGCGGCCGTCGATGAGCGGACCGATTAACGTGCCGGCTTCCTGTGGGTTACCGATAGGCAGTTGCTTATAAGCGGCCTTCAGGCGCCCCAGCAATTCGTCATATACGGAATCATGAGCGAAGACGCGACGAGTGGTGGTGCAGCGTTGGCCTGCGGTGCCGACTGCGCCGAAAACAATGGCGCGGGTGGCCATGTCCAGGTCAGCGGATTCCGCCACGATGATGGCGTTGTTGCCGCCCAGTTCCAGAATGGATTTGCCGAAGCGAGCCGCGACGCGCTGACCGACTACGCGGCCCATGGCGCAGCTGCCGGTGGCGCTGATCAAAGGTACGCGCTTGTCGTCAACCAATTGTTCGCCGACTTCACGTTCGCCGATGATGACGCTGGACAGGCCTTCTGGCGCTTCGCCGAAGCGAGCGATGGCTTTATCCAGCAGATGTTGACAGGCCAGGGCGCACAGAGGCGTTTTCTCGGAAGGTTTCCAGATCACAGGATCGCCGCACACCAGCGCCAGTGCGCTGTTCCATGCCCAAACCGCCATGGGGAAGTTGAACGCGGAAATAACTCCGACTGGGCCCATTGGGTGCCAGGATTCGCGCAGTGCGTGATTGGGGCGCTCGGATGCGATAGTCAGACCGTACAGTTGACGGGACAGACCGACGGCGAAATCGCAGATGTCGATCATTTCCTGTACTTCGCCTTGGCCTTCAGAAATGATCTTGCCACATTCCAGCGTGATCAAGGCGCCCAGAGTTTCTTTGTGCTTGCGCAGTTCTTCACCGTAAAGACGCACCAGCTCGCCACGCTGAGGAGCGGGCAGGCGACGCCAGGCTTTGAAGGCGTCTGCGGCGGCGGCGATTTTCTTTTCTACTTCGTCTTTGCTGTCCAGTTTCAGGTTGGCGATCACTTTGCCGTCAACCGGGGAGCTGATTTTGTAGTCCCCTGAAGCAAGAATGCCCTGGTCCATGCCCAGGGCTGAAAAAATCTCTTGGATATTCATAGCGGTCCTCCCGTAAAGAGTCGTAAGTGCGTTTGGTGGTCCTTGTAGCGAGCTTCTGGTTCGCTACCTGTCCTGATGTCGGGGCGCGGGGTCGCCGCGCCCATATTTGATCAGGCTACGCGACGCACTGAAGCCGAAGGGTTTTTCCCGTCGTCTTCCATATAGTTGCGGCCGAAACGGTTGTTTATAAAGTCTTCGAAGCGGATATCTTCCTGACGTACAAAGCCTTGGCTCGGCAGTTTGCCTTCCGCCAGCAGGTCCAGCGCAGCGCAGATGCCTGATGCGGTGGTGATCTGGATGGCGCTACGCAGTTTACCGTTGATTTCGCGGCTGTAAATCTTACGTGCGAAGGTTTCCTGCAGGAACAGACCGTTCTTCACGCCGCTAACGTTGGCGAATACCAATACAACGTCCTGCATGGTGACAGGGATGGCGGATTCCATGATTTCTTTCAACAGGTCGCGACGCTCGCCCAGACGCAGGTCGTTCAGCAGAAGCTTCATGACGTCGCGGTGACCAGGGTAACGCACGGTGCGGTAGTTCAGGTTGGACACTTTGCCTTCCAGGGTTTCGCACAGCGTGCCCAGGCCGCCAGAAGTATTGAAAGCTTCGTAATCGTCGCCGTCCAGAGAGAAGTGCTCCAGCTCTTCCATCGGAGGAACTTCGCGCAACTGGCCGTTAACGATGGCTTCACAAGGGTTCAGGTATTCGTTGATCAGCCCGTCGGTGCTCCAGGTCAGGTTGTATTTCAACGCGTTGGAGGGGAACTTGGGCAGTGCGCCGACACGCATGTGGACGTTATGCAAGGAGTCGAAGTGGCGCGCCAGATCATAAGCCACGATGGAAATGAAGCCAGGAGCCAGCCCGCACTGAGGAATGAACGCGGATTTGGCGTCTTTCGCCAGTGACTTGATGAGACGGGTGCTGGCGACGTCTTCGGTCAGGTCAAGGTAGTGAACTTGCTGCGCGGCGGCTGCGTGAGCGATGGATGCGCTGATATCGAATGGGCAGGAGTTGATAACGGCGAAGTGGCCTTTGAAGGCGGCTTCCATTTCCTGCTGGTTAGAGGCGTTCGCCTTCACAGTTGAGATGCCGGGAATTTCTTCGGCGATGCGGTCCAGCGCGTCCTGATTCTGGTCTACCAGCGTGACTTTGTAGTCGCCAGTGCTGTTCAGGAAATCCGTGATCATTGAGCCGATTTTACCAGCGCCTACAACAACGATGGGTTTCATATGTGCCTCTCCTAATTGTTATTGGATGAATAAATCTATAATAGGAGGCGCAGATGTCGGATTGTAACTGTCATAGTGACGAATTTACTGATAAATTTAGACGAAATATCTATATCTGTAGTGAAATCGTCATATGGATGAAAAAAATCAACGTTTGCTCGATCTGTTGCAGGCGAACGCGCGAGAAGCCACTTCGTCACTGGCGAGAAAACTCAACCTGTCCCGCACAGCAGTACATGAACGCATCGCCAAGCTGGAGGCGGAAGGCGTCATTCGCGGCTATACCGTGCGTCTGGATAAGGAATATGAGAAGAAGCGCATCAGCGCCCAGGTGATGATCGAAATCAATCCGAAACTGAACAAGCAGGTGGAGACGGCGCTGCGACGCATTGACGAGGTGCGGTCGCTGTACACGATCAATGGACAGTACGACTTCATCGCCCTGATCCGCGCGGAAACCACGGAACAGATCGATGAAGTGCTGGATCACATTGGTGAAATAGAAGGCATCGAAAAAACCATGTCGTCGATTGTGTTATCGACGAAGTTTGAGCGCTGAGAGGGCTTATCCCTCAAACCAAACGTACTACCAGCTCCCGCCGCCCCAATCGTCTGCGCCCGAGCTTCTGCTGTGTGAATTTCTTACAGGTCTTCCCCAGCTATTTTCCCACTCTATGTTTATAGGCTCTGAGGTCCATTCATTGGCGCCTTCATCAGAAATCATCGGGGGACGTGGCGGCTCGCAAAATGAGCAGAACATATCCGAGTGAATTTTGATGCCAGGAGAAAGATCATAGAGGTCACCGGCGGACCATTGGGCATTTTTGTCATAAACCCAAATGCCGCAGACACAGCATTTATCGCAATCGATTCTCTCGTTCAATGTGCTTGAGTTTTTAAATAATAAATCGAAATTGGCTTCACCAAACAGCTCTCGAGCTTTTTCTTCAATAGCGTTGAGCGCCTGTTCTTCTTTAGCGTTGTTATCGATATCCACAAGCAATCTCATGCTTAGTAGAACCGTTTTTTTCGTAGTCATTATTGCAATTTTCTCGTTATAACTTTTTGTAGGGATGACGGCAGGGAAGGTAGTGGTGACGGGCTTCCCTGCTTTTTGTTTGAGGCGGTTTTCGCCGTTTCTGAAATCGATTCGCCAATAATGCTATCCTGCGGCGGGCTTGGCAATGGGTAGGTTTATAGGTGATTTTCTGTCTCTTTTTTGTGTGAGAAGCGGGCGTAAATGAGGTTCCTGTTGAAGGCGTTTGGGTGGGCTGCTTTGCTTACAGGAAACTGTCTGAACGCGATGGCGGCGGAGGTTGGATGCTATCGAGACGACGTCATGGCGGCGTTGTCCACGTCTCCGGTAACGAGTTCGGCGGCTTCTTCTGAAACCGCATCAAAGGCTGGTTTCAGAGTGAGTCTTAAGCCTTTGACGATGTCTCCGTCAATTCGACGGATTCGCATTGTAATCGGGGAAGTCGAGGCGGCTTCAGTGCCCGGACCGAGATTTTGGTCCGAGTTCTCCTGGCCAGCGAGCAATCCGGACGCATACGTGGAAGTAGAAACGTTGAACGGCGACCGTAGACGGTATGACTTCTTGGGGGAGTGGGCGTTGTTTCGTTTCCTTGGGCAAGCGCGGATTACGCCCGAGTCGGACACCTCCGGCCAAGCCCAATTTGACTTTGGCGGCCTGCAAGTGACTTATCAGATAAAAACCGCTACAGCGACGCAATTCAACGTATTGCAGAAGTTATCCGACTATCCCTGTTTGGAATCCATGCCCTGAGTCGGTTTTCAGGGGCGAGTCAGGCTTGATGGGGGAGGTCAGCTGGACTCATTCTCCTGAATGCCGAAAGCCTTGAGAATTTCCAGTGGTAGTGGAAAAGCGATGGTGTTGGTTTTGTCGCTGGCGATCTCCGTGAGCGTCTGCAGGTAGCGCAGCTGAATCGCTTGCGGCTGCTTGGCGAGAATCGAAGCGGCCTCGCGCAGTTTTTCCGATGCTTCCAGCTCGCCGGTGGCGTGAATCACCTTGGCGCGCCGAATACGCTCCGCTTCCGCCTGCTTGGCGATAGCGCGAATCATGCGTTCATCCAGGTCCACATGTTTGATCTCTACGTTGGAGACCTTGATGCCCCAGCCGTCGGTCTGGACGTCCAAGATGCGCTGGATATCCTCATTCAGCTCCTCCCGCGACGCCAGCATTTCATCCAGCTCATGCTGACCAAGCACTGAACGCAACGTGGTTTGCGCCAGTTGACTGGTGGCCTCGTTGTAATTCTCCACGTTAATCACGCTTTTCTGCGGGTCCAGCACCCGGTAGTACACCACGGCGTTGACCTTAACCGAGACGTTGTCCCGGGATATTACATCCTGTGTCGGCACATCCATGACGACAATCCTTAAATCGACGCGCACCATTTGTTGAATGATGGGCACGATAACGATCAGTCCGGGCCCTTTCACCTTATAGAAACGACCAAGCAAGAACACCACTGCGCGCTCATACTCGCGCATGACTCGAAACATCGTCAGCAGCAGGGCGAGCGCAATAATAACCAGCGCCAAAACAACGTAAGCGATCATGGGATAGCCTCCACTTGCAGGGTCAGTCCCTGTATTCCTGTGATTCTGAGTTTTTGGCCTTGCGATACCGGCGTGTCGCAATAAGCCATCCATAGTTGTCCCTGGGCGGCGACCCGGCCGCTCCCTTCAAAGTCGGCGATAGCTTCCGCCTGTGAACCGATAAGAGTTTCCACACCGGACACCACCGCCTGTTTTCGGGATTTCAAGGCGAAGTGCAGCAGCACGCTGAGCACCAGGACGGATAGGGCCGCCACGGCGATGATGACGGGCAGGGCGATCTGGTAGGCGGGAGATTTCGTGTCCATCAGCATGACGGAGCCAAGAATAAACGCCGCCACGCCGCCTAAACCCAATGCGCCGAAGCTGGGAGCAAAGCTCTCCGCCGTCATCAGCGCGACGCCCAGTAACAAGAGCCCCAATCCCGCGTAGCTGATAGGCAGCAGCTGTAATGCATACAGGCCTATCAGCAGACAAATGGCGCCGAGGATGCCGGGCAGGGCTGCGCCAGGATTGTAGGCTTCCAGCAGCAATCCATAGATGCCGATCAGCAGCAGGATATAAGCGACGCTGGGATCGGTGATGACAGCCAGGAAGCGGTGGCGCCAATCCGGTTCGACAGGATGCAACTCATATCCAGACAGCTTTAAGGTTACAGCGCCGTTATCAAGGTTGACCTGCCTCCCTTCCAGTTGGGTCAGCAGTTGCTCTGTTGAATCCGCCATCATATCAATGACGTTCATTTGCAACGCCTCTTCCGCACTCAAGCTGGCGGCGTCGCGCACGGCCCGTTCCGCCCACTCTGCGTTACGCCTGCGCAGTTTCGCCAAGCCCTGGATATAGGCGACAGCGTCATTGATCTGCTTGTGTTCCAGCGTACTTAGCCCTTTCTCGTCGCCCTTTGCATCGCTGTCAGGCTTTGATGGCGAGGATGAAGGGGCGGCGATTGATATCGGCGTGGCGGCTCCCAGATTGGTGGCGTGCGCCATGGCGGCGACATGAGAGCTGTACAGAATGTAAGTTCCGGCGCTGGCTGCTCTGGCGCCTTTGGGATAAACGTAGGCGGCGACTGGAGTGGAAGAAGCCAGAATCGCCTGAATCATATCGCGCATGGACTTGTCCAAACCGCCAGGAGTATCCAGTCGCAACAGAAAGAGAGACGCCCCGGCTTCATTCGCCTCTTCTAATGCGCGCATGAATAAATCCGCACTGGCGGGTCCTATAGCTCCCTGTATATCAAGGGTCCATACCTGCGGCGGGTGTTTGGCGGATGCATTCACACCGCTTGTTTCTGCGGCCAGGGTTTCTGCGGTAAAAGACGAAAAGAAGAAAGAAGCGGAGATCGCGAAATAGAGCAGCCAAAACAATCTTGCGGGAAGCTGCATACAAAAACACAACCCCGAAGCGGTCGGCGTCCTGCGCCGGATTGCAAGCGAACTTAATCGCATATCCTTGGCCATGGCGTGGGTGCTCTTGCTGCGCCATTAATTGATATCAGTATTAGCAGATTAACTCGACTTCTGCAGAGGTCGCCAGAACATTATCCAGAATGGCGGGGTTCTGGCTCAAATAAATTCTCCCCCCGATCTTTCCGCTTGTAGCGGGAAGTTGGGGAGGAGGACTTGTTGCAGGAGGTGGCGGAAGGTGGGATCTTTTTCGCTTAGAGATTCAGCTTTTTTCTGGGCTTCGGTTTGAAGCTGACGATTCAGGGTTTTCACCAGTTCATGAAATTCGGTGAGCGCTCCCGCCCAGTGCAAACCGTTATTCAGGACATTATCGTCTTCCGGGGCGCCTCTTTCTGCGTAGACGTTGCGATAACATTGCGCAATGTCTTCCACCCAGCCGTTGAGGCTGACTTTCAAGTCGATTATATTGCCGCGTTGGCTGGCCAGAGACTCATGTTTTCTGAGATAAGGTTTGAAAACGGCGCCTAATGTTTGCGTCATTTTTTCTCTTTCGGATTCACAGGCGGACAGCTCCGTCGCAGCGCCCTGTTCCGTCATCAGCGTGAGGGCGGCTATGCTAAGGATTAATAGAGTCGGAGGATGGACTCGCATTGTGGTCGCCCGTCAGCAGTGCATGAAGGAATGCCGCTGAGATGTGGCGATATGTGGGTTGGGTCGCTTTAACGACATCGTCAGCGGCATAATTTAAACATAGTCCAAATATTGCGGATTGGCGAAATCTTCAATATTTGTCGTCAGGAAAGAAGTACAGGACGCAGCTATGTCTCAGGAAGTTTCGCGCAATACTAACGAGTCGCTGGCGTTGCGCTATGGTTTGTCCGCCGTCTTGCTGTGGTCTACCGTGGCCACCGCGTTCAAATTGGCGCTGGCGCAGCAAAGCGTCAGTCAGCTGGTGTTTTTCGCCAGTCTGACATCCGTATTGGCCCTGGGGGCGGCGTTGCTCTGGCAGGGACGTTTGACTGAGGCGATGCGTTCTCTGCGGGAAAACGGCTGGCGGGCGCTGTGTTTCGGTTTATTGAATCCGCTGCTGTACTACCACATTCTTTTTTACGCCTACGATCTGCTTCCTGCACAGGTGGCGCAGCCCATTAACTACACCTGGGCGTTGATGCTGGCGTTTCTCGCTGTGCCTTTTCTCGGCCACAAGCTCACGCGTACGGATGTGATCGCCATGTTGGTGAGTTACAGCGGCGTAGTGGTGATTTCCTTTGGCGGCGATGATAGCGGGCAATCTTTAAATCTTGTGGGGATTGCGCTGGCTTTGGTCAGTACTCTGGTCTGGGCGGCGTATTGGATTTTGAACTCCAGAGACAAGCGCGATCCGGTGATCGGGCTGTTTCAAAATTTCTTATTCGCCACGCCCTGCGCCGCCGTGCTGGCCTGGCCTTTGAATCTGGCGCCCGCCGCGTTGGGCGGCGCGGTCTATGTCGGCCTGTTTGAAATGGGCGTGACCTTTATGCTGTGGCTGATGGCGATGAAATATACGCGCCACGCCAGTCGCATCAGTAATCTAATATTTATCTCACCGTTTATTTCTCTGCTTCTGATCCACTTTATTCTGGGCGAGAAAATTCACATGCTGACCCTGGTGGGTCTTGGCTTTATTGTCGCCGGCCTGGCGATTCAGGCGCGCTCCGCTAAAAAAGGGCGGGCATCCGAACCTTTGTTGACTGAATGAGAGTAGTTATGAATAACCTGTGCCCCTGTAATTCCGGTTCGCCTTATGAAGAGTGCTGCCAGCCGCTGCATTCCGGTAAGGCTGCGGAGACGCCGGAACAGTTGATGAGATCCCGGTATAGCGCCTTTGCGATGGGGTTGATGGAGTACCTGCAGCAGACCTGGTGCGCGCAGCATCGCCCGGCGGATTTACAGCCGAACGAAAGTATCCAGTGGAAGCGTTTGGAAGTGCTGGATAGCGGCTCTGAAAGCGATCAAGGCTGGGTTAATTTTCGGGCCACCTTTCAGGAGGGAGACAAATGGATGCAGTTGCAGGAACGCTCCCGCTTCATTAAAGAGCAGGGGCGCTGGTTGTATGTAGATGGCGACGCCACCTGGACGGCATTAAGCGTCGGCAGGAACGATCCATGTCCCTGCGGCAGCGGTAAGAAAAACAAAAAATGCTGCGAGTGAGCTCTGTCTCAGTGACTTTGCAGATACTGGTCCAGCCGGGCCAGTAAACGCGCTTTTTCCTCAGAGGTCAGGAAACTGGCCTCAAAGCTGTTTCTCGCCATCTGTGCGGCTTGCTCCCTGGTCATGGGCGACGCCTCCTGCATGGCGATGAAATTCTCATTCATATAACCGCCGAAATACGCCGGATCATCTGAGTTCACCGTCACCATCAGGCCTTTTTCCAGCAGGCGTAGAATGTTGTGTTCTGACATGGAGTCGAACACGCACAATTTGATGTTGGAGAGCGGGCAGACGGTCAGCGGAATTTGTTCGTCGATCAATCGCTGCATCAGCGCTGCGTCCTCAATGCAACGTACGCCATGGTCGATGCGTTTCACCTTCAGCAGATCCAGCGCCTGCCAGATATACTCCGGCGGTCCTTCTTCACCGGCATGAGCCACGCTTAACAAGCCGGCGTTCAGCGCTTGCTCGAACACGCGCTGGAACTTTTCCGGGGGGTGACCGACTTCAGAGCTGTCGAGTCCAACGCCGACAAAGTGCTGCTTATAAGGTAACGCCTGGCGCAGTGTTTCCATCGCCGCTTCTTCACTCAGATGGCGCAGGAAACAGAGAATCAGTTTGCTGGATTGTCCCCACTGCGCTTCCGCCTCCTCCATTGCGCGGGTCAGGCCGCGCACCACCACGCCAATGTCCACGCCGCGATCTGTATGGGTTTGCGGATCAAAAAACATTTCCGTATGGATGACGTTCTGCTCACGACACCGTTGCAGATAGGCGAAGGTCATATCGTAAAAGTCCTGCTCATGCAGCAACACCTGAGCGCCCTGGTAATAGATATCCAGAAACTCCTGCAGGTTGTTGAATTCATAGGCCGCACGGACTTCTTCCACATTGGCGAAAGGCAAGGCGACGCCATTCCGACGTCCGATTTCGAACATCAGCTCCGGCTCCAGCGAGCCCTCTATGTGCAAATGTAGCTCCGCCTTGGGAAGTCCTTTCAGAAAATCTTGCATATCAAATTCCTGCGATCTTTTTTGAGATTCGGCCATAGGCCGCTAATGTCTTAAACATAGCATTTTGCGGCCCGTCGCGCTTACCTGATGCGATCTCTTAATGGGGAATTTCGCCTTTGATTCCCTGCACATACCAATTCATGCCCGCGACCTCTTCGTGAGACAGCTCTTCACCGGCGGGGGCTTTTAACTCGCCTTTCTGATTGTAGATAGGTCCGGCGAAGGGTTTCAGTTTGCCGGACTTGATGTCTGCGATCATGGTTTCCGCTTCTTTCACCACGTCAGCGGGAATGGCTTTGTTGAACTCCGGCAACAGGATCATGTCCTCCGCCATACCGCCCCAGTAATCACGTGGTTTCCAGGTTCCGTCCATGACGCTTTGCACGGTGTGAATGTAGTGGTAGGACCAGTCATCCACAACTGACACCAGATGCGCCTTCGGGCCAAAGCGGGACATATCGGAGGATTGGCCGACGGCGTATACGCCGCGCTGCTCCGCCACTTGCATGGCGGCGGGGCTGTCTGTGTGTTGCAGGATGACGTCGACGCCCTGATCAATCATGACATTGGCCGCCTCCGCCTCTTTCGCCGGGTCGAACCAGCTGCTGACCCAGAGGATCTTCAACTCATAATCCGGATTGACCTTGTTCATGGCGAGACGTACGGCGTTGATGTCGCGAATGACTTCAGGAATGGGAAAGGAGGCGATGTAACCGAGCTTGCCGGTTTTGCTCATTTTCGCCGCCACATAACCAGATACGTAGCGTCCTTCATAAGTGTTGGAGATATAAGTGCTGACGTTTTTGGTGCGTTTGTAGCCGGTGGCGTGTTCGAACACAACATCAGGGAATTGGGCCGCCACTTTCAGGGTGGGATTCATGAAACCGAAGGAGGTGGTGAAGATCACTTTATGGCCGGACTTGGCCAGATTGCGGATGACCCGTTCCGCGTCGGCGCCTTCCGGCACGTTTTCCACGTAGGTTGTTTTGACTTTGTCGCCGAAATGCTTTTCTAACGCCTGACGGCCCTGATCATGTTGATAGGACCAGCCGTGATCGCCGATGGGGCCGACATAGACAAACCCTACTTTAAAGGGCTCCTCTGCGTTGCTGATGCTTGACGCCATTAGCGCCACCGCGCCGAAAACGGCGATCAGCGGTCGACGGGCTTTTTTGAGTAACGCAGTAATGCTGACATTCAACATCGTAATTTATGCTCCCGGATCGTGTTTTTTGTTTATTGACGGCGGGTAGCCTGTGCTCAGCGGCCGCCGCTGATGCAGAAGCAATTTTATGACCAGCCAGCCAGGTTTTCGGAAACTTCCGCCGTATTCCGCGACGGGCTGCGTCACCGGCGATTCACTCAAGCACCGATATTGAACTTTTACATTCCTGAAGTACATATACGCCCTCAAATGGCGCATGCAGTGATCCGCCGCAGAGAGGGAGTGGCGCCCAGGTTGGTCGTTTTGGTGCGTAATCTGGATAGCGCAGTAAGGCCTGATTTAAGTTCGCGCATGACGTCTTCGCTCTTCCCGGCGGACGCCATGCGCGCTTTTTCATCGGATGATAAGGAGGTCTGTTATGCAATCGATATCTCAGCGCCATGAATATTCGGACTACGTCAGCGAATTGAAGCGGTGGTTTCCGCGAGATCGCTCCACGTCACAGGAAAATCCCGTACCTCCCCATACATTTGAATTCGCCCTGGCGTTGGCGGGTGCGGTGTCCGGCGGCGCCTACGCGGCGGGGTTCATGGATGTGCTGTTTGAGGCTCTGGATGCGTGGGAGGCGGCGAGGGGTTTGGCGGGCGTTCCAGTCCATCGCGTGCGCTTAAAAACAGTATCCGGCGCTTCCGCCGGGGCGATGAACGGCGCCTTGGCGGCGTTGTTCGCCAGACGGGATTTCAAACACGGGCGTCATCCCAGAGAGGAGCCCGGCTACTTATTCAATAATCCGTTTTATCAGGTTTGGGTTAGAGATATTGACGCCCAGCGCCTGCTGCGTCCTAACGATCTGGGCAAGGACTCTGCATTGCGATCGCTTTTGAATTCCGCGCACCTGGATCAAGTGGCGGAATCTCTGTTGCGACGCCTGGACGCTACCGCAGAGTCGTCTGATGGATTTCAGCGACCCTGGATGGGAGACGCCTTCAGTCTGCATTTTACGGTCTCCAATTTACGCGGCGTTCCCTACGCATTCGCTTTCTCCACGCCAAAGGGAGAGGGGGCGCGTGACCTGACAGGACATCTTTCGCGGTTGCATCAGGATCATCTGAGCTTTGCGGCCCCGGCTGGCGGGGTAATTCAGGCGTTGGATTTTCCGCCGGACCACCGCGCATTGCCGATGGATTTCTTAAATGAATCCTGGCGTGACCTGATTCAGGCAGCGTTGGCGGCGGGAGCCTTCCCCGTTGCGTTGCAGGCGAGAACCTTGCGACGGCCCCGTCGTGATTACGACTGGCGCTTCATTCGCTGCGATGACGAAGGGGTTTACCGGTTTGTCACGCCGGCGTGGGGGCGGGAAGAGATGCAAGAGGAAACCTATTGCTTTCTCAATGTGGATGGCGGCGTGATGAACAATGAGCCGTTTCAGTTGGCCCGACGGACGTTGTCGGGCCTGGAGGGGCGTAATCCTCGCTCTGGCGTTGCGGCGAATCGGGCGGTCATCATGCTGGACCCGTTCCCGGAAGCGCCAGCGCCGGGACTGGCGGATCAGGACTCCCTGGCTCACATCCTGCTGGGATTGCTGAGCGGCCTTAAGAATCAAACCCGGTTTGACTGCCAGGATATTCGTCTGGCGGACGCTGGCGACATTTATTCCCGTTTTCTGGTGGTCCCCGGCGTCCCGGCAAAAAGGGCGGGTTAGATATCGCCGCCGGAGGGTTACAGGGTTTTCTCGGCTTCTTTTCAGAGTCCTATCGTCATCATGACTTCTTTCTTGGACGGCTGAACGGCTATAAGTTTCTGCGTGACTGGTTTGTTTTACCCGCCGCGAATCCCATCGTTCAGTATGGATACGCGTCGCTCAACGATGCGGAAAGGGAGCGTTTTGTCTCCCGCGTCAGACCGGGTCACTACCAAATCGCACCTTTGATGACGAGCGTCGGTGAGCATTTTGAAGGCGACGCCATGGAAAGCGCTATGCCCAGGTGGCCCGGCGCACTCAGTCGCGCCGAATTGACGCTGGCGGAAGGATGGATTCGTGATCGCCTAGACGCAGTGTGGCCGCAGGTGCTGGCGGAAATGCGCGGCGTCTCTTCCGGGTGGAGGGGAACCTTGTTAAAGCTCGGCGTTGGTCTGTGTGAGCGACCAGTAAAGGCGAAGCTGGTGGATAGGGTGATGCTGGCGTTGCGCGGGGCGATGCGCGAAATGTCTGAAGGATAAGGTCGGCGCCCGTTGTCGGGCGCCGGGACCGGATCAGGCTCAGGAGGGATCGGTCAGTGATCCAGCCTTAAGCGGCGCAGTCGCTTGCCGGGAAGCGATATACTCCGGACGCGGCTGATGGTCGCTGAAAGGCGTTTCCAGGCGATTGCTCCAGGCGTTATAAACAAAGAAGGCGTTGGAGCGCGGGAAGGGCGAGATATTGCTGTTGGAGCCATGCATGGTGTTGCAGTCGAACAATATCACGGAGCCGGGTTTGCCGGTGGCGGTGGCGATGCCGCCTTCGTTAACCAGCGTGCTCAGGGCGATCTCGTCGGGAACGCCGTACTCCTGGCGCTTCAGCGAGGTCTTGTAGTTATCCTCTGGCGTGCCGTCGACGCAGGCGATGTAGTACTGATGCGAACCGGGAACCAGCATCAATGGACCGTTGTATTCGAAGTTCTCGGTCAGGGTAATGGAGGCGCTGAGCGCGCGCATGCGAGGCATGCCGTCTTCTACGTGCCAGGTCTCGAAATCGGAGTGCCAGTTGAACTCCTTGCCACGGAATCCGGGCTTGTAGTTCAGGCGGGACTGGTGAATATACAGGTCGTCGCCGAGGATGAAACGAATGATGTTCATCAGTCTCTGGTCAGTGGCGAGCTTGGAAAACAGCGGGCTAAGCTGGTGTACGCTGAATATGGAGCGCACCGACTGGCTTTCCGGCTCTGTAATGGTTTCTTTGCGCTTGGCGATCATGGGATTGCGGCGCATTCTCTCCATTTCTTCGGTCAACAGCGCAACTTCTTCCTGAGTGAACAGCTCGGGCAGCATCAGGAAGCCGTTTTTGTCATAGCTTTCCACCTGCTCTTGAGTCAGAGGGCAGTCGGCGTCGTACTCACTGTAAACCACCGGGTCGCAGCGCTTTAGAATGCAGACTTCCGAACTTTTGCGCGAAGGATAGGGGTCCGGTGGGGTGAGGTGGGCTTTATCAAGAATCATGTTCATGGTTTTGCTCTACTCCATTATGGTTTCTGCTTCCAGGGGGTACACGCCATTCTCGTCGTGGGTCTCTTTACCGTTAAGCGGTGGATTGAAGACGCAGGCGACGGTCATTTCGCTAAAGGCGCGCAGCAGGTGTTTGTCGTGTTTATCCAGTACGTAAAGGGTGCCGGGTTTGATGGCGTGGACTTCGCCATCGGCGACGGTTTCCACTTCGCCTTCACCGGAAATACAGTACACCGATTCCAGGTGGTTCTGATAATGAATCGGCGTTTCCTTATTGGCGTATAAAGTAGTGATATGGAAGGAAAAGCCCATGTTGTCGTCTTTCAACAGCATACGGACGCTTTCCCAGTTGTCCGCTTTCACTCTGCGATCGGATTGGCGGGCTTGTTCCAGTGTTCTAACGATCATTGCAATTGACTCCTGCAATAAGTCTGAATTCGTGACGGATGTATAGAGGTGCACCTTTGTATAAAAGTGTCCCTGTGTACAAAGATATAAGGCGCAAGAGGGCTATCAGCTGGCTTTGCTGATTTCATGGACTAATGCGTCTTCTACGCACTGCGCCAGCGTCGCCAGCCCCTCTTTAAGTTCCTGCTCAGAAATCACCAGTGGACACAGGCATTTCACTACCTGAGACTCGGAACCGCTGGTCTCAATGATCAGGCCTTTCTGGAACGCGCGCTTACAGATGGCGGCGGCCAGTTCTCCGTCGCGACAATTCAGACCGCGCATCATGCCGCGGCCTCTCGCTTGCATGAGCGTCTTGCCGTGTTTGTCGGCGATCTTGTTCAACTCAGTGCGCAGAATTTCGCTTTTGCGTTCGATCTCTGCGGCGAAGTCAGGGGTGGACCAGTAGTGGCGAATCGCGGCGGCGGCGGTAATAAACGCATGGTTGTTGCCACGGAAAGTACCGTTGTGCTCGCCTGGTTTCCATTGATCGTGTTCTGGCTTGATCAGGGTGACGGCGAAAGGAAGACCGAACCCGCTCAATGATTTTGATAAGGTTACGATATCCGGTTTGATGCCGGCTTTTTCGAAACTGAAAAACGTCCCCGTCCGTCCGCAACCCGCCTGAATGTCATCCACGATCAGCAGGATGCCGTGTTTGCGGCAAATAGCCTCTACATTACGCAGCCAGCGCTCGCTGGCCACATTCAGGCCGCCTTCACCCTGCACGGTTTCCAGAATAACCGCCGCCGGCAGATCCAGGCCGCTGCTGTTGTCAGAGATCATCTTGTCGAGGAATTTACTGGTGTCTACGTCTTTGCCCAGATAGCCGTCGTAGGGTAAGTGGGTGACGCAGTTCAACGGCACGCCCGCGGCATCGCGGTGGTGGCTGTTACCAGTGGCCGCCAGAGAGCCCAGAGTGACTCCGTGAAAGCCATTGGTAAAGGCCACAACATTGTGCCGTCCGGTGACGTTGCGAGCGACTTTAAGCGCTGCTTCCACGGCGTTGGCGCCGGTGGGTCCGGTGAACTGGACAACGTACTCCATCTTGCGTGGCGCCAGGATGCGCTCTTTGAATTCAGTCAGAAAGCGCGCTTTGGCGTCTGTGTGCATGTCGAGGCCGTGTGCGACGCCGTCCTGGCTGATGTACTCCAGCAGCGCTTCTTTCAAAGCCGGGTTGTTATGGCCGTAATTCAAGGTGCCGGCGCCAGCCAGAAAGTCGAGGTGTTTCTCGCCGTCCACATCGTACAGATGAACGCCTTTGGCCTTATTGAAAATTTTAGGGAATGAGCGGGCGTAACTTTGTACCCCGGATTCTACTTCTTGGAAAATATTCATGGTTTCTCCTTGTCGTAGCTGATGAATGTCAAGCATGTTGCGGTGAGCCCGCGACAGCGAAATGCTTCGCCGTCTGATTTATATCCGGATGCACTCCCTTGCTCCGGATAGAGGTCCTGCGACCGGATCGCTTAAGTCTGCGTCAATCGCGCAGACAGGATGGGTCGAACGGGCCTATGGTCAATAAAACTTCTTCCTCGTGATCGTCCGTAAACTGCGATGCATCGAACAGGGTGCGTCGTTGCATCTCCGCGCCCAACTCCTGGGCCAGTTTTTCAAACAGTTTCCAGGAAGCCTGGTTGCTGGGATTAATGGTCGTTTGCAGTTGCGATACGTTGCGACAGGCGTCCCGCGCAAGAATGGCGCGTAACATTTTGCCCGCCACTCCTTGTCCGCGCATGGTTCTATCAACCGCCACCTGCCAGATGAACAGGGTATTGGCGTCTTCCGGCAGGAGGTATCCAGAAATGAATCCCCCCGGGGTTTTATTACCACTCTCATCAACACTTTCCGCAATGACGCAAGTATTCGCCCAATGCGTGCATTGCAGCAGATTGCAGTAAACCGAATTTTCGTCCAGTGGCGGACAGCGTGAGATGAGTTGGTGAACGGAAGGGCCGTCTTCGGCGGTGGGCGTACGCAGAACTACCTCTGTCTGACGCCTGTCTGGAATGTGCATAGCTGTAATTTCGTTTCTCATGGGGTGGAGGATTCTAAACAGTTAATACTTAGAATACAAACTAAATGTTTCTTGTGTGTTTCAGAATTACTAACGAAATTAAGTCATTTTGCGGGTTGTGTGGTGGTGGAATGTTAAAAATAAGTTACAGTAAAAAGTAATAATTGAGAATAATAAGAAGCCTGTGCGCCAGGCTTTGCAAGCGTTACGGATGGTGTGTGTAAAAAATGTTCAGATGGACGTTGGATTAAAATGACGTCATATGATGGCGTCTTCCGGGAGCGGTCTGCGTAACGCGCCAGTGAATGGAAACTTGGAGTAGAAATGAAAAGGGGCTGCCAAATCGGAGCCCCTGTCGAACGCTCGTGCTGGAAGTCTGCGCTTAGATGCTGTTAAGCAGTCTGCGGATGGTGACTTCTTGCTCTTCCAGGAAGCCCTTGGCGTCCTGTGTCGGGATGTATAGAGATTCCCAGCCGTATTTCAGTCTAACGGTTTTCCAGTCTGGGGACTTATCCAGCGCGGCGAGCATGTCCGCATATTTGGCGACGGTTTTGTCCGGGGTGCCGGGAGCGACGAAGAAGCCGCGCCAGTTGGCGAGGACGACGTCCAGGCCTTGTTCTTTCATGGTCGGGATATCAAACCCTTCCAGACGCTCGGCGCTGGTGACGCCCAGTGCGCGCAGCTCGCCGGATTTGATCTGCTTTACGACTTCCCCCATACCGGTCACCATCGCAAGGGCGTAACCGTTGGAGAATTTACGCATGGCGTCGCCGCCGCCGTCGCTGGCGGAGTAACGCAGCTTTTTAGAGGACATGTTGGCCGCTTCCAATACCGCCAGCGCGGTAATGTGGTCCAGGCTGCCTTTGGCGGAGCCGCCCACGATAGGCTTGCGCTTGCCGATTTCTTTGATGGCCGCCAGCAGGTCATTCATGTTTTGGTAGGGCGAGTCTTTGTTCACCACGACGACCTGATATTCAGCGATCAGCATGGCGACGGGCGTGACGTCCCGGAATGAGCGTTCGTAAACGCCTGACAGGCTGCGCAGAATCAGCGGCAGCGACTGCACCATCAGGGCGTCCTTATAATCTTTGGACGTCGCCAGCGCGTTTAATGCGCGTCCGCCGCCTTCGCCGGAATAATTCACATACTTGGCGCCGCCGATGAGCCCCATTTTAGTGAGCGCTGCGCCGGTTTCTCTGGCGGTGGTGTCCCAACCGCCGCCTTCGCCGGCGGGGATGAGAAACTTTTGCACGTCTGCATGAGCGGTCGGAGCCAGCGCCAGCGTAAGGGCGGCGGCTTGTAAAAACGTTTTCACATTCCTGAAAAATATGGGCATATGCGTCTACCTCCTGTGCTTAAGATTCTAGGTAAGATTTGAACTGGATTACAGGAGTAAGTCGCGCGGTGGCGAGTATTGTCCGTTACGCTTGTTTGCAACGTGCGGAAATACGCAGGGAGTGGAAGATTTTGAAGATACTGCTTTCATGGTCTGCTCCTGTTATTTTTATCGAGCATAACGTATAAGCGCCTGAGAAAAAACGAGATTTCTGTAAACACGAACTCGCTTTTTCGCCTGTTTTTTGATCAGAAAAAAAGCAGGGGCGATGCTTCTTCCCGAATATAGAGAGCTAAGCTGTCACCAACCTGTCATGGAAACGCTCCCATTAATTTTTTGTGACAGGGTTTGCATTTCATTTTATAGCCCGCTGAGGTAGTCGGAGAGGGTGTTTTGGGCGCGGGACAGCTCATTGACGCCTTGCTCAGCGCGGGATACGCCAGTGCATAAACTGAACCGAACCAGCCTGATTTTTAGCCGCAGCCGAGGTGGGCGTCGTTTACGTTTGCACATGAGATCGGCGGTGGGGTCGGTGGACCTGTAAGCGCAACGTTGGTCATGACCACTTTTTAGCGACGTGGCGATTGCGTTATTGATCGCGCCTTCGTCTGGGTCTATTTGCTCCAGCGCAATATCCGTTCCCTGGCGATAGTTGAGCAGTGCGCGCAATAGTTGGCGCGCGCTGCATATCATGAGCGTCATATTCCATACTCCAATGTATCGATCCCTGTCTTTCTGAGCATAACCTATGCCGTGTCTGCCTGTATGACTGGGATCAATCTGTCGCCCAGGGGGGCGTACTCCCAGGCGCTATATAGAAATTAAGCACCTTTACGCGGATTTAATGCTGTGCCCGTGACTGGATATTCATTAATTTGCCGCGTATAGATGTAGTTCAGGCGTTTTCGCAAATGTGCAGTTTTGCATCGACGCGGCGGGCGGCGACGTCAGCTTTTGAACGCGAAACTGTTAGAGGATTTTCACAATAATCATGTCATGGCCGGCGCAGCGTTCGCCTGGTGTGACGGTAGGAGGTGGTTCGTGTCTTCATTGCCCAGCGCTGCGTTTGCAAATACGCCTGGTGTGGCCAACAAACTTGGAGTCGCCAATAGTCATGGCGTCGTAAATAGTCATGGCGTCGTAAATAGCCATGGCGCTAAGAGTTGCTTTATTTGCGGTCTGTCTGTGCAGCGCGTTGTGATAGGCGCGGCGGCGTCATCGGAACTTACTTGCGATAATCCGGAATGTCGTCGCCTGGCGGAGCGCCGAGCCGCCACCCCGCCAGCCTTGTTTGACGCACAAGTGAAATTTCACCGCCAGCGGATGCAGGAAAGAAAAATCATCGCGGAAGCTGAGCAACGCCGGATAGAAACGCAAAGCGCGGAGGAAGCGAAACAGAATCAGGCGCTCTACGACCAACTCGCCAAATCGGAAGGCTTGGACCCCGAAGGAGCCCCAGTCACCATTCCCACTGCGCCGACCCGTCTCGCCACGTTGCCGAAACACCGTATCCGGCAGTATCGCGACTTTCTGACGCAAATTATCAGCGAAGCCTGCATGCACGGTTTTAAGGATACGGATGACGAGCTCGCCAGTCGCGCGCGCGCTAAAGCCAACAACAAGCCTTTAGAGCATTCTGAAACCCTGGCCAATATGAACATGCATCTTTGCACCATGTGTAAAGGCGGCTGCTGCACCAGTGGGCGTGAGCATGCCTATCTGTCGGCCAGCGTAATTCGACGTTTTATGCGGGAAAACCCCGAACTGCGGCCTCGCCATGTGCTACAGCTTTACTTGGATAAACTGTCCGGCAAGTCCATACGCGGCTCTTGCATCAATCACACAAATAAAGGCTGCAGTCTCCCACGGGAAATGCGTTCGGATATCTGTAACGGCTACTTTTGCGATTCGCTGAAAAGCTTCAATCGCAAGTATGCGCGCGAGACGCCGCCGTCGCAGATTATCGCCATCGCCAGGGCCCAGGATAACTGGAGTCGTTTTCACCCTGAGCAAAGCAATGACGTTGTCGCTATCGCGGTAGTGTCGTCGGATGAGGCGAAACTACTGCCGCTGCCGGAGGGCCTGCACGGGGAAAACGACGCCTGGGTAGCTGAAGACTAAATCTCCAGCTGCGCCTCATCCAGATATTCCGGGGCGGAGGCGCGCCAGCCCAGTTCATCGGCGATGCGTAAGCGTAACGCATCCGCCGCCACGCTCTCGCCATGAGTAACATAGGTGTGTCGGGGAGGCTGCTTGAAGCCTTTCAACCAGCTCAGAATCTCCGCATAGTCCGCATGCGCGGACAGACTTTCCAGATTGATCACTTCCGCCTTCACCGGGAAATATTCGCCATGAATTTTGACTTTCTCCGCGCCATGAGTAAGGGCGTCTCCACGTGTGCCCGGGGCCTGGAATCCGGCGAACACAATCGTGTTGCGATGGTCGGGCAACAGGGTCTTGAGGTGATGCAGCACCCGACCGCCGCTGGCCATGCCGCTGGCTGACACAATGATGCAGGGAAACTTCTTGCGGTTGAGTTCTATCGATTCCTCTACGCTGCGGATAAAGTGCGTATTTTGATCGATTAGGGCGCAGTCCTCCGCAGTGAGGCGGTGTTCTTTGTGGTAATGGCAGAAAATTTCGGTGGCGCTGATGGCCATCGGGCTATTGAGGAACACGGGCAGATCGGGAATGCTGTTGTCGGCCTTGAGTAGTTGGATCAAGTAAAGCAGGTGCTGGGCGCGGCCAACTGCGAAGGAGGGAATCAATACGATGCCGCCGCGCTTCGCGGTGGCGTTGATCGCTTCGCTGAGTTGCGCGCGCACATCGACTTTTTCATGCAGACGGTCGCCGTACGTCGACTCCACCACTAGATAGTCCGCCGCCGCAATGGTTTCCGGCGGATACATGATGCGGTCTTCCTGTCGGCCCAGGTCGCCGGAAAATACGATAGAACCTTTTCCGCCGCTCAGTTGTACGCTGCCTGCGCCGAGAATATGTCCGGCTCGATGTATTTCCGCAGTAACGCCGTGAATGGGAGAAAACGTCTCATGGAAGTCCACGGTTTCAAAATGCTTCAGCGCTTCCCAGGCGTCTTTCTCCGTGTATAGCGGCAATGCGGGACTGTGTTTGGAAAACTTGCGCTTGTTGGCGTAACGGGCGTCTTCTTCTTGCAGAAAACCGGAATCAGGCAGCAGCACTTTCGCCAGCGCGTAGGTGGCGGGAGTGCAAAAGACTTTGCCTTTAAAGCCGTGTTTCATTAACGCGGGAATGTAACCGCTGTGATCCAGATGGGCGTGGCTGAGCACCACCGATTTGATTTCCGACGCCTTGGCGGGAAAGGGTTTCCAGTTACGCTCACGCAGGGCTTTCACCCCCTGATACAGACCGCAATCCAGCAAAAATTTCCCAGAGCCCTCGCTAAGTAAATATTTAGATCCTGTCACCGTACCCGCTGCGCCGAGAAATTTCAGATGCATTGTGAGACTCCCAGAGGAATTAAAGAAGCGATCCGTCTACTGTAATGGCGGAGTGAGCTTGGGTTTTTGACTTAACGCAGATAAGCCGTACTCGTGTTTATTACACTGGTCTTAGATGCGCCCTGATGTAGCCTGTTATTATCTTAGTCCAACGACGATGAATCAGTCGGCGTAGCCAACGCGGACCTGTCGGGGCGAAGTTCGAACAATTTGCGGAAAACACTATGCAGCAACGCGAACTTAATTATTTGTTTCTTAAGCGGATCGGCATTAATACTCACCAGGAGCCGGTGGTGTATATGCGGCAGGATTGCCACGTATGTCGGTCGGAAGGTTTCTATGCGCACTCGCGGGTGCGGGTGACGACCAACAAGCGCAGCATCATCGCGACGGTTAATCAGGTCACCGACGGCTGGCTGTCGCATCAGGAGGCGGGTTTGTCGGACGCTGCGTGGCGCCTGCTGGATGCGGAGGACGGTGAGGTGGCTTATTTCAGTCACACCAAAGCGGTGGATTCGATGAGCCATGTGCGCGGCAAACTATATGGCGCGCCATTGACTCAGGAAAGCGCTGACGAGGTGGTGAGAGATATCGCCGGCGGACTGTATTCGGACGTGCAACTGGCGGCTTTTGTGACTGCCTGCGCCGGCAGCCGTTTGAATCAGGATGAAGTCGCGGCGCTCACCAGCGCCATGGTGAAGGTGGGGCAGCGCATTGACTGGGGAACCTCGCCTATCATGGACAAGCATTGCGTCGGCGGTCTGCCGGGCAACCGCACCACGCCTATTGTGGTCGCCATCGTCACCGCCTGCGGCCTGCGCATGCCGAAGACATCTTCCCGCGCCATTACGTCGCCTGCGGGCACCGCCGACACCATGGAAACCATGGCTCCGGTGAATCTTTCTCTGGCGCAAATGAAGAAAGTGGTGGAGCAGGAAGGCGGCTGCATCGCTTGGGGCGGATCGGTGAGTCTGAGTCCGGCGGACGACGTGCTGATTCGCATCGAGCGGGCGTTGGATCTGGATAGCGAAGGGCAGCTGGTGGCGTCGGTCATTTCCAAAAAAGTGGCGGCGGGCTCCACCCATGTGTTGATAGATATTCCTATCGGTATGACCGCCAAAGTGCGCAGCCCGGAATATGCGGAGCGTCTGGCCTCTCATATGCGTTATACCGGTGAGAAGCTGGGCATTCAGGTGGAAGCGATGTTCACTGACGGCGCGCAGCCAGTCGGGCGAGGCATTGGGCCGGCTCTGGAGGCGCGGGACATATTGGCGGTGCTGCGTAATCAGGCGGAAGCGCCGGCTGATTTGCGTGAACGGGCGTTGACGCTGGCCGGGCGTTTGCTGGAGATCGGTGGCGTCGCCAGTCATGGCGCCGGCGTCGCTCGCGCCAGGGAAACGCTGGAGTCCGGCGCGGCGTTAAACAAATTCATGGCTATCTGTGAGGCGCAGGGGGGATTCCATGAGCCTGCGCTCGCGCCGCACAGCTATGAAGCCACCGCCGAACGGGTCGGGGTGGTCTCCTTCGTAAATAACCGTTTCGTGGCCAAGTTGGCGAAACTTGCGGGAGCGCCCTCAAACCCGACTGCGGGTGTGGACTTCCATGTTAAATTGGGGCAAAAGGTGAGGGTGGGAGACCCGCTGTTCAGCATCTATGCGGAAGCGCCTGGCGAACTGGCGTACGCACTGGACTTTTTGCGCGATCACCCCAATGAAATCCGTATAGAAGAGGAAAGTCTATAATGTTGCTTTACAACCTGGCGCCGGGGCATCCGGTGGCTGAGAGGCTCGCCGCCGCCCCCGGGATGGACGTCGGTAACTATCAATTGCGACAGTTTCCCGATGGCGAAACCTATATTCGCATCGAGGGTGAAACACCGAAAAAGGCGATTGTGTGCGCTGATCTTTCCAACCCGGATCAGAAAATATTGCCGGTTCTGTTATTCGCCGCCACCCTGAGGGATCTGGGCGTGGAGCATATCACCCTGGTGGCGCCTTACCTGCCTTATATGCGTCAGGATATTCGCTTTCATCCCGGCGAGGGCGTGACGTCACGCTATTTCGCCCGCATGATTTCCGCTCACTTTGATCGTCTGCTGACGATTGATCCTCATCTGCATCGTTATCACTCGCTGGATGAGCTTTATACTATCCCCGCCCGCTCACTGGCGGCGGCGCCGGCGATTGCGGACTGGATTCGCACCCATCTGGACAAGCCGGTCATCGTCGGGCCGGACAGCGAAAGCGATCAGTGGGTCAGTCATGTGGCGGAGCTGGCGGGATGCGACCGTCTGGTGTTCAGCAAAACCCGCCTGGGCGACAAAGACGTCATTATCGACGCTACGAATGCGGAGAAGTACCGGGAGTATTCTCCGGTGATGGTGGACGATATCATTTCCACTGGGCGTACTATGATTGAAGCCGCTGCGGAACTGGTGGCGGCGGGTCTGCATCGCCCTGTCTGCATTGGCGTGCACGCCGTGTTCGCGGACGACGCTTATCACGCAATTCAGGCGGCTCCTATCGAACGGACGGTCAGTTGTAATACCGTGATTCACGCCACCAACGGCATTGATGTTGGCGAGCTGTTGCTGCAGGCGCTACAGGAGCGCTGATCCGCCTGCATTAGTCACATGCGGAAGCTGACGCCGTTGCCGCCGTTCATTTTTGCTTCGGCCAAAGCTTCCCGGGCGCGCTCCATCAAGTCCTGCGGCTCCCAGCCCTGGCTGGGAATGTCGCTGGACAGGCCGATACTGATAGTGACGCTGAAGCGGGCGTCGTCCACCTGTATCAAGGTGGCTTCCGTACGTGAGCGAATCAGCTCCGCCAGTTGCAGGGCTCCTTCGGCGGAACAGTGCGCCAGCACCAGCACGTAACAATCCCCCTCATAGCGGAAAATGCTGTCTCCTGCGCGGCGCGCCATCGAACTGATCAACTTGGCCAGGACCTGCAGGCAGGTATCGGCGGCGAACTGCCCGAACTGCTGGTTAACCTTCTGGAAGCGATCGATATCTATAAACACCAGTGACAGCGCGGAGATGGAGCGCGAGCAGCGGCTCCACTCCTGCATCAGCACTCGCTCGAAACTGGCCTTGTTTTTTAGCTGGGTGAGCTGATCGAAGGTGGCGATTTCATTGAGCTGTTCATGGGCGACAGACAGCTTTTTCATCGCCTCATTGAGTTCTTCCGTGCGTATAGCGACGCGGCGCTCCAGCTCGTCGTTGGCTTGCTGCTGCGCCATCAGCATCGACTGTTCCGCCTCCCGGGCGCTGCGTTCGCGATGCAGCGCCAGCTCGCGCATGGAGATGTGGCGGCGACGCTCAATATTGATACGTTGCGCCAAAGCCAGAGAGAAAATCATCACTTCCAGGCAGGCGCCAATCTGTGGCATGAAGCCAATAATCGTCAGGTTCGGAATCAGTCCGATTTTCTCCAGAGAAATGGCGATATTGCCAAACAGGAACACAGCCCAGGCCAGGGTGAAATAGGCGGCGGTGGGCTCGCGGCGGGACCATTGCAGAAGGCCGATGACCAGCCAGGTTATCGACACCGCCCCGGTGGCCAGCACGGCTATTTTGATGCCGGTGGCGTAACTGGCGGAGAACGCAAGCGCACAGCAGACCAGACCGAAAAAGGCGCAACTGATGCCAATGTAGGGCAGGATTCCCCCGCGCACATTGAGATTGAGAAATCGATAGCCGAACAATGAGGCGAAGGTGACGCTACAGCCTATGAAAAATACCAGACTGATCTGATTCCATTGCGGTGAGTGCGGCCAGATAAATTGAAACGGCGTGCCATGCAGCGCCAGTTGCACGATCGCGATGGACACCACATAACCCACGTAATGGACAAAGGTCAGATCGCGGATAACGAATCCCAGGGCGAGATTGTAAGCGGCCATGGCCAGCATGATGCCGCTGAACAGGAACTGGGCGGCGAGCTTCCACTGGTCTGCCTGCACAAAGGCGGTGGGGGACCAGAGATCCGCCGGTAATTCCAGCGCGCCCTGAGTGGCGATGCGGATATAAATCGTCGACTTGCTGTGCGGCTTGAACTTGAACGGGAAAATAAAGTTGCGGTGAAACACGGGACGCTCGCTGAAATTGAGTGTGTCGCCGCTGTGATAGGCTTCGACGATTTTTTCCTCTTCCGTCAGATAGACCTTGATGTCGTCCAAAACCGGGTAACTGATTTCCAGCCAGCGCTCCACGGGCTCGGCGCCGGCGTTGGTGACGCTGAAGCGAAACCAGTGCGGCGACACGTCGAGACCAAAGTTGGGATCGAAGCGGCTGTTTTGCCGCCATCCCATCGGGGCGGTTTTGCGCTCCAGAATATCCTGGATTTTAATTTCTCCATGGGTTTCCGCCACCCACCAGAGATAAGGGGCGACCTCCAGACGTTCCTGGCGGGAAGTAAGCTGAATGGAGTTATACGTCGAAGCGAAAGCCTGCGCGCACAGCAGGAATAATCCGCACATGGCTGCGCTGCGAAGAAGACTGGAGGCCGCTCCATGCTGGCGGCGCTGGCGGGCGCATTGAATAAGCCCCCGAAAAGAGCGTATAAAGTTCACGATTTTGAAAAGTTCCCGCGCTCGATGGGTATGGTTGTCATTGTTCTTACAATTTATAGCCGATGTTATCGAATCCTGTAGAGCCGGAATACGGAAAGGGGAGACTTATCTTCATGAAAGCTGTGATATTGGATGCCGAAAGTCTGGGTGCGGACGTCAGTCTGGACTCATTAAAAGAACATGTGACCGCCTTTGACAGCTACGCGGCGACCACCCCGGAACAAGTGGCTGAACGCATTGCCGGCAAGGATATCGTTATTGTCAACAAAGTGGTTTTGAATGAAGCGCACATGGTTGGCAGCCCTGAATTAAAGCTGATAGCCGTCACCGCCACTGGCGTGAACAACATAGACATGGCGGCGGCGAAGAAACATGGCGTGGACGTCAGGAATGTCGCTCATTATGGAACCGCCACCATTGTTCAACATGTCTTCTCCATGGTGCTGGCGCTGTCGAATAACCTGCTGCGCTACACCGCCGCAGTGGAGCGGGGAGACTGGGGGCGAGCCCGACAGTTTTGTCTGATGGATTATCCTATTCGCGAGCTAAGCGGCAAAGTGTTTGGCGTCGTCGGATACGGCGACCTGGGGCGGGCCGCCGGCGCGGTGGCGCAAGCCTTCGGCATGGAAGTCAAAGTCGGCGCCCGTCCGGGAACTGAGCCTGGCGTCAGGGATGGCGTGAATTATCTGTCGATGGAGGCGCTGTTGTCTCAGGCGGATGTGCTCAGCCTGCATTGCCTGTTGTCCGAAGATACGCGCAATATGATTGGCGCTGCGGAGCTGGCTTTGATGAAGTCAGACGCCCTGTTGATCAATACGGCCCGCGGCGGACTGGTGGACGAGGCGGCGCTGGCGGATGCATTGCGTAACGGTCGTCTTGGCGGCGCCGGGTTTGATGTGCTGACGCAAGAGCCGCCGGTTAATGGCAATTTATTATTGGCGCAGGATATTCCCAATCTAATCATTACACCGCATTGCGCCTGGGCCAGTCGGGAAGCGAGACAACGACTGGTGGATAAAACTGGAGATAATATAGCGGCATTCGCCCATCGTGAAGAAAGGCAAGTGCGTTTATAGCAAGTAGATAAGCTGTTTTGGAAGGATGCGCCGCAACTTTTAAAAGTTGCGGCGTCAGAAATCGCCAGCGCATTCCGGGCTGACAACTTCAATCATTCTGATTAGCGGTAAATATTACATCCTTATTGTTATTACGCTGTTGCGCGACGCTTAGGGCCGGCAATATAACTGGCGTTAATTATGCGACCAGCCAGCTTTCAACTTTCTCTTTGCCGAACTTTTGTTTCCACTCGTTCAGCAACTTGTGATTGCCGCCTCTGGTTTCAACAACTTCACCGGTTTTGGGATTTTTATACACTTTTAAAGGACGGCTGCCGCGACGCTTGTCTTGCTTCGGCGAAGTCTTTTCTTTGCCGTACATCTTCAATACATCGTCCAGATTGACGTCGTATTTGGCCATCAAATCTTCAAGCTTCTTTTTAAACTCCAGCTCTTTCTTAAGACCTTCGTCTTTTTCCAGACTCTCGATCCTTTTTTGCAGTGCTTCGAGCTCAGCTTTAGCGGAATTATAAGCGTTTAGTTTTTTCATTCTTATCTCCTCTGGTTAATGCAACAACGGCGTTCTGGTTTTTATAGTCGTTAACAGTTTAAATTTCCAGAAAATTATAAGAAATATTATTATCGAATGTTAATAAGACGCAAATAACTTTCGTCGAAATTATTAAAAGTACATGACCACTGTCTCATTCTTTCGTCGTAAAGCGTTGCCGTCGAGACTCTGATTTTCATATTCAGACGGTTTTAAACTAGAGCGCTCTCTCTATTTTCATGCTGAAAAAAGCCAGACGCAGCATTAGGTTAGACGCGTCACTGCATCGGAAGATTATGTCGATGGCGAAGGGCGGAGTACGCAGACAATCGCTATGATTTAAATGGACTGTATTGCTGGGAAAAGCCTTCAGCAATGTTTCAAGTTTATGTAGAGGCGTTGAAGTACGCCATTTACACCGGACGTCAGCTTACGTAGAAAAAGGCGAATTGGATTAATCTATCCAAGTTGAAAACCGGAAAGCTTGTTTCCCCTCCAATATCTTGAACCTGAATCCAACCTGCATACCGCTGAAGACTGCTTCTGATATAGAAGAAACCGTATATGCGGGAGAACCAGGGCTTGTAAAAACGCAATGCGGTAACGCTCAAGGAACCTCAGGCGTTCGCTGTTGGCCTGTGGTAAAGTTCCCATTTGAAGCAATTCGAGTTGAGATGGCGGATATATGTGGCTGCAGAAAGAAATACGCTTGAAGCCCAGACAACGGGGCTTTCATTTGATTACTGATGAAATAGTGCGGGAGCTTCCGGAACTCAAGACGTTCAGAGTTGGGATGATGCAGCTCTTTATAAAGCATACATCTGCGTCATTGACGATAAATGAAAATGCGGACCCAACCGTTCGCCAGGATTTTGAAAGCTATTTCAATCACGCAGTGCCAGAAAATGAACCCTATTATCGTCACCTTGATGAAGGTTCCGATGATATGCCGGCTCATCTTAAATCCAGCCTGTTGGGGTGCAGCGTTAGTTTGCCGATCACCGATGGACGTTTTAATCTCGGAACATGGCAAGGTGTATATCTTTGCGAACACCGCAATCATGGCGGCGTGAGAAAAGTTGTGGCGACTATTTGGGGTGAATAGACGTTTTAGCCTGTAAATGTTGAGACTCCCGACAGAGTAATCGACATCTTTGAAACTTGTTCTCAATGAATATACAGGAACGTTCAGCGAGGACTACTTCATTATCATGGCGCTTCTTTCCAGTTATCGTCCGCGCCTTTCAACCTGACCTCGTCCCATCAAGTCGCTGACACCCCGCTATTGAAAGCAGGACATTTGGCGTACATACGAATCAGTTCATTGATATACAATGTTTTTACCGGGCTTTTCCATCAAGCCTTTCAAGACGTCCATTTTTATGTCATACGTACGCCATGCGATGGCGAGCGCCGCCTGCATGTCGGCATGCGCGGGGCGGCGACTGCAATTTGGAGAGAACAACACAGGATGGCTGCTTTTGAACAACCTGATATGTCTGAATTCGGCGCAAAACGAGAACAACTATGAGTAAAGCGACGATAGAAACCTGGGTGTCGCGATTGGATCGCTGGCTTTGGGAAAATGAAACCGGCGGCGCCGCAGGCGGCATGATGCGAGTGTTGTGGCACAGTGCGCGCGTTTTGTTTGCGGTGGTGCGCGATGTGTTATTCGGCCATATCACGCTGCACGCCATGGGGCTGGTGTATACGACCCTGCTCTCCATTGTGCCGTTGTTGGCGCTGAGCTTTTCTGTATTGAAAGGATTTGGCGTCCATAATCAGCTGGAGCCGCTGCTGGAGAATGTTTTCCAGGCGTTCGGGGAAAAAGGGCCGGAACTGGTGCAGAACGTGCTCGCGTTCGTCGACAACGTCAAAGTCGGCGTGTTGGGATCGGTGGGCCTGGGTTTGTTGATTTATACGGTCATCTCTCTGGTGCAGAAAGTGGAGCGCTCCTTTAACGAAATCTGGCGAGTGTCGCAGATTCGCTCTCTGGCGCAGCGCTTCAGTTCTTACCTCAGCGTCATCGTCGTCGGTCCATTGCTGGCGTTTTCCGCCATGGGCGCCACGGCGACGTTGGTGGGTACGGACGTGGCGCAAACCGTTTTGAGCATTGAACCTTTTGGACGGCTGTTCTCTCTCGCCACCCGTATGGCGCCCTATGTCATTATCGTGGCGCTGTTCACCTTTATGTATCGCTTTATCCCCAATACCAAAGTGCGCACCCGATATGCGTTTATTGGCGGGTTAGGCGCTGGGATCGCCTGGCAGACGACGGGCTATGTGTTCGCCAAGTTTGTGGTCGGCACGTCCAACTATGAAGCGATCTACTCAGGATTTGCGGTGGGCATCCTGGTTCTGATCTGGCTGTACATCTCCTGGCTGATCCTGTTGATGGGGGCGTCGGTGGCGTTCTACGCCCAGCATTCCCATCAGATCACCCGGCAGCGCAGGGTGCGTCCTTGTGCGGTGATTGATGAGCGTACTGGGCTGGCGCTGGTTTACAAAGTGGCGAAGAAGTTCGATCAGCAGGGCGGCGGCGAGAGCATCTCTGACCTGGAGGACACCTTATCGGTGGGGCCCGAGACGATTCAGCGCATCATCGATAAACTGTTGAAGAAAGGCGTATTGGCCATTATGGGGGACGAAGCGGATTCATTGATTCCCGCCCGTCCTCTGGACCGCATTACTCTGGCGGAATTGATGCACGTGTTGCGTTCGCCGGAGCACAGTCTGCCTGCTTCACTTTATTCGGATAAGTCTGTGGACGCCATCGCCAAGGGCGTGACGGCGGCGATGGAAGCGTCGCTCGGGCAGATGACCCTGGCGTCCTGGGTGCGGGGCGAGGAAGCTGTCGTCAGAGAGGCGACGCCGCCGGAGAGAGCGGCGAGTTGAGCAAGGGCGCATTAGCGCCCTTCACCTCAGATTTCGAATTCGATGCGGCCTTTACCGCCGCTGTCTTTTTCCACCTCAGGATTACACAGCAGGATGCGGGAAGAAGCGATCTTTCCGCCTTCCAGCACCTTCGCTTTAAATTTCTGACCTCGTTCCTCCGCCAACTGCTTTAACGTCTTCAGTTGCTCTACCGTCAGGGCTTTCGTGTCGGACGGATAGCTCAGTTCTGCGGGGGAGGCGATGGCGCAGGTTTTCACTTGCATCTCCTCTTTGTCCAGCAGCAGTTGGCGGAACTCATTGACGAACGCTTGTTGCTCTGGGCCGACGTCAGACTGGCCAGCCTGATAGGGCAAGGGCTCGATACGGACTTTCAGCGCCTGTTCGCCAGCGAATTTCACGACCGTGACGACATTGGCGTAGGGCACGAACGTTTTGATGAGATAGCCGCTGGCGGCTTCGAAAATCGCTTTCTGTGCAATCAGCGCGACAAAACCACTCCAGCCGAAGCTGGGGCTATCGACGTCCCCGGACAGCGGCATAGCGAGCTCTACGTTGCCATTGCCATCCTTCAGCATCCCCAGCGCCACGTTTAAGGGTATCGCTCCGCCTTGCTGAATAGAGCTGGCGTCCGGGTTTTTGTCCGCCCCTAAATCCATGCCGCGCAGCATGATTTTAGTGTCGCCGCTGATGCGTCCTTCATCGATGGTCATGGCGAGGTTCATATCAAACTGTCCGTTGTTGATGTCATAACCCAAGGCGTCGCTCAGGTAAGGCGATACGGGCGGCAGGTTTATTTCCGCAATAGTGGTGCGGGTGTCGAGGGACAGCTTGGACGCGAATGGCCAGATGCGCGTGTCTGACTGAATTTTGGAGTATTGGTCAGTCTGCGCCTCCATGGTGATATGGAAAGCCTGCTCCGGGTTTTCGGTGGTCAGGCTTTCGGCGACCAGAGAGTTAATGCGGATATCCTGCTGAAAAGGCGGCTTCACGCCTTCATCGGTGAAGCTGAGCAAGGAGTCTCCTTTAACGGAGATTTGATTAATCACCAGATTGAATGGCGAGCTTTCCGGCGCATCGCTTGCAGGGGGCGCTTCAGTGGTGGCCTGGGCGTCGGTTTGTGGCGTCTGCGACGCCTCTTCTTCCGCCGGAGCGCTCGCCGACAGGGGCGCCAAAGTAATCAGATTGCGTTCTTTGTTCAGATGCACGTTGGAGCGTATGTCGCTCAACTCCACCATTTCGATAAACGCCCGTTTGTCGCTGGCTTCCACATTCGACACAAACAGGGTGCCCGCCTGCAACAGCGGCGGCAGTTCTTCATTGTCGAGGGCGGAGCGCGACAGCACCAGATTCTGCGAGCTGATCTGATCCACCTTGACGTTAAGCGCCTCGTCCATGCTGAAGGAGACGGGCGTCAGGTCCAATTTGTCCCAGCCCGCGAGGATATAGCGTCCGGCGCTGTCGTTGACGCGGGTTTTACCGCTGTGGATCTTACCGTTGAAGGCGACTTCAGGTTCGCCTTCCGGCGCGATGCTGATTTGCAGAGGGCTCAGATCGATGCTGGTGATGTCGCTTTCAATGGTTATGTCTTTAAGCTTTACGTCGACCTGGGAGATATCCAGCTTTTTGGTGGTTGTGGTCAGCGTCAGGGCCCCATTGCGCCAATCCACCACGATTTCCGCATTCAGGTCCAGGCTGGCGTTGCTGTCGCGCAGATCGGCGGGGAGATAATGCGCGAACTGCTGCATTCTCGCCTTAAGCGAACTGATGTCCAGCCACTGTACAAACTTGTCCGGGCCGACGCGAAACTCGGTGGCGAGGACGATGTCGGCGCCGTTCACCTGAGTCATCACATCAGCGAAACCGTTCCACTCCGCGCCTTTGCCTTTGATGTTTTTCAGGTTGAGGCTGAACAGGCGAATCTCGTCTTGTAAGGGCGCCTGATCGGCGGCGCCCGCTGGCGGCAGTCGGCTGATATTGAGGTTGCAATTGCGCAATTGTATAGAGGGCAGACTGATCGTCCAGTCTTCCCCAGCGGGTTCCTGAGCTGGTGCGGGAGGCTCTTCGTTCCCCGTTGGGAACAGCACCCCGGCGACGCGCCAGCCTTCCTGCTCTTGGGCGATATTCAGTTGCAGGCCGTCCAAGGCGATTTTGTCGACGACCACAGTATTTTCGAACAAAGGCGTCAACTGCGCGGAGACCTGCAGGGCTTCGAATTTGAGCTCCAGTCCCCGTGGGGTCGTGACTTTGACGCCGCGGCCGTTGATCTCGGAAGTGAAGGGGTTGATGGAGAGGGATTCCGCAGAGAAGTCTGCGTTGTGCTCAGCGAAGTATTTGGTGAGCGCGTCATTGGCGACGTAAGGGCCGAGCCCCCATATCCCCAGAATCAACAGACAAAGAATGCTCAACAGAGCAATTAACGTTCTGCGGATGATTCGCTGCATATCGGCGCCCTTGGTATTTTTTCGTGGCTTCCCGCGCAATAGCGGAGTCTTTCTTAATCGTCGCCCGCCGTCTTCGACCTGCAGGCGGACAAACGCCGAAAGCTGAGTCGTGTCAGAAGGTTACGGAAAGTTTAGCCACTCCTGCGCGGCGATCCAAGGGGAAATACGCCATCCGTTGGCATTGAGTCTATTGCGCGATTACATGCGCGAGATTTGGCCCAGCACGTCGCAACGCTCAAGAATCATTCTTTCATAGGATTCGACCATTGCAGGGTTGCTGGAGCCGCACGACTTCCGGCTGTCCAGGTACCGGATGAGTCGCTGTACGTCTCTGAACAGCTGTCTTTCCAGTTGGTCCTTTGAGCTGGCGTTGTGCGATAACTTTGTTGGAATGTTATTGATCGCCATGAATGTCACACTCTGTTACTTTTTGCGTAATTGTAGATAAATAACATTACTTGTCAAAAGTAATAGGCCAAAAGTATTAATAAATTTGTGGCGCGCCTCTCGTTTTTGGCGTTAATTTGATCAGGCGAACACAAAAAATACCTGCGCCAGCCCGGCTAACGCTCCTAGTACGCCGCCAATGGCGATTAATTTGATCTCATCTTCTTGGAAGCAGGGGCGCAACAGGTCCTGAAACTCTTCCGGGGATAACGCCTCCATACGGGTGCGCATGATGTTTTCCACCACGATGGCGCGCTCTTCGTTGAAAAGCGGGTCTTTGAAGGCAGTCTTGGAGATCTCCAGAGCTTTTTCGCCGACTTTCTTTTTTAGTTCGGCGAACGCGGTAGGCCCGAAAGCGATTTGAGTAATGGGTTTGGCGACGCCGGTCGTCACGTCTACGAGAGGTTTGACGTGTTTCTTCACCAGGGCGCGGGTGCGCGCGCCATTGGGGCCGTTGAGCATGGCGTTGACGATGTTGCCGACGGTCAGAATATCGTGGGTGACGATGCGGCAGAAGGTCGCCGCCACCTGCGGCTGCCTTTTCAGGAACAGGCCCTGAATGGTTACCGGACCGACCCTGGCGGGGTTGAGAGGACGGAAGATAAGGTTGAGAGCGATCCAGTTGGTGGCCCAGCCCACCAGGAAGCCGCATACCGGCAACACCCAGTCAACGGAATAGAAGTACCACAGCGCCATTTGCAGAACGCCGAAACCGAACCCCAGCCAGAGGCCGCTGTAGATCAGAAAGCGAAACTCTGCGGCGCCGCATTCCAGAAAGATGCGGTTCAGCAGTTCCTTATCCGCCACCAGTCGCTCCGTCACCATATGCTTGAGGTCCAGCAGTTCCTCAATCTGCCGGCCAATGTCGCTTACCAGATTATCGATCAGGCGCGGCGCATTCTTACGTACGCGCTCGTAGACCTTGTTCTTCACGGCTTGCGGCAGGTTTTCCCATAGCGTGCGATGCTCCGACAGCATGATTTCGTCAACATATTCCTCCACCCGGGGCAATATGCCGGCGACAATGTGGCCGGCCAGGGCTTGCGGGTCGATCTGTTCGAATAGCTCATCCACCGCTCCCAACTTGGAGATGGTGGAGTCCACGCTGATAACCGCCATTTTTTCGGCTTTCGAAGGAATGATGCCCTGCCATCCGAGGAAGGGGCGAAAACCAATAAATTCAAGAGGATAAAAGGTAAGTTTTATCGCCAGCCAGTTGGTGCTCCAACCGATCAGGGCGGCGACCAGGGGAATGCTCAGATACTTCCAAAACTCGGGGTTCTGTAACCACTGCCAATCCATCGTTTCACTCTCTCTGCAAAGGTGGGCGCGCTATTGTCATTAAAATGTCATAGGTTATGCACACTAATTGAACGTGGCGTTGAAGCGTCAAAGTTTTGAAATATGCCCGCCGTTTTCGGAGGGAATCAATAATAGACTGAAAAATAAAAGAAAAAGAAAGCCCTAAAATACGGACAGCTGCACATTTGTGGAAATGACGGCGAAAAGCGGTTCGGTCAAGCCGCTTTTCCACAAAGTTATCCACAGGGCGCCCGTTTTTTGTGCGGTATTTTAGGACGGAATATCGGCGTGCTCAGGGGCGCTTGAAGAAGTGTATGTAAGCGCCCGCTTTCTCTTTAGCGTTTTACTGTAAAGGGATTTGGATTTATGTTGGCGTAGAGTCGCCAAAGTCGCCCCACAGCCATTGCATCAACGCCAGCGCCGCCACGGGAGCGGTTTCGGTGCGTAGAATGCGCGGACCGAGCGGCGCATGCACAAAGCCATGACGCTCCGCCAGAGCCACTTCCTCATCCGTAAAGCCGCCCTCGGGACCAATCAGCAGGCAGACGCTGGCGGGACGTTGCGTCGGACTCCAGGCGCGCGCATCGCCGGGATGCAGAATCAGCTTCAGGTCCGCCGTCACGTTTTGCAGCCAGCTTTCCAGCGGCGTTACGTCGCCGATGTCGGGAACGCGAGCGCGTCCGCATTGCTCGCAGGCGCTGATCGACACCTGTCGCCAGTGACGCCAGCGTTTATCCTGGCGTTCTCCATCCAGACGCACTTCGCAACGCTCGCTCAGCAGCGGCGTGAGCGCGGTAACGCCCATTTCCGTGGCTTTTTGCACCGCGTAGTCCATGCGTTCGCCCCGGGACACTACTTGTCCCAGGTGCACGCTAAGGGTAGATTCCGCCTCGATCGACAGCGGCGCGGACAGCGTCACGTCTACATCTCTGCGGCCCACCGCCAGGACTTTGGCGGGAAAATCGCGGCCGTCGCCACTGAATAAATGAAACGCGTCGCCGGGACGCATGCGCAACACGCGCCCGACGTAATTAGCCTGATCGCCGGTCAGCGTGAGTTGACTGAGGCCATCAAGAGGCTGGTCGATAAAGATTCGATTGTTTCTCAAGTTCAGTCCTTAACCGCCAGTTGCAACCCGTCCCAGGCCACTTTGGCCAGGTGCGCGATTTCGTCTTCGCTGATCACATAAGGCGGCATGAAGTAGATGACATTGCCCAGAGGACGCAGCAGCGCCTGATTCTTCAACGCGTGCTCATAGACCCGTATGCCGCGCCGTTCCTGCCAGGGGAAGGGCGTGCGCGAGGCCTTGTCCTGCACCATTTCAATCGCCAGGATCATTCCCGTCTGGCGGACTTCCGCCACGTTGGGGTGGTCATCAAAATGCGCGGTATGCTCGCGCATACAGGCGGCAAGGCGCTTATTTTGCTCGATCACGGGCTGGTTTTGGAAGAGGTCCAGGGTCGCCAGCGCCACACTGCAGCCGATCGGGTTGCCGGTGTAACTGTGCGAATGCAGGAAGGCGCGCATGGTGGCGTAGTCGTCGTAAAAAGCGTCATAAATGAAGTCGTGAGTCATGACTACGGACAAGGGCAGATAACCGGCGGTCAGGCCTTTCGACAGACACAGGAAGTCGGGCGAGATATCCGCCTGCTCGCAGGCGAACATCGTGCCGGTGCGGCCGAAGCCAACGGCAATCTCATCCGCGATCAAGTGTACTCCGTGGCGGTCGCAGGCTTCCCGCAATAACTTCAGATACACCGGGTGGTGCATGCGCATGGAGCCGGCGCATTGCACCAGCGGCTCAATGATCACCGCTGCGGTTTCATGGGCGTGCTTCTGTAGCGTCTCTTCCATATGCGCGAACTGGCGACGGCAATACGCCTCCCAGGATTCGCCAGCTTCCCGGTGGAAGCAATCCGGGCCGGGAACGTTGATGACGGGATTGAGAAGCGCGTTGTAGGTTTCTTTGTATAAGGCGACGTCGCCGACGGCGAGGGCGCCCAGGGTTTCGCCATGGTAGCTGTTGCTAAGATTGATGAAGCGGGTTTTGTTGGGCTTGCCGCTGTTGCGCCAGTAGTGAAAGCTCATTTTCAGCGCCACTTCCACCGCGGAGGAGCCGTTGTCGGCATAGAAACATTTGTTGAGGCCGGCGGGCGTCACTTCCGCCAGACGTTCTGACAGTCTCACCACGGGTTCATGGGTAAAGCCGGCCAGAATGACGTGCTCCAATTGCTCCAACTGGGACTTGATGGCGTCATTGATGTAAGGATGACTATGGCCGAACAGGTTCACCCACCAGGAACTGACGGCGTCGATGTAGCGATTGCCGTCGAAATCCTCCAGCCAGACGCCCTTGCCGCTTTTGATCGGAATCAGGGGGAGAAACTCATGGTCCTTCATCTGGGTGCAGGGGTGCCACACACGCTTGAGATCGCGTTCTCGCAGTTCTGCGTTGGTAGTCAATTCCAGGCTCCTAATTATGTCCGGTAAATTCGCCGCCTATTGTGACATAGGGTGGAGCCCGGGTGGAGTCTGGCGGCAGGTCGACAAAAGGCTTAATCGTCCTGGGTCTGCACGCTGAACACTTTTTCCAGCATCATGGAAAGTTCGCGAGGCTGCGCCGGAGGGCTGAACAAATATCCCTGGCCGTAATCGCAGCCGGACTCTCTCAGCACGGCGAGTTGCTGCGGGGTTTCCACGCCCTCGGCGACAATTTTCATATCCATGGCGCGCCCCATTTTCACCAGAGCGTCCATCAATACTTCCTCCTTGGTTTTGCGGCCGAGATTGCGGATCAGCAAGCCGTCCAGTTTCAACATGGAGATGGGCAGATCTTTCAGCAAGGTGAGGGAGGACGCGCCGTGGCCGTAGTCGTCCAGGGATAACCTGACGCCCATCTGATGCAGCTCCATCAAGCTGCGGCGGCTTTCTTCGAACTCGTTGAGCAGATTGTGTTCGGTCAGTTCCAGCACCAGAGAGCTTGGCGGCACTTCGCTTTGGCGGATGATGTCGCGCCAGCGCTTGATATGCTGTGAATTAATCAACTGGCGCCGGGACATATTGACGGCGATGAAGGGTTGCTGATCCGCAGGGCGGGAATATTGCCACTCCGCCGCCAGATTGAGCGCATTTTGCAGCAGCCATTCGCTGATCTGGACGATATTGCCAGTCTCCTCCGCGATGGACATGAACTCTCTGGGATGCAGTTCGCCGAAGCGGGGGTGCAGCCAGCGTAACAGCGCTTCCGCGCCGGCCAGGCGCATGTTCTTCAGGTCGATGATGGGCTGGAACTCTAAATGGAATTGTTCATTTTGCGTGGCTTCCCGGATATCGCCCTCCAGCATCAGACGACTGGCGGCCGCTTCGTTCATGCGCTCCTCAAAGAAACGATATTGATTGCGGCCGTTGTCCTTGGCCTTGTACATGGCGATGTCGGCGTTTTTGATCAGAGTGGAGGCGTCTTCGCCGTCTTTGGGAAACAGCGTCACGCCGATGCTGGCGCCGATGTTCAGCTCGTAGTCGCCAACGCTGAAGGATTCCGCCAGTTGCTGCAACAATATCTTGGCGACATGAATAGCGTCGTTTTCCTCCCGCAAGTGAGGCAGGACGACGGTGAACTCGTCTCCCCCCAGGCGCGCCAGCATGTCGCTTTCTCTAAGCCGCGACTTGAGCCGGTTGGACACCTGCTGCAACAGCTTGTCTCCCACGCCATGTCCCAGGTTATCGTTCACTTGCTTGAAGCGATCCAGGTCGATAAACAGCACCGCCAGACGCGCATGTTCCCGTTTATGGCTGGCGATCAGGGAATTGAGGTGTTCAAACAGGTAGCTGCGGTTGGGTAGTCGGGTGAGAGGGTCGTAATAGGCTTGCAGGCGGATCTGCTCCTCACTGCGTTTGCGGTCAGTGATGTCGTGGACAATCAAATACAGGTAGGAGCTGGCCTTGTCTTTAACTTCGGAAACATACATTTCCACCAGACTGGAGCGATTGTCGCCGCGGCGGGCGGCGATGACAGTCTTGCCGGACTGCAGGGACGGCAGCCAGCTCTCATCCAGCATTTCATTGTTTTCAGAGAGAAATAAACGCGAGGCGGAGATATTCCCCATCATTTCGCTGGAAAAACCGAAGAAGTCACAGGCGGCGGGGTTGGCGTCGATGACTTTGTTGTTCAGGGGGTCGAGAATAATCTGAACGGCGTCGCAGTGCTCAAACATCTGCCGATAGCGGCGCTGGCTGCTTTCCAGTTGTCCGGCGGTGAGAAAGTAACGCTGTATGAGTGCGGCAAAAAGGACGATTAGCGCTGCAAGCGCCATTTCCGGCGTCATTTGCTCAATGATGGCGCTGCGTATGGCGGACTGCTCCACGCTTAGCAGCAAGTACCAGGGCGTTTCATCTATATTGGTGCGAATCAGGGCGTAGCCTTTGATCTCAAGAAAGGTGTCGGTGGGGATGTCCTTGGGATGAGAAATAAAGTTGTCGACGCCATTGGGTAGCGCCTCGGGAAAAGTGACTGCGGTTTTCGCATGGGAAGACGTCAAGGTCGGATGCGCCAGCAACTGGTGCGATTGATTGACGATAAACAGCTCGCCCGCCGACAAGTTGGGGCTGCGCACAAACTCTTTAAGCACGTCGAGGGTAATATCAATAGCCACTGCTCCGTGGAAAACTTCGCTGGCGTAGATAGGCGCCGCGGCGGTGACCATCAGGCCCTCGCCAAACTCATCCACGTACACCCGGGTCCAGAATGGCGTGCGTTCAGGGTTGTGATAGGGCAGGGCCATGGTGAAGAATTCCAGCGACAGGGATTCGTTGGTGTAGGCGAACTTATCTGAGCCAATCCATGGCGCGATATAAAGAAAGCGATTCTGGGAGATGTAATAGACCCAGTTGGACTCTGGCAGATTCTCTTTGGTGGCGCGGAAAATCGGCGTTAGCGCCAGCGCCATTTCCATCTCGCGGTAATAGTCTGGCTGGCGTCCCTGTATATCTCCCAGTCCGGTGAGGTTGCCTGCCTGATCAGTGGTGAATGGCGGTTGCAGGGTATCCATGGCGAAAAGATTGCGTGCGCGGTCGTAGGCGATATTGGCGGACAGCTCGCTGTATAAATGATCCTCATGATGGTTCAGCATATAACTTTCCGCTGCGCGGCGCAGAATGGCGATATGCTCCATGATGCGGCGGGTGGAGGCGCTGACGTTCTTCTGCGTCTGTTGCAGCTCCACTTGCATGGATTGGTAGTAATTGCGCGTGCGTTCGCGGTAATCAAGCAGGATCAGCACAACGCAGGCTATGAGAATAATCAGCAGCGCTGCGAGTCTGCCCGCGGTAGCCCCCAACTTCATTATTAGCCTGCCCCCTGTTTTATGAATTCAGTATAGGTAATGGCCGGATATTTGGCGAAGCGCCGGGCGTTGCGGCGCAACACCTGCGAAGCAGTTAAGAGAATAACTAAAAACGCTGAGATTTATCGACGTGGAAAAGGTCGGAAAGCAGGAATATACGTTGAAAAAGAGTATGAGATTAGAGGGCGTGGCGGGATAAACGAAGGGCCTGCCGGATAGTCCAGGCAGGCCCTGTTTTTGAGGCGCGGTTTGAACCTGGTTTAGAAAGAAATCTTGTCGCCCAGATTCAGATTGTCCCAGACCGCCAGACTTGGCTCGGCCTGATTCAAGGTATAGAAGTGGATGCCGGGAGCGCCTGCCGCGAGCAGACGTTCGCACAGACGCGTGACCACTTCCTCGCCGAACTTGCGAATGCTGGCTGAGTCGTCGCCATAGGCTTCCAGCTGTTTGCGCACCCAACGCGGAATTTCCGCGCCGCACATATCGCTGAAACGCGCCAGATTGCTGTAGTTAGTGATCGGCATGATGCCGGGCACGATAGGCAGATTCAGACCCGCTTTTTCGCATCGCTCCACGAAATAGAAGTAGGAGTCGGCATTGAAGAAATACTGAGTGATGGCGCTGGTGGCGCCGGCTTCGACCTTACGGCGGAAGTTGTTCAGGTCCGCTTCGGCGCTTTGCGCCTGGGGATGAAACTCAGGATAAGCCGCCACTTCGATGGAGAAGTGATCGCCGGTGCGCTCGCGAATATAGCTGACCAGCTCGTTGGCGTAGCGTAGTTCGCCGGGGGCGCCCATACCGGAAGGCAGGTCGCCGCGCAAGGCGACTATGCGCTGAATGCCATTGGAGCGGTATAGATCCAGCAATTCGCCGATGGATTCCTTGGTGGCGCCGATACAGGATAAGTGGGGCGCGGTGGAAATGCCCTGTCTGTGCAGCGTCAGCACGGTGTCGATGGTGCGCTCGCGGGTGGAGCCGCCTGCGCCGTAGGTCACGGAAAAGAAATCCGGCTTGCGCTTGGCCAGCTTGTCTCGCACAGCCTGCAGTTTTTCCATTCCCTCAGGGGTTTTGGGAGGGAAGAATTCAAAACTGAAACGCCGTTTAAACTGAGTTTGGGATTCCATTAGCGTATTGCCTCCGGTTTAGGGAATCTCTGGACAGCCGGCGGCGCGGCGAACCGCGCCAGACCGGCGGTCGATCAGTACTTGTAGTCCGTTGGTTTGTACGGACCTTCCACTTCCACGCCGATGTATTCGGCTTGCGGTTGAGTCAGCTTGGTGATGACGCCGCCGAAGCCTTGCACCATGTAGCGCGCGACTTCTTCGTCCAACTGCTTGGGCAGAACGCGTACGTACAGGTTCTTGGGCTTCTCATCCGCAGGCAGTTCTGCGAACTTGCGTTCGAACAGATACATCTGCGCCAGCACCTGGTTGGCGAAAGAGCCGTCCATGATGCGGGAAGGATGGCCAGTGGCGTTGCCCAGGTTCACCAGACGACCTTCGGACAGCAGCAACAGGTGATCGTTCTGGTCTTTGTCGCGGTGCACGATATGCACCTGTGGCTTCACTTCTTCCCATTCCCAGTTGTCGCGCATGAAACGGGTGTCGATTTCGTTGTCGAAGTGACCGATGTTGCACACGACCGCGCCGGATTTCAGCGCTTGCAGCATGTACTTGTCGCAGACGTTGACGTTGCCAGTGGTGGTGACCAGCAGGTCGGTATGGCCCAGCAGATCACGGTTAACGCCATCGGCTTTGCCAGTGTTGACGCCATCGATGTAAGGAGACACGACTTCATAGCCGTCCATGCAGGCCTGCATGGCGCAGATCGGATCGATTTCGCTGATCTTGACGATCATGCCTTCCTGACGCAGTGACGCTGCAGAGCCTTTGCCCACATCGCCGTAGCCGATGACCAGGGCTTTTTTGCCCGCCAGCAGGTGGTCGGTAGCGCGCTTGATTGCGTCGTTCAATGAGTGACGGCAACCGTATTTGTTGTCGTTCTTGCTCTTGGTGACAGAGTCGTTGACGTTGACCGCAGGCACTTTCAGCTCGCCTTTCTTCATCATGTCGAGCAGACGGTGGACGCCCGTGGTGGTCTCTTCGGAAATGCCGTGGATATGATCCAGCATTTGCGGGAATTCGTTGTGCAGAATTTCAGTCAGGTCGCCGCCGTCATCCAGCACCATATTGGCGTTCCAGGGCTGACCGTCTTTGGTGATGGTCTGCTTGATGCACCAGACGTACTCTTCTTCGGTTTCTCCTTTCCAGGCGAATACGGGAATGCCCGCCGCCGCGATTGCCGCCGCTGCGTGATCCTGGGTGGAGAAAATGTTACAGGAGGACCAGCGCACCTCTGCGCCCAACGCTACCAGGGTTTCGATCAAAACCGCAGTCTGGATGGTCATGTGAATGCATCCCAGGATGCGGGCGCCGGCCAGGGGTTGTTGCGCGCGGTATTTTTCACGCAGGGTCATCAGCGCAGGCATTTCGCCTTCGGCGATGTTGATTTCTTTACGTCCCCATGCCGCCAGGCTGATGTCCTTGACCTTGTAGTCGCTGAAGTTATCTACAGATTGTAACTGAGCCATGTTTGGTGTCCTATTGCTGATCCTAATGAGGGGGCGGGGCGAACCCGCCGGAAGTCTCGGTCTGTTGCAAAAAGAGCCTCAGGGGAGGCTCTTTGCTATGGGAATCAGATACCGGCTGCGGCGCGCAGTGCGTCGGCTTTGTCGGTTCTTTCCCAGCTGAAGCTGTCGCCGGTGCGGCCGAAGTGTCCGTAAGACGCAGTCGGACGATAGATCGGACGTTTCAGGTCCAGCATGTCGATCAGGCCGCGTGGACGCAGATCGAAGTGCTCGCGCACCAAAGTGGCGATTTTTTCGTCGCTGATCTTGCCGGTGCCGAACGTGTTTACGGAAATAGAGGTGGGCTCCGATACGCCGATTGCGTAGGACACCTGAATTTCACACTTGGCCGCCAGACCGGAAGCGACAATGTTTTTGGCTACGTAGCGGCCTGCGTAGGCTGCGGAACGGTCAACCTTGGACGGATCTTTACCGGAGAACGCGCCGCCGCCGTGACGAGCCATGCCGCCGTAGGTGTCAACGATGATCTTACGACCGGTCAGACCGCAGTCGCCCACTGGGCCGCCGATGATGAACTGGCCAGTTGGGTTGATGTGGTATTGGGTGTCGCTGTGCAGCCATTCTTCCGGCAATACGTGCTTGATGATTTCTTCCATCACCGCTTCGCGGATGTCGGACTGCTTCACGTCAGGCGTATGCTGAGTGGACAGCACCACCGCTTCAACCGCTACCGGCTTGCCGTTTTCGTAACGCAGAGTCACCTGGCTCTTGGCGTCTGGACGCAGCCAGGGCAGGATGCTGTTCTTGCGCAGGTAAGCCTGTCTTTCCACCAGACGGTGTGAGTAGAAAATCGGAGCGGGCATCAGCACGTCAGTTTCATTGGTCGCGTAACCGAACATCAACCCTTGGTCCCCGGCGCCCAAATCTTTTTCGCTGGCTTCGTCCACGCCCATGGCGATGTCGCCAGACTGCTTGCCGATGGCGTTCAGAACTGCGCAGGACGCGCCGTCAAAGCCAACGTCTGAGCTGTTGTAACCGATATCCAGAATGACGCCGCGGACGATGTCTTCCAGGTCCACGTAAGTGTTGGTGCGCACTTCGCCGGCGATAACCGCCATGCCCGTCTTCACTAAAGTTTCAACCGCCACTCGCGCGTTCGGATCATCTTTAATGATGGCGTCAAGGATAGCGTCAGAAATCTGATCCGCCATCTTGTCCGGATGGCCCTCAGATACTGACTCGGAAGTAAAAATGGAATATTCGCTCATCGCATGCGTCCTTATGGTTAAAGATTACAATGACTGGGGTGGGTTGATGTTGCGGAACCTTCGGACTGACACGCGGCTTCGCCGGTCAGCGTTCGGCTCCCGTTCTTGGGCAATAAAAATTGACGCACCTGGATCTGAAACCCATTGCGCACGCCTATATAAATGCTTTCGCCTTCCGTCAGGCCCGACTGCGCTCCCCAACGGGAGATTTCAGTGCTGTCGAAGCCCAGCCACAAATCGCCGCAGGACTCTCTGGCCCAGGACTGATCGTGGCGGCTCAAGTCGCTCAAAACCAACATGCCGCCGGGGCGCAACAAGGCCGCGCAATCGCGAATCATGTCCGCCGGCGACGCCACATGGTGCAACACCATGTTCATCACAATCACATCAACGCTGACGCCCTGTTCCAGGGCGCTTCGCGTATCTCCTACGATAAAGCGCACGTTCGACAAATGTCTGGCGTCCGCAAAATCGCGTGCTTTTTGCAACATTTCCTCGGAGTTATCCAAGGCGATGACGGAATCCGCCATCGTCGACAGATCTTCCAGAAAGGCGCCTTCGCCGGGGCCGATTTCCAGAAGCCTGTTGACCTTCTCGCCGGCCAACTGTTGTTGCAACATATCCCGCACAGGCGTGGCGTATAACGGATATTCCGCAATCAACTCCTGGTGCGCCTGGAAATGCTCGGCGTACCGGGAGAAAAACGCCTGACTTTGCTGCGCGCGTTGCTCTCCTACATTGCCAATACGGTCGCGGGTGTCCGTGGTCAACGGCATCAGGTCCAGATTGCTGAACAACTGCAGCCGCGCCAGCTCGGCGCTGTCGTCGCCGGCCAGAATAGGACGTCGGTAGAAAATACTGTTGCCCTCCCGCTGGGCTTCCACCATCCTGGCCTTGGCCAACACTTTCAGGTGATGGCTCATGGCGGATTGCTTGACGTCGAATATCGAACACAATTCCAGCACCCCGTAAGCGTTCCGTTCCAGGACACGCAATATTTCCAGACGCAACGCATCGCCGCAGGCTTTATAAACGCCAGCCAGTTCTGCGTAGTCCGCAACGGCTTCAGTATCCGCGCCGTCGCTGTGTGGGAGCATGGAATCATTCATAGGCCGAAAGTTTAGCAACATCAAAAAATGCGCACAAGAACTATATCAAAATTCTTTGATATAGCTTGTTGGGCGCAAAAAATGGGCTGCTTTTTGCAGTGAATGACAGCAGGACAAGGCGACGTCCCCGCCTTGGAGACGGGCTTGAAGGGCAAACGGGCGGTAAAGTGGGCGATAGGGGCGATGAAATTTGCTCCTACCTCTTTAATGTATGAAAATACGCACTCGTTTTTGACCCCCCTAATCACAAACCAAAACTCGATCAGAGAGGGAGTGAGCTGAATGCCATCTCGTAAAGAACTCGCCAACGCGATTCGCGCGTTGAGTATGGATGCTGTGCAAAAAGCCAAGTCAGGACATCCCGGAGCCCCGATGGGTATGGCGGACATTGCGGAAGTGCTGTGGCGCGACTATCTCAACCACAACCCGACCGATCCCTCCTGGATTAACCGCGACCGCTTTGTTCTGTCCAACGGTCACGGCTCCATGTTGTTGTACTCCCTTCTGCACCTGTCCGGATACGATCTGGGCATCGAAGACCTGAAAAACTTCCGTCAGCTACACTCCAGAACGCCGGGTCACCCTGAGTACGGCTACGCCCCAGGCGTGGAAACCACCACCGGTCCTTTGGGGCAGGGGATCGCCAACGCGGTCGGTATGGCGCTGGCTGAAAAAGCGCTGGCGGGTCAGTTCAACCGCGACGGTCATGACGTTATCGACCACTACACCTATGTGTTCCTGGGCGACGGCTGTCTGATGGAAGGCATCTCCCACGAAGTATGCTCTTTGGCGGGTACTCTGGGGCTGGGCAAACTGATCTGTTTCTACGATGACAACGGCATCTCCATCGACGGCGAAGTGGAAGGCTGGTTCACCGACAATACGCCCAAGCGTTTCGAAGCATACGGCTGGCAAGTGATTCCAGGCGTGGATGGACACAACTCCGACGCCATCAAGCAAGCGATTGAGCAAGCGCGTGGCAATACCTCACAGCCGACGCTGATCTGCTGCAAAACCATCATTGGTTACGGCGCTCCCAACAAGCAAGGTAAAGAAGAATGTCACGGCGCGCCTCTGGGCGACGATGAAATCGCCGGCGCGCGTCAGGCGTTGGGCTGGACCCACGAGCCTTTCGTGGTTCCCGAAGATATTTACGCCGCCTGGAGCGCGAAAGAAAAAGGCGCAGCGCTGCAACAAGCCTGGTCCGAGAAATTCGCTGCATACCAGCAGGCGCATCCTGAATTGGCGGGAGAGCTGCTGCGTCGTAGCGCCGGCAAACTGCCGGAAGACTTCGCCGCCAAAGCGGACGCTTATATCGCTGAGTGTCAGGCCAAAGGCGAAACCATCGCCAGCCGTAAAGCCTCTCAGAACAGCATCAACGCATACGCTCCGCTGTTGCCGGAACTGTTGGGCGGCTCCGCTGACCTGGCGGGCTCCAACCTGACTATCTGGAAAGGCAGCAAGGGCGTTAGCAAAGAAGACGCTGATGGCAACTACATTTATTACGGCGTACGTGAATTCGGCATGTCCGCCATTATGAACGGCGTGGCGTTGCACGGCGGCTTCATTCCTTACGGCGCCACCTTCCTGGTGTTCATGGAATACGCGCGTAATGCGGTGCGTATGGCGGCGCTGATGAAGCAGCGCTCCATCCTTGTTTATACCCACGACTCTATCGGTCTGGGCGAAGACGGCCCGACTCACCAGCCGATCGAGCAGCTGGCGAACCTGCGCACTACGCCAAACATGAGCACATGGCGTCCTTGTGACGCGGTTGAATCCGCTGTCGCCTGGAAGAGCGCGATCACTCGTGAAGACGGCCCAAGCGCGTTGATTTTCTCGCGTCAGAATCTGCCGCATCAGCCCCGTGACGCTGAGCAGGTAGCGAATATCGAGAAAGGCGGCTATATCCTGAAGGATTGCGCGGGTCAGCCTGACCTGATTCTGATCGCAACCGGTTCTGAAGTCGGCCTCGCCGTCGCTTCTGCTGAAGCGTTGACTGCGCAAGGCCACAAAGTACGCGTTGTCTCCATGCCAGCCACTGACGTTTTCGACAAGCAGGACTTCCATTACCGCCAGCAAGTGCTGCCGTTGGAAGTAAGCGCTCGCATCGCGATCGAAGCGGCGCACCAGGACTTCTGGTACAAGTACGTTGGCCTGGATGGACGCATTGTGGGCATGAGTACTTTCGGCGAGTCCGCGCCTGCGAACCTGCTGTTCGAAGAGTTCGGCTTCACCGTGGATAACGTGGTGGCCCAGGCGCAAGATCTGTTAGACTCGCTGGATGCATAAATCCACCTACTAACAGAAGAACGCCTTAGCGGTATGACCCATCGTATTGCCATTAATGGGTATGGCCGGATCGGGCAAAGCGTGTTGCGCGCGTTGTACGAATCCGGCTATCGCCAATCCATGGAAATTGTCGCCGTCAATGAACTGGCGGACGCGGAAACCATCGCTTACCTGACGCGTTATGACACCACCCACGGACGTTTTCGTGGGGAGGTGTCTTTACGGGACGGGCAACTGATGGTCAATGGCGACAGAATCCGCATCCTGCGGGAAGAAGATCCGGCCAGGGCTCCCTGGGCGGATATCGGAGTGGATCTGGTGCTGGAATGCACCGGGGCCTTTTCCGACCGTATGACCGCCGAAAAACATCTGCGCAGCGGCGCCAGTCGCGTGCTGTTTTCCCAACCGGCTGAAGCCGACGTGGATTACACCGTTGTATACGGCATTAACCAGGACGGATTGCGGCAAAGCCATCGCATCGTTTCCAACGCCTCCTGCACAACCAACTGCATCGTTCCCATCATTAAAGTGCTGGACGACAATCTCGGCGTGGAGCGCGGGGTGATCACCACTATCCATTCCGCCATGAACGACCAGCCGGTCATCGACGCCTACCACCATCATGACCTGCGCCGCACGCGCAGCGCCATGGCGTCCATCATTCCGGTGAACACCGGTTTGGCGAAAGGTATAGAAAGGCTGTTGCCGTCCATGGTCGGTAAATTTGAAGCGAACGCGGTGCGCGTGCCGATTATCAACGTATCCATGATGGACCTCACGGTGTGCGTATCCCGTGAGACGGATATGGAGGAAGTCAACGGCTTGCTCAAGGCCGCCTCACAGAACGATTACACTGGAATCCTGGGCTTTTCCGAAGAGCCGCTGGCTTCCTGTGATTTCAACCACGATCCCCGCAGTGGGGTGGTGGACGCCAATCAAACCAAAGTCAGCGGCGGACGACTGATAAAAATAATGGCCTGGTTCGATAACGAATGGGGCTTCGCCAATCGCATGCTGGATACGTCCGCGCATTGGCTGAGCCTTTAGCGCCAGATCCCGGCCGCCGCGGCGCTCGCCGGGATTTTCCTGCCGACGCCATAGGGAAGGGTTTTAAACGATAACAACTGTTTTGTTGAAATGAGGAACTGTTATGTCTGTGATTAAAATGACGGATCTGGATTTGCGCGGCAAGCGAGTGTTGATCCGTGAAGACCTGAACGTGCCTGTCAAAAACGGCAAAGTGACGTCCGACGCGCGTATCCAGGCGGCGCTTCCCACTATCAAACTGGCGATGGAGCAAGGCGCCAAAGTGATGGTGATGTCTCACCTGGGGCGTCCGGAAGAAGGACAGTTCTCTGAAGAAAATTCCATGCAGCCTGTCGGCGCTCATCTTTCCAGTCTGCTGGGGCATGATGTACCGGTCGTGCGCGACTATCTGGACGGCGGTTTCGAAGTGGAAGAGGGCGGTCTGGTTCTGTTTGAGAACGTGCGTTTCAACGTTGGCGAAGGCAAGGACAACGAAGAGTTGTCCAAGAAGTATGCTGCGCTGTGCGATATTTTTGTCATGGACGCCTTCGGCACTGCGCATCGCGCCCAGGCGTCTACACACGGCGTCGCCCAGTTTGCGCCAGTGGCCTGCGCCGGCCCTTTGCTGGCCGCGGAGCTGGAAGCGCTGGGGCAGGCTTTGGATAAACCGCAAAGACCCATGGTCGCTATCGTGGCGGGCTCCAAAGTATCGACTAAGCTGGACGTGTTGAACTCTTTGTCGGAAGTCTGCGATCAGTTGATCGTCGGCGGCGGCATCGCCAATACTTTCCTGGCGGCGGCCGATCACAAAGTCGGCAAGTCTCTTTGCGAAATGGACCTGCTGGACACCGCTCGCAGCATTGCGGCCAAGGTTCAAATTCCGCTGCCTACGGACGTTGTCACAGCGAAAGCGTTCAGCGAGAGCGCCGAAGCATCCGTTAAGCCGATTGCCGAGGTGACGGACGATGATATGATTCTGGATATCGGACCTCAGTCTGCGGCCGCCTTGGCGGAGCTGCTCAAATCAGCTAAGACGATTCTGTGGAATGGTCCGGTTGGCGTGTTTGAATTCGATCAGTTCGGCGAAGGCACCAAAACCCTGGCCAAGGCTATTGCTGAATCGGATGCGTTTTCTATCGCTGGCGGCGGGGACACCCTGGCGGCGATCGATAAATATGGCGTATCTGATAAGATTTCGTACATTTCCACTGGCGGTGGCGCGTTCCTCGAGTTTGTGGAAGGCAAGACCCTGCCGGCTGTGGCCATGCTGCAAAAGCGGGCCGCCGAGTAAGTTTTGGGGACAGACTGAAGTCAGATTGTCGGCTCAGAAAATGCGACGGGCCAAGTATCCGTCGCGATGGTCGATGCGAGAGATTAATTAACTAAAAATTGAACACTATAGGGGATGAGAAATGGCACTGATTACCATGCGCCAGCTTCTGGACCATGCGGCTGAACACGGTTACGGCGTTCCTGCATTTAACGTCAATAACCTGGAGCAGATGCGGGCCATTATGGAAGCTGCGGACCAAACCGACAGCCCTGTGATCGTGCAGGCGTCTGCGGGCGCCCGCAAATACGCCGGGGCTCCGTTCCTGCGTCACTTGATTCTGGCGGCGATTGAGGAGTTCCCTCATATTCCGGTAGTGATGCACCAGGATCACGGCACTTCGCCGGCAGTATGCCAGCGTTCCATTCAGCTGGGCTTTTCCTCCGTCATGATGGACGGTTCCCTCGGGGAAGACGGCAAGACCCCGACTACCTATGAATACAACGTTGACGTTACCCGTCGCACTGTGGAAATGGCCCATGCTTGCGGCGTTTCCGTGGAAGGCGAGCTGGGCTGTCTGGGCTCTTTGGAGACCGGCACGGCGGGTGAAGAAGACGGCATTGGCGCCGAAGGCGTTCTCAGCCACGATCAGATGCTGACTGATCCGGATGAAGCGGCTGACTTCGTCAAGAAGACCCAGGTGGACGCGCTGGCGATCGCTATCGGCACCAGCCACGGCGCCTACAAATTCAGCCGTCCGCCTACTGGCGACATTCTGGCGATTGACCGCATCAAAGCGATTCACGCACGTATTCCCACCACGCACCTGGTTATGCACGGCTCTTCTTCCGTTCCTCAGGACTGGCTGGCGATTATCAACGAGTTCGGCGGTGAGATTGCGGAAACCTATGGCGTGCCGGTGGAAGAAATTCAGGAAGGCATCAAGTACGGCGTGCGTAAAGTGAACATCGACACCGATTTGCGTCTGGCCAGCACCGGCGCGATCCGTCGTTTCATGGGGCAGAACAAGTCTGAATTCGATCCTCGCAAATACCTGGCTGTAGCCACCAAGGCTATGAAGGAAATCTGCGTGGCGCGTTATGAAGCGTTCAATGCCGCAGGTCAGGCCAGCAAAATCAAGACGCTGTCGTTGGAAGCCATGTTCCAGCGTTACTCTCGTGGCGAACTTGATCAGAAGATCAATTGATCCGCTGACCGCTTAAGACCTTAAGGAAGGGAATGACCCGCCGCAGATAATGCGACGGGTGTTCCCTTTTTTATTGTTAATCTTGGCTCAAGTCGGATCATGCTAAATTACCCCGGACCGCGAGCCCGTGATTGGTCTATGCTGAACAGACGTCGGTTTGAAATCCGATGCGAAGATAGCGGCGGCGATGAATGCCGCGCCAAAAGGAATCTGGGGCGGGCCGGCCCGACCTGAAATTAAGGTTTGATTTTTTCATGACGCCATTCTGGGACAGAGAACTCCTGCGCAAGCAACTGCGTCCGATTTCATTTAAAGACGCGCCCCATCTGACTGAGATAGAAAAACACTACTGCAGTTACTATCGCATCGATAAAGAAACCCGCATTACCGGCGTGGCGCATCGACTGGGATACTTTGAGGCCATTGGTTATCGATTAGCCTGTCATATGTATACGCCTCCCCGGCCGCGCGGTACGGTATTTGTGTTTCACGGCTACTTTGACCATGTGGGACTGTTTGGGCATTTGGTTGAACATTTGTTGCGCGACGGCTACGCGGTGGTCGCATATGACTTGCCCGGTCACGGACTGTCCAGCGGCGAGACCGTTTCGATCAAGAACTTTGCTCAATATCAGTCTATTTTGGAAGCCTGTCTGATGCTGTGCGACGGCCATATGCCGAAACCCTGGATGTCCGTGGGGCAAAGCACGGGCGGGGCTGTCTTAATAGAGTATCTGTTCAGTAACCGGTTCACGCCTGAAAGCAGTCCATTTCTGCACTGGGCGTTTTTGGCTCCGTTGGTGCGTCCGCAGGGGTGGCGCTCGGTGGTGATGCTGCATACTTTATTTGGACCTTTTATCCGTACCTGGCGTCGGGTATTTATGGTCAATTCCAACGACCCCGAATTTATTAAGTTTCTCAAAGACAAAGATCCTTTGCAGTCAAGGGCGGTGTCCATTGACTGGGTGGGCGCGTTGCGACGGTGGGTAAAACGTATTGAAAGCACGGACCCGCTGGAGCAACCTGTCACCATTGTGCAAGGTAAGGAAGACACTACCGTGGACTGGCGCCATAATATTCCGCAATTACAGCGCCTGTTGCCGAATGCGGAAGTGCAATATCTGAAGACGGGACGTCATCAACTGGTAAACGAGTCGCCAGAGATCCGGGCAAGGGTCTTTGGCTGGATCAGTGAAGCTTTTGACAGGGCTATCGCTGGTCAGCGTTCAGCTTCTGTTAAGAAAAATGAAACTACAATTACCGCCAACTCTGATAAATCTGGAGATTGAGAATGAAATTTAAGCTTTGTGCTCTTGTAGTAGCGGGTTCCCTGGCCGCTGGATGCCAAACCTACGATCCCTACACTGGGGAAAAGAAAACCGCTAACGCGACCACGGGCGCTGTGATCGGCGCAGTTGCGGGCGCAGCGATCGGTGCGGCCACGTCCAGCAAGAAAGATCGCGGCAAGGGCGCTCTGATCGGCGCAGCCGCTGGCGGCACAGTGGGCGGCGGCATCGGCTACTATATGGACAAGCAAGAGTCTGAGCTGCGTCACCGTCTGGAAGGCACCGGCGTGCGCGTAGTGCGTAACGGCGACGAGATCACACTGGTCATGCCCGGCAACATCACCTTCGATACGGGGCGTTCAGATGTCAAAGCCAACTTCTATGACACTCTGGATTCAGTAGGTCTGGTGTTGAAAGAATTCGACAAGACTATCATCCAGGTTAGCGGTCACACCGACTCCACTGGCAGCCTGGATCTGAACCAGCGTTTGAGTGAGCAGCGCGCCAGCAGCGTTGGCCGTTATCTGATTTCACAAGGCGTGTTGAGTTCGCGCGTTCAGACCATCGGTTACGGCCCGCGTTATCCTGTAGCTACCAACAGCACAACAGAAGGCCGCGCAGCCAACCGTCGCGTTGAGCTGAAACTGGTGCCAATGCAAGGCTAATCGCCAGCTGCTTTAGCTGAAAAAGCCAGCCTGAGAAGGCTGGCTTTTTTCGTTTGTGTGACAAGCTCAGTATTAGCTCTCAATCTAAACTATGCTTTAATCGACTAATCGCCAGGGAGCGGTCCATCTGGCGGGTTATGATCAGCCCGGTGTCCGTTTATGTTTACTCATTGTCCGCGTCTCGCATAAATGCGACCTTCCCGCCGCCAATCTCTGAGCGAACCGTTGAATCATACGTTTCATAAGGAGCGGAAAAACGTGTCTTATGCAGATTACCGTTTAATGGAAAGCAGCACATCGCACAATCGCAGGGTTCTGGTGATTGAGGACGATCAGGACACGGTGGACCTCATGCGCAGGGTTCTGGAGCGTCGGGAAGTTCGATGCCAGTGTGAGTTTGTGGACAATGGCGCCAAGGCGATGTTCAAGGTTCACAACGCCCACTTCGACCTCATTCTGGTGGATCTGGGGTTGCCAATCGCCAGCGGCTATGAAGTCATGCAGGCGATCCGTAAATCGGACCATAATCGTTTTACGCCCATTGTCGTTCTGACGGAATCCACCCACGAACGTACAGCGATTGAGTGTTACAAATCGGGCGCTTCCAGCTTGATCAGCAAAAGAATGGAATATGGGATACAGGACTTTTACGACACCATTTACTCTATCTTCTATTACTGGTTGTCGAAAAATGAGTTTCCCAGGACGGAGTATTAGCGATGTTTGTGACAGGACTGAAGAAGAGGGAAGCTGCCAGGGCAGTTTGTGGCTGCCCTGGCGACGCATTAATCATATGTGAGAGAGATTTAGTTCTCTTCACTGACATTGATTATTCAGGACTGTGCCTTGCCCTTCAAACAGGAAGTTGGGGCCGCCATTGCTCTCGTTATCGCAAAAGTTATTATTTCGAACATTCATCCCGGAATTTTGACTCTCTACGCGTACACCGCCGTTGCCGTAGTCTTTTTCACGCCAGCCGTCACTGGAGCCCCAGCCGTTGCCGTGGACTTCGTTTGTAGTCTTGCTTCCTGAAGCGATGGTGGTATTGTCGCCATTCTCCACATAAATGCCCCACCATCTGCAGCCTTCTATTGTGTTGGCTCGTACATCTACGTTTTGCCCTTTCTCAATGAATATACCCATGCGATTGCAATTGTATATTTTATTCCCCGAGATCTTGACGTCGGGCGAACCAGCCAGAACATGTATACCGTAAAGAGTATTACGGATAATGTTGTTTTTAACGATATTCCCGCTACCAGAAGGGCCGTGCACATCCTCGCCAACGCCAATTCCTCGGCCTAACGCTTTGTCGTTGGGGTCGCCCACGATTGTATTGTTTATGACAAGGTTGTCGTACTCGCCTGACCCATGTAGATCAATGGCGTCTTGTTTTGTGTCTTTGAAGTAATTGCTGTTTACAGTTATACCGTGGCTGGGGCGGTTTATTTTTTTGTCCCCTTGAATCACTACGCCGTGACGAATATCGGGGCCATAGAAGTAGCTGTTATCCACTCTGCCTGCATTACACCCGCTTGTGTAGACCACGCCATAGCCATGTCCTCCATCGATTGTATTCGTTGCATCCTGAAACCGGGAGTTGGCGACTCTGCCGTTGACGGTGTTATAAAAATAAACGGCATGCTCTTCAAATCGGTGAAAACTGCTTTCATTAACGCTGACGTTTTCAGAATCTATGATGGAAATCAGCTTATTGACTCCCTCTGGATGGATAGTTTTCAGTCTCAGCCCGGATATGCTGACCGAAAACAGGTACCTGCCTTTAATTAAGGTTTTATGTTCGTCGTCATTGTCCTTACTGCTGTATACCGCAGTAATCGTTGATTTGGCGTACCCCGCGCCTTTCAAGTTAACGCGACTCTTCAGTATGATTTCCTCGCGGGTGTGAAAGGCGCCTTCAGGAATGATAACGGTATCGCCATCGCGAGCGGCGTTAATGGCGGCGTTGATGGCGATGGAGTCATCGTCGCTGTGGTCGTCTGGCGTGGCGCCGTAGTCGATGATGTTCAAGTTGGTGGCGAAACAGGCGCTGGAGAGCGCGCACCCAAACAGGGCTCCTAGTGCTGATTTCATAAAATATCCTTTGTTTCTGATGTTTAGGGTGGTTATTAACATGGCAATGATATTGGCATGTTAATCATCAGGCGCATGGACGCGCCTGCGTGGCTTAAGCCGCGGGAGACAGGGTGCAGGCCCTGTCGTTGCAGACAAATAGAAGGAAGCTATTTGTCTGCCTGATTAATAGTGCGTCTGACTCCGCAGAGCGGAAGCGCAATTTGGAAGCCTGGGGTTTGACGCCAGGCATATGACGGTCCAAGTTGGCGCGAGTTCAGCCTGCTTGACCTTGCTGAGGCGGCAGTCTGTAGTCTGGCAATTTCAAGGATCTAAAGAAGTTATTGGCAAAGGTTGTTTTTAACCGTGCCCTGGCCTGCGAATGAGAGGTTTACGCCGCCTTTGCTTTCGTTATTGCAGAAATCGTTGTCCTGAATATCCAGACCTGAATTGTCTGCATCAACGCGTACGCCCCCAAAGCTTGAGCCGCCCAGCCCGTTGTTATGGACCTGGTTACCTGTCTCCGCTTTGCGGATAACGGTGTTGTCGCCTTTCTCTACGTAAATGCCCCATTTTTCACAGCCCTCGACTTTATTGTCGCGAATATCCGCATCGGGACCATTCTGGATGTAAATACCGTAGCGCTTGCAGTCGTAAATTTCGTTGTATCGGATGGTGACGTTGGGGGAACCGGTCAGTACATGAATGCCGTAACGGGTATCGCGGATAATGTTGTATTTGATGACGTTGCCGCTTCCTGAGGGACCGTGAACGTCTTCGCCGACGCCAATTCCACGTCCAATAGTGTCACTGTCCGGGTCGCCCTGGATGGTGTTGTACATGACATAGTTGCCGTACTCGCCGTAACCATGCAGGTCGATGGCGTCCTGAGCGGTGTGCACAAAGCGGTTGTCCCGGATCACGACGCCGTGGCTGGGACCGTTGGCGTCTCCGCCTTGCACGACGACGCCGTGACGGATATCCGGGCCATTAAAGTCGCTGTTTTCTACTCTGCCGCCTTCACATCCATCGGTGTAAACCACGCCATAGCCATAACCGCCAGTATTAATTTCGGTGGCTTCCTGAAACTTGGAGTTCAGAACCTTTCCGTTCACGGTGTTGCTGAAGTAAACGCCATGACGTTTAAATCGGTGAAAACTGGCGTCGTCGATAGTGACGTCGGAAGAGTTCTTGATATAGACCAATGCTTTAACGCCACCGCTCAAGTTGGTTTTAAGCCGCAGGCCGGAAATAGTTACTTTAGTGACGTTCTTGCCTTTAAGGACGATATCTTCTGGATCATCCCCCTCAAATAACGCAGCAATGCCTGACTTGGCGTAACCTTCACCTTTCAGGCTGACGTTACTTTTCAGGTTGATCGTTTCGCGAATATGAAACGTCCCTTCAGGAACGATGACGACGTCGCCATCACGCGCGGCGTTAATGGCGGCGTTAATGGCGATGGCGTCGTCATCGTTATAGTCATCCGGCGTGGCGCCGTAGTCGACAATGTTCAAATTGGTGGCGAAACAGGCTCCAGAGAGCGCGCACCCAAACAGGGCTCCTAGTGCGGACTTCATAAAATATCCTTTTGTTTCTGATGCTTAGGGTAGTAAGCAGTGTGCAGACTCTATCGCCGAGGGGCAATATGGGGTTTACCCTAAGGATGAAAGTTAGGAAAAAGTTGCTTCGCTCTGCGGGATATCAGTTCGCCCTGTTTTTGTGGTTATTGAGCAGGCTGCGGTCGCCTAATGTCAGAACGTCGATTAATTCCGCCAGTCTTCGGGTGGCTTCGGGAGTGCGCTCCAGCAACATTTTTACGACGTACTTGAAGTGAATGTCTTCTTCCCAGCGGCTGTAAAGGGTATCCAGCGCATGCTGACTATTGCGGGACTTGCGAGGCCCGTTGACGCCAGTAAGCAGGTAGTAAGGTTCTTGCTCAAAGTAGTGGCACAAGGCTAGCAGCTCTGGATAGTCCGGCATTTCTGTGCGGTTGTTCAATTCCCACTTGGCGTATCGGCTGCGGCAAAGCGGGTGGGGGCGGGGTTGGATTAACGGCAGGATCTCATTGACGCCATCCACCACCTTTTGCTGGGTGTAGCCGAAATGACTGCGCAGCTCTTTCAGGCGCTGGGCAAAGTCGCTTTTTCGAAATGGGCGGGGCTGGTGGAAAAATTCCGCATTCATGATCTGACTGCTCTGCTTTTTGAAATGTTCTGAAAACAAACATTATTCAGCATATATGCTTTGTTACGTTCCGCCATGTAACAATCGTGCGTTTTTCAATGTGCTTGGAGTTGTTATAAATGCGTTACATCCTGATAGCGAACTGTCGCCAAGTTTGTCCTGGCGATGGGAGACCCAGGCGACTAAAGGGTGAGGTACTGGTTAAACCACACGGAGAATGAAAAAAGTGAACGCATTACAACTGATTGTGAGACTACTGCTCGCCACAGGAATTTTTCTGACCACTTCCGTCGCAGCGATCGATAAGCCTGTGTTGCTGATCGGCGCCTCCTACGCCAGTGGCGACACGCCTCTAAACTCCGACCTGCAAGGACCATTGGCGGGGATATCGGTTGGTTCCGGGGATTATGTCGACCTGGGCGCGGCGTTGATGCGATATGGGGTGAAAGTCAAAAGCGAGGCGCAGGCGGGCGCCACCACCTTCAGCCGAATCAGTTGTAATCCGGAATGCGGTTCTGCGCGCTGGGACAGTTACTCGACACAACTGCAAAAAGCGTTAATGCGGGTGGCGCAATATGGCCCGTCTGGTTTAACCGGATACAACGCGGATTATGTGATCATCAGTATTGGCAACGACTGTCTGCATTCCGACTCATTCGGTATCGAACAATCTAAGACCGCCATATGCAGTTATGCGGAAATGAATGCGGCGGTGGATCGCCTGATTGCTATTGGCCAACAAGTGCTGGACCTGGGTCTCACTCCGGTATATCCACTTTATCCGAATCCGGATGATCTTGATCTGTCTCTTTTCGCCAGTTTGTCCGGACTGACCTGGGCGATGAGTAGTGATGATTTCAAATTCTTCAGCCGCTTATATGCGCACCGGATTCATGATGAGCTTGAAGGCGCTCTGCTGGTAAATCCCTGGCGTACATTCGAACATCGTGGCGATGGCATTCATCCCAATGATGAAACAGTGATGAGAGGGGCGCGTAGAATTCTGTGGGCGATTCAAGAGTATGAAACCTCCCGCCAGTGACGCCAGCGGACTATAGTTAACGCTGTGAGGACCTGTCGCAGCGTTAACTAAGTTGGGGCGTTTGTCTGGGCGTGCATGGTTGTCGTTACGTCTTGTCGTCTCGCTATGCGATACTTTTATCACTGATCTGGTTATGGGTTACTGTGAAAGCTAGGCTTTCAGATACCTTTTCCTTACTGGAGACGTACTGTGACGGCGATTTTTTACTTATATGTCCTGCCCAGCCTGAAAATCCTTTTTGTATTGGCTTTAGCCGTCCTCCTTTTGTTCGCCTGTCGCAACGGGCTTCGTCGTAGACCAGACTATCCTCTGGACTGGTTCAGCGCCATTGGCGTGCACCTGATCCTGGCTATTGGCGTCGCGGGCGCAGTCGGCGCGACGATTCTGCTTCCTTCCACTGTTTCCGGTATGGAGGGATTGGGCGTCTTCTATCTATGCCTGTTGGTGCTGGCGCCCGCCATATTGACCTTGTTTGTATGGGGGCTCTCCGCTGCTTACCGCGTTTCCATGGCGCATATCGCTTTGTTGTTGTTTCGCATGCTGATATTGGGGGCGACGCCGGTCTGGTTGGCGGAGGCGACGTCCGGTATTTTTATCCAGGGGGAATGGGATGCGAGACGTAGTTTGGCCGCCTCGCCAAAAGCGGCTGAAGGCGTTATTGAATTAGTGGGAAATGAAGTCTGGCGCATGCCTGATGGCGAGATGATCAGACATGCCGTTTTACAAAAGCCCGCCGGAACGGAAGTGTTGCGTTTGAGCCTGGAGTTGGATGGCAAGCGCTATGAAAATATTGAGCATCTGGCGGTGACCTATTCATGCTGGTTGGATGACGAATTGCATATCGTCGCTCCAGCGGAGTCGGAGGTCGCCATCAGCTATATCTGGAGTCCTGACCCATACAGCAGCAACGAAAGCGCCATTCGCATCCACACGGACGCTTCACTGTCCAGCGACTACATGCTGGACGAAGAGCAGGGCAGGCTGACACTGCCATTTCCCACGCCCTATAACATGCTTCGCTTCAGTCAGAAGGCTGGCGGCGCGGAGAACCCTGTTTGGATGCAGGCGGCCTCTGCGCTGGTCAACCCGCCACGCTCCGCCGCCTGTCTGCACGGGGTTATAGAGGTGGAGCCGCGATACCGGACTTTCGGCTTATTTATGACTAATAGCCGTCCCAGCAACGCCAGGGAGCGGTTTTGGCAATGGTCGCTGGATGGGAACGGCGCACAATAGTGGCGAGCGCGGAGCTTAGAGCAATTTGGCCAGATGACCCACATCCCCCATCGCGCCCGTGACGGCTCCGAGGCTATCAACCTGGCTGCATGGCGCTTCGGCAAGGCTATTAAAAATGTCTGCAATCACGCGACGGCCTTCGCCAGAGCTGTTCAGGTACGCCACCAATTTATGTGACGCCATATAGTTGCTTTCTGCGCTGGCGTTATAGAAGTCCTGGTGCTCTTTGGCGAGCAACTGGTTGATAGCGTTCTCGTTCAAATCAATAGGGAGCGCCTTGTACGGCAGTCCGCCGTGCTCCAGGTATTCCGCCATGCCTTCGTTGAGCCATGTGGGCATGGGGCCAACCAGGCCCGCCAGAACGGCGTGAACCACTTCGTGTTTGGCGATAGCGACAGTGGTTTCCAGCTGGTCCTCGTTAACCATATAAATGGTGTTGGCCCCATGGGAGAAGAACGCGGCGGCGTTGAAACCGGGGAACACTTTTTTGCGCAGAGCTTCGTACTCTGCGCGATCGCCGTAAAGCTCCAGGTTAAGAATGATCTGTCTGCGGCGTTCAGGCGCGAGATAAGCTTCCAGTTGCGTATAAACCTGTTGGGCGGCCGCTCTTATCTTGTCTTCCACCAGGCCGTTGCGGGGCATGCCTTTGCTGGTCAATTTGAAATCGAAATACTTCTTCTGTGAGGCGTAGCTTTCGCCCACGAATTGTGCGCTTTTGTTCTGGGCGCTATCCGAGAAATGGACGCGGCCATTGGCGTCAGTCCACTTGTAAATCTGTGGCGTTTCCACGTCGCGGATGTCGCGAGTGGCGGTTTTTCCGCACATAGTTTGAGGTAGGGCGCTGTGCGCCATTTGCCGCAAAGCGGTCATTACGTTAGGCGCTGCGTCTTTTGATGAATTTGATGAAGTAGACGATGAGGCTGGCGCCTCCGGCGTGGATGATCCGTCCGTCAAAGGTTCTGCTTCGGGCGGTTGCTGCGGTGTTTTACCTGGCAGGGCAAGTAAATTAGCTTCGTGCAGCCATGAGGGATCTTGCGGCAGATTCAGCACATTCAGATAGGTTTTGCGTTGATCCGGCGTAGAGATAAACCAGACTGCGGGAACCAGCGCGACAACCACCAATAATTGCAGCAACCATCTTTTCATCGTAAAAATTACGTCCTCGTAAAGTGCGCTGGAGAGCCAAAAGTCCGATTATAAACCGCCCGCGCTGCGCGCTTTAAAGACTGTGTTGCAATAAATTGTTAACGATGCGTTGTCAGGGCGTTGCAAGCGCCCTGCGTTGAGACGCTGACCCCAACTTAAACACGGCGAGTTTTTACTCCGTCGATTCTGATTGAAGGAAGCCAAATGAGCGACGCCAATGTTGAATTCGCTGATGCGCAGGTACAGGCGACATTCGCCGCGTACCCGGATGAAGTGAGAGCAAAATTGTTGTTCCTGCGTGATTTGATTTTTGACGTGGCGAGAAGCACTGAAGGCGTGGGCGAGTTGGAAGAAACGCTCAAATGGGGGCAGCCCAGCTATCTGACCACAAAGACGAAAAGCGGCAGTACCCTCAGAATTGATCGCTTAAAGTCTTCGTCTTCTGGATATGCGATTTATTTCCACTGCCAGACAACTTTGGTGGAGACGTTTCGGCGCATCTATGGCGATGAGTTTCGCTTTGAGGGAAACCGCAGCATTCTGTTTGATGTGGCGGATGATCTTCCCGTAGAGGCGTTGCGTCATTGTATCGCCATGACGTTGACCTACCACTTGCGCAAAAAATCCGGCGCGGGAAATTGAATAAACGAGAGGCGGTCGGGAGCCCAAAGCAGTGATAATTTTTCGTCGTATTATGATGGGCCTGGCTGTGTTGAGCATCGCGCTCGGCGTCTGGGCGTTTTGGATCGAGCCTGCGTCGTTGGTTGAAAATGAAGTCAGTATCGCCATTCGTCCCTGGCCGCCGTCGTGCGATGGGTTACAGGTGGCGGTGATGGCCGACCTGCATGTAGGATCGCCGCACAATAGCTTATCCCGGTTGAGAGAACTGGTTGACGAGACCAATGCGTTGAGGCCGGACCTGGTGTTGCTGGCGGGAGATTTCGTTATCCAGGGTGTGATTGGCGGCGAGTTTGCGGAGCCGCGCGACATCGCCGCTGAGCTGGACCGGCTACAAGCCAGCCTGGGCGTATACGCCGTTATGGGCAATCATGATTGGTGGCATGGCCCGCAATTGATCCTCGACGCTTTTACGGGAACCCATATCGAGTTTTTGGAAGACGCTTCCACACAGCTGACTCAGGGAGATTGCCAGTTCTGGCTGGCTGGAATCAGCGATTATTGGGAAGGCGCGCATGATATCGCCAAAGCCCTGGGCGACATCCCGGCGGAAGCGCCTGTACTGGCGTTCACTCACAACCCTGATGTGTTTTATGACATTCCCCGCCACGTATCCCTGACTTTCGCCGGTCATACCCATGGCGGTCAGGTTAACCTGCCATTGATCGGTCGGCCCATTGTGCCTTCTCAATACGGGGAGCGATTCGCCATTGGGCCTATTGATGAGGACGGTCGCCAGATGTTTGTGACCCCGGGAGTGGGGACCAGCATTCTGCCTGTGCGTTTTCGGGTTCCTCCAGAAATTTCCCTGGTCACGTTGAAGTCGGCGCCCCTTTATAAGTGATAGGGGCGCGGCTATTCCAGATGGGTATTGGCATTAATTTTAAGCTTTACGAGCGCGACAGCCACATATGATCCAGAGTGGCCAGCCTGACCACTTCAAGGTGCAACTTGTGCGGCGGTGGCAGTTGTAGGGCGCAATAGATGGCGATGGCGAGAAAGAGTCCGCTGGCCCACCAGTTGTCGATACTCACTGGCTTCAGCGCGGTTCCGAATGAACGCTTGAACTCCATATCCGCCAGATTCACCGCGTAACATTCATCAAGAATAAGGTGGACGATATAGCCGGCGAAGACCATAGCTCCCAGGGCCCAGGCGAAGTCCACGCCTTGATCGATGAAGCGCCAGCATAAAAACGCGGAACCCAGCCCAAAGCTGGCGGCGGCTAGTAGTGAGTGGAAAGAGCCGCGATGTTCCGTGAGGTGGGCGAACACTTGCAGTACGCCAATACGGACTGCAAGGAACGCCACCAGCATGGCTCCCCACAATGGCAACAAAGGCAGGTCAGGGAACGCAAACAGTATGATAAAGGAAGCCATCACGCCCAGAGCGCTGAACAGTCCTTTTAATATGGCTGTGGTGTCTGCATCCAGGTCTGGCGCCAGGCCCGCCAGGGTTCCCGCTACCCACAGCGCCATGCCTTGCCCTGGGGTGAATAAACCGGTCAATAGCAGGGTGGAGGTCAACACGCCGGATGCGGCGGCTCCGCCGAGAAGATGTGTATTGAAATTAGCCATTTAGCGACGGTTGTCCTTATATGGGATGGCGCGATTGGCCGGTCATGCTATACCAGCGCCATTGCGCCGATCAAGCCAGGCAGTAGACATTTATGTCATTGTCTTAAAAAGAAAAAGAGACGGAAGGTTCCGTCTCTTTGCTGTTTCCCGAAGTTAGCGCTTACGAGGTCGGAAGCAACGTCCGGCTATGGCCAGTGCACCCAGCAGCGCCAGCATGAATCCGTCGATGGCCCCGCCACCGCCGCCTCCGCCAAATGATGGACGGCTCTTGGTGTACATCGGCTGTTGAGAGTCTACCCGGTGAGATTGCGCAGGTTGTTGCGCTCTTACTTCCCGGGCGGACTCCTCGCGCTGGATGCGATCTCCGATACGACGGTTCACCCCGTAATGTTCAAAACGTCCCTCATCCAGCACCAGCATGGAGGTGTAGTCGGTCACCAGTCCGTACTCGACGGCTAAATCCGTGACAGCCTGTTTACGATCCGCATCTTCGCCATAATCCTGCTGCTGATCCATCAGGTCTTCGATCTGCGCGAAGGCCCAGAGACGCTCCAGTTCAGGATGCAGGGTTCCGTCTTTAACTTCGAACTGAGTCTGATAGCGGATAGGCGACCCTGAGACTTTGCCTGTCAGCTCCACCTTAGCCTGCCCGGAACCGTAGTAATGCCCAAACATCACTAATTGCTGGCCGCGATAAACGCTGCCGATTTGTTTGGGGAAGACATCCGCAGTTTTAATGCCTGAAATCTTCAAGTTAGCGCCATGCAGAGCGGCGTGGTCGACCTTACTGGCGGCCAGCATGAGCTGACCGATAATGTCATCGCTATTGCTGACGCTGATGGCGAAGCCGTTACTGTGCTTGGTGATCGCTTCCAGCAGAGGACGGTTGGCGGAGTTGCCCATAATGAACGTGAACAGGCGAATATCCTTTTTCTCCAATAACTCAATAAACGCCTTTTGTTTGGTTTCGCCGACATTGGCTTCGCCGTCGGTGACCAGCCAGATGGCGTTGGTGCGGTCCGCATCAAGTCCGGTGAGCGCGCCTTGGATGGCTGACATGAGGTTGGTGCCGCCGTTGGGTCCTGCATTCTCGACGGCGCTGACTACCCGCTGCAGATTCTCCTGCGTCGCCTGCACCCACCCGTTGGTGATGTCAGTAGCATTGTCGTTGAACATGATGACGCGAACGCGATCATTGCTGTTGAACTTGGCGAACCCTTTACGCAGTCCTTCCAGCAAGGTAGAGAACTTGCCTGACATAGAGCCGGAGCGGTCCAGCACCAGCGTCCAGTCGCGCCCTTCGGTGATGGCTGGCAGGTCGTCTCCAGGCGTCACGGTGAGCATGAAGGTCCCTTTGTCTTTGCCTGGCTCTTTATAGGTGATCAAGTCGACGGAGCCAGGCAGATTCTGTTGTTGCCGCCAGTAGACCACGATGTCTTTATCCAGTCGGTAGGCGCTGGGAGCGGCGGTGGGCGTATTGGCGGCGCCTTCCTGTGCGGCTGCCTGGCTTTGAGGGGCTGACTGCAAGGAAACCGTCCAGCGCTGCTCGTCCATTCGCGTGATCTGCGCCTGTGGGTGTTCGGGTAAACGCAAGGCTTCCACCGGGTAGCCGCTGCGTAAATCAAGATTGAAGCTGAAGCGTTCTTTCACTGTCTCGTTGGCGGTCCAGAAAGCCATTTTCTCCTCATCTACGCCGCCTTCTTCCAGTGGGTAAACGTAACGACCAATTCCGGTGTCCATATGCACTGGCTGCAAATACACCAAACGAATTTTGGTTTCCTGTTGCGGTAATACCTGGCTGATGGAAATGTCGAATGTTTTATAGGCGTCCTGTTCTGTCAGGCCGGCGTTGCGACCTTCCGATTTTTCCTGCTCATAGATTTCTCTAGCCTGTTTTTTTGCGACGACTTCGCCATGAACAGGCGCGCCGTTGATCCAATAAGTGAACTGGGAGACAGCGGCCTTTTCCGGTACTGGAAATGAGTAGATGGCTTCCAGAGGCTGGGCGTTGGGATTGTAGAAAACCTGATCGACGGTAGTGATGGCGTATTCGCCTTCGATGGTGACGTTGACGTCTTGGGAGCGTAAATCCAGGTCTGGTAAACTGCCGCCTTGGGGTTTGAGTAATCCCGCCGCTTGCGCCGCGTCAGGATTAGACAGGGATAACATTAATACGCAGGCGGAGAGAGATGCTAGTCCGGCCTTTCCATTTAACATATACAATCACCTTTGCTATTGGGAAGAACGCCGCCTGAAGATAAATGTGATGAGTTGTTGTTCTCCGGCGGCTGCCTGATGGAATGCTCACTCAGGCGTTAGACGTATTGAACTTTTTTGCTGGGAGTATTGTTTGACGATACCTCCAGTGTGATATGTGAGGCTTTGGAGCTTTTATATGCGTTGGATTGTCATTTTTTGTGGATGGCTATGCTTCTGTGGCTTCGCCGGCGCGGAGGAAATGGATTCGCTGGCGGTGATCCTCTACGCTGGCTACGGCTCCGCAGGTAAGTTCACTCTGGAGGGGCGCGTTATTGAGCTGGACGAAGATACGGCGGGCGCAGCGCTGGAAGACGGTGGCGCGACCAATCTGCGCCGCAACCTGGCGCAACTGTTTAACGCCGAGCAGGAAGACGTTGAGGTGCGCGTCCAGCTTGACGCTCAGCATTGGCAGGTGAAGACGGACGAGGAAGGTTATTTTCGGCTCGATGGCGAATTGACGGACGCCAAACAGTCGGGCTGGCTGACGGTGACTGCGCAAACGGAAAACGCCAGCGCCACTGAAGGCGGGATCTTTATGGCGCCTTCTGAAAATCGCCGGGGTGTGATTTCCGATCTGGACGACACCCTCATGATCAGTGAGGTGACGGCAAAGACCTCATTGTTGAAAAACACATTTTTGAAGAATCCGCTGCAACGGGAGGCGGTTCCAGGCGCTTCCGCATTGATCGCCAGTGTTATCGCCGACAATGCGCAATGGGATGCGTCGCCAGTTTTCTATTTGTCCGCATCGCCACGGCAGTTGTACGGTAATATTGCACTGTTCTTGGAGCATAACGGCTTTCCTCGCGGCGTGGTGGTCGCCAAGAAGGTGTCGAATGAGTCCGACAGCGAGCCCTGGCTGGATCAGGTAGCTTACAAAACCGCTCACATTGAAGATCTGCTGCAGCGTTTTCCGTGGGTGAATTTCGTTTTGCTTGGCGATGACGGCGAGCGCGACCCGGAGATTTATCGGGATATTCAGGCGCGTTTTGCTGGTAGGATCGATGCAGTGTACATACGCAAAGTATCTCCTGACCCTGAGCGGCCGGTATACGAGGGGCAACAGGACCTGGCGGCGGCGATCGCCAGGATGGATAACGCGCAGACGGGCGTAAAAGAACGCTGAAACCCTGGCGCGGGATTTGTTAAAATCCATTTCAGTTAACTAATGGTTTGGAACGCGAATAATGGCTAAGTCTCTTCAAGAGCAGCTCCTCAAGGCGGGGCTGGTTGATCAGAAAAAAGCGAAACAGATAAAGCAGGAAAAGCGCAAGCAGGCGAAACAGACGCCGAAAGGCCAGCAGGTCGAGGACGAGACCAAACTGCGCGCGCAGCAGGCGCGTGAGGAAAAAGCGCAACGGGATCGTGAGATGAATCGTCTCCGGCAAGAGGAGGCTGACCGTAAAGCGTTGAAGGCGCAGGTCAAACAATTGATCGAGATGAATCGCATCAACCGCAAAAAAGGCGAGGTGGGCTATCAGTTTGCCGACGAGGGCAAAGTGAAGAAGATTTACGTCACGCAAGAACTACAGGATGGTCTGGCTTCCGGTCGTTTCGCCGTCGCCAGAATGGGTGACGCATACGAAGTGATCAGCAGGAAAGTGGCGGAGAAAATCCGCGAGCGTGCGCCTGAGTTTGTTGTGGTGCTCAACGAGAACAAAAACGCTGAGCCCGACGAAGATGACCCTTATGCCGCTTATCAGATTCCTGACGATCTGATGTGGTAACCCCTCTGGCGCTCAGGGTATGAGCGCCAGAACAGAGACTGGCGATCCTGAACCGCCGCGTAGTCGCAGCAGGCCGATCATCAATGTGACGCCTCTGGGCGGCAGGCGGTCCAGATTGGTCAGACATTCCAGCACAATACCGGATTGCGCCAGCGTCAGGCGATTGACCTGGTGTTCCGCGCTGGCGCCGGGATCGACGCCGTGGGTGTCTATCCCGAATCCGCTAACCTTTCTTTTTTCCAGCAAAAACCTGGCAGTTTCCGCCGCCAGGCCGGGAAAGCGCATAACGCCCTGCGCGTCCATATTGAAAAAGCGCTCAGGCGTTTTCCAGTAATGTTGGTAGCCGGTATAGAACAGAACGACGCACCCGGCGGGTATGACGCCATGGTTTTGTTCCCAGTGATGTAAATCTTCAATTGTGACGGCGTAGTCCGGTAGCTCCTGCGCCTGTACGCTGACATCAATCACCACCGCCTCTGGCGTTAGCTGCTGAGAAGAGTATCCGTCAATGGTCATCCCATCCTCAAAAAAGCTGGCGGGGGCGTTCATGTGAGTGCCGCTGTGTTCGCCAATCTGAAAACTGCGCAGGAAGTAACCGTCTTTTGCGATGCTGGCGACATCGTCAAATAGAACCGCGGGGTCTCCCGGCCAGAGGGGGATGTTGGCGTCAATAGGGTGACTTAAATCGATGATATTGGAAAACTGCAGCGTTCGAAGGGACATGGATTTTCTCGTAAAATGTTTGACCCGCTAGTTATAAAGCAATCAGTCTCTTATAAAACTACTTATCTCTTATAAAACAATCTGTTTCTTATTAAACAACGTGTTTCTTATTCAACAAATAGTAGCGGCGAAAACAGAGTTTCGGTGTTAGGATGCCTTAAAACTCAATTCAGACATGTTGTTTTGTCTTGCCGGGCGCGCCCGGGTTTTGTGGATGCCCGCGCAGGGAAAGGGATGAAACGACGGTCGGCCTCCAGGAGATGTTATAAATGGAAACAGTTTCCCGACCTGTAGACAGCAGAGTAAAGCTGTCGCAACGCTACTTTAATCCGCTGACATTGGCGGTCTACGACTTGGCGCTGTTTGGTTTCATTGATAAGTACGCCTGGGGCTGTCCAACTGAGCGAGTATTGCGCCATTATCGCGATCATCTCAGCGCCAACCATCTGGAAGTCGGCGTTGGCTCGGGGTACTTGCTGGATCACTCGACTTTCCCCGGCAAGGAGCCAAGACTGGCGCTGATGGATCTGAGTGAAAGTTGTCTGCAGAAGACGTCACGTCGGCTCACCCGTTATCACCCACAATGCTATCGTCGCAACATACTGCAACCTATCGAGATTGACGCGCCGGGTTTTGATTCCATCGCGGTGAACTATGTCATGCATTGCGTACCGGGACACTTCGAACTTAAAGGCGAGGCGTTCGGCCATTTGAGTCAGTTGTTGAATGAGGATGGCGTTCTGTTTGGCTCCACGGTGCTGAGCGTCGGGGTAGAGAAAGATATGTTCACCCGGCTCTGTATGAGCAGCCTGAACAAAGCTGGCGTTTTCTGCAACGAAGAGGATTGCGCAACGGCGCTTCATGACGTTTTACGACGGTATTTTAATCGCGTCGAAATGGAAATAGTCGGTTGTGTGGCGTTGTTCGCCTGTCGCGACCGCAAAACTGAGGCTGAATAATATCGATGTCCGCGCCGCTGAGAGGGTTTCTGCTGACCCGACAATGGGATGATCTCATTCCCGAGCCGGACAAGGCTCGGGGCGGACTCACCAAATCCTTGGCGCTGCAATTCTGGATACTGACGGATCGTGGTCCGGCGCGACTGACCGTCAGTGACCAATACGCGGTGTGTTTTCTTGAGAGTTCGGCGATGCCCGTGGCGCGCCGCATTCTGACCAACCTCCTCGGCGACAGCAGCGGCGAGCGCCCTCCCTGGTATGAAAAAGAGCTTGAGCTGAAGGATTTTGGCGGGCGGCCGGTGCATGGGGTGTATCTGCGCGAGCAACGCAACCTCTATCGCGTGCGCGACCTGCTGACGCAGGCGGGCCTCACGCCCATGGAGGCGGATATTCATCCTACAGACCGTTTCCTGATGGAGCGCTTTGTCACTGGCTCAATGGCTGTTCATGGCGAGACGGTGGAAAAGGACGGGGTGCTGGAGTTCCACAATCCACGTATCAAACCGGCGCCCTATACGCCTTATTTCAAGGTATTGTCACTGGATATTGAGACGTCCATGGATGGGGCGCAGTTATATTCTATTGGTCTGGTGGCGACTTCTTATGGCGCGGATGTCGGCGCAGGCGCTGTGCAGCGGCGCGTGTTTATGGTGGGAGAGTCAGCGCCGGAAGGGCCGGATTACCTCATTTATTGCGCAGATGAAACGCAGGTGTTTCAGCGCTTTATTGCGTGGTTTGACGACTTTGACCCCGATATTCTGATTGGCTGGAATGTCATTAATTTCGATCTGCGCTTTCTGCAAAAGAAAGCGGATGATCTGAACCTGTCCTTCCATCCGGGACGGGGCGGGACGCCCATGGACTGGCGCCAGTCGCGCAGCGACGACCAGCATTTCACTTTATGCATTCCTGGCCGTGTGGTGCTGGATGGTATCGATACGCTCAAATCCGCCACCTACAACTTTGAAAGTTTTTCTCTGGAGTATGTCGCCCAGCATTTGCTGGGGCGAGGCAAACTGATCCATGACCCGGATAACCGGGGCGATGAGATCACGCATTTGTTTCTTCACGATAAGCCCAAACTGGCCGCTTACAACCTGGAAGATTGCCAATTGGTGTGGGAGGTGTTTCAGCACGCCCTGCTGATTGAATTCGCCGTAGAGCGGGCGCAATTGACTGGGTTGGCGTTGGACCGTTTCGGCGGCTCGGTCGCCTCTTTTGATAACCGCTACTTGCCGCGTTTACATCGCGCGGGATACGTGGCGCCGATGTTGCCGCAGAACCCGGTAGGCGTGGGCAGTCCCGGCGGTTATGTGATGGATTCGATACCGGGGTTGTACCGCAATGTGCTGGTGCTGGATTTTAAAAGCCTGTACCCCAGTATTATCCGCACCTTCAAAATTGATCCGCTGGCGCGCATCAAAGGCATTGAAATTGAACGCGGGCAGGACGTGCTGCGTGAAGATCTTTGGGACCAGCAGGAAACGGTAAAAGCGGACCGCAAGCAACTGGTTCCCGGATTTAACGGCGCGGTTTTTTCCAAAGAGCATAATATCCTGCCAGATATTATCGGTGAGCTTTGGGCGGCGCGGGATGAGGCGAAACGCCACAAAAACGCGGCGATGTCGCAAGCGATCAAAATTCTGATGAACTCATTCTACGGCGTGCTGGGCACGCCGGGATGCCGCTTCTTCGATCATCGCTTGCCCAGCTCCATCACATTACGTGGACACCGAATTCTGTACCGTACCAAGGAGCTGATCGAACAACAGGGGCATCAGGTCATCTATGGCGATACTGACTCGGTGTTTGTCTGGTTGAAAGAGTATAAGCAAAGTGCGGCGGCGGAGATTGATAGCGTTGGAAAGCAACTGGCGGCGACGCTGAATCAGTGGTGGCGGGATTATCTGACGCAGGAATACGGCATTGAGAGCTTTCTTGAAATTCAGTTTGAGACTCACTTTTTACGTTTTGTGATGCCGACCATTCGCGGTTCCGAAAAGGGCAGCAAGAAACGTTACGCCGGCTTGGCCGCCAGAGGCGAGGGCGAGCCGGAAATGGTGTTCAAAGGGTTGGAAACGGTGCGCACCGATTGGACGCCTCTGGCGCGCACTTTCCAGAAAGAGCTTTATCGTCGCATCTTTCATAACGAGCCCTACGAGGAATACGTGCGCGACCTGGTCAGTGATATTCGCGCAGGCAAAAAAGACGATCAGCTCTACTACCGTAAACGTCTGCGTCGCCGGCTCGATGAGTATCAACGTAATGTGCCGCCGCATGTGCAGGCGGCGCGTACGGCGGATCGCATTCGCGAAGAACAGGGGCTGGCGCCCCGTTATCAGCGCGGAGGATGGATTGAATACGTGGTGACGGTGAATGGGCCGGAGCCCTTAGAGTACCGACGTTCCGCGCTGGATTATGATCTCTACGTGGAGAGACAGATCGAGCCTATCGCCGACGGCATCCTACGTTTCATGAATGCTTCCTTTCAGGATATCGCCGGCGGACAAATCGGCCTGTTCTGATCTGATTTCCTAGTTGATAGGAATCAAGTTTGAGCCATCCCACTTCAACCGCTTTCTCTCATACTGCGTTTCGCTGACTTGAACTTGCAAGCTGAGAGTTTGAGTCGCAGGATCGGCGGTCAGCTCCGGCAGATTGCCCAGCCTCACGAAGCGCTTGGCGTCCTGGGAGTACAACCAATAATCCAGAAAAACATGCTTGGCGCCTGCCGAGGTGGTAATGGCCAGATCGGGGAAACCATCAAAGTTGATATCGTCGAAAGCGATATGGCCGATGTCGCCAGCGAAGAACACCGTGTCAGGGGCGATCTCCAGACGTTGCTCCTGACCGTTGATGGAAGCCGCCACGGCTTGCAGCAATACCTGATCATCCGCTAGCGGCGCCAGCATCGGCGACGCCTTGACCTTAAGCGCCGCAGACTCGTGCTCACAGGTTGGAACGCGGCCGACGCCAAACAGACAGGCGTTTCCGTCTTTGGATATGGATTGAAGCGGCGAAACGCCGCATGACGTAATGATGGGAAATAGAAGAAGCGCAACGCGTCGCATAAAAAGTCCTTCTCGTCGAGACAAGAGTCAGACGCCTTCGGCGCCTGATTTCACATAGAGGAGTCTGACTCACATTAATGACTCCCCGTTTCCCGGGCGCATTCATGCTAAGCGCGAGACGCTGTAACGGCAATTCGTCTGTAAGGGCTAAGGCGTTTGGCGTTTAATCAACTATTCAACCACCACAAGTTCTAATCCGCGCCATTGGTAAGCTTTTCTATCGTATTGCGCGGCGTTGAGGCGGACTTCTGTGGTGAGCGTTTGCGTATCGGGATGGAGTTTGAATACAGGGTAGTTTCCAACCTTCACATAACGCTTCTGCTCCTCCGAGTAGATCCAGTAATCCAGATAAAGATTGGCGGCCCCTAAGCTGGTGGTGACGGCGATATCCGCTTTGTTATCAAAGTTAATATCTTCGAACGATATATACCCTTTGTCTCCCGGCAAGAGTAATGCATCCGGCGATACGGTCAGAGTTTGCCGGCGCTTGCCCCGAGAGATGTTGATCGCAGAGATATGAAGCTCGTCGTCATTACTGAGATGGGTTGTCAGCGTTGCGGATATTTCATCGCCGCCGTCTTCAAAGTGACAGGTATCTATCTGCTCAGACTCAAATGCGCAAACCACTGGCGAGGCCTTCTGCTCCGGCTGATTTTGAGCCTGCGAGCAGGCGGCCAGGAAGATGGTTAATAGTATGTACACTTGTCGCATAATTTGACTCTAAGGCATGAGAAAGAATTTGGCGCGATCAAGATAGTCTCGCCTGTCCTGTAAACCAGTGTAACCACCGTTTACACGATAAGTAACTCCACGGAGATCATCTTTATCAGCTTTGATGTTTAAGCGACGCTTATTCCAAAACCACAGGCTTACATCCAATGCGTAGGCGGGAGTTAATGCCACTAATACCTCATTCCCCTTTTTCATGAGGTCTATTCTGGAATACTCGGCATACTCAGAGTAATTACTGCGACCGGTTAGCTGAATTAATCCTCGTCCTTTGAATCGAACACCATCGCCGGATTGTGTATTTCCGAGCGCTAGATTGCCCTCGTAATTGGCTCCACTGGCCAGTTCTTCTGTGTATCTAAAAGACAGACTTTCATGGCCGACTTGGGCGAGAAAGTGCGCAGTGCGAAGCGGTGAATTTATCAGGTATCGGGAAAGGTTATTTTGGAGTAAGGGAAAATACTTGTTAATTGTCGATGATTTCCCGTGCGCCATGATTGCCGTCAAAGCGTCTTCGCTTAATCCTTTCGTGACGCCCTGTTTTAGAGTTTTAAGTGTCTTTCCCTTTGGATCGACTTTTCCGTCAGGTTTGGATATTTGGACCGAGGATTTTTGAAATAACGTTATGGCCTGTATGGTTTTTTGGCCTATCTGTCCATCTATAGTTAACTTCGACTCTAAAAGAAAAGAGTCAGATGTATAAAGATTTAATGCTGCTTGAATGACTTTTACGTCTGTTTTTGAGTTGGTCCCGCGCAGGCCCACACTGCTCTTTATGCACATTGAATAACTTCCTTGTATGCGTAAGCGAATAGAAATCAAATTCTAAAAGGAACAGCTAAAACGGGTCACTCGGGTATAAGGTCTAATCTACATTGTCAGTAAGGCTTTAAGGTCTCCATTGACCTGCTTATCCCTAACGCGCCAGCGATCACTTTACCTACCTCCAACAACCTTCCATCACCGCCTTGTATACCGACGATTTGCAGTCCCACTGGCAGGTGTCCGGGGAGGGTGAGGGGGATGTTGAGTTGGGGGACGCCCAGGGTGTTCCAGACTTTGATCAGATCTGATGTGCCTGTGGTAAGAAGGCCTTCCGGGGCGGAGTGGGGCGTGCTGAGGGTGATGATGGCGTCGTAGTCGGCCATGAATTGAGGGTAGGCGTTTGCGGCGGCGGTGATTGCGGTTTTGGCCGCGAGTTCTTCGGCGAAGGTCAGGCGTAAGCCGTTCTCAATCATTTCCAGCGTTGAGGCGCTGAGCTGGTTGCGGCGGCTGGCGTATTCGTAAGCCAGTGCGCGGCTGCCCTCCCTGTCGTTAACGGTTTTATGGCAGTCGGCCAACTGCTTCAGGCTGAACGGCGTGGAGGTATTCTGAATGTGATGCCCTTGGGAGCGCAGCGTTAACAGGCTGGTGAGCAGCGCTTCCTTGACTGGCGTTTCCACGGTAGGCCAAAACTCGTCAATGACGCATGCCAGTCGGAGAGACCGGTTGATGGATGGCGTCCGCAGCGACAAGTAAGGCTCCAGCAGCACCTCCGCGAGTAACTGCAAATCATCCATGCTGCGTCCATACCAGCCGACGGTGTCGAAGCTGGGCGCCAGGGGTTTGACGCCTTCCAGAGAGACAATTCCGCGTGTTGGTTTGAAAGCGAACAGGCCGCAATAGGAGGCGGGCTTGAGCAAGGAGCCCGCTGTTTGCGAGCCCAGCGCCACCGGGAAAAATCCCGCCGCCAATCCTGCCGCGGAGCCGGCGCTGGAGCTGCCTGGCGTGTGATCCAGCGCGTGTGGATTGCGGGTTGGCCCGGTATGCATAAAGGCGAACTCAGTGGTCTCCGTTTTACCCATGACGATAGCGCCTTCTCGCCGTAGTCGCGCCACGACTGAGCAGTCTCGCGAGGGCAGGTGATCTCGATAGATAGGAGAGAAATACTCTGTCGCAAAATCGACAGTATCAAAGATGTCTTTTACGCCGATGGGGAGTCCGCTCAGCTTCCCTTTGTTTGGGCGGGAGTCTATCGCCTGCGCCTGTTGTAAAACTCTGTTTGGATCAAACGCTGCAAAGGCGCGGATGTCAGGCTCATAGCGAGTAATCTGAGCGATTAATGCTTCACATACTTCTTCCGCTGTGCATTCGCCACCCTGAATGGATTTCACCCATTGCGCGCCATCGTTGGTTAAAGGTAGGGACACTGTGTTTCTCCGTATGAATTTGGACGCCAGCGGAGTCACTTTATTGATTAATTTTTGGAATTTAAAACAATAAATTTTTAGCCTATTATCAAATTTTATTGATCAGTTTGATTATCCTGCGCTGTCTATCTACTTAGCTACAAAGGGCCAACCTGCGATGTTGAGAGAGCTTAAAACCTTTCTGGAAGTGACTAAGTGCGGCACATTCGCCGCCGCAGGCGATCGCATCGGTTTGACCCAGTCTGCGGTCAGCGCGCAGATGCAGCGCCTGGAAGAAGCATTGGGCTACTCATTGTTTGAACGCGCAGGACGGTCGGCGCAACTGACGGCGGAAGGGCGGGCTGCGATTGGTAGAGCAGAGCAGATTCTCGACTTGTTCGGCGGTATGTGCGAGGGGACGGAGCCTCGACCTGTGCGCGGTGAGGTTCGGCTTGGGTCGGTCTCCACGGCGCAGGCTGGTTTGCTGCCGGTAACGATGTCTCATTTGCGTCGGGCCGGAAGCGAGATATCGCTGCGAATTATACCCGGCTCATCGTTGCAGCTGCTGGCGCTGGTCGATAGCTGCGAAATCGATGCGGCGATATTAGTGGAGCCGCCTTTTGCCTTGCCTCGTGAGTTGAACTGGTCGCCCCTGGCGAATGAGCGATACGCGTTGATTGCGCCCCAGGAGGCGCAGGAAAGTGACTGGCGCGCGCTCCTGTCGGCGCATCGTTTTATCCGCTATGACCGAGGCGCATTTGGCGGTCGCCTGGTGGATCGCTTTCTACGCCGGCACCGTCTGCATGTGAATGATTGCGCGGAGATGGATGAGCTCACAGGGATCGCCAAAATGGTGGAGGAAGGATTGGGCGTCGCCTTGTTGCCGATCTCGCCAGGACTGGATGTCAGCCAAGTGCGTGTTTTTGAATTAAAGGGTGATGTTTTTTATCGACGTATTGGTGTGATTGAACGCTCAGAGCCTCGCTCCGCCGTATTCAGCCTGTTCTCTCGCGCTCTTGGCGAAGCCGCTCGCGAATTGTATGAAACAATCGACAGCCAAAAATAGAACGCTTTTTTTGACAATGATTACTACTTGCGTTCCTAACAATGTTTTACTTCTTTTAGCAGAACATGAGGCGAGAAAAACAATGCGATATATCACTCTTTCCAGTGTCTGATTAAAGTGACAAGTGGCAGTATTCTTGTCTTTAGTGTTCGATTTTCGCCCCTGAGCTCCAAAAGTATGTCACGGAGGGCATACAGTCTCTCTCTATATCCCGTGAACTTCCTCGCCTCTCAAACGTTGGGTTACATACCGACGTTAAATTAAAAATATGAACTATGCGTAATGGACTAGTCTTTATCCTGCTGGAGGCCCTGTGGTTTGTCGGTTTGCGCTGGGCCAGAGTGAAAATCAATCACAAAGGAAAAAAAGGATATGCAGTCAGTTAACGCGAAATTATCAGGTACGAGAAAGGAGCGCCGAAAGGTGAGTGGCATGACGGCGCTGGCCGCCATCATGTTTATGGGCTCGCCAGTTTTTGCGCAGGACTTGGTGGAAGCGGGCTGTATGGAGGAAACCGCGGGATTCAATGTGCAATGTTCGGCTAACGATATTCAGATAGCCGGCGTGGCCACGAACCCGGATGGAACGCCGCAACTTGAAATACTGGATGACGGTTGCGCTTATCAGGGAGATACGGTTGAGTTCACCGCTACATTTGAGTTGGTGTCGTCGGCGAAAGAACGACACGATATCGGCATCTACTTCGTCACTGACGGAGACCCGGAAGGGGATGGAGCCGTCAGTGGTTCATGCGCAATTTCCACATTGCCGTTTCAACCAGACCCTCCCTGGCTGGACTTGGACGGAACTGACGACCCTTTTCCTGGTACATCAGGGCCCTCAGGGGTGCAGGATACCTGTGGCGACATCGACAAGCCCGGGCATAATCCGCTGTATCCGACCATCACTATCACAGCAGTGTGTATTGACCCGGATGCCGATGGTAAGTTGAACCTGCCTTATTGCACCAGCTGGCGGCAGGCGGGGGCTAATGAGCTTTGCGTGACTCCCACGGATGCTTTCCCAGGATCGCCGTCGAAGTGTAAGTGTGACGAAGGTTTCAACGTGCCAATCGATGTGCCGCCAGCGGAACTGCTGGTGTCCAAAACTGCCTCGCCTACGACATTGACGGAGCCGGGCGGAACTGTGACGTTCTCCGTTTCAGTCACTAACGTGGGAGTTGATCCGTCTAACTCGGTGACAATGAATACGTTGACTGACGATATCTACGGCGACATCACCATGGCGGGACATGACGGCATAATCAGCACCACTTGCGCGACGCCGCAGACTATCCCGGCGGATGATCGCAATCCTGGCGGCGTGGACACCTATAGCTGTCAGTTCACCGCGCAGATCAATGCGAACGCCAACACTGTGGAGACCGATACGGTCACCGCCAGCGGCGTGGATAACAACGGCTACTCACTGTCGGGGCAGGATAGCGCGAGCGTCACCATTCTGGATTCGCCACCTGTGTTGGAAGTGGTCAAAACCGCTTCGCCTACACAGTTGTTGGAGCCCGGCGGTCCTGTCACTTTCACCGTCTCCGTGAAAAACACGAGTCCGGCGTCCAGCGATCCCATTACTCTGAGTTCATTAGTGGATAACATTCACGGTGACCTCAATGGCCAAGGCGACTGCCAGTCAGGTCTTGTCATTGCGCCGGGGCAGGAGTATCTGTGCTCCTTTACCACCAATGTCATGGGCAACGCAGGCAAATCGGAGACGGATACGGTCACCGCTTCCGGCGCGGATGACGAGGGCAATATGGTGAGCGCCAGCGACTCCGCAACCGTGGTGATCGTTAACGTGCCTTCGGAAATTTCGGTGACCAAAACCGCCGATCCAGAGCAGGTCGATGAGCCGGGAGGCAATGTCACCTATACCTATACTGTGACCAACCTGTCTACCGTCGATGCAGTGACCATTGAAAACCTGGACGACGACAAGCTGGGCGATTTGAACGGCATGGGCGACTGCGCGCTGCCGCAAATCCTGTACTCCTCACAATCCTTCACCTGTTCCGTGACCACCTTTGTCAGCGGCAACGGCAATACCTCGGTCACCAACGTGGTGCTGGCGCTTGGCGTGGATGATGACGGACAGGTGCTCAGCGCCATGAGCGACGCCACTGTCGACATCATCAATGCGCCGCCGGCGGCGACGCTTACCAAAACCGCGACGCGGGCGCTGGTGACGTTTGAAGTCACGGTGACCAATACCTCCGATGCTGAAGCGCTGACGGTCACCGCTCTGGTGGACGATATGCTCGGCGACGTAACGGTGGTGCAAGGCGATCTCTACAACACGACCTGTGTGACGCCGCAGGAACTGCAGCCCGCCGCGCAACCTGGAGACAGTTACACCTGTAGCTTCGAGGCCTGGGTGAACAGTGCGACCCATACCAATACCGTCACCGCAACGGTTGTGGATGACGATGGTTCAGCGCCAGTGTCGCCTTCGGATAGCGCAACGGTGACGTTGCAATAACGCTACATTCTTTATTCCGCTGAACAGGGCCGGGCGCATACCCGGCCCTTTGCCTTCTTTCTCTTTCCTTCTGCGCCTGATGACGAACAGGCTCGGTTGTCACTGCATTCTCCTGCATGTTATGTTCAGCGCCATTTGGCGTCGTCGGATTTTCTGGCGCTTTTTCTGCGCGGGCCTATGCTATTAGCGCGCATGGAAAAAGGATGTGCTTAAAACCGGCGCGTGGTCACTGCATCGAAAGGAGATAGTCAGATGCGGCTTCAGGCATTCATTGCTTCCTTTTTTATGATAAGTGTTTCCGTGGCGGCAACCGAGAGCGCTCCTGAGACGACGTCCTCGCCTGTGCAACCGCCTGCGCAGGAAAAATCAGCGTCACCCCCGGACTCCGGATTTATCCCTCCTGCGGAACAGGGCGTTATTTCGCACCGGGACATGGCGTACGTGAGTAACGGCCATGCGCAACAAAAGCTGGACCTGCACCTTCCTTCCGCCGGTAAAAATATCCCGCTGATTATCTGGATTCACGGCGGAGGTTGGATGAATGGCGATAAAACCCAGGGCGTTCCCATCGGCTACGTGGACGAAGGTTATGCCATCGCCAGCGTCAACTATCGGCTGAGTAATGTGGCTAAGTTTCCCGCCCAGTTAGAAGACGTTAAGGCGGCGGTGCGCTGGTTGCGCGCCAACGCTGGGAAATATGATATTGACCCTGAACGCATTGGCGTGTGGGGCGCTTCCGCCGGCGGCCATCTCGCCGCGTTGCTGGGAACGACGGGGGATATGGACGATTTTGATGTGGGTGAAAACCTGAATGTATCCAGCCGGGTGCAAGCGGTGGTGGATTACTTTGGCCCCACGGATTTCCTTCAAATAGACGATAACCGTCTGCCCGCCAGTGAGTCTCACAACAAAGCGGATTCTCCTGAGTCCCGTTTGATTGGCGGCGCGATACAGGACAACAAGGATAAGGTCGAGCGGGCCAATCCGATCACCTATGTCAACGAAGGCGACGCGCCTTTCCTGATTGTGCATGGCGACGCAGACCCCATCGTTCCTCATCATCAAAGCCAACTGCTGGAGGCGGCGTTGAAAGCGGCGGAAGTGCCGGTGTCCTTTTACACGGTAAAAGGCGGGCAACATGGCCGTTTCAATGACGCCAAAGTGATCGAGCTGACCAAGGCGTTTTTCACCAAGCACCTGAAGCCGGTAGGCTATTGGGCGTTGAACTGAGCTTGGGCGAAGCGGGGGCGTGATGAAAACTGTCTATTGCGCGATTTCCTTTCATGGTTTCGGGCATCTGGCGCAAGTAGCGCCGGTGCTGAATCGCCTGATGAGTGAGCGTTCGGATATCGAACTGATCATTCAAAGCGAAGCGCCACTGTCGATACTGCAAACCTGGCTGCAGCGCCCGTTTCGTCATGTCATTCGGCAAACGGATTTGGGCATGCCCATGTTCGACGCTCTCAAGGTCAATGTTCAGGCCACTTACGACGCGTATCTGAATGAACATGAGATGTGGGCGGAGACGCTGGCGGCGGAAACCGCGCATTTGCGTGAGCAGAAGCCGGATTTGGTGCTAACCAATATCAGCTATCGATTATCCGCCGCAGCGGGAGAGCTGGGTATACCTTCCATGCACTTCTGCTCACTGAACTGGGCCGATATTTTTCTTTCCTACTGTCACGAAAGGCCCAGAAGTCGAGAGATATACGAGTGGCTATGCGCTTCCTATAACCAGGCGCTGGCGTTTTTGCGGGTGACTCCTGGGATGCCGATGACGGGCATGGCCCATGTTAAGTCAATCGGGCCGATATCGCGGTCCGGTCGCAGATGCGATTTGCGTGAGGCGTTGCAGCGCCCGGACGCAGACAGATTTGTGTTGGTGTCTATGGGTGGTATGCCTTACGCCATCCCCTTTCACGACTGGCCAGTCACTCCAGGGCTGGTTTGGTTGACGGGGGGGGCGGTAAACGGCCGGGATGACTTTATCTGCTACAAAGACTTCCCAATACCACATATCGATCTTCTCGCCAGCTGCGACGCCGTCGTCACCAAACCCGGCTACGGCACGCTGGCGGAGGCGGCGGTGAATCAAACGCCGGTGCTATACCTGCCGCGCCGGGATTGGCCGGAAGAGCCCTTTCAGATTGAATGGCTGCAACAACATGTCCCATGCCAGGAAATTGATGAAAAGCAGTTATTCAATGGCGCAATTGTGGATGAGCTGAATCAGATCTGTGCTGCGCCACCCATGAACCCTCCGGCTTTGAAGGGAATTGACGAGGCTGTCACCGAGATTCTCGCCTTATTGCCCTGAGGGCTATAAGAAAACGTAAAACGTAAAACGTAAAACGTAAAACGTAAAAGGGGCGCTAGCGCCCCTTTATTGTTTGCGGTCGTTTTATGCTGCGCGTTTCAGGCTTGGTTTCAATATTAACATGGCAATGATATTGGCATGTTAATCATCAGGCGCATGGACGCGCCTGCGCGGCGTTAAGCCGCGGGAGACAGGGCCTGACCTGTGCAGGCCCTGTCGTTGCAGACAAATAGAAGGAAGCTATTTGTCTGCCTGATTAATAGTTGAACACGTCGCCCAGCGCATCGCCGGGGCCTGGTTGAAACAGCTGTCCCGCCGCCGGACTGTAGGCGTAGAAGCGATGGCGCAACGTTTGTACTTGCGCATAATGCGATGCCGGGTGAGTGATGCTGTAACGGTACGAACCGTCGCTGTTGGCGGTTTCCTGTGCGCCGTTCTGTAAGCCGCCATCCGCTTTCAGCAAGGGCGCCCAGAAATAGCCAGGGCCGCCGTTTTTCTCCACAAATAACTGTACGCGCTCCATCTTGCTGGCGAATGTGATGGAGTAGGTGACGCTACCATCCGCGTTCTTTGTAATGCCCTGTGGCTGAGGATCTGGCCCGGGCGCGTCGCCGCCCACTTTCACGTTGACCTGCGCCGCGCCTACAAACTGATGATCGGCATTCGCCAGCTTCACGGCGATGGTGTGTTCGCCATCGGAGAGTCCAGAAATGGCGATAGGGGAGGCGTCATAGCGCTCGCCCTGATCGACGCCATCCACGAACCAATGCAGATGACGACCCTTAACGTTCATTTCCCAGTTGCGCAGCGTGAACGCCAGATCGAAATTGCTCTCCACCTGGCTGCCCTGGGCCGGTGAGACAATTGATGCGGATGGCGTTTTTACAGCGGGGCCGCCATCTGCGACAGGATCAACAAATGGGAAGCGGGTGTATGCGATCAGGTCTTCGCGCTCAGCGGGCGACATGGCGGAGAAGGCGTCGCGAGAGGCGGCGGCTTCACCACCGTGCCACATAATCGCTTCTTCGATAGAGGTGGCGCGACCATCATGCAGATAGCGGGCATTGCCGTTAACTTCCGCGAAGTGGCCTATCGCCCATAGCGGCGGCGTTCTCCACTCGTAACCGGTAGCGGCGTATTCCGGGCGCTTGTCAGCAAGATCCGGGCCCATGTCGTGCAACAGGAAATCGGAGAAGGGTTGTATAACCTGGTTGCGGAGCGAGGCGACTTCAAAGTCTGGCGAAGTGGTCATGGTGGGAATGTGGCAGCCGCTGCAGTTGGCTTCTTTGAATAGCTCTTTGCCCCGTAGCTTGCTGGCCTGGGACGTCTCGTCGGCAAAAAACTCCAGGTTGGGCGGCACGGCGAGATGGCGCACGTAGGATTCTATTTTGTGTAAATCCTCCATGGAAAACTCTGCGCCGTTTCCGAAGATGGGGTTGGTGATTCCCATGTCTTCATGGGCCGCCTTGGCGGTCTGTTGTAAGACGGTGGGTTGCCCGGCCTTCCAGCCATATTTGCCCAGACGCATGGTTTGTGACTGCCTGCCCCACACGTAATTGGCTTTGCCGGAAATACCGTCGCCATTGGCGTCATCGGGATCGGCGAAAGCTAATATGGTGGCGTCGGAGATTGCGTCGATCAAACCCATACCGGTCAACTGCGGCGCAATACGGGGTGAAAATAGAATATCGCCGCTATTGATGGGAGAGTCCAGCGTCCAATCGTAAACAGGCTTGTGCAGGGTGTAAGCGCCGCCGCCAATATGGTTGCGGGTAATGTTTTGGTACGTCACGGTCGCCTGACCCTCGCCGGCGCCGCCATTCACGCCTTTATCCTGTAGCTGTCCCCCGTAAGCAGGGTGCGGCGCAGGTCCGCCGTGAGCGTCGCTTCCCTCAATGCTTAGAGCCAACAGCATGGATTGCATCGGCTGGCCGGGCTCAGGAGGCGTTCCGCGACCGTCATTGGTGTGACAGGCGAAACAGGAGCTGTTGTTGAACTGAGGCCCCAGTTGGTTCGCCAGCGTGACTGGCGTGCGCGCCCGTTGGGGGAAGTCGATATATTGCTTGGGAGAGGGCTGGTCGCCGATGCAGTCGTATTTTGTCTGCGGCGCATGCAGGGCGATATCTGGATTGCTCTCGCCAAAGTCGGTATCGAAAAGAGTTTTCCCCGCCAGGAAGTTTTTCATTTCCTGACCGCCGATATTCACTAAATGCTGGGCGAACAGAAACTGCTTGTCCTGAATAATATTTGGCGTGGTGGAGCCGCCGGGTGAAAAATAGGGATGTTGGCGCTCCTGAGATAGGTGTCCCTCGCCGATGCGGATACGGAAAATATCGTTGTAGTACTGCTGATCTGTGCTGGCGCGCTTGAACGTCCACTCCAGATCAATCAGCTGGCCCTCTGTGACGTCATTAATGACATAGCGCCAGGTGTTGGCGTTGACCTGCTCCATGTCGCCGCCTTGATCAAATTCCGCGCGATAGCAGACATCCTGCTTGTTCAGTGGGTCAGGCGCGCCGATGTGGTCGCTCCAACGAATATCGCCGTTATCGGTAGGATCGTCGGTCACGACAGTCATTTCCAGGCGGTCGCCCCAGTCTTTGAAGGTGGCGATGTAACTGGTGCCGCTGGTGTAGCCGGCGACATAGTGATCAAAACGGCCTTCGCCCTCATGCCTATCGCGAAAACGGCCGCCGAAGGTAAAGGTAAGAGGGTAGGCGGGCTTTGAGAAACCTTCGCCGACTTTGTATTTGAACCAGCCGCTATCCACCGGCAGTTCTGCGAACTGGGCGTCCAGCACCTGGGTGTAGTAGTACTCAATGCGGTCGCCGTCGTTTAATCCGGAAATCTGGGCCTCAAAATCGGTCTGCGAAGCTGTTTCCGTCAGCTCTTCAACCTGTATTTGCGAGCCATTGATGCGGTAGTTGATATATACCCGCTCCGTGGGTGAGCGCAGGTTGAGGGCTTGAGGAGAGTGGAAGCGCAGCATGGCTGAGCCGCCATTCATCTGAAGTGTTTGAGTGAACTCGCGAGGGTCGCCGGGATCAGCGGCGTAGGCGGTTCCTGAAAGCAGCAGTAGAGTCGTCAGCAGCTTGTCCATGATGGAGTTTTTGGTTTTCATAGGCGGTCTCTTTATGAAAGCGTTACCATTTTGTCTTAAGGAAAGCGCATACATCTAAAGCTATCCCTGTTTGGTATTGGCCAGTTCAGGCTTATACAACGCTCAGGCGGTGAGATGAATCGGTAATCCGGACTAGCATTTTCCTTCATGCCAGACGCAAGCGTTGACGGAACTGGCGATGTTTGTTCCTTTTAATATTTATTTTCAAATAGTTATCTCCATGTTGCCTCCTTGTTAATCCGTTATTAACTCTTGTCTCAAGCGTCCTGATTTTTATGAATTTTGTGAAAGCGTTTTCATAGTGGTGTTAAGTATAGTCGTTATTACGAGACACGAGACTATTAGTCAGGCAGACAAATAGCTTCCTTCTATTTGTCTGCAACGACAGGGCCTGCACATGTCAGGCCCTGTCTCCCGCGGCTTAACGCCGCGCAGGCGCGTCCATGCGCCTGATGATTAACATGCCAATATCATTGCCATATTAATGGTTGAAAGTGGATTAGGATATTGTTGGTTATTTATTTGGATAATTTTTTATTTTTATAGATATAAAATCCATTTTTTGAAAACTCCCATTTCTCCATGGGAAATCAAGAAATAAAAATATAGTTGTTTAATATCAATTGGTTAAAAATATTTTCAGACTTTTTTGAAAAGTTGGCATGTGGGCTGCAATACATCTGGAAAGTAAACAAACAATGTCTTGGAGCACTGCGACACAGACTGGTTATCAGACCAGGCAGCAGTGAAATTCAGTAAAGCCGAATGTATTGTCGGCGGGAGTAAAGAAATGGCGAGTAAAACACTATTCAACACCCAGCGCGGAAATATGGCGCCTGCGGCGGACACCCTTAATCAGGCCGGCGGCCTGGCTTATAAATATTCCGCAGAGCATGCGCTGGCGCAATACGCGGTGACCGGATGTTTCACCAGCACATTCTATGCTTCCGCTGAAGATCAGTTGGAGAAAGTCATGGAGTTCGCCGCTCAAGTGGAGCCGGAGTTTATCGCAAAATTGGCGGTGTTCGCTCGGGAGCGGGGCTTCATGAAAGATATGCCGGCGTTGTTGACCGCCATTCTGACAGTGCGGGCGCCGGAAATGGTTCCCGCCGTGTTCAAGCGGGTCATCGATAACGGCCGTATGGTGAGAAACTTTGTACAGATCATGCGTTCCGGCGTGGTCGGGCGTAAATCTCTGGGAACCATGTCCAAGCGGCTGGTGAAAGAGTGGATTAACGCCCGCGGCGAGTCTTCTTTGTTCATGGATTCTGTCGGCGCGTCGCCTTCGATGAAGGATGTCATCAAGATGGTGCGTCCAAAGCCGGAAAGCCTGATGCGGCAAGCTCTGTACGGTTATTTGATCGATAGAGAATACGATGCGGAGAAGCTGCCGCAGGTAGTGCGGGATTATGAGGCCTTTAAGGCGGATCAGTCCCAGCCGCTGCCGAAAGTGGAGTTTCGGTTGCTGACGGCTCTGAACCTGACGCAGGCGCATTGGGCGGGCATCGCCCGCAATGCGGGATGGCAGATGACGCGGATGAACTTGAATACCTTTGCGCGGCAGGGTGTGTTCAATGAAAAAGGTATGGATCGTGTGATCGCTAACCGTCTGCGTGATGAGAACGCCATTCGCAAGGCCAAGGCGTTTCCGTACCAATTGATGGCTGCCTACACCATGGCGGGCGAAGGTGTGCCTAAAATGGTGACGGAGTCCTTGCAGGATGCGATGGAAATCGCGCTGCAGAATGTGCCGACGCTGGAAGGTCGGGTTGTCGTGCTGCCGGATACCAGCGGGTCTATGACTCAGTCGGTGTCAGGTTATCGTCCGGGCGCCTCCAGTAAGGTGCGGTGTATCGATGTCGCCGCTTTGGTGGCTGCGGCTATCCTGGCGAAAAACAAGGATGCGGAGATTCTCCCGTTTGCGACCTCTGTGCATCAGGTGCGTTTGAATCCCCGGGATTCGGTGATGACCAACGCGACCAAGCTGGCGCAACTGGGCGGCGGCGGAACGAATTGCTCCGCGCCTCTGGTAGAGCTGAACCGGCGCAAAGCGGAGGTGGATACGGTGGTCTTCGTTAGCGATAACGAGTCATGGATTGATACGAACAGCCGTTATGCGGGGTACAACTCAGGGACGGCGGTTATGCAGGAGTGGCTGAAGCTGAAGCAGCGCAACCCCAAAGCCAAAATGGTGTGTATCGATGTTGTGCCCAATGCGTACACCCAGGCGATGGAGCGCGATGACATCCTGAACGTGGGAGGATTCTCCGATCAGGTGTTCACAGTGATGAAGTCCTTTTTGAGCGATAACCCAAAGACCTGGGTGCGCGCCATCAAGGAAATCGAACTGTAGCCAGGGATCTTGGCGGAGAAAAAGGCCGTCTGCGGGCGGCCTGATTTGAAGGCTTAGATTTTGATATCGGCGAATGCTTGTATGACTCCATACCCGGGTTCGAGTCCCGGTGGCCGGGCGCGGCTATAGCTCAGTTGGCAGAGCGCGCGTCATACCAAACTATTGTCGTCGGTAGGAAAGGATTATGAGTGCGTTTCCCCGTTGCGCGAATGTAATGGAAGAGCGCTTTATGGAGATATTAGTAAGAGTTTTCAGGCTTAAACGGCGAATGCAAGTATGACTACATTAACCATTTGGTCCCGGGTTCGAGTCCCGGCGGTCTACGACCGTAGCTCAGCTGGTAGAGCAGATGACCTGTCATGCGCCCTTATTGTCGCCGTGTTTTTTAAGGCCAAATGCCGGTCAGGATTACATCCAAAAACATCCTGACCACAACTTGTTGGCCGCCCAATGTTGATTTTGGCGAATGCCAGTGGGATTACATCGCTGTTAACGACCAGGTTGCGGGTTCGAGTCCCGTTCGCGCGGAAGTCTTGCGCGGTAGCTCAATTGGATAGAGCAGGAATATATCTCACATACATTTGTCGCTGAAGGGAAGGGCTCGTGAGAGCGCTTCCCCATGACAAAAACGTTATGGGAAAGCGCTTTGCTGTTAATAATCAGGAGTTTTTAAAGTTAAACCGGCGAATGCCTGTATGACTACATAGGAGCGCGAGGTCCCGGGTTCGAGTCCCGGCGGTTGGCTGACAACCGTAGCGCAGTGGTAGCGCGAGCGTAGATGTCATACGACCTTTTTGTCGCTGGTCTTTTTAGGCCAAATGCTGGTCAGGATTACATTTTTCCCAAATAGCTTCCTGGCTGTTTTTTGTTGGCCGCCTTATTTGAGTTTTGGCGAATGCCTGTGTGACTACACCACTTTTAATGACCAGGTCGCGGGTTCGAGTCCCGCCCACGCTTAAAATGGCGTGGTAGCTCAGTCGGGAGAGCAGGACTGTCACACACACTCTCGTCGCCGAAGGGAAAGGCTTGCAAGAGCGTTTCCCCGTAATGAGTAAATTATGGGAAAGCGCTTTTGCATCTGATGCAAGAGTTCTTTGGTGAGTCGGCGAATGCCCGTATGACTACATCGGGGCTGCGAATTTCCGGGTTCGAATCCCGGCGACTGTTTACAGTTGTGGCCCATTGGTAAAGGCGCGCGGTATATGCGTCATACAAACTTTTGTCGCCGACTTTTTAGGCCAAATACTTTGCAGGGCTACATATTCCGTGCCTTGCGCTACGCTTGTTGGCCGCTTTTGCTCTTTTTAGCGAATGCGTATAAGACTACATACTGAAACCATGCTGCGTCTTATGCATTTTTGTCGCTGAAGGGAAGCGCTCACAAGAGCGCTTCTCCATAACGCCAGGGCTGAGGAATATCCTGGGCCTTAGCTTTGGCGTATATGGAAAAGCGTTTGGGTTTGCGCTGACGAATGCCTGTATGACTACATTGATTCGCGAGGTCCCGGGTTCGAGCCCCGGCAGTCTGTGATGACTGTAGCTCAGTTGGTAGAGCTCGCGAGATTGTCATGCAAATATTTGTCGTCGGCTTTCTTCTCTCATTCCGATCTCTCCTGCTTAGTTTCATTGTCTCTAATACTGTAAATTGTCTGTCTGAAACTTATTCGATATCAGAGTGTGAAGATGAAGACGATTATTGTGGCGGTATTGTGCCTCTTGCTGGGATTTGGAGTGGGATATCTTATGCAATGGAGTGAGTTCGCCGGGCGGCTTGAAGACGCCGTCAGTCGTGAAGTTGCCTTACTGATGCGGTTTCCGGTTCCTTCTTGTGACGAAGTGGTGAAGAAAAGCGACATGCAGGTCAGTGATGCCCAAGGCGCAGATCACTCATTCTGGTTTTATGAGAAGAGCAGCGATAAGTTGCGAAGGGTGGTTGTCTCCGCTGATCTCGTTGTCGCCCATGAAGAAATGTCGTTAGGTTGTAAGCAGCGCTGATCGGAGCTTCGCATAGATAGGGGTTGAGCGCAGAGTCACCTGACCATGGATTTATGGACGGTTAATCTCAACGATATGCCAGGTGACGTCGGTATAAGTGACCTTGGTATCCGCTATCGCTGCAACAGGGGCGTTGATGCTGTCTTTCAGGTAGTCAGCGATGATGAGCTGGGTGTTGGCCAGTGTTTCCTCCAGCGTGCCTCCCACGCCGCAAACCAGAAGTCCGGGTATCGACGAGAAGTAATCCGCTTTCTCACTTTGCTTGACTGCGACCCGGAAAACTAACTTGGTCATAGCACTCTCAGTTCTTGTAATAATGTAGAGTCATGGTATCCGAAGGCGGCGGGTTTCTCCGATAATTATTTCGCGCTTATTTGTGAAACTTTGTTAAATAAAAGGCCAATAAATAGACTTTTCCTGCACGTTGGTCGCTAAATCGACAACTTTACTGGTATTGCCATGAAACGCCCCATGAACGGGGCGTTTAACGCTATATAAATACGGCCTTGACTGGGCTTTTTAATAACTGTTTTTCTCTGCGGGATTTTCGCTCAGATATTGCACAAACTCCCACTCGATTCCGTTAGGGTCGAAATAGTAGGCTCTACGGCGAAACGGATGCGCTTCTGTTTCATAACCGTCGTAGCCGCGTTGCTGCAAGCGGCCCGTCACGCCATCGAGATCCTCCACCACCATGCCAATATGGTTAATGCCGTCGTTGATATAGCGGGTGCTGACATCGCTCAGATGGTTATCACACTGCTGTAGCGCGAAGTAGAAACGGTCATTGCCCACATGAGCCCATCTGCCGTTTTGGTTCATCAGATTGCCTTCGCCCCGTAATGCAAAGTCGGGGAAAGCGGCTTGTAAAAACTCCATGGACTTTTCGATGGAGTCAACGGTGATGTTGGCGTGCTCCAGATACATAGTTCGTCCTCTATTGTCGCCCCATACAGGGACGTATTTGTTGTCAGATTTATTTAGTAAAGCGTTTGCTTTACAAATAGATTATTCTCGTTCTCGTCTTTAGTAAAGCTATTGCTTTACTAAATTTTTCCTATCAACGTATACTGAGGCGCTATCCATTTATTGTAGGAGCGAGACTTCTTTGACGACGCAGGAAGACAGCGGCGAGCGCATTCTGTATTTGATTAAATCCCGAGGGCCGGCCAGCGCTCCTGAGCTGAGCGCATTGTTGGGCATGACCACTATGGGCGCGCGGCAACATATAGCCAGGCTGGAGCAGGAAGGCCTTTTGTATAGCGTGGAGGAAAGAAAAGCGCGAGGTCGCCCGGTGGCGAAGTGGCGTCTGACGGAAAAGGCGCAAAGCCGGTTTCCGGATAGTCACGCCAATCTGACTGTCGACTTGATCGCATCCACCCGTGAAGTGTTTGGGGAAGAGGGGCTGGAAAAGCTCATTGAGGCGCGCAACGCCAAACAACTGCAGAGCTACTTAACTGCGCTATCTGTGTATCCTGATGTAGCGGAGCGAATCGCCAAACTGGCGGAGCTGCGGAGCGCGGAAGGGTATATGGCGGACGCTTTTTTTGAGCAGGACGAAGGGGTTTGGTATCTGGTGGAAAACCATTGTCCTGTTTGCGTGGCGGCGCAGCATTGTCAGGGATTATGTCGAGCGGAGCTGCAAAATTTCCAGCGCTGTTTTGAAGAGCTTGCAACGGTGGAGCGTACGGAACATGTGTTGAAAGGCGCGCGTCGCTGTTGTTACCGGTTTACTCTGAAAGCTTGACCGTGAGCGGGCGCGCCTGTGACGTTTGGGATTACAGTGATCCGGTCGCGTCTTTCTCGATGGCTTCCGCCAATTCGCTCAAGAACGCGCTGCGCACTTTCAGTTTGGTGTTCTTGTGCGCTTTCAGATTCAACGCCGTCATTTTCTTGGCTTCCTCCATCGCCCTCGCCATCAGTTCTGACTCTTCCACGACGATATCCAGGAAGCCGGCTTCTTTGGCCTGTTGAGGCGCAAACATTTCCGCGTTGATGACGCAACGGTTGAGGTATACCGGCGCCAGACGCGCGCGGGCGATAGAGATGCCGGCGTGATGCATGGTCATGCCGATGGCCACTTCATTCAGGCCGATTTTATAAGGGCCTTCGACGCCAATACGCAGGTCTGCGGACAACAACAGGAAAGCGCCCTTGGCGACGGCGTGACCAGGGCAGGCGACGATAACGGGCATGGGGAAGGAAAGCAGGCGGTGCGACAGCGTGGACCCTTGTTTAACCAGCGCCATCGCTGACTCCATACTTTGCGTCATGACTTTCAAGTCATAGCCGCCGGAAAGCATGCCCGGCGTTCCTGTGATCACCACCACGGATTTACTCTGTTCCGCTGCGTCTAATGCGGCATTGAATTCTTCGATCAACTGCGGGGAAATGGCGTTGACTTTGCCGTTATTTAGCGTGATGACGGCAATATTGTCCTTGAGTTCATAACTCAATAACTCGCTCATCGTAGACTCCTTAACTGTGTGTGTTTGCTGTGTTGTTATAAGACTTATCAGGCGGCGTATTATGGCACAGAAACCCTTGCAGAGAGGCTATTGAGACAGCCGAGAATGCGATTTATGCGCGCTAACTCATTGTCCAGTCGAAACTATTGGGATAGTCCACTAAGGGTTGACATTATAAAGTGTGAGCCCCTTCACATTAATTAAACGTGAGGGATAACGGCCTTCGGTAATTACCTATCTAAAGCTCGGACTAACCCCTTCCGCATAGACTCAATCTGACTACTATAGACTGATCGCGCCTAAGAGGAGTTGTATAGGGCGAAAATGATAGCCGGCCAAAAGCAGGCCTATCAGATAAAAATAAATCTCCTATATGGACTGGAGGAATAAATGCTAACGAAGAAGACAAGCCTATCCATGGCTTTGAGCTCCCTTACTCTTGCTCTCGCCACCGCCGCTCATTCGGCCCCCCCTTCACGCAGCGATCTCTTGAATGAATTCTGGAGCCCGGACCGCCTGCATCCACTGGAATGCCGCTTTGGCGTTTTAAATAACTCCCCATGGGGACTGCCTCGCTGTATGCAGGCTAAAAACGTCATGACGCACCTGCAAATGCTGAACGACATCGCCGGCGCTAACGACGGCACTCGCGCCGCTGGCTTGCCGGGTTACGACGCCTCCGTCGACTACATCAAATCCACGCTGGAAAGCGCGGGTTATAACGTGACGCTGGCTCCATTCCCGTTCAACGCGTTCTATCCGCAGGGCCCAGGAACTCTGGAATCCACCGCTCCAGACACCACTTCCTATGAGTGGGAAGTTGACTTCTCTTATCTGTCGCAAACCGACGCAGGCGATGTAACGGGTCCTGTGGCGGCGGTTGATCTGGCGTTGGGCCCGGATAACGGCTCTACCAGCGGATGCGAAGCGGAAGACTTCGCCGGCTTTCCGGCAGGCTCCATCGCGTTGGTTCAGCGCGGCTCCTGTACTTTCCAGATCAAAGCGGAAAATGCAGCGGCGGCTGGCGCAATCGGCGTCATCATCTTCAACCAGGGCAACACTGACGATCGTAAAGGTCTGATGAACGCCACCTTGGGCGATGATTACACTGGCGGCATTCCTGTTGTGTTTGCGACCTATGACAACGGTGTGGCATGGTCCGGTACTGAAGGTTTGCAGATGCACGTCGTGACTGATGTCGTGAGAAAGCAAACCGAAACCGTTAACGTGATCGCCGAATCCAGAAGAGGCAATCCGGACAACGTCGTCATGGTCGGCTCGCACCTTGATTCTGTATACGAAGGCGCCGGCATCAACGATAACGGCTCCGGTAGCGCTGCACTGCTGGAAATGGCGCTGCAAATGCGTCGCGCGCATCCACGCAACAAAATTCGCTTTGCATGGTGGGGCGCTGAGGAATCAGGGTTGGTTGGATCTACACACTATGTGCAGAACCTGCCGGAAGACGAACTTAAGAAAATCAAGGTCTACCTGAACTTCGATATGATCGCTTCTCCGAACTTCGCCTACATGATCTATGACGGCGACGGTTCTGACTTCGGTCTGGAAGGTCCTCCTGGGTCCAAAGCCACTGAAAAACTGTTTGAAGACTACTACAAGCTGCGTGCGCTGCCTTATGAAGGCACCGAGATCAGCTTCCGTTCCGACTATGCGCAGTTCTTCACTGACGGCGTAGCCTTCGGCGGTCTGTTCACTGGCGCGGAAGTCGCGAAGACTGAAGAGCAGGCGGAGAAATACGGCGGCGACGCTGGCGTTGCTCTGGACCACTGCTACCACCAGGCTTGCGATGATATCAACAACATCGCGCAGGACGCACTGGAAATCAACATCGACGCCGTGGCGTTCGTAACCAGCTGGCTGTCTCTGTCCACCAAAGTTATCGATGACGAAATCGAAGCTGCGGCGAAGAAAGACGAAGGTGTTGCAGCGATGCGCGCATTCAGCGCGAGCTCCAGCTCCAGCGCTTCTTCCTATGACATTACTCACTGGGGTAAACACTGGATCAAATAATCCACTGATCCTTGGTTGGTAAACCCATAGCGCTTAGCCCGGCGCCGACTCGTGCGGTTCCGGGCTTTTTTTGCGACTGTAATCCGGCTCTTTGCAAGACGGATATGGACAGGAATACGAATCTGGTTTATTTATTCATCCGGCGGACCCGCAGTCTCCTTCTATTTATCTGAATGGACAGGCCCTCGTGTGTCAGCGCTTGCCTTCCACGGCGTATCGCCGTTTTAATCACGTTCTTCGTTTTCTGCGCCGTTGTGCTTTAGGACCATGCGAAAAGAGAAAATTCACCAACTGATTATCGCCAAACTGCAGGACGATCTGGCTGTCGCCCAGCAGGCGGCCAATACCGCTCATGAAACCGCCACCCATACAGAAAGCGTAGCGGAAAACAAATACGACACCTTCGGTCTGGAAGCGTCTTATCTGGCGGAAGGACAATCCCGGCGTGTAAGGGAATTGGAACTGGCGCTCGCCTCTTATCAGAATACCCCGCCCAAGTGTTTTACTGACCAAGACGAGGTCAGCGTTTTTGCGTTAGTCACGTTGGAGGCGGAAGACGGCTCCGAGCGTCGTTTATTCGTGGGGCCTGAAGCGGCTGGATTTAAGTTCCTGCTGGATGAGCAAGAAGTGCTGGTTATTACACGGCATTCTCCCATTGGTATGAAACTGATGGGGAAAATGGTGGGCGACGTGGTTGTACTGGTCGCAGCGGGTCAGGAGAAAGAATTTGAGATCGTCGAGTTAGAGTGATCCAAGTCGATGGGAAGTCTGATAAGACTTCCCATTACGCTCTCACTGGTCAGGCGGCGATATCTTCCATGCTGACCTGATTCAGCTGCATCCATGCCTGAATGTTTTCATTGGCGCTGACCAAATCGGTAAAATCATGCGCGATTGCCTCCTTTAGATCCGCCACAATCGCTTTGCGCACAGGTGGAGCAGAGGGTTGGTTGCTGCGAAAGTCCTCATCCAGATTAATGCGGCAGATTGCGCGATTGAACTCATAGTATCTCCAGCCTTCTTCCTTATTGCCGCCGCGGATGTCGATGGCGCAGGACAGTTCTGTTAGCGCATTCTCCCATTCCGGCGTCACTTTATCCTTCAGCGCGAAGCCCAGTTGTCCGTGGTTCATATGGTAGCGTCCGTCTGGGTCTGATTTGACCAGCGAGCGGAATATGGGAATGGTTTTCTCCATGAGCTGTTTGTTGTTACGCCAGTTTTCTCCGCGCACTTTCCAGGTCTGGTAAAAGATTTTCGCTTTGGCCTCCGGCGAGGCGGCTGCAATAGCTTCATCCAGCTCCGGTTGTGGGGCGGGAGGGAGTTCAAAGCTCGGGTTAAGCTGGCGGTCCACCAGGTTTTGCGCTTCGGCATCCAGTTTGGTCTGCTTCTTGATTTCCTCAATGTCGCGGTTCGCCTGCTCCATGCGCTCGGACAATGTGCCCAATGCGGTTTGATCCGCCTGACGAAAAGCGCCGGCGAGAAACAGGCGGGTCCAGAGATAGCCGAATAAAAATCCAATGATGGAAAAGTACAGCAACACCGATAAGGCGAAGATAGAGGCGTCCCGTCCGCCGCCGATGCCTTCCGCAATATAGCTGGTCACCGCGCGCAGGTGAGAGGGCATGGCGGTCAGTTGGGTCAGGCCGACGCCAACCAGCATCTTGGTCAGCCAGTCGGATATTTGTTCAAGATTGGTATTGGCGAGGTAACCCGCTCCCGGGCCGTCGGCGCCGACTTTGACCGCTCCGCCTGATTCTTGCTGCAAGGTGCGGGGAATGCCGAAGATAAAACCGAGTACGCCGCCCATAAGCAGGAACGCGCCCGCCACCATCAGGCCAACGCTGGCCACTGCCGTTTTTTGCGAGATCGCCGAAAATTGCAATGCGTAGAGGGCGATTGCCGCCGCCCCAGCCAGCATAGCTGTGCGTAATACGCGCAAGGCCTTGTTGCTGTCCGAAGTCTGCTCCCTTTCAGTACGTTCCATGGTTCTGATCCTGCCTAAAAGCTTCCTGTTGTAGTCTTTGTTTCCGAACATTTTTGCGCTCCCTTTATACCTCAGCGGCGGGACAATTGCAGTGATGAAATTGGCTGTGCGCTGGGCGTCAAACGATGATGGAACTGCTTTTATTCATGGCTGTGGCGATCCTGGCTGATAATACAAAACGCAACGACTTGTCCTGTCTTTTGCGGGAGGAGGGAGGCTTGCATCTGTTTGATAACTATGGCGTTATGAAGTCATCAAAAAAACGCAAGGAGAAAAACTGATATGCGCAGCCACGAGGTGGACTACAAGATCATCGGCCACGATATGCAAATGGTGGAAGTGGAGCTGGACCCAGGTGAAACCGTCATCGCGGAAGCCGGGGCCATGAACTATATGACCGGCGGCATAGAGTTCGAAACCAAGATGGGCGATGGTTCGGACCCTGAGCAGGGCTTCTTTTCCAAGTTGTTCAGCGCCGGCAAACGCATGATGACGGGGGAGTCTTTGTTCATGACTCACTTCACCAACAGTGGTCATGGCAAGGAGCAGGTTTCGTTCGCGGCGCCATATCCCGGCAGCATTGTACCGGTGGATCTGGCCAATCAGGGCGGGACCATTATCTGCCAGAAAGACTCCTTTCTGGCCGCAGCCATGGGCACCCGCATCAGCGTGGAATTCAATCGTCGACTGGGCAGCGGTTTCTTCGGCGGCGAAGGTTTTGTGCTGCAAAAGCTGGAAGGGGACGGCATGGCTTTTATCCACGCATGCGGGACTGTGGTGGAAAAGCGTCTCAATAACGAAACGCTGCGTCTGGATACAGGCTGTCTGGTGGCGTTCACGCCGTCCATCAGTTATGAAATCGAGATGGTGAAAGGCATACGCAGTATGTTTTTCGGCGGGGAGGGTATGTTCCTGGCGACTCTGCGGGGAACCGGGACTGTCTGGATTCAGAGTTTGCCTTTCTCGCGGCTGGCGGATCGAATCTTGGCTCATGCGCCCAAACAAAATGGTGGCGTAGAAGTCGGAGAGGACTGAAACTGACGTTTTATCATGATAGAGTGTGACGTCGTAGGCGTTTAACGTCATCGTGCGGGCGATCGTTTATCAAATTAATGACGGTTGTCCGCTTGATGCGACGCTTGCTCAATTGGCGGTCCATGAAGCCCGGAATGCTTCCATCGAGCCGCCGCACGCCCAGAACCCAGCAGTGTTCGCGGCGTATGAGAGGGATGTCATGCGGTCGAATCTGTATTGCCTTGCAAGGCCTTGCCTCTCTTAATGTGAAACTCTCTCACATCTCCTGATACTAAAAACGAAAGCAACATTACAGGCGGCTATGGTATGGATATTTTGGCAACCAGAGTTTATAGGAAGAATGGAAGTCACACGGCCGAAGAGAGCGCAAGCCGAAACGGTGCGCGCAATGGTCAATCTGAAACAACATCGCCACTTCAACTGTCAGCAGAAATCTATGGGATTCTGACCGTCGCGCTGGCGCGACACTTAGGGCCGGTCTCAACTCACCTTATTCGCAATGCCGCCTCGCATTCCCGTTCACTGCCGGAAATGATAGATACGCTGTCATTGCACATTCCCAATGGCGCGGAGCGGGATACTTTCCTTGATCGCGCCCATAGAAATGACGTTATGACGCATCCCGGACGCAGCCTGGACTCCGCTACGCGTCAAAAAACGGCCGCACCTGCGGCGAGCAAGCCAAAGCCCAAATATAAAAGCAGTGTTGGAACCGCCTTGAGTGAAGAAAAGCTGCAACGTCTGACGCAGCTTCTCAGCCGGTATGTCGGGCCGTTGGCGGGCTGTATCGTGCGCAAGTGCCGCGAAGAGTCGCCGACGGAAATCAAGCTTTATCAGGCGATGGCGGAGTGCATTCCTGATGAACATGAGCGGACTCAGTTCTTAAACAAAGTCCGGCTCAGAAGTTACTGAAAAGCCTTTCCTGACAGAGGGAAGAGCAAGAACGCGCCGCACGTCTACTGAGTTGCGGCGGGTGGTTATACGTGACGGTGGAGAAGGAAGCGCTCCAGCGTCGCGATAAACTGTTCCGGCTCTTCCAGGTGCGGATAATGTCCTGACTTTGAAAACATTCTGGCGCTATAGGCATTATCCGCCGGCGCTGTGTAAGTGTCTCCCGCCATGACGAAGTCGCCAGCGCCCATTATGTTCAAAGAGGCTTGTTTCAAGCTGCCGAAGTCATATACATCGTCCGGCCCTGACTGAGTGTGAATTGAGCCGGTAATCTGCTTAAACACCTCATCGCTTTCCTGTAACTCCGTCTGCGCTTTGATGGCGGCGTATTCATCCATGGCCTGAAAGTTCGACCAATAAAACAAGGCTCGCAGATCCCTGTGTTTCAGTTTCTCCCGGAATGCTTGTTTGGCGCTCCATAAGCTGGCGGGATTCTGGATATCATACTCAACTTCCTGCATCAGAGTGGCGTAGTCATCGCGTTGGAAAATCTTCATCAGGATCTGATCTATCAGGAAGTTCCTCTTGGCGGGAATGTCCGGTCGTAAAGACCTCCCCAGAAAAACGGCTTTGGTCTCAATAGTGTCGTCTTGTTTAAGTGCGTCATAAAGCAATCTGGCGCCGTAGCTGTGTCCGACCACGGCGCAGAGGCCAGGATGGCGGACGCCAAGACGATGAATGATCGCGATAAGATCGTTAACGTTATCCTGGTGTGTGAGCGCTGGCGACTTGGCTGAAAGTCCGCAGCCGCGCTGGTCATAGGAGATCCAGCCAAAACGTTCGCTGTAAATAGGATAACGTTGCAGCCACTCTTTGAAATAATGCGAGTGGCTTCCAGGACCCCCGTGTACGAATAGAACGATGGCGTTGTGTTGCTTTGGGTTATGGGTCCAGCAGTGCAGGTTTTCGCTCATGTCATTACATCCTGTATTGAGCTGATTAACGGGCGTGTTGTCAGCAATTTGCAAGAGACGCCCATTATTCTCCATTCGAATTTATGAATACAGAGCTAGCATTAATACTAGCTGTTGAATCAAAGGGGTATTTGATAACGTTAGTGACAAATTAACTCGAAAGGCGTCCTGTCCTTCCGTAGATAACAAAGAATGAGTCGGCGGCGAAAGTTGCGGCCGTAATTGCGCAATGGCCTGCGCAATAGAATTACAACGAGCCTAATATTCAGAGGTAACTGAACTTGAAAACAATAGAACCCAGCAGTGAGCAAACTCAACGTTTTGTAGAATTGGCCCGGGAATATTGTCAATGGAGCGAAGCGACGCCGGGCACCCAAGATGAAGAAATGGCGACAGCTACCAGACTGCTGGCCAAGCTTTACGCGACGATACTGGACCTGCCATTTGAACCGGCGGGTACGGATCTGGAATTTGAAACCATGACCCACGACGCCTGGCAGAAAGTCTACCAGCGATTCAGCTCGATGCCATTCACACAATATCGCGATATCGACGACCCGTTTGATATGCAATCCGCTTCCGTCAATGCGGGAGACATCGCCGATGATCTGGCGGACATCTATCGCGATATGAAAGACGGCCTGTCCTTATGGGACCATAATCACGTCAAAGAAGCCGTATGCTACTGGGAAGAAAGCTTTCGCATTCATTGGGGGCAGCACGCCATTGATGCATTAAAAGCCCTGCACTGGCGTCGTCATAATCGCTAAAAAAATTCCGAGTGTGCGACTGTATTGGTCGCTGCAAAAAGTAATATTACTCCTGCGACGGGATGGAGAGGGACGCTCTCATCAAGGACTCACAAATGGACTCACAAAAGGATTAGCCCGCAGACCCGGCTGGGTCGAAACGGACTTATAAACGGAATTGACGCAGAAGCGCTGTTAAACCCAGGCATGGAAGCCGCCCGTCGCCCTCTCTCTAAAGTCTATACATTGAGACTTTTCTGCAAACTCCCAATGCATTGATTGCGTTGACCCTATGCACTATTGAACCGGTCTTACTATTAAGAATACAGTTAGCCTGTCGTCGCTGGCGTATATCTATTCATTTTGTGCGCGTCCAGATTGGCTTGCTAATGACTTTGATAGAAAACATTGAAGAAACCGTAAAATCTTATCCCCACCCGGAGTTTTATATTGTCAAAACGGAATTCGGCCCTACTGCTATTAAGCTTTATTTTTCCTCTTGTAGGTGGATGCCTTACCAGCCAGGAGATAGTTCCCGCAGGTGACTGGGAGATAAAGTATTCTCACAGTCTCTCCAAATTTCCCATTAAAAGAATAGAGTTTTCTCCTGACTCAGAGCTTCTGTTTGTTGGCGCTTTGTATGATAACGCCAAGGTTCTAGCGACTGATAGCGGCGCCGTAGATGGTTCTTTGACATTTCAAGGTAAGTTGATTAACGCCAGTTTTATCTCTGACTCCAGCAATGTGGCGCTGGCTTATAGCGATGGTAGAGTTCAGCTCATGGACTCAAGGTTGGACTCTCGTCATGCCGAATATTTATTTCCAGTAGAGGCTAAGAAGGCGGACTTTTCAAAAGAAGGCAGGTACGTCGCTTACGGAAACTATTTATATGACTTTGAAGGTAAAGAGCTAAATCACTTTGCGGTTAAATACGACTTTCAAACAGGATTATCTTTTTCAAATAACGATATTCTGGTCGCATCAGGATTTAGAGACAGAGCAGTCTATGTGGTCGACCCCGCCAGAGATCGTAAGGTAACTTGGAAAGCGTCGGGAGATGTATTGGCCTCTGCCATTTCATCAGATGGCTCCCGTGCATTTATTGCATTGGATGGCGGCGTGATTCAAGTATGGGACGTTGGCGATGCACCGTCTTTGGAGAATGAACTCGACTTGGGAGAAAGCGCCGAATTAATCAGCTTGTCTGAAGATGGGAAGATCTTAAGCGTCGTTGGTAAGGATGATATATCTATCGTTAGTGCGGAAGCATTAAAGGTTCTGTCGAGAAAGAAAAACGAGGAGACCAACGTAGTTCGTATCCAAGACAATGGCTTGGTGCTTGTAGGCGCTTATTCTGGTGCAGTTGATTTTTGGAATGAAGGCTTGAAAGCCTTTCATCGGCTGAAAATTGCAGATGAGTCGGTAACCGCGCTTGATTACTCGACTCAGAAGAAGCTTATAGCAATTGGCACAGCGAATGGGCAGGTTTATCTGGTGCGCTGGCCGCTGTAATTAGTAATAAGCGGCTTACCTTGTTACTTTGCCGTCAGCAGCATATCAATATGAGGAATGCCGTCCTCGTCATACTGCTCGGAAATAGTGACGAATCCGAAGCTTTGATAAAACTTTTCCAAGTAAGCCTGCGCTTGAATCTTTATATCGTGTTGCGGATACAGCTCTCGAGCCCAATTCAAACCCTCACTCATCAGCTTTTTGCCTGATCCGCCGCCTCTCGCGGAGGGAGCGGTGACAATTCTGCCCAGGGATGTTTCGCTATATTTTATTCCTGGTGGGGCGAGACGCAGGTAGGCAGTCAGCGTTTCAACGCCTTCTATGTCGGACCAGCCCAGTAAATGCAGGCAGTCTTTATCCGCGCCGTCCGCATCCAAGTAGGGACAGTTCTGTTCCACAACAAAAACCTCTGACCGTAGACGCAATAATGCGTACAGTTCATCAAGCGTTAACTCATTAAAGGCTCTACGGGTCCAGTTGATCACAACTAATACTCCTGATGAGGTGTAGTGAAATTGCTTTGCTAGCTAGACTAGCACGGCCATAGGTTTTACCCATATTGTCCTTTGCGCTGATCGTCGAGGGAGATTGATTGGCAAAAGAGAAGCCTCCGGTTTTCACCGAAGGCTTGTTCAGAAGCTGTTTACCCCTTGTTCTGCACCGGTCGGAATGGGTAAACCCAGCTGGTGAAGGCTTGGACGCTGCGGGTTTGTATCCATACTTTGCCTTTGCCGCTGAAACGGCAGACAAAGCCTTCGCCGGAGAAGAAGAGGGACTTGTATCCGCCGACTTTGGTAATGCTGTAATCCAGCCCTTCCGTAAACGCGACGATATTTCCGGTGTCCACCACATAGTCGCCATCCACGTCCAGCATGATCATGCCGCCGTAGGTGTTGAACCAGAGGTCGCCATCGCCGCTACAGCGAATCAGGAAGAGGCTTTCGCCAGAGAAGAATCCTTTGGTTAGCCCCTGCCATTTGGTTTCCACCGTCACGCCCATGTCGGAGGCGACAAATGCGGAGTTCTGCAGAAAGATTGTTTCTCCCTGTAGAAATACGTGCGCCAGATCCCCAGGAGACGCCGGCGCGATGCCAATTTCGCCGGGACCGTTTTGAGCGGTGAACTCATTGATGAAAATGGACTCGGAGGTTAAGAAGCGGCCCAGACCGCCTTTCGCCTTGGTCTTCATGACCATGTTGGTGTCCATGGTCGCCATTGCGGAGGCTTCCACTCTGAGTGTCTTTCCGCCGGGCACTTGCACCGTCAGGAAGGCGAAGTCTGGTCTCCCTTCAATTTTGAATTTAAATCCCGGCTGATCCTGCTCCTGATCGATGCTCGCTTCAGGCTCAACCATGCTGGGGGGAGCAGCCTGTGGTACTGGCTCAGGAGGAGGCGGAACTGGCCTGGTAATCTCATTGTTTGGCTGCGGCTCTTCCGCTGCAATGACGGCAGGAGCGGGCGTTTCGCTCATTCCCACCTGGCTTTGTACGCCGATTTTAGTCAACGCCATTTGAATTTTATCCGCGGTGGTCTCATCTATGCCCTTTTTCACGACCATGGGGGCGCGGGAAAATATCTGCTCGGCGGTCTCTGGCGCAACCTTGAATAATTTGGCGAAAGCCTCCACCGCGCTTTCCCGGGTAACGCCGGGATTCAACTCACCTGTCACTGTGACTTGGTATGCTGCTGTGCTCATCATCACTCTCCTTAAGCTTTACGCGGCTTCAAGCCCGACGACATCGCCCATCCAAAGCTGGATGGATTATGCGATTGACACCAGACTGTGCCCTTGCCGTGGAATTTACAAACCAACCCTTCGCCGCCGAGGAATGAATGCATCCAGCTTTTACCGGCTTTGGTGATGGTGAAATCCAGCGTCTCGTTAAAGGCGACGATATGACCGGTGTCGACGATATATTCCCCGTCCACCTCCACCGGATAAATAGCGCCAAAAGAGTTAAGCAGCACTTTGCCTTTTCCTTTCATATGCAGCCAGAACATGCTTTCCCCAGAGAGGATAGACTTGAACCCTTGCCAGCCCAAATCGATTTCCACGCTGTGCTCGCAGGCCATGAAGGAGCCGCCCTGTACGATAAGGCTCTCATTGTCCAGTTCATAGGCCATCATGTCGCCAGCGAGCGTCGCGCCGAACCAGACTTCACCGTCGCCGGATTTGGGTTCGAAGTGGTTAAGAAACAAAGATTCGCCTGCGACCATGCGTTTGATCGCTTTCATCAGGCCGCCGCCTTGCTTCTTATGCGTTGTCGTCGTGACGTCCATATTGCCGCTCATGGCGATCATGGCTCCGGATTCCGCCGTGCAGATCTCGCCTTGCGCTAATTTGACCTTCGCCGCAGTGTTGCCTGGGCGATGGATAAGTTCGATGTCCATAATGCGCCCCTTAGAAAAGCTTTGGATTGATCCAGTCAGTCAGACCGGAAATGCTGCGGGTTTGAATGATGACTTTACCTTTGCCTTCGACCCGGGTTACCAGACCTTCGCCGCCGAAGAAGCTGGAGAACAGGCCGCCCGCCAACTGGATATGCAGGCTCAGGCCTGGGTCATAGGCCACCAGATGACTGGTGTCGACGATATACTCGCCATCAATCTCTTTTTCGAGCAGGGCGCCGTAGGCTCCGTACCAGACTTTGCCTGTGCCGGAGACAACCAACTTGAACAGACCTTCCTTGGCGATGAAGGATTTGAATCCCGCCCAGCGCACGCCCAGCGTGACGCCTTCTGTCGCGGCCAGAAAAGCGCCTGGCTGAAAACACAAGGTTTCATTATTCAGCTCGGCGCAGCGCACCTCGCCTGGCGTGGGCTGCACCAGGGTCAGCTTGCGCACGCCGCTGGTGTTATTGCTGAAGCGGTTAATGAAGAACGTCTCGCCCCCCAGGAATTTTCTTAGGATGGCGATAAAAAACGATCCATTGGTGCGCGTTTGCATATCCAGGTCCGCCGACATGCTGGACATGGCGTCAGACTCAGCCGTGATCTGTTCGCCAGGCTCCAGCTCGACGTCCACGTAACCGAACGCTGCGCCTCCTTTTATCTCTGCCTTCATGCGCTATCTCCGTTGTCGATAACTTTATTTCTTTGAATTTCGATGGAGCGGACTCTACTTTTCCGCCACAAACTTCTTGACCAGTTGCTTCAGTCTTTGGAATTCCGGCTCCAGATTGCGGTAGTCGCCTTCCTGATCGCTGATCCGCTCCTGAAGGTCGGCGATGCGATCCTCGGTGGCTGGGTGCGAACTCAGGAATCCCATGCTGTCTTTCATCAGATCCCTGGCGTCCTCGTCTTCGATTTGCTCAAGGCGCTTTTTCTCTTCTTCGATGATTTTTTCGAAGAAGGTAATTAAGCCTTTAGGGTCGATATTGGCGCGATTTAGCAATTCCAATCCCTTGGCGTCGGCGTCTGACTCAAACCCTCTGGAATAGCTCTGGTTCAGCAATAGCGGCGCGGCATTGGCCACGGTCGCCAGCAAACCGCTGACGTCGCCGAACAGCGCCTGAGCCAGCGCGTAAGTGCCGGCGGCCCCCATGATATTGCGCACGCCATGCTGCTCCGTGACATGTGATATTTCATGCGCCATGACGCCAAGAACTTCACTGGCGTTATCTGCGGCCAGGATCAGTCCAGAGTTAATAACGATGTATCCCCCAGGCAATGCGAAAGCGTTGATGTCGGATGAGTTGGATACGTAAACCTTATAGGTGTAACGTTCGTCATTAACGGCTTGGATCAGTGGGTCCGTAAGCGCAGCGATCGCCTGTTCGCCATCTTCGGATTCAAGTAGTTCGTTCTCTATCTGGTATTGACCGAATACCGTCTTGCCCAGTTTCTCTTCCCACTCGGCGGGAACCTGCTTGGCGGCGACGGCGGTGATGCTATCCATAAAAACGACAATTGAAAGCGGCGCTCCGATGATCAATGCCACGACGATGACGAGTACTGACCAGTTAATACGACGCACATTACGTGCTTTGCGTAGCTGGCCCTGCAGATGGTTGTCCTGATGCAGGGCAGGGTGATTTAGGATGCTGCGGTCGCTGGTGTAGAGGCTCCACTCGGGAAAGTCGGGGTGAGTGATGAAAACCAGCCTATCGCTGGCTCCGCCCATTTTGACTTGGGCGCCGGTGACTGGAAAGCGAACGCTGCTTTCGCCATTGGAGAACTCGACGAACCCGCCGGACACCGTCAGGGACCCTGATGCTCTGCCGTTATTGAATTGCTCGTGAAACGCATGGGCCTGATAGGTTTGCGTTGGTTCCATTCATCCCTTCCTGTATGAAATTCTGAAGTGCTGAAGAGGTCTGATAAAAAGGACAAGTTGTCAGGGACGGAATTAAATCCTCTTTCTTAATCGCCGTAAAGCAGAAACGGGGAAAAAGGCTTTGATTTAAAATAGTTGCAAACTTTAGCTGGCGCAAACGCCGTGACCCGTATGTTAAGGCGATCATTTTGTTGTGATGAACTGTCTTGTTTCCACTGTCTACTTAGTACACTGCATGCTAGAATCGCGCGCTTTTTATTCAAATGTAGTCTGTGGAAGTTAGAGTAAAGTTATGATGCTGCCTCGTTATTTGTCTGTTTTGTTGCTCTTGGGAGCGCTTATTTGTTTGCCTGGTTGCGGTGGCGGTGGCGGAACTTCTGCTACCGATAACAGCAATAGCGAAAGCGTGGAAACTGGAGGGGGGCAAGGAGATAATTCTGGCGACACGAGCAATCCATCTAATCCCTCCAATCCATCTAACCCCTGTGACGCCCCTGTCGGGACACAAGCTGATCTATCTGAAGATTGCCGAACGAAAGATTGGGAGCCGGCAAGCTCTCCCGATAGGTTTAAGGCGGGGCCTTCCGGTCTTTTGTATGTCCTGAGTAGTGAGGATGCAAGCAAGATATATAGATGGGACCTGACTACCCAGCGCTATATCAATCCTATTACGCTGTTAAATCCAATATCCGATCTTGAATATTCCGCATCGCATGAACGCCTGCTTTTAGGGCATCAGAACGGCGAAATTACGGCGATCGATATTACTAAAGATAAAACAGAACGCCCTTTCGCTAAGCCTGGTCTTAATATCATTAAACTTGTCGCGGCCGGCGACGATTTGTGGGTTGTGGTCCCAGGTGACAGTGATCCTTACAGCCCCGATGTTCTCTATTTATTGGACGCAGTCGGGCAAGTTAAGAGCAGTACTTCTATTGATGATCAGCTATACACTCTGCAATGGAATTCTGAGACTGGCCGTCTTTATTTCTTTGGTTACCAGACATTTCCGGGCACGGAATACTATTTCTGCGGATCAGGTGGTTATGTGACTAAAGGCGGCCTCTATTGGAGACGCTACAACAAGGATGCCGCGACAATTGAGCACTCCTCAGAGTTGGCGAGGTGCCTGGAAGACGGAGATTTTTCGTTGAGTCCTAACGGGGGAGCGCTGGTTGATCTGCGAGCCCAAATTCATGACTTAGACGGAGACTCCGCCCTAACTAAGCTTAGAAGTCCTTTTACTGATCCTGATGCCTTCGGGTTTGGGGAGTACAAATATAAGCAGACTCTCTGGCTTGAAGGACATATTCTGGCGACCTACATTCATGAGGGAAAAACCTATCTCATTAGATGGGACGATACTCGTCAGGTGGTGGATTACCGGATATACCCGGGAGTTGCAAAGGCGTTGGTTGACGCCGGAAATCAAGCGGCGCTTGTGGTTGAAGATGACGGTGAAACATCTATTTATAGCTACGATATCCGTCTGGACGATGATGGCGACGGCGTACCAAATCGTGACGATGCTTTTCCAGCGGACATCTCCGCCTCTAAAGACTCTGATAACGACGGTTATCCCGATGAATGGAACCTCGGCTTCACCGATGCTGATACGACGACAGGATTGTCCCTGGACGACTATCCCAATGATTCGTCATGCGCTCTGATTGAGCATGGCTCGCCCATGGACGTCAGTCTGTGTGATATCGCGAGAATGCATTCTGAGGTTGTTGCGACGATCGTTCAGGGTAATCGGCAAGGGGATGTGTTTGCTCTGAATAGCGATCGCAACGCCATCTATCGTTGGTCCGCTGTCGACCATGGATATAAAAATCCATGGCGTTTAAGTCAGCCTGTCGTTGATATGAGTTATTCCGATAGCGTTAAGCGTCTCTACGTTCTGTACAAGAATGGAGAAGTCAGATACTTCGATGAGGAAAATGAGAATCGCTTTTTTGCATACATGGTCGGCAATCCCACCACTATAATAGCCGGAGGAAATGCTGTTATCGTCATGGCGTCTCCAATGTCGGAAGGCGCCTGGTTGTACGACAACACTGGCCGCATTCTGTCTGAGGCCAGTGTACCGCCGGCATTGAATGGTTGGTATGCTTCGGGAAAAGACGATGCCTTATACTTTTTCTCGCACGACTTTCCTGAACTCATGATTTCATTTTCCAGCCCTAGAGATTTGGATTACATCGCCCAAGTCGATGCTCCGGTATCAGCCGGCTTTTTAGCGTACAACCCATTCAAAGATCTGTTGCTTATCGATAGGGCTGTATACAGCTTTGAGGAGGTGGGGCGTCAGCTGACCAATGCCGTTAGCTTGCCTCTGAGTTCGTTAAAAGGCGCTACTTGGACGAAAAGCAGCGGCCTTCTGGCTGTGTCGGAGAAAGAAGGTGGCGGGACACTCTTGACGGAATTGAACTCTGCTTTCGAGAAGGTTGCAGAACAGGAATATGAAGGCGCTCCAGTCGCGGTGTTTGGTGGCGAAGGCGATTATACGGTTGTGACAAAGTCAGACGAACGCATTGAAATAAATGTCTACGTTCCTGTTGTGACTGATTAACGTTAAATTTTTCTTCGGGCGGGAAGTTCTTTTCCGCCCCTTTCTACTTCTTTCTTTTCCCCCAATTCCGCAGTATTAGGCAAGTCTCCCGCAGGAATGATGTAGTTGCTCTTGTCTGACAAGGACTACACTTTACTGAGCTGTGTATGCCTATCAACCACATCCCGGGTCAGGGATATAAAGAATCAACGAATACTCTGTGGGGGCGATTATGGGAATCGAACTGACTATTAATGGAGAAAAGCGCTCGCTGGATGTGCCTGAGGATACGCCTTTGTTGTGGGCGATTCGGGATCATCTGCATCTGACTGGAACCAAGTTTGGATGCGGCATGGCGCAATGCGGCGCCTGTACGGTGCATATGAATGGTTCTGCGATTCGTTCCTGCGTGACGCCGGTTGGCTCCGTTCAGGGGCAGTCTATCACCACAATAGAGGGGCTGGAGTCGAAAGTCGCCAAGGCGGTGCAGGAAAGCTGGGAAGACGAGGCGGTCGTACAGTGTGGATACTGTCAGTCTGGGCAGATCATGTCTGCGGTGGCGCTTTTGCAAAGCAATCCCAAGCCCAGCGACAGTGATATCGACAGCTTTATGTCAGGCAATATCTGCCGTTGCTCCACCTATGTCCGCATTCGCGCTGCGATCAAGTCCGCAGCGGAAAAAATAGCGTAAGGAGGCTCTATGAAAACTATGAATCCCAGTCTGAGCCGTCGTTCCTTTATCAGCAAATCCACTCTGGGCGGAGCGGGGCTGACGTTGGCGCTATCGCTGCCTTCTTTGGCTGGCGCAGCGGAATCCGGTCCGGGGAAAACCGCAGGCGAGGCGGCTAGCCAGGACTTCGCTCCCAACGCATTCGTGCGCATCAGCCCAGATAACAAAGTGTACGTTATCAGCAAGCACATTGAGATGGGGCAGGGAACCTACACGGGTCTTGCAACCTTGCTGGCGGAAGAATTGGATGCGGACTGGTCCCAGGTCGTCGTTGAAGGAGCGGAGGCGGACGCCAAGCGCTATAACAACCTGTTCTGGGGACCATTCCAGGGCACCGGCGGCAGCACCGCCATGGCGAATTCCTACCAGCAGATGCGGGAAGCGGGCGCTAAAGCCAAAGCAATGCTAGTCGCTGCGGCGGCGACCTTGTGGAAGGTTCCTGCTGCGGAGATCAAAGTCGAATCCGGCAGAGTGAGCCACGATGGGACATCCAGGCAAGCCAGCTTCGGAGATCTGGCGGAACTGGCGGCCATGCAGCCAGTGCCGGAAACGGCGACCTTGAAGGATCCCAAAGATTTTCGCCTGATTGGCAAGAAGCTGGTGCGTAAAGATCCAGGTAAAACCAACGGGACGGCGATTTTTACCCAGGATGTGCAACTCCCAGGCATGCTGACGGCATTGATCGCCCATGCCCCCAAAGTGGGCGGTAAGGTTAAATCCATGGACGATTCCGCTGCGCGGAAAGTGCCCGGCGTCGTGTCGGTTATGCAGATACCCGCCGGCGTGGCGGTATTGGCGCAGGACTTCTGGTCAGCGAAAAAAGGCCGCGACGCTCTCAAAGTGGAGTGGGATGACAGCGCTGCGTTTCGCAAAAGCTCAGCGGCTATTCTCAAGGAATACCGCGAAGAGTTGAATAAGCCGGGGACGCCCGTCGTGCGCAATGGCGACTTCGACGCCGCATACGCTGCGGCGGAAAAGCAGTTGGACGCCATCTATGAGTTTCCCTTTCTGGCCCACGCGGCGATGGAGCCGATGAATTGCGTGATTCAAAAGAAAGAGAATGGCGCTGAACTCTGGTATGGCTGCCAGTTTCAGACAGGGGACCAGATGCAGGTCTCACAGATCCTGGGCGTGCCGATGGAGAACGTGAAGATCAACATGTTGTTGGCGGGAGGCAGTTTTGGTCGTCGCGCTAACTCGCACTCTGATTACATCGTTGAAGCCACGCAAATCGCCAAAGCCTATTCGGAATCCGTTCCGATCAAGTTGGTGTGGACTCGCGAAGATGATATGCGTGGCTGGTACTACCGCCCCATGTATGTGCATCAGATATCCGCGACCTTGGGTGCGGACGGTTATCCGTCAGCCTGGCGTCATCGCATAGTGGGCCAGTCGATTATCTCCGGCACGGGCTTTGAAGGCATGATGAAAGACGGAATTGACCCTACGTCTGTGGAAGGCGCCTCTAATTTGCCATACCACATCGCCAACTTGCAGGTGGATTTGCATACGATCAAGGAGGGCGTACCCATCCTGTGGTGGCGTTCCGTTGGGTCGACCCACACGGCTTATTCGACAGAAACCTTTATCGATGAGCTGGCCAAATCAGCCGGTAAAGATCCGGTCGCCTATCGTATGAAGCTTCTGGAAGGCCATCCGCGTCATCAGGGTGTACTGAAGCTGGCGGCGGAAAAGGCCGGCTGGGATAAGCCATTGCCCAAGGGGCGCTTTCGCGGCGTGGCGGTGCACGAGTCCTTTAATTCCTATGTGGCCCAGGTAGCGGAGATTGAGGCGGTGGACGACAATCGCTTCCGTATCGTGAAAATTACCTGTGCGGTGGACTGTGGGCTCGCCATCAACCCCGACATTATCCGGGCGCAAATGGAGGGAGGTATAGGTTACGGGCTGTCACCGGCGCTAGTGAGTGAGATTACTCTGGAGGATGGCGCAGTCAAGCAATCCAACTTCCATGACTATCAAGTGCTGCGTATGAATCAAATGCCGGATGTGGAAGTGCATATCGTGCCTTCGGCGGAGCCGCCCACCGGCGTTGGCGAGCCGGGTACGCCAGTTGCAGCCCCGGCGGTGGCCAATGCGTTGTTCGCCGCGACAGGAGAAATCCCTCGCAGCCTTCCATTCAGAAATCTGTTCGCCTGATATGAGCGCGCCGATGTTTGTGGAAAACGTGATCCCTGCGGCCTGCGCCTGGCTGGCTCAGGGCGCCAGGGTGGCGTTGATAACTCTGGTGGGCGTCGACGGTTCTTCGCCGCGCCCGCTGGGGAGCCAAATGGCGGTGCGTGAAGATGGGGTGGCGGTAGGATTGATTTCAGGAGGCTGCGTTGAAGCGGCGTTAACCCATGAAGCGGTCGCTGCTTTGGCGGACGGACGCAATCGCAAGCTGCGTTACGGTAAAGACTCTCCTTTCTTCGATATTCGGCTGCCTTGTGGCTCCGGGATCGATGTGCTGATTGACGTTAATGTGGGCGCTGACTTGTTGTTCGCTATGCGAGATCGGCAACTAAAACGTCAACCGGCGTTGTTGTGCATGGATTTGGAGTGCGCAGCCAACGGCGATGGCGCGCACCTGCAACTTGAAGTCTGCTCAGGAACGCAGGCTTCCGATTCTCATGTGAGTGGCGATCGCTTTGTCAGAGTCTACAATCCCGCCACTCGCCTGTTGGCGTTTGGGCGGGGAGAGATATTTCGACAGCTGTTGATGCTGACGCCTGCGATGGGATACGAAGTAGTGGCGGTCTCTCCGGGAGACGCGTCTGGATATACCCCGCCCGGCGTAACCAGATTGCATGCGCCGGACCATTTCGAGGAGGCTTGGAGCGACGCCTGGACGGCTGCGGCGCTGTTGTTCCATGACCATGAATGGGAGCTACCCATATTACGCAACCTGCTGCGCACGGACTGCTTCTATATTGGCGCTTTGGGGAGCATGAGGACACAGGCTTTGCGGTGCGAGCAGCTGGCGGCGGAAGGCGTCGGCGCAAAGGAGATTGATCGCGTCAAGGGGCCCATTGGACTGAATCTCGGTGGTAAATCGCCGCCGGAGATTGCGATTTCGATTCTTGCCGAAATTATTTCCCGCCGCGCATAAAAAACGGCGCATTACGCGCCGTTCTGAAATAATCCCCAGGCGATACGCCACATCAGCACTGCGATCAGCCCATCCACCAGTCGCCAGAATGAAGGCCGCGACAGCCAGGGCGACAGCGCGGCGGCGGCGATAGCCAGACCAAAGAACCAGATGATCGAGGCGGAGGCGGCGCCGGCTGCATAAGCGGCGGGGGCGGACTGCTGAGCGCCCACTGAGCCGATCAGGAAAAGCGTGTCCAGGTAGACATGTGGATTGAGGAGCGTAACAGCCAGGGTGGTCGCTACGACAATGCCGAGGTTACGTTTGACCGCGCCTTCCGCTTCCAATCCTGGGCCTGGATAGAGCGCTCGTTTGACGGAAAAGGCGCCGTAAGCGGTGAGAAATACCACGCCACCCCAACGCGCCCATTCCGCAATTTGGGGGAATTCCCTCAGTAACGCCGCCATGCCGAATACGCCGGCGGCGATCAGCACCAGGTCCGCCAGCGCGCAAATGGCGGCGACGGGAAAGTGATGCTCTCGCTTCAGGCTTTGCGCCAATACGAATGCGTTCTGTGCGCCTATCGCCACGATAATTCCCAAGGAAAGGCTAAACCCGTTGAAATAGCTCTGCCACATGCAGTTAACACCCTTTTGTTATGTGTGAGCGCTCATGTACGTTTATCGTCATAAGCATGGTTGTGGTTCAGGTTGTCGCAGGCGCCTTGCGTTTGTCTGTGTTGAAGATTAGGGTGTTTCTAAATATTAATAAAACAAATAATCCTAACCTCTCATTAGAAAAACTGATTATGCTGGATTACAAATTATTGCAGGCGCTGGCGGCGATAGTGGAAGGTCAGGGCTTTGAGAAGGGCGCCGCCTTGTTGGGGATTTCCCAGTCCGCAATTTCACAGCGCATCAAACTGCTGGAAGCGAGGTTAGGACAACCTGTACTGGTCCGCTCCCCGGGACTCGCGCCTACCGATCTGGGAAAACGCCTTCTCAATCATGTGCAGCAGGTGCGTCTACTGGAGCATGATCTGTTACTGGACGTGCCGACGCTGGGAGCGGAGGCGCTACGCCTGCGCATCGCTATTAATGCGGACAGCCTCGCCACTTGGTGGTTCCCGGTAATGGGGGATTATTGCCAGCGCGAAGGCGTACTATTGGATCTGGTGATTGAAGATCAGGATATCGGACTCAAACGGATGCGCGATGGCGACGTGGCGGGATGTGTGTGCAGCGCGGAGCAGGCGGTGCAGGGTTCCCGTTGCGTTTATCTGGGAACCTTGGTTTATCGCGCCTACGCCAGCCCTGGTTTTATGTCCCGTTATTTCCCGTTGGGGCTGACCGCTGACGCGTTGGCGATTGCGCCGGTCATTAATTTCGGGCCTGACGATCAATTGCAGCATCGCCTGCTGCAGAGCCTGGGTTATCAAGGTGCGTTTCCCTTTCACTTATGCCCCTCTTCAGAAGGATTTATCCGCATGTCGGAAGCTGGGCTAGGGTATGGCATGATGCCGGAGATTCAGGCGCAGGAATCGGTGGCGGCGGGACGTCTGGTGGAAGTGAAGCCAGGCTATGCGCAAAAAGTGCCGTTGTACTGGCATTATTGGCGACAGGGGGGAGAGATGCTGGAAGGTCTGACGCGACATTTATGCACGGCGATCCCTTTAAATCAGGGAGAAATAACGGTTAAATAGCGTTCTCCCTGCAAAGTTGACCTACTCTCATAATGGATGTGATCCCATAATCAAACACAGTTACTGAATCTTTAATGTCGTGCGCGGCGACTGACGCACTGTGTCCGCCATATCGTCGCTCGATTGACCGTTTTCAATTAATAAAAAGCAGTTATTTCATGGCTAGTGAACTTCATCAAACCCAGGTTGACCTCGACGGACTATTGGAGGTGCTGGGGCGCAATTTATATTCCACTCCCGCCGTCGCAATCCGGGAGCTTATTCAAAACGCCCATGACGCCTGCGTGCGTTCCCGGCTGGAGACAGGCCGCGACGGCGATTTCGCCATCCGCATTCAGGCGGATAGCCACCGTAACCAGATCGTCATCACTGATAACGGCTCCGGTCTCACCTACGAGGAAGTGCTGAAATACCTCGCCACTATCGGCTCCGGCTATACCCGTGTGTTGCGGGATAGCTCTCACAATGAGGATATGGTGGGATATTTCGGGCTGGGCTTTTTGTCCGCTTATGTCGTGGCGGAGAAGGTGGAGGTCTGGACAACGTCCTACCAGACGCCGGAGCAGACATGGTATTTCTCCACCGCCGGCGGCAAGAAATTCGCCATTTCCGCTACTGTGCCAGCGCAGGTGGGAACTACCGTTAAGCTTCACCTGCGGGAGGAGTTTTATCACTTGGCGGAAAGCGACCTTCTGCAGGGGCTGATTGAACGCTACTGTTGTCTGCTGCGCGTTCCCATTTTTCTGAATAATGACGATGAGCAGGTCAACAGCCTGGTGGCGCCCTGGCGATTGGACGCCGCCACATCCGAATTACAGCGCAAGAAACGACGCCTGGAATTCGCCGCCATTTTCGAAGGCGCTTTTGAGCCTTTGTGCGCTATCCCTATTCCTGAAAATAACCCCTGGAGCCTGAAAGGCTTGCTTTGGGTCCAGGACCGCGGCGGCTACGCCACCTCGGACTACCGCAATATTTCGGTGTTCGTGCGCAGTATGTTCATCACCGGAGAATGTCGCGAACTGTTGCCGTTGTGGGCGGGATTCGCCGGCGGCGTCGTGGAGTCGGTAGCGCTGTCGCCAACGGCGAGCCGTGAAGATATTCAGAAAGATGAACGCTTTTATGAAATTCGCGACTTTCTGGCCGAAACGCTGATTGAGGGTCTGCGAACCATCGCCGCCAATGAAAGCAGCGTGTGGCGACGCATTCTCAGCCGCCATAACCAGACGCTTTTAGGCGCGGCGCTGAGCGATGATCGTTTGTTTGAGGTTATGCAGAATGACCTGAAAATACCGACTACGATTGGCGACGTGACGCTTCCTGCTTACCTCAAGCAGAGCGGCGGCGTGATTTACATCCGCAATGAGGACAAGAACAGCCAGGAAGAGCTGCTGTTCCGGGCGCAGATGAAGCCATTGGTGTCGGGATATCTTTATGCCGCGTCCGGCTTTTGTCAGAAGTATGCGCATTGGAATCAGCTGAAAGCCCACATCCTGGGTAGCAGCGATGCGGAAACCAAGCTGTTCGCCGAAGAGGCGGTGGATAAAGCGATTCACGACAAGCTGGCGGCGCTCCTGTTACGCAAAAATGAGGCGTTGTCCTGCGCGCGTTTTGAGCCGGCGCATGTGCCGTTGCTGGTCATCCACGATCAGGATGTGGCGCTCAAGAAACGAATCGAGCGGGATGAGGCGGACAAACGCATCGGCTCGGCGGCGTTAAGTCTGGCGCGGTTGCACACGCAAGCCATTTCGGCGGAAATTGAACGGCGTCTTTACGTCAACCTGAATTCGCCTCTGGTTGCGGCCATGATGGAGGCGTCCCAAGAGTCGGCAGGGCATTTAGCGATAGCGGTGCGGGCCTATATGGAATCGTTAACCCATCAGGTCGACGATAGCGACTCTAATTTTTCCGATGAGCTCAAGCGCTTCAGCGAGGCGTTGCTGGCGATCACGCGAGGGGTGTAACGATGGATATCTGGAATTGGGTTCACGAACGCGTCTCGGCGCTGAGAGAAACTGGCGAGCATCGTCTGGCGGACTTTGTCTATGACATTTCCCATTATTCGGTGAATGATGAACACCATAAGGTGGATGCGCTGTACCCGGAAGCGCTCAGTCTGGCGCGTAAGAACGGCGATAAATGGCTGGAGATCTACTTCCGTCACTGGCATCTGCAAAGTCAGGTGCTGACCCGGCGTAAAGGCCAGGCCATGTTGGGCGAGGCGGTGGATTTGTTGGAGTTCGCTCACCGCGAAGAAACCCGCGACTGCCCGCAAAGCATCTGCGCCGTTCAGGATCTGGCTTGCTGCTACGCCATAACCGATGGCCCTGGTTATGTAGAGGAAAGGCTGGCCGTGGCGCAGGAAACCATGGGCAGAATCGATGCGACCTGGCCTTGTTTTACCTGCATTGGCGGTGAATACAACAGTGCGTTGATTGACGCGGGACGCTTCGAGGATGCGCTGGCCTCCATCCGCGAGCAGAAAAAAGCCTTGACCGCCAACCATCGCTCCCCGGATGACACCAACATGCTGTTTTGCCAGTTAGATGCTTTGATTGGGTTGCATCGATACGAGGAAGCGGAAACGCTCGCGCGTAAAGCCAGAAATGACGGCGGCGGAGAACATTTCGAACGCCGTAGAAAGAACTATCTGGCGTGGTGTCTGGCGTTGCTGGAGCGTGCGGAAGAGGCGGAGCAAACATTGCTAAGCTATGACGAGACTATGCTCTCTCCCGCGTTTTTCGAGCCCTGGATCAAAACCAGGGAAGTGCTGGCGTCCAAGCAGGCCAGCGCCAACTCGGAAGAGTTGGATTTGCAAATTAACGCTATGGTCTCTGAGCTTTTCGATAGCAAAGCCTGGCGGGACACCGTCAATCTTGGGCTGGTGCAGGCTCAGCTGGCGCTGTCCCGTGGCGCTGTCGCGATCGCCCGCTTATGCGCCCGGCGTGTAGCCGAAGCGGTTCAGCAATTGCATCGGGATTGTGGCGCTACAGAAGAACTGGCGCTTCTAAATGAGGCGATCACTCAGGCGGAAGCGCAAAGAGCGTCATGTGAATTCTCCGAAATCGAGCAGTTCCTTGAGCAGCAGGCGGAAACCCGAGAAGCGGCGTTGGAGATGACTATAGACGCCATGCGGAAGTGGCCGGATGATGAACGAGTACTGCTTGAATACACCCATCTTTTAGACGTCAGCGGCTGGAGTGAGGCGGCGCTTGCAGTCTTGCGAGAGAAGTCCGGTTTTCACACTCCACGGTTGTTGATGACTTACGGCAATATTCTCATTGATCAGGATCATACGGACGAATTCTTGCGGGAATTCGGTGCGGAAATCGACCCGGCATTGGACGATGACCTGTTTTGCCGTCTGTGCTGGCTGAAAATGCGCTTCTATTCCAATAGCGACCCTCAACAGGCGTACGAATATGTTGGTAAATTGATTGAGCGCTCTCCTGACGCAGGTTTTGCTATTGCCGCCGCTGCGCGGTTGGCGATGAAACTCGGTAGCTATCAGGAGTCCGTTAACTGGTGGACGCGTCTGATTCAGTTGGACCCGGAGGAAACCAGTCTGCATTGGGACCGCATGGTGCCTGCGACGATAGCCGGCGACTGGGCCTGCGTCAGGGAGTCCATGCAGGCCTTGGAAATGGATGTTCCTGAAGGCGAAGGACCTATCGATGAAGACAGCATTTATGTGAGAGTTCGCTTTACCGATGAGGATGGAGAGGCGCGGGATTATCTGGCGGTGCGCAATGGTCCGGTCACGGCTCGTGTAATCGGTTTGGCTAGACTGGGCGAGCCTCAACGTTTTGGATGTGAAGTGGTGTTTGACGCCGCGCCGCTGAACAGACTGGATCAGGAAGATGATGAAGGCGTCATGCATGATAGCGAAGGATATTACACTTTGCTGTTTTCCGTAGTACACGTCCTCAAAGCCCCTGAGTATGACTACTTCGCCATTGATGGCGCGCATCCTGGCGATGAAAATCTGGCGCGTCTGCAAGATAGCCTGGCGGATTTGCAGGTGTACTTTGACCGTCGCAGTAATGAAGAATACGTCCTGTATCTAGAGGACGACATCGAGTTACCTGGGGTCTATATCTACATCGCGGCTCCCGTCGGCGCAGACTTGGATGCCGTCAATGCGCTACTGAGCGGCTTTTCCGCTGAGTTGGAACATCCTCTGATTTGGCCGGATTTATTGGAAAAACTGGGAGATGAAGCCGCTTTGGAGGCGCAGATGGAAATTCAGGAAAAGTACGATTTGTAGTCTATAAGAAGGGCGTGAGCCGCCCTTCTTGCGTTCGTCTCAAAGGAAAAGACTACTTCACGATAGGCGTGATCTTGGAGCCTTCCAGGGAAACGCCCGCCATCAGGCCTTTGTTGGAGACGACAAAGGCGATGATCGGCTCTTGTATGGTGTTGGTGTCGATGGACTTGCCTGCGCCGAACTCGGCGATGGCGACGCTGCCGTCAACGCCGACTTCCCAGCCTTCGCTTCGGGTGAACTTGTTAAGCGCGTCGGACGTCATGAACAGCATAACGACTGTCTTCTCCTGCACTCCCGCCTGAAAGCCAATTGATGCGGATGCGATGTTGTAATAGCTCTGAATGGCGCCCCCTTTCACCAGTGCGCCTTCGCCGTATTCGCCGCCGATAATGAAGCCGGCTTTCAGTATTTCAGGAAATACCAGTACGCCTTGCGCTTTGGAAGCGAGTTCTTGTCCAGAAGGAACTTTGTTATAGAAGACTTTCAAGGCGGCGTTCACTTTGGCGTCAATCTCAACTTTGGACGCAGCGGAAGCATTGAAAGCGACGCCAAAGATCAATAGCAGGGAATAAATGAGTTTTTTGGTTTTTATCATCTGATACATACTTCCAGTCATTGAATGAGTCGGCCCTATTATAAGCCTAACAAGCCCCGGTAAAACTGTGGTTTCCCGGGGCGCATCAATAGTTTGGCTTATTCGTCGTATCCGAAAGGAAACATATGCTGGCGTACGATGCCTTTGGGTACGGTTTTGTTATTCAGCAGTCCGTAGCTTTTGGGCCATTCTTTACCAGGCAATTTGAAGGTGCCGAACAGCATATCAATAATCGGTAAGTGAATCGCATAGTTCTTATAGGCGTAAGCAGGATCATCCGCGTGGTGCCAGTGATGGTACTGCGGCGTCACCAGAATGTATTTCAGGAAGCCGAAGTTGAAGTTCAGATTGGCGTGCGCCAGTACGGCTTGCACACCCACCAGAATAACGTATGCATTCAATGCTTCGGCGGAGAAACCCAGCAGGAACAGAGGCACCATAACCACGCTGCGAGTAATCAGTATTTCAACCAAATGCACACGGGAACCGGCCAACCAATCCATGTGCTTGCTGGAGTGGTGCACTGCGTGGAACTTCCACAAAAACGGCACAGTGTGGTACAGGCGATGGAACCAGTACTGCGAGAAGTCCGCCATGAATACGGCCAGCAGAAACTGAGCCCAGACAGGCATGGATTGAATTGCGTCACGCAGGGAATCGGAGGCCACCCAGCCAACCAGATAAGTGGAGGAGGATGTGGTGAAAATCAGAATAAACTGCACCAGCATATGGCTCATAAAAAAGTAAGCCAGATCGGTGCGCCACTCAGGACGCAACGTATGCGTTTCCCTTTTTTGTGCGAATGCGCGTTCCATGGGAATAAAGACGAGAGCAGAGAAAAACAGCGCCAGAATGAACCAGTCCAGACCCAGCGAGTAGGGCGTTTCGCCGATGCTGTTGAGCTGGATATCCGCGCCGCCTGCAACCACTGCCGCGGTTGAAAACAGAACGCCGGTCATGCTCAGGCGCTTCTGCTGGTTCAGCAGGAAACTAAGTAGTCCAAGTATAAAAGAGGCGCAAAGCGCTACCAGCATAAGAGTGCGAGCGAACTGCTCAGTGTAGACCTGACGCAATTCCTGCGTGGTCAGATATTCAGGGAAATGGAAACACAAAACGGCAAGGAAACTGAGAATGCCAAGCGTGGCGGAAATGTATCCGGAAATACGGCCCTGGCCAAACTTGAACGGAGCATGACCGTGACGGCTGAGATAATCATTGATCAGTTTCATAATGTCTTCCCGAGGGTAAGCGTTAAATATCGCATAAGCGAGATGTTGTCGTGAAAGCCATCATGGAGTATTTCAGGACGCTCGGCTATCACCGCATATCGGGTGTTGGGATGCTCGCAGTTTGGTATCGAAAATTGATACCAATCTCTGGAAGGACTTTTAAACGGATCAAAATTGCAAATCAGGGATACAGTACTAACGCCTCATCGACCAGAGACTGGCTTTTCAGGAAGTCGGTGATAGCGCCGAAAGTGGTGGTTCTGATGTCGCCAGAATGGTCGGAGGTACGGAATTCCTTGGCTATCAGTGGCGCAAGCAGTCCTTTCAGCGGCCCTAGTTTAATTTCTTGCGGCTGGAACCATGCGTGCTCATTCACCTTGATTTGCTTAATGTTGTCGGTTTGGTAGATCGAGGCGAAAAGAATGTCCAGCACATACTCCGTACAATTCTGATACTTGGTGTTGAATGGATTGGACACAATTGAGTAGTTTTTGTTGTGAACACGTTCCAAAACGCCAGACTCCAGACTTTGCAATATCCGCTGCTGCAGCGCCGGTGTAGGAATGATGACGCCAGCCTTTAAGACCTGGGCGCCGGAGAAAAAATCGATGGGATAATCCATCGCCAAGTGACTGCGACGGGGGTTGTCATCATCTTGATATAAATTGTGAATGGCGTAACCCTTCAGCGTCTCTCCCTGTTCAGTGGTGATGGTGGAGTAGACGGCGAGTCCGGTATGGGTAAATTCCACGCCTTGCGGGAGATCCTTGTCAGGAACGCCTTGCCTGGCCAGTAGGAATACGTAAGCGCTTCGTGCGGCGGCGGCTTTCTCAACTTTCTTCGCAAAAACGGCGATTTCTTCCGCTGTAAATGGAGAAGGGCCTTCTTGCTGGCGACTTCCGGCGTAAGCGCTGGACTGAAATAAAAAGAGGCTTACGGTCAGCGCCACAAGCCGGACTAACGCAGAAAATGCGATGCGCATTCCTGATAGGGAACCTGATGCGGACATAGTAAGCCTCTTGTGCGTTGACTTAGCGTGCTGCGACGGCGAGTGCGGGAGCAGGGCCGGCAGTCACGCTTTCGTCAGAGACTTCCAGTTTTTTGCCGGTAGCGCTGTTCCAAAGCGGTTCTGCGATCTTGGCGCTGGCTTCGCCAACCACCGCGATGGCTTTGAACGGAACCGCCGCTGCGCCTGACGCCAGTTTGACGCCGCCGGAGACTGTGTTGGTTGTCGCCTGGGCGGAGTGGGTCGCAGCTTGAGAGAAATGTTGCATGCTATCCGCCGCGAAGCTGGTGGATGCGAATAACAAACAGGCGCTTGCCGTTAGCGTAGAGATCATTTTTATCGCCATAGCGTATACCTCATTCTTGGATTGCTGAAAAAGGTCAAGGACGCAAACGTCTTCAACCTCAAGGCCGAGCCAGCATGAACTTTGGCTGAACAAAAGCGATAGTAAGTCAGGTAAAGTCGCACGTTGTGGACTGAAAAGTATCGCCATCCAAGACTTTGACTATGGTCAAAAGGGGATAGCGTTGAGCTTTTCTCATGGCGAAGAGGTTTTTATTCTATAGTGAACACAGGGCGAAATATCTTTTCAGAGGACGATCTATGACAACCAAAAATAAAGGTTTGACCAATCACGAAGTCACTGTTTGCTTAAAGGGCGGAGCGGTGCTGGGGCCCTTCAAGGCGACTTGGAGCACGGAGGTAGTCAGTGATGTGAGAGAGTTGCTGAAAGACTACGATGCATTCTTGCAAACCGGTAAGCAAACGCGTTTTAAGTACCATTTGCATGACTCGGAGAAGCGCCTGTCTCACACACTGGTGCTGCATTTCACCAACGTCACCGGCATCTATGATTGTGTTGAGTTAAGCGAAGGCTGAGCGCAGAGAGCGCTCAGGATTGGCGTACGTAGACCCAGTTAGTGGCGCCGTTATCGCAAACGATAATAGCGTCCGACAGACTGTTGCACTGATTGATGTCCGACGGCAACTCTTTCGAATAGCGAGGCTGGATCGCCATGGCTGACTTGTCTCTTTTGAGGAAGCCGTACATGGTTTCAAAGCGGTCGGAAAAACTCAGGTTTTGCTTTTGAATATCCTTGAAGGAGTAGTAGAACTTGGTGAAGCTCATGGTGGCGTCGCCCAGGCCTATCTCCAGCATTTTGGGGATATAGACGCGGTAGGCTTGAGACAGATAGTCCTTTACCGCGCTTTCATTGGCGGGGTCGCCCTGGAAGGATGGCAGGTTTAATTTGTTGTCCTCCGTCAGAGCGCCTTGCTTCAGAAACTTGTTCTGTTTGTTGGTCGCCAGATGATACTGGTGAGAGCCGCAGGTTATCTGGTCCTTGTAGAGCAGGCAGTCGTTGGCGGCGGGAGCGCTGGAGCGGGTGGCTGGTTGCGCATCCGCCTTAGGCTCCGGGCGAGTACTATTTTTGGAAGCGGTTGCAGGAGGCGTGGCGGTGGATTCGGTTTTCCGCGGCTTCTGCGACTTGCCGGCGCCGGGCAGCGATAACCCCAGCTTGGCGGCGGGACGCTTGAGCAATAACGCCTGAATCTGGCGGTCGTTACGGCGAAAATCCTCCAGTTTGGGCAGTGTGGCCCCTTCGCCTTTATCCTGAATTTCGCAATAGAGGCGCTCCATATCGGTGCGGGCTTGAGCCTGACAGTCCGCCAGGCTGTGCGTGCTGAACGCAACAGCGCCAAGCAATACGGATGTTTGTGTAAGAGAGAGTATTGTATTTTTCATAGGGCGCTAGCATAGCGGATCGGCGGGACTAAACTGAATAGGCCATTTTTCAGCCTGTAACAGGTCTGCATGCACTTCTCACTGCGCCTGGGCGCTGCTTGCCAAGATTTCATCTCTCCGCAATGGGATTTGTGCTAGCTTTGTAAGCGGCCCTGCCTTCCCGCTGGATTCAGGGATTACCGTTCAATTACTTACCTGTCGAAAAGGATAAAACATGGCTTCTATCACCCTAAAAGGCAATCCGGTTGAAACCAAAGGCGACCTGCCTGCAGTGGGCTCCAGCGCGCCGGATTTTACTCTGGTCAAACCTGATCTGTCCGAGGCGACGCTGAAGGATTACGCCGGCAAGCGTCTGGTGCTGAATATTTTCCCCAGTGTGGACACGCCTACCTGCGCTACGTCCGTTCGCAAGTTCAACGAGAAAGCAAGCAAGAAGGACAATACCGCCGTGTTGTGCGTTTCCGCCGACCTGCCATTCGCCATGGCGCGTTTCTGCGGTGCGGAAGGTTTGCAAAATGTGGATAACGGTTCTGTGTTTCGCAATGCCGAGTTCGGTGACCGTTATGGCGTAACGGTGATGACAGGTCCTCTGAAAGGACTGCTGTCACGGGCGGTTGTGGTTATCGACGAATCCGGCAAGGTGCTGCATACCGAGCAAGTGGCGGAAATCGCCGACGAGCCAGACTATGAAGCGGCGCTGGCTGCGCTCTAAGCGGCTGGCAAGGCGTGTGAACGCCTGAGGTAAACGAGACCGGCGCGTTTAGCGCGCCGGTTCGAAGGTTAGGCCAGTACTTTCTGAATCCACGCCGAAATATCGTGGATCTCTTCCAGACATACGCTGTGATCCATCGGATAGGTGCTGTACTCCGGCGCATATCCCATTGTCTGCAGATGGCCGAGGGCGGCCCGTCCCAGACTTTCAGGCACGACGGAATCCACGGTTCCATGACAAATACGGATGGGAATGTCGCGGTTCGCCGGGTCAGGCTTCAGGCTGGCGACGGTGGCCAGATAAGTGGAAAGCCCCATCAGGCCCGCCAGTGGTTTAGGGTAGGTCAACGCAGTCTGATAGGCGACCGCTCCACCCTGGGAAAACCCCGCCACGATAATGCGGCGACTGTCTATGCCGCGCTCGATCTCTCTGTCCACTAATGCGCGCACCGCGTTGGCGGAGGCTTGTAAGTGCGCCTCGTCCACTTTGCGTTCGATGTTCATCTCCAGAATGTCATACCAGGCCGGCATGACGTAACCGCCATTGATCGTGACCGGGATAGACGGTGCATGAGGAAAGATAAAACGCACCGCCATGTCTTCGGGCAGGCGCAGCTCCAGCACGATAGGGGCGAAGTCGTTACCGTCGGCGCCGAGGCCATGCAGCATGATGAAGGTGGCGTCCGCCGGTTTAGTGGGCTCAATTTCAATGTGAGGCAGTAGGGTTTGAGTGGGGGCTAGGATAGTCACGTGATAGATTAACCGATGCTTTTTTCCAGGATGGATTGTTGTTTCATATGTTCGAAGCCAAGTTTGCCATAAAACTCCAGCGCTTCCAGCCGCACAGCGTTGCAACGCACGCGCAGTCGCTCGCAACCGTGCGCCTGCAGCCACTCTGAGGCCGCCATCACCAATTGTTTGCCTACGTTTAAACCGCGTCCGTTTTCGTCCACCACCAGACTGATAATCTCGCCGAAGCATCCTTCCGCCAGTCGGACGTCCATACTGGCTTGAATGCAGCCGACGGCGACGCCGTCTTTTTCTGCGATGAAGGTTTCGCCGCCTCTTTCCGCTATCAGGTTGATTCTATCCGACGCCTCCTGAGGTGAGACGGCGTAACCCAATTGCGTCATTAAATGGGAGATGGGAGTTGCGTCGGCGCAAGAGGCCGCTCTGATATCGATGGTCAGCATAGGCGTAGTCGGATTCGCTAGGTTGGAGTCTGGCCCGAGCCGGGCGTCTGACGGCTGGTTGTGCGTCTAATATAGCCTGAAACGGGAGCGTAAAGAACTGTGGCCGATCTTGGCTTTGAGCGATGACGTTCTGATGACAACGGACGCAGCTCATTTCAACGCCAGCCGATCCAGGCGCAAACGGTGGCGTTCGTCGAACAGACGCCAGATGGCCAGCCGGTTGGCGATCCAGGTTCCAAAGCCGGTGGCGGCGACAATCATCAGGAATATCATGATCTGGTAGGCCACGGCGGTTTCCGGTGGACTGCCCGCGAGAATCTGTCCCGTCATCATACCGGGAAGGCTGACGACGCCCGCTGTGGCCATGCCATTGATGGCGGGCGTCATGCCCGCATGCAAGGCCTGCCTGCGCTGGTCTTGAATCGCCTCCTCGGCGGGCTCGCCCAGCATAAGGCGACCTTCGATAAGGTCTTTCTGGTTTCTGGCCCCGGCGGTAAGACGATCGAGACACAGTGACACGCCGTTCAGAGTGTTGCCGAGAATCATGCCCAGCAAGGGAATCGCGTATTGCGGCTTATACCAGGGCTCCGGTTGGATAAGCGCCAGCAGGACAATCAAGATCATGGAATAGGAACTCGCTGTCATGGCGAACAGACCGATGCGGAAAGTCCAGCCTTCCGTGAATCTGTGTTCTTGCCGCGCTCCCACCTCCCGTCCCGCCATGGCGGCCATAAACAGGCTGACCATAAGCACCCAGGGCAGCGAAGTCTGGGCGAATAGAAACTTCAGCGCCATACCGATCAAGCTCAATTGTATGGTCAGGCGCGCGACGCCGATCAGTATTCCTGAGCTGAGGTCCGGCGCTTGTCGCCAGTTAATCCAGGCCAGACTGCACACCAACAGTGCGCATAAGCCCAAGTCCCAGATGCTTAAGTGAATAATGCTCATCATGCAGCCTAAAAAATGGCGCTTAAACTTGGAAAGTGGGAGTGAGTTCGCTCAGCTCTCTCACTTTGTCGTCAATGATATTCCAAAAGCGATTGGCCAGACGCAGACACTGTTCCTGATCGTGGCTGACCAGACAGATCGCCCGGCCAGGCTCCGCCAGATAGGCGGTCAGCATCCGCTCGACGCGCTCACGATTGCGATTGTCCAGATTGGCGCTCGGCTCATCGAGAAGCGCGACGACAGGCGCTCGCGACAGGGTGCGAATCAGGCCCAGGCGTTGACGTTCGCCGCTGGAGAGGCGGCTCGCTTCCCAGCCCGCCACATCGGGATTGAAACCGGCTTTTTCGTACCAGGAAGGCGGCATGTCGGCGGGCATATGCTCTGCCACGGTAGGCAGCCACCAACGGCACTCGCTGGGAGTGAGCATCACTCGGCGCCGCCACTCCGGCGCGGGAATCTGGTCGCAGGCTTCTCCACGCAGGAAACAGGTCCCAGAGTGCGGGTCCAGATCAGCGATGGCGCGCAACAGCAGGCTTTTACCACAGCCGGATGGACCGCTCAGAGCGACGCAGTCACCCTCATAAAGGTGATTGGAGAAAGGTTTGAGAGAGCCTATGGCTAGGTCTCTAAGCGACAACAGCGGCATTGCGTCAACCTGCTCACGCCCGTGAGTGTTACGAAGGTCTGCTGAAAATCAGGCCAGGGGAAATTGTTCGCTTACAGCTTGCGGCGCCGCATTGGCGACGGGATTGAAATGCTCCGCCAGGGTCGCTTTTAAGTGCGCCGCTCAATAAAAGTCTATCGCAAAATTCGTAGAACGCCCGTAAAACTTTGTCGAATGACAGGTGGTTTTTTTAGGCCATTTAAAGACGTTTTCTAACTCCCTGATTGTTATTATTAACATGGCAATGATATTGGCATGTTAATAACCAGGCGCATGGACGCGCCTGCGCGGCGACAAGCCGCGGGAGACAGGGCCTGACCTGTGCAGGCCCTGTCGTTGCAGACAAATAGAAGGAAGCTATTTGTCTGCCGGATTAATATTAACAAGTCGATGATCATGGCATGTTAATCATCCGGCGCAGACACATAGTGCGGCCGCCCACATCCATAAAACGGATTACTCATGAAAATACTGCTGCTATCCGCCTACGATGTAGACAGCCATAAACGTTGGCGACAAGGTTTGCTCAAGGCGTTCCCGGAACATGATTGGGTTTCGCTCAGCCTGCCGCCTCGCTTCTTTCGCTGGCGTATTCGCGGGGCGCCGATCAGTTGGAGCCTGTATGAAGACGAAGCGCTGCGAGGGGCGTATGATCTGATCGTAGCCACTTCCATGGCCGATGTCGCCACCTTGCGCGGGCTGTATCCGAATCTGGCGGTGACGCCGTTGCTGGTCTACTTTCACGAGAATCAGTTGGCCTACCCCCGTTCGGAAGAGCAGCACGACAGTATCGATCCGGCCATGGTGAATATCTACGCCGCATTGGCCGCCGACCGTGTGGTGTTCAATACGACGTTCAATCTGGAATCTTTTCTTGCTGGCCTGGAGAGTCTGATTACCCGCTTGCCGGATGCAGTGGACGCAGAGTTGTGTCGCCGTATTCGCGATAAAAGCCAGGTGATTCCCGTTCCATTGGAAGACGAACTAATGCGCTTCCCTCGCGAGAAAAAGGGCGAACAGCCGTTGACCATCGTCTGGAATCATCGGGTGGAATACGACAAAGGCGTGGATGATCTGCTGATGATTTTGCGACGGCTGCGGGCGAGGACACATGACTTTCAGCTCGTCATGCTCGGACGCCGCTTCAGACAGGCGCCTCTCGCCTGGAGCCAACTGCAGGAAGAGTTCGCCGCGCACCTTTTATTCGATGATTACGCGGAAAGTCGCGAAGCCTATTGGCGCTGGCTGAGCCGGGCGCATGCGGCGCTATCCACGGCTCAGCATGAGTTTCAGGGACTGGCGATGATGGAGGCGGCTGCGCTTGGTTGCGCGCCGGTGACGCCGGATCGCCTGAGTTATCCTGAACTGTTTCCGCATAGTCGCCGTTATCAGGATGCGGAGGAAGCCGTAGATTTATTGCTGGACGCCCCATCCGCGAGCCCTTGCGATATGCGCGAGTACGCCTGGAGCGCGTTGCGCGGCGTTTATGAGGATGCGTTGAACAACACGGCGGATCGGTTGTGATTGCACAAAGACGATTGCCTAAACTAAACGGCGTCTGACTCTGCGTCGTTGAGATGAATTGCGCGGTGCGCAAGCCGGCTGACGTCCTCACGTTGATGAGTAACCATCAACAGGGTTTTGCCGAACCGCTCCGCCATCGTGCGGGTCCACTCCGTCGCGAGGCGACGGGTGTCCGCATCCAACTCTGAAAAGGGCTCATCCAGTAGAATCAACGGTTCTGGCCGCAGCATCGTGCGCAACAGAGCCGCCCGCTGGCGCTGCCCTCCAGAGAGGCGACCGGGAAGCTTTTCCAACTGGTCGGCGATTCCCAAAGCCTGGGCCTGGTTGGGAATCTCAAAATGCATCGCAACGTCTACCCCTAGTTTCAAATTCGCCATGACAGTGAGGTGTTCGAACAGGTTGTAATCCTGAAACAACATGGCGACCGGGCGCTGTTCCGGTGGCGTGTGGGTGAGGTCCTTGTCTTCCCAGGCCAGGCGCCCCGCTTCCAGCGCGACAAAACCGGCGATGGCTTCCAGCAATGTGGATTTCCCTACGCCGCTAACGCCCTGCAGGGCGATGATTTCCCCTTGGGCGACTTGCAGATCGTAATGCAGGGTGCGGGCGCCCCGTTTAATTTGAAGTGCGCGGATTTCAAGCATGACGGGGGGATTGTTTCTCCAGATAAAAAATCAGCAGGCCGCAGACGCCCAGGAACACCATGGAGGCCAGTGAGGCTTCGTTCAGGCGATAAGTACTGGCGTAACCATAAATCAGCCAGGGCAGGGTGACGAAGTCCTGGTTGCCGAAAATAGAGTAAATCGCCACGTCTCCCATGGCCAGCATGGCGACAAAGGCGGCGGCGGTGCGAATGGCCGGCGCCATATAGCTCCATTCAATGCGGCGGCGCTCCCGGGAGGTCAGTTTCAAGGAAAGCGCCAGGCGGTGATATTGGCTGTCGAAGTTCAATAGCGCCGGCTTCAGTTGTGACGCCGCGAAAGGAACGGTGATCAACCCATTAATCACCGCCACCAGCCAGATGCCCCAATGATCCAGGTCCAGGTGCGGCAATAGCAACACGAACAGTCCAACGGACAGCACCATAGCGGGCACCGCCAGTGAGTGCGAGGTGAGCCAGTCCAGCCACAACGCAGCGGGGGAATGTTGCATGCGAGCGCGACGATAGGGGCGCAAGGCGCTGTAGGCAAGACTGATCGACAACACCGTCGAAACAACGCCCAGGCCAAGTGTGATCAGTAATGGGCGGCTCAGAGAACGCCAGAATTCCATATCCACGCCGCTATGAATCACCCGCGGCGCCAGCGCCAGCAACGGCGCCAATAAAAACAGCCAGCCACAGGCGTAGAGCAGGCGATACGCCGCCTGTTCGAGTCGCGTCGCCGGGGGCCTTAGTTGCGCTGGCGCAGAGGCGGGGCTGAGCCAGGACACTTTGCCGCAGAACGACACCAGCAGGAACGCGGAGCCGGCGATCAGTAGCTGCACCCAGGCCAGCGCCAGAGCTTCAGAGATATTGAAGTCGTATTTCAGCGCCTGATAAATGGCGACTTCCAGGGTGGTGGCCTTGGGGCCGCCGCCCAGCGCCAGCACGACGGCGAAGCTGTTGAAGCAAATGACGAAGATAAAGCCCAGCAATAGCCAGGTGGCGCTGTGCGCCGCCGCCCATTCCAAACGCCAGAAACGCTGCTCGCGTGTGAATTTGAGCTGGCGCGCCAGACGCCAACTGGCGTCGGGGATGGACTGCAGACGCAAATACAGGGTGCGCACCGCAAACGGCAGATTAAGGTAGATATGGGCAATCAGGATGCCGCTCAGGCCATACAGGTTCCAGTCTTCTCCCAACAAAGGGCTGAGACTGCCGGAACGACCCAGCAGACTGATAATGCCGGTGATCACGATCAGCGTCGGCATCACGAAACAGAGCACGCACAGACTTAGAAACGCGCGCTTGTGCGTGCTGTCCTTGAGATAGCTGAGCGCCATCGCCGTCGGCCAGGCCAGGATTACCGAGAGCGCTGCGCTCAACGTCGCCTGTAACAGGGTGAAGCGCAGGATCGCGAGAAAGTAGGGGTCGCTGAAATAGCTCCAATCGAACTCGCTGCGATTGAACCCAATCAGACCGCCGAAGGCCAGGGCCGTTGCGGCGGCGACCAAACCCAGAGCGGGCCAGCCGGCCCATTTGCCTGAGGTGAATGCGCTCAGCTTCATCAAAGTACAACCTGCATGGAAAAAGCCGACCCGTTAAGACAACAAACAGGGATGGCGACGCTTATTGGGCGACGGCGCTGCGCCATTCCTTGATCCATGCTTTACGGTTCGCCGCGATGTACTCTGGCGTCAACTCAATGGGTTTCGGCTGAATCAGCGTATCGAATGCGGTGGGCAGTTTGACTCCCTGGCGGACCGGCAGCATCCAGTTGGTCACGGGGATGACTTCCTGCGCTTCCTGAGAAATCAGAAATTCAAGGAAGCGATTCGCCAGCTCCTTCTTCGCGCTATTCGCCGCGATGGCGGCGACTTCCACTTGCATCACATGGCCTTCGCTGAACAGCGCCGCCTTGTACTGCGATTTGTCTTCAGCCACCTGGTGATAGGCGGGAGACGTGCTGTAGCTGAGTACGTAGTCCGCGTCGCCTTCCAGGAACATGCTGTAGGCTTCCCACCAGCCTTTGGTGACGGTGACGGTATGTTGCGCCAACTGTTTCCATGCGTTTTCCGCCTGATCGCCGTATGCGCTCTTCATCCACATCATCATGCCCTGGCCCGGCGTGCTGGTGCGCGGGTCCTGATAAATCACCGAAGCGGAGGAGTTCACCAGCTCTTGCAGGGATTGCGCCGGCTGCTTGATTTTCTGGCTGTCGTAGATGAATGAGAAATAGCCATAATCGAAAGGCACGAAGTCTTTATCACTCCATTTCAACACTGGCGTCAGGGCGTCAAAGGCGACCGCGTGCGGTTGCACCAGGCCTTCTTTGCGGGTTTCTTCTATCAGTCCGGTGTCCAGGCCCAGCACTACATCTGCTTTGGCGTTCTTGCCTTCGATGCGCAGCCGGTTAAGAATGCTGACCCCGTCTTCCAGGGCGACGAATTTAAGGTCGCACTGACAGGCGGCTTCGAAGCTTTTTTTCAGCGCAGGACCGGGGCCCCATTCGCTGATGAAAGAGTCGTAGGTGTAGACCGTCAGCTCTTCCGCTGCGCTGGCGCTGGTGGCGAAAGTCGCGACAGCAGCGGCGATAAGCGTGCGGGCGACGCGAGAGACGGATGCAGTGTGAAACAGGTTGAACATGGAAGCTCCTCTATACAGCGAGGCGCGGAAGCGGCGACTTGATCCAGAAAGCGGATTAGCCGGCCTCATTTCCTACGCCAGCATTAACTGGATCAGGTTCTACGGGTACACTCTCAGCCTGACTGGCGCGCGTTCGTGCGCAATGGCGCGTCGAATAAACGCAGTAGAGTCAGGCGCCCCGATGAGACTGCCCGGATTCTAACCAAAAGCGATGGGACAATCTACGCGGACGCAGGATATTTTGCAGTGAGGAAACGCTGTCTGCGCCGGCGTAATGCGAGTAAACCTTAACAAGGAGTCAAGACAGGATGGCGTTTACAAAGATGGAAACCGAGCGCTTAACGCTGCGGGTGGTGAGTCCGGAAGACGGTCCGGCGCTAAACCAGACAATCATAGAATCTCTGGATCAGCTACAACCCTGGCTGGACTGGATGACGCCGCCGCCGAGTGTGGAGGAGACTTCCCGCTGGTGCCGGCAGGCGTACGCGCGCTATCTGCTGGAGGAAGAAGTGAATCTGATGCTGTTGCGCAAGGAAGACGGCGCGTTGGCGGGAGTGTGCGGTTTGCGTAAGGTCAACGCTGCTTTGCGTCACCATGAGGTGGGGTATTGGGGCTCGGCGCGCCTGCAAGGCGCCGGTTATATGACTGAGGGCGTAAAGGCTTTGGCGGAGTATGCGCTGCTTGAGCTGGCCGCCAGCCGGGTTTATCTGACCACGGACGAACGCAATCTCAGCAGTCGCAAACTGGCGGAGCGCGCAGGATTTCAGCTTGAGGGCGTGTTGCGCAATGAGCGCATGGATAACCAGGGACAGTTTCGTAACACCTGCGTGTACGCGAGAATTGCGGCGGGAAACTGGACTACCCATTAACCTGTCGCCCCCATAAACCTTTCACACCCTTAAATAATGAGCACGGCATGAGCGATACCCTACAGTCAGAAGAACCCACACAACGCCCGTTTGTTGCGGAGCGGCTGCGGGCGGCGGACGCCTTTCTGGGGGAGGAGATGGACTGGGGGCTCATGCTGGAGTCAGGACACAGCAATATGCTGTTTCGAGCGCAAGGACCACAAGGCGATTTGGTGCTGCGTATCAACGCCAGCTCGCTACGCGCCTTTGGCGTTGACCGGCGACTTGAGGCGGATGTGCTGCGCGTGATCCAGGGCGCTCGCTGGGCGCCGCGGGTGTTGTGTAATGCATGGCGGGAAGGCTGGCTGTTAATGGCGCATCATGGCGCCAGTTTGACCGAAGCAGGCGCACAGGACACCGCCTCGCAACAGACTGTCAGGCAGTTACTGGCGTTTGTCGCCGATCTGCAGCGTATCACTGAAGGCCCTGCATTCGATTACCAGGCCTTGATGGCGCTCTATCGGCGTCGTCTGCAGGAGCGTGCTGCTGCGGCTGTACATCAGGCTTGTCTGCAGCAACTGGAAGATGCGTTTTCCGCTATCCCCAACGACATAATGACGCTGACCCACCATGATCTGCACTCAGGCAACCTGTGTCTGGATCAAGGACAGCTTATCGTGCTGGACTGGGAATACGCCGGCTTGGGCTGGCCCTGGCTGGACATGGCCTCGCTCCTGCAACACCATGATCTGGAAGCGAATGACCTATACGTCTTACCCGTTTGCGCCAACTTGAGCGCAACGGAAATCCAACAGCGACTGCATCTTGCCGCGCATATCAATCAACTCCTGGAACAACTTTGGTTTGCGGTGAGAGAAGAACAAACCGGGTGAACATAATGGAGTCCGCAGCAGCTACACGCTAGATTCTCTCAAACACTTCAGATATCGAAGCTGTCAGTCAAGAGTACTATGCCCTCCGAATGATATAACCAAGCGGTAATGGAAATTAAAATAAACTTGCATTGTAACGGTTTGTTTCGCCTCTTCCTTTGCCGTAATACCTGTCATGAGCAGTAAAGGCGGATTACTAGGGATGTATTCGCATGTATTCAACTCGTCGGTACGAGTTCAAACATTGGACAGATTTAACCATTGTTGACTTGTCTTTTGTTGAGTCTCCATTCTTCGCCGCCAGCTACGCTGAACGCTGTTTGAACAATGATATGAAGGTCAGCGAAATTGTCGGTAACCTCTCAGGTCCCCATTTTCGCTCTGCTTTCGGCGCCTTTCCCGGGAGAGGGACGCCGTACTTTCGGAAATGGAAGGAAGACTTCGTCAGGCTGGTTGAACGCGGCGACATTCTTCTGGTGTTTAAAGACGGTAAAAAACCATTTAGCCCGATCGCAAGGGAAGAAGACGAGGGCATCTTCCCTACAAACTCAGATCCTGTCTTGGCTGAGCGACTGATAGCGCGGGCGAATCCTGAACCTCCGCCGCCGCCAATGTTAAACGGACTACTGAAGGACATTCCCTCATTGAATGGTAATTTGTGGTGGGAAAGTGTTCCTGCAGAGCGCCGCAATTATCTCCCCCCGCCATCCAAAAGATCTGAAACGCCTGATATTGCTCAAGCAGAACCAGATGAAACAACAAGTCTGACCGAGGACGAGCGTGAGGAGGTTTACAGAGATTTCTGGGAGGCCAAAAAACAAGGAGACGCCTCCGCTATTCTGGCAATGGAAGAAAAGTTGGGGGATGAGTTTTACAGCTCACTCGAAACAGGCGGGGGTGGTCCTTTCGGGAAGTACTATGCTATACCGAAGGAGCGAGCGGAGCTGATGCTGGAAGGGCTACGCGTCATTGAACGGGGAAGCCCCATTGACGATGTAAGAGCATTCGACAATAAGATCAGAGACATCCGTAAGAATCTGATCAACGCCAGTTCAGACCCAATCGCCGCCAGACGCAGCATCGAAGTCAGCTCACTGGAAGGACTAAGCGAACGCGTAGCATTAGAAGACGTCGGCTCATTTGTTACTGAAATTCCGCCCAGGCTGGGAGAGTTGGAAGAGATCTATGCTGGGGCCATTACCGCAGTAATGGGACACCCCGCTTTAGTCAGCGCAGAGATACGAAAAGCAAACTTAGCCGCTCACTCTACCTCTAGTAGCAAACAGCCACACTTTACTGGGGCCGGAGAGATCGATGATATCTTTGAGGCAGCAGAAGCTGCTTATAGTCGGATTAGAGGTGCGTATTTGGACGATGTTCCCATAGTATCGACTAACGCTGGCTTATCTATTCAAGAAACGACAGCATTGAAAAAACACTTGTTCTTTGGAAAGCATAACCTTCCTCTAGATGACGTGAGATGGGAATTGAAAAGATTTGCTGCTGACGATGAGATTGCTCATGCATGGGAGCTGGCTCAGAAACAAGAGCTAACCGCTGGTCAAAAAGAATGGTTTAGGCAACTCTCAGATCATGAATTGGGAGAGCGAGTATTAATGTCTCAAGGGGTGCCATATCGTAATCCAGCCGCATGGGACGCTAGTGCCTTAGGTGGAGCGGGTAGATTTAACTCAACTCCTCCTGGAGCTCATGATCTTGCTCCTCCTCAACCAGACTGGGGATCATTTCCAGGATTTGAAGATACATTAAGTTGGTAAAGAAAGTGGCAAATATTCAATACAAAAACGTGTCCAATAGCCTGAATAGACTAAAGCGCATCAATTGGCTGGAGTCTGGTGATCCTGAAAGTCATGCGCAATGGATAGCTGAGTACTTGCGACGGGTTGCGGTGATGTCGAATGAGCTTGGACTAGAGTTAGCCTCTCCATTTTTTAAGCCGGTTAAAGTTTTAGGGATAAGCGGCAATCAATCTGCTAATGCGATGGCGGAGTTCATGGTTATAGCGGAAGATGCTGACCTTATTAAAAATGCATACGTGCGACGCTCATGTGAATGCTACCTGGAGTGGAGCGAGGGCGTCGATGAAGGTCGAGACACAGCTTTAGCCTACCCAGATATATTTGATCCGTTGATTCGTCTGATAGAGAGCGGCGGAAAGTTTGGTTTTCATCATGGGGATATAATGGTTGGAAACTCTGCAATCCCCCTGAATAATTGGAAGCGTTTTGCTGAAATAGCGCCTAAGTTTTGATGCTTGAGGGACCTGCCCATCAATAAGGCTCGTCTTAGTGCATGAGCTTTGATGAAATGTGATGTTTGATGGGAGCATTTCATTAGAGAGCACGTGTTGGTTATTCTCAAATTATGTTAGGCAAGTGGTTACAACTGGTTAGCCTCATACTAGGCGCTTAAAGCTGGCGAAAGAGCGTAAGTAGACGCCAAGATTTTGATCTATGAAGCGTATTATTTATGAAAGCTTTGCTGCAGTTGGCGAAATATAGCTGTGCGCTCAAGAACAAGTATTTCAGGGAGCGAGGGTAACGTGAAAATTGAAGATATAGTGGAAGACTTTGAAGAGTACAGGTGCGACAAAACCAGCGCCGCTCTGGATATTGCCGAGTTGATAATTCTTGAAAAGCGCCCTGAAAAAATAAGTACGCTTCCTATTGAGATAAAAGAAGAAATTAATACTTTGATTCGGGTTTATGAAAGTGAGGGCGCTGTGAAAATAGTGACAAGTTCAGGTTTAGAACATGATTTTACCGAGCTGGCCAAAGGACTCTGTGACGTCATCAAGCGCTACTCCAAGAGTTAACGCCCAAGGGAGTGGGCCTGTCTCCAGTTTGGCTTAATTTGTTCATATTGAAGATATTTTTCATCGACTCTAATAAGTTATAGACGCATCACGAGTTCCAGTGTCGGCTTCTTTCTCTTCTTCTTTTTGTTCTACATCGCGCTCTTCTGTGGCGGGCGCATGTAGCGGTAGTTCTATTTTGACGACGCAGCCGTGTCCGATGGCGCTGGATATGTTGATGGTTCCGCCCAATACGTTGGTGACCAGTTGGTGCGTCAGGTGCAGTCCCAGGCCGGTGCCGCCCTGGTTGCGTTTGGTAGTGAAGAAGGGATCGAAGACTTTGGGCAGGATTTCCGGTGGGATGCCGGCGCCGTTGTCGCGAACTTCTATTTCGGCGATCTGGTCGTTGCGGCGCTGAGCGGAGAGCCAGACTCTGCCTTGCGGCATATCCTGAAAGGCGTGTTTCATGGCGTTGTTGACCAGGTTTTCCAATACCTGGCTCAAGGCGCCGGGATAGCTGTCCAGCTCCAGGTCTGGGTCGATATCCGTAACCAGTTGGTGTTCTCTTTTGTGAATACGCAGCCAGGTGGTCAGCAGCATGTCTTCTATCAGCCCTCTCAGTGAGAATACCCGTCGCTCCGCCCCGGCGCGGTCAGTGGCGAGTTGTTTGAAACTATGCACCAGTTGTGCGGAGCGATTGAGGTTGCTGAGGATGATGCCGGCGCCTTGTTCGAACCGCGCGAAGTAGTCATTCATATCGGAACGGCGCAGACCACGAGCAAAGGCCTCTTTCAACTCCACCGCCTGCCGCTGCATGGAGGAAAGCGTCACCAGAGAGGCCCCGAGAGGCGTATTCAGTTCATGGGCGACGCCGGCCACCATCATCCCCAAAGACGAGAGCTTTTCCGCTCGCACCAATTCGTCCTGAGTGCGCATCAGGTTGTCCAGCGACTCTTGCAATAGGGTGTTGGCGTGCTCCAGTTCACCGCTTCGCGCGCTCAGTTGAGCGTTAAGTGTGTCTTTAAGGGCGTCGGCTCTGGCGATGCGGATGAATGCAAAGAACAATATCACCCAGAGTGTGATGATCAACCCCAGGGTAGAGGCGAGCGCTTCCCGCTGAATTGCGGAGATCGCCGTTGGCTCCACATTCACCACCAGTTTCCAGTATTGGTCGTCCTTGCTATGGTTTGAGGTGGGTGAGAACGTCGTGAACAGCCAGAGGCCGTCATCATCCGTAAAAGTCCCATAGTTGGTATTGATGATGCGGTCCCACCCTTCAGGGTGACGGACGCCAAAGCGCAGATTGCTGCGCTTGAACATGAAGCCCCATTCGTCTTTGGGATGATTGCTTAACAGCCAATACCCATCGGAATTCAGCAAGTGAAGGCGCAAGCTGGAAGGCAGATGTAAATTACGTAAAGCTTGCAACATCAGGTTGGCTTTGTAGTTCAGTACTATCACGCCATTGTGCTCGCCATGGTCTGTATGAATGGGGGAGACCGCGCGAAGTACAGGGTTATGCGGAGTCTGGATTGCTCCGTGTTCGATATTAAGGTCCAAGGGAGAGAAGTAGATTTCTTCCGGGTTCAACGCCATGCCGGAGATGAAATAATAGCGCTTGCTTTTCTCCTGCAACTGCTCTTCAGGGATGCGAATCGCCTGGGAACCGAACGTTTCCACGCGAACTAACTCTTTGCCGTCAGGACCCAGCCAGCGTACTTGGTCGTAAATACCGGAGGCTTCCGAGAAATCCTGCAGCAAGGCCTCAGCGCCTTGTTTGCTGTCTGGGGTGGCGTTGCGTATTGCTTTATTGTGCGCCAGGAAACGAATGTCTGTAGCCAGATCGCCGAAATTCCTGGCCATTGTCTCGTAGGCGGAGTTGAGTGAACCTGAAGCGGTTTCCTGCAGGGGGGACAGCTTATTATCCAGCAGGTAGTCGTACAGAAAGAATGAAAGGGCCAACAGAAGAACACTCCAGGGCGCGATGAAATTCAGCAGACGTTTGCGAAGGTGATATAGGGACGGTTCCTGGTTGGTCATGGCGTCAGCGTCGTTGGGTCAGCCATTGCAGCAGGTCGTCCACCGCCATCGGGCGGGCGTAAAGGTATCCCTGCACGCTCCTGCAGCCGTTGTCGAGCAGCCACTGCGCCTGTTCCTTGGTTTCCACTCCCTCGGCGATAATGTCGAGATTGAAGCTTTCGCCAAGTTGAATGACCGTCTTGGCGATTGCGGCGGCGCCTTTATCGGTGGTGACTTTATCGATGAACGACTTGTCAATTTTCAGCCGGTCCACGGCGAGGCGGCTCAGGTAAGCCAGGGAAGAAAAGCCGACGCCAAAGTCGTCAATGGCGACAGCGACGCCAATTTCCCGCAGACGCTCCAACTTATTTTGCACCAGCGCGAAGTTGTGCATGACTGTGGACTCAGTGATTTCGACCTCGATTTGCTGGGGTCTGATGCCGACCGCCTCCGCGCTGCGGATAAGCGTGTCCACCATATCATCCTGCTCAAACTGGATGACGGAGTAGTTCACGCCAATGCGAATATCGCGGTAACCGGCTTCCTGCAGACGACGGCAGGCGGCGCAGCCCTGGGTGAGAATTTGTTGTCCCAGGGGCAGAATTAAACCGGAGGTCTCCGCCAGGGAGATAAACTGATCTGGTCGGATGTGGGTTCCGTCCTCCAGGCGCCAACGCGCCAGCACTTCTACGCCGGTGACTTGATTGGTTTCTATGTCCACCTGCGGTTGCAGGACAGCGAAAATACTTTGTTTGGTCAACGCGTCCTGTAGCGCCTGTAACAAGTGGAAGCGACTCGCGGCGGCGGCTTCGGTTTCAGGGTCGTAGATGGTGTGCTGGCGTATGCCGCGTTTTTTCGCCTGCTTCAGGGCGATTCCCGCCCGGGTAATGACCTCTGGCGGCGAGCTGTCAGGATGATTGAGGGGATAGATCACCGAGCTGATGTTAAGTAACTTTAAGCTTTTTTCACTGACGGAAAGGCCGTTGAACAATCCGTCCAGCTTAACGGCGGAGACACTTTCGACACTCCCCAGTACGGCGAATAGATCGTCCTTGACCCGGGACACCTGAACGGCGCCATTAAACGTATCTTTGAGCCGGCTCGACACCAGCTTTAAAACCGAATCACCGTAACGGGCGCCCAATACGGAGTTGATGCTGGCGAAGCCGTCTATGTCCACCAGCATCAGCTGATATTGGTTTCTGTCCGCGCGGGAGAGAATTTGGCTCAGTCTGCGCAGTAATGCATTGCGATTGGGGATGCGCAGAGTGTCATCTTCGTAGGCCAGGCGTTCCAGTCGGTTGAACAAAGAGACGTTTTGCAGGCCATTGGCGATATTCAGGCTGAATACGCGAATCAACTCCTGCTCGGTGGAGTCGAGGGAGTGGCCGGTTTCGATGTAGGCGGCGTAATCGGCGGCTCCTATGGGGTCGAGAAAAAACAGACAGGTGTAGTCTGTCTCGTGAATGGACTTGCGTGTCTGCAGGCACTGGTTCAGGTGGTCCCGTACGTTAGGCGCTTCAAACTCCATCAGGGTTTTACCGACGCAGTTGGAGTAAATCCCCGCTGCGCCGATGATATAGCTTTCCCGACTTTCAGGCCTGGAGGTCGTATACGCTTTGGCGCACACCAGACCATCGGGCGGAAGCCCCAGGAGTTTGGCCAGCTCCGCCAGCATGCGCGCGGAGAATTCCTGCAGGTTTTTAGCGGAGTAAACGGAATCGCTGGACTCGGCGATCAACTGCAGACCTCGTTTCGCCCGCGCGATTTCCCGAATCTGGATATAAGAGCGGGCGCAGCCGGTTAACACGGTTTGCAGTCGTGTGTCGGTCAGTTCGGATTTGGTCCAGTAATCATTGATATCGTACTCTTTCATCACGTCCAGCATGGGCGCCATACCGGGCTGTCCTGTCAGCAGCACCAGACGGATTTCCGCATTGCCGAGCACTTCCCGAATGGCCCGTACGAGACGGAGGCCCGCGTCGTCAGTCTCCATCACCACGTCCACCAATGCGATAGCGATATCGGCGTGTTCTGACAGCAGTTTGGAGGCTTCCGCGTAACTGTAGGCGCGTAGTAGCTGGATGGGGCGATCTAAAATCTTCAGGCCGGCGAGTGCGAACTCTGTAGAGCGTTGATAGTTGAAATCGTCATCGACGGTAAGTATTTTCCAAGCTTGCCGCGTAGTTCGCTCCGGTGAGTCGGGCTCATCTTGCGCGAAGCTGATGACATCGTCATCCATCGGCGTGGTTTCCATAATATCCTTCCGTTCTAAGAACCCCTGTCAACTGGTTCCGACCTTGTCAACGTTTTGGCTGGAAGGCGCGTCATTCAAGGGGTGCGCGCAAGGAACAGCCTTGAAAAAAACGGATATTTTGAAGATAGAAGCGTGGAGGCTCACTGTCAATACAGGATGTGACAGAGTCTTATAATTTAATCCACGCGCCTTATATTCAAACTATTTGCCGCGTATTCTAGATACGGTTTTTCTATCTCAGTGGATTAACGCATGATCATTCTTTATCAGTTTCCTATTTCTCATTTCTGCGAAAAAGCGAGATGGGCGCTCGACTATAAAGGGCTGGAATATAAGGTGAAAAACCTGATGCCCGGGGCGCATATCAAAGCCATCAAGAAGCTGGCGGATAAGTCCACGGTGCCGGTTATCGAGCATGACGGAAGAATTGTGCAGGGCTCGGCGGAAATCATTAACTATCTTGATGAACTGTCTTCGGAGAGGCCATTGACGCCGGTGGAGCCGGGAGCAAGATCCGCCGCTCTGGAATGGGAAAAATACCTCGATAGAGAGATCGGCGTCTCCATCCGTTGTTACTGCTACCACTATTTATTGACGCGCCCGGATCAGGTGATTCCCATGCTCGCGCACCACGGGCCCTGGTATGGCAAGTGGCTGTTGCGTCTGGGCTTTGGCAAGTTAAGCAAAATTATGCGCAAGCACATGCGTATTAATGATGAAACGGCGGCGGACTCATTGCGTCGCATTCAGGCTGCGCTGGCCCGTATCAATGAACGCGTGGGGAATGACGGTTATCTGGTGGGAGACTATTTCACCCGGGCGGATCTGACGGCTGCATCATTGCTGACGCCGTTTCTGCAGCCGGAATCCTTCGATATTCCATGGCCGCAAGACCCGCCGCCAGCGTTGGCGCAGACCGTGAAAGAGCTGGAGCCGCAACTGGAATGGGCGCGGAGAATCTACGCCCGTTATCGTTGAACCATCAACTGGCGGCACCTGGATTTTCAAGGCGTCGCTTCAGGCTTTGCAGTCCCTCTTCGTACATGGGCGCCAACAGCCTTTCCAGCAGCAGGCCGATGTAGCGGTTGAACAGGTTGAGGCCGTGCTCGGTGTCGAAACCCCAAGTTACTCTCACGGCACTGTCGGCGGGCTGCAGGCGGTAAAACGCTGAAGCCTGGCCGTTTTCGCCAAAGTCCAGCGCTACTTGAATCTCCTCCGCCTCTTTGACGGCGATAATCTCCTGATAGCCCTGACCCACTTTCGGGTCGTCGCTGCGCCAACTCATCTTGGCGCCTACGCCGGACTGAGGGCCTGAAAACTGGTATTGGGCGTTGGGGTCCAGCTTGGCCCAGGGCGACCAGTCATTAAAGTTGCGGTAGCTATTAAGGAAGTCAAACACCTGTCGCTGCGGCGCGTTAATCACCACACTGCGTTCGACATGAGTAGAGTCCGGTAGAAAAAAACCGGCGATAATGACCAATACAACGACGCCAAGCAGGATTTGCCCAGTGGATTTAAGCGCTTTCTTCATAGAGGCTTTCTCAATTTATTGGTTATCAGGCGGCGGCGATGGGGTTCGCCCACTGCGACTGTAGCCTCAGGCGCAGGCTTTGCCAAGATGGCTGGAAGGAGATGAAGCCCAGCGGATAATTATTCGGTTTTTCATTCAGTTAAGGTTCACGTTAACAGGCTTATCGTAACAACCGTGATCGATAAACCTGCGAGGAATTAAAAATGAAAAAGTTACCGATGTTGTTACTGACCCTGGGGCTGGCGATCGCCGGCGCATCCACTTCCGCCATGGCCCACGATGGCGGACGTCATGAAGGTAGGCGTTACGATAACCACCACAACCATGGGCATCATGATAAACATCGCCATCGTGGCGGACACCATAAGCATCACAATCGTCGCCACCACCGCCATCATCGTTATTACAGACATCATGACGGCCGTAGATGGGATAATCGTTACAGCTACTACAACCACCGCCGCTACAACGATGACGGCATTGTCGTAGTCTTTCCCATCAAATAAGCATTGCGGATGGAGAAACGAGGCCCGGATACGCAGTGACGACAGTGCTGACTCCGGGCGCTCATGAATGGATTTAACTTGTCACCGGCGGCGTTCAGCCGAACGCCAGCATCTTGACCGCGGCGATTGCCGCCATACCCCGTATCAACCACTTAAACTGGTTGATGTTCAGCTTTCTCAGCAGCCAATAGCCTGCCCACGAACCGACCAGCAATCCAGGCAATCCCGCGAGGCTGCGCAGGGCGATGTCCTCGTTGAGAAATCCCGCGGCGATCAGCAACGGCACTTTGGCGCTGTTCAGGATCATAAACGCCCATGCCCGGGTTCCCACATAGGCTTCCTTGGACAGACGCTGCTCCATCAGATACAGGCTGAGCAGAGGGCCGGCGGCGTTAGCCGTCATGGTGACGAACCCTGACAGCAATCCCATGGCCTGGGTGGCCGCCGGATGGCGCATGACAGCGGAGGGGCGGTAATCCAGCCAAAGCCCCAGGGCCAGGATCAACACAATCATGACGCCCAGCAACAGCGTGAACTGCTCTGGATTGATGCTGGAGAGCAACCAGATGCCCAGGCCGATGCCGATTAGCGCCAACGGCAACAGGCGCAGCACGATAGGCCAGGAAGCATGGCGGCCATAGCTTTTCACCGCCAGAATATCCGTCGCGATGTACATGGGAATCAGAATCCCCAGCGCTTCCGGGCCAGGATAGGCGATAGCGATGATCGGCAGAATGAGCAGCCCCATGCCGCCAATGGAGAATTTGGAGAAGCCGGTGATAAACCCGGCGGCGAGAATACAGAAGAATGCGGTATCAAAGTCCATACAACCCCCTCAGATCTTGACGGGGCAAGCTTACTCCGTTATATGACCGTAAAATAATGATATATATCGCTCAGGTTGATCGGTATTCTCGATTGTTGTGGGCGTTGATTTTGGCGGGAGCATCAGGGGAGGGCGAGCATGACTAATGAGCAGTTACGCGCATTTGTTGGCGTGGTGGAGCATGGCAGTTTTCGTGCTGCTGCTGCGGCTCTGTTTAAAACCCAATCTACGGTCAGCGCGGCGGTGGCGGCGCTGGAGCAAGAGTTCGATTTACAGTTATTCAGTCGCGAAACCTATCGGCCGACGCTGACTATCGAAGGCAAGGCGTTGTTCCGGGAGGCCAAGGCGCTACTGTCCAAAGCTCATGATCTGGAAATGCTAGGGCATCGTCTGGCGCAAGACAAGGCGCCGGAGCTGTCCCTTTCCCTGAGCGCCATGTGCGCGCACTTACCGGGGCTGGACACTTTGAAAGCGTTTGCCAAAAAGCGACCCGAGATGCGCCTGCATTTACATACGGAGCATTTGTCCGGGGTGCTGGAGCAACTGCTGCTGGAAAAAGCGGAAGTGGCTATTGGCCCCCAGGTTGGTCTGGATGATCGCTATGAGTTTACTGAGGTGGCGAAAGTCACCCAGGTCACCGTCGCCGCGCCGGGTTTTGTCGACGCTGGCGCGGACGGCGTGGTGCGCCATGCGCAGTTACGCAATCTGCCGCATATTCTGATCGCCGACAGCGGTTCGCTGGCGCCCTTTGACCATGTCAATGTCATTCCTGGCGGCCACCGCTGGTATGTGAATGACTTTCTGATGAAAAAGGGGCTGCTTCTTTCCGGTATGGGCTGGGCGCGGATTCCGCTGCATATGGTGGACACTGAATTGGAGCGGGGAGAGCTGAGGTTTCTACAGGTGGAGAATTTTCCTTCGCGCAGTCTGGTTCCTATTTATCTCATCCGCTTGCGCAATCAATTGTTATCGCCGCTGGCGCAGGAATTCTGGGATGAAATGTTGGGCGCTTCGCTTTGACATTACCCGCACTCTGTCCAATAGTTATCAATTAACTGAGGGCGCTGAGACGATAACAATAAGGTTCCATCCGTGTTTTTCTGCTTGGGATAAGCAAAAACGCCATGAAAGATACGTGCGTATATATCATCGAAGATGACCAGATGCAGGCGGATCTGCTGTCGGCTATTCTGGAGTCCTACGGTTACCAGTCCAAAGCCTACGGCAATCCCAAAGCGTTCTTATCCGAGTTCAGCAACGACCACAATTGCGTGATTCTCTCCGACATCGTGATGCCGGACATGACGGGGCTGGACTTGCTGACCAGGATGTCCGAAACCGGTTACCTGCCGCCGTTGATATTGATGACCGCCTACTCCACGGTGCCGGTGGTGAAAGAAGCGTTGCAGGGCGGCGCCTTTGATTTTCTGCTCAAACCCATCAGTATTACAGATGTAGGGCCATTGCTGGAAAAGGCCGTGGTCCATGAGAAACTGCACCGCGAACGCTATAAGAAACGCCTCGACATACAGCACTCTATCACCCAGCTGACTGCTCGCGAAAAGCAGGTCTACGATCTGCTGCTACAGGGACTCAGCACCAAGGAGATGGAGGCCAGACTGTTTATCAGTCCCCGCACCATTGAGACGCACTGCCGCAACGTGTTGGCGAAGTTTGACGTCTCCTCCATCAAGGATCTGCTGGTCAAAGTGCTGCCCCTGGCGGCGGAGGAGAATGGCGTCGGCTGACCTGCGCGCGTTTTGTCCCGCCAACCTGCTGCGCGCGACCTGTCTCATGGCCGTCTTATATCCCCTGGCGCTGGTGATCAGCGTCTCCTCGGTTAAGTAGTACTACTGAGAACCTGCCTGACATTTCAGTACGCATACGAATCCTTTTGCGTAGGCAATGTGCGTATTCTTGGCTTATAAAGTTCAGGAGGCGGTATGTCAGCAAATCGAGTAGTTTCCCTGGTCGCGAACAATGCGCCACAAAACGAGTTGGAACTCAGCAAGCAAAAGATTGCCGAGCTGGAGCAAAGTTTCGCCAGTGTGAATCAAATGGCGCTGGGGTTGTTGCGCTCCAACAGCTTCCTGGGCGGAATGATTGAATTTTTCGAGCGCTGCTCGGAAAGTCGCGATCCCTCTGAGATTGGCGTAGCGATGGAAAGCGCGTTGAGCGGTTATCAGCTCCCTTACGTGTTTATTCTCAACCTGCCCGAACAGCACTATGTGTTCGGCGGTAAAAACTATGTCACCAATCTGCAGTTCGACGTCATCACCACATTGACGCTGCAACGTGAGCGCATTGTGAACTTTGATCAATATACGCTGATTAATTTTCCGTACTTCTCCATCTGTCTGACCATGACGGCGGAGGACAATGAAGCCTATCTGGACGATCTTACCCGCCTGGCGCAAGTAGCGAACTACGTGCTGGCGGATCTGGTGAGAGAGACGCAGGAGAAAATGGTGCGCCAAGGCATCATGCAACGGGCGCTGCGGCGTACGGAAGCATTGCTGGACAACATCATGAAGATGGCGCTCGACTGTGGCGCCCACTCTATCCAGAGCTTTTCCGATCTGAAGTGGACAATCCAGAGCTCCATTATGGGACTCGATCTGGACACCGAGACGGAACAGAGCATTTTCAATATCGTCGATCAATTGATGGAGCAATTCGAGCACCAACAAGCCTCCACCCGGATCATCGAAAACTATATCCGTTCGGTGAAGGAGAATTTGTCGCAGCTTAATGCTGGCTGTGCGGGAGAAACGAAATGAACGCAGAGAAGGTTATGGCAATGGATGAAGGTGATTTCGCTGCGGATGTCGTCAGAAACAAGTTTCTGGAGCATCTCGCCGACAGTATGTCATTGATCAGCTCCAATGGCTCCCGGCTGCATTGCGCCAGCCTGGCGGATACGTCTCGCATGATTACAATGATGCGGGACATCGCCAGCGGCATTGTCGCCACGGCGGAAAGCCAGGGGCTGCCCAGCATCGCGGAATGTGGTCTGGAATTGCAGCGCTGGTGTCGGCTCGCGCTGCATAACGAAGATCTGGAGGTTATGCGCTGCCTCATTCCTCAGATCAAGGAGGCGGGAAACGAGCTTGCCCGTGAGGCGGATCGCCTGTGCGTGAACCATAAATGGAAATCCAGCCGCAGAGATTAATCTCCCCTGTCGCAGCGTTCGCGCTGCGGCTATTCCCTGTCTATACTCCCTAGCATTCATTTCTATTTCTTCGTCCAGCCAGTTATTTTCCAGGCGCCGGACACGAACCTGAAGCAGTAGTTCAGCAGTTTGCGACTCGGGGAGTCTATGAAGGTTTGTCCCATTTGCAGTACGGATTTTCCCCAGGGCGATTATTGCCCGGCCGATGGGGCGACATTGGTGGATAAGCAGCGCCGCGATCCGCTTATCGGCAAAATGCTGAAGGATATGTATCGCATTGAATCCCGTCTGGCGGAAGGCGGAATGAGCCTGGTCTATGTAGCGCGCCAGTTATCGCTGGACCGTCTGGTGGTGGTCAAACTGCTGCGGGCGGGCATGGACGATCATGACTTTATCCAGCTGTTTTTCCGCGAAGCGCGCATCGCCAGCCAATTAAACCATCCCAACGTCATGCATGTGATCGACTTCGGCAACACCGACGACGGCATGATGTATCTGGTGGTGGAGTATCTGCGCGGAGAAAATCTGTCCGATCTGGTGGAAAAGCGCAGCGGGCTGCCGTTGGAAAACGTGGTGTGGCTGCTGGAGCAGATCGGCGCCGGGCTGCAGGCCGCCCATCAGATGAACATCGTGCACCGGGACTTGAAGCCCGGCAACATTATTGTCGCGCGAGTGTCCGGCGACCATTCCGTCGCCAAGCTGCTGGATTTCGGCATCAGCAAGCCACTGGGAGAAGGGGATCTTAAATACACCCGTTTGGGCATGGTGATGGGGACGCCCGGCTATTTGGCGCCGGAGCAGATTGAAGGCGCGCGCAATATCGACAAACGTGCTGATATTTACGCCCTGGGCGCGATTCTTTATTTCTGCATTACTGGCGAGCGCCCTTATACCGGCGAGAGCCCTCAGGACATCATGAACCGGCAATGCGCCGGACCGCCGCCGGCGCTGCGGGAAAACCGCTTGACCGACGCCCGCAATAAAGCGCTGGAGCCGGTGATTCTGAAGGCCATGGCGCTAAGCCCGGATGACCGCTATCCGGACGCCCAGGCGATGGTGCGGGACATTCAAAACCGCGCTCACGCCGCTATCGCGGAATATTCCAAAGCTATGGAGATGGCTCCTCCCAATCCCGATGTCTATCAATTCATTTTCTATGGCGAAATTCGCGGCGACGTGGAGTTGCAGGACACCCAGGAAAAACTGAAAGCGGCGCTGGGATTGAGCGACGCCGCCTGCGCCCGTCTGTTCAGCGGTAAGCGGGTGGTGGTGAAGAAGAATCTCAGCCTGGGCAAGGCGAAAAAGTACGACGAGGCGTTTCAGGCCGCCGGCGCTTTAGGACAGATTGAGGAAATGGATACCGCCACCCGTATCGATCCCGCGCACAGCATGGATGAGCGCTCCATGAGCCAGCCTATTGTGGTGGTGGCGTCCACTTTGGCGGAGCCCATGCATCTGGGCTCGCAACCGCACCCGTTCGGCGTGCAGAGGTATACGCATCCTGTCGCGCCGACGCTGGACGAAGATGAGGCGACTACTGTGGTGGCTCCGGGAACGCTTCCTACGATGGCGCCCGGCATGGCGACGGCTGCTGGTCAGAGCGCCCAGCGTCGAATGCCGCTTTGGCTGGGGCTGACGGCGCTGATAGTGATTCTGTTGGGCGTGGGCTACGCCGTTCCGGTGGTGCGCTACAGCGTGGCGGATGGGTATGCGGAGTTAACCGGCTGGCAGGCGCCGCGCGGCGTGAGTGAAAACCGGGTGGCGCTGGGAATGAGCGCCGCTTTCAGCGGTGGCGCCAGAGAACTGGGGCGCGCCATGCAGTTGGGCGTCGACGTGCGCATTCGCGAAATTAACGAGCAGGGCGGCATCCACGGACGCTATATCGAATTGCGCGCCTTGGATGATGGATATGAACCTGCGGCGGCGCACCAGAATGTTGAAAAGTTTATGCAGCCGGACGGCGTATTCGCCATGTTGGGCAATGTGGGAACTCCCACAGCGGAAACAATATTGCCGGTCGCCCTGAAGGATAGAATGATCGTGTTCGGCACTTTCTCCGGCGCGGCCCTGCTGCGGAAAAGTCCGCCGGAGCGATACGTGTTCAACTATCGCGCCAGCTACGAAGATGAAACCAACGCTCTGATTCGCTACTTCATCGAGGAACAGGACGTCGATCCCAGAATGATCGCCGTGTTCTATCAGGACGACGGCTACGGCCAGGACGGTTTGAAAGGGGTGGAGGATGCGCTGTCGGATTACGGCGTGCGTCCCCATGAAATCGCCAAATTCAGCTATCAGCGCAATACGGCGCAGATTGAAGGCGCGGCCCAGGGCATGTTGGGCCGCCTGAGCGAGATTCAGGCGGTAGTGGCTATCAGCACTTACACCGCCAGCGCGCGCTTGACCAAACGTCTGCGTCAGGCCGGATTCACCGGGCCTTTCGCCAATGTCTCCTTTGTCGGGGCGCGGGCGCTGGCGGAGCAGTTCAAGGAGTTGGGCGTGGAGTACGGCGAGGGCGTGGTGGTGTCTCAGGTGGTGCCGCCGTTTGACTCCTATGCTACCGGGGTGCTGCGCTATAGGGAGGCCTTGAGCCGTTTTTATCCCAATGAGCAGCCGGACTTTATTTCACTGGAAGGCTACATTGTGGCGACCTTGTTTTTCCATGCGTTGGAGCGGGCGGGTCGACACTTCGATACCGAATCGCTGGTGGACACGCTGGAGTCGTTTGACGGCGTGGACTTGGGCATCGGGGAGACGATCACTTTCCGCGCTTCGGATCACCAGGGCAGTCATCGGGTATGGGGAACCCAGTTGAATCGCGATGGAGCGTTTGAGGCGGTCAGGCTCAGCAAGAAAGAAACGCTGTAGCCGGGCCATTCCGACATCATCTCTGCGGCGTCCGATGCGGCTGGATGAAGGATGCGCCAGGCCGGGCCGCGCGCTGTGGACTCAGCATGAGGCGAAGCGAAATGAGCGGCGTAACAGCGAAATCTCTACTGGTCGCCATGGGACTCTATTGCAGTCTGTGCGCGACCTCCGTAACAGCGGTGGAAGTTCAGCAAAACCAGTTGTACGAAGGGGGAACCCTGATTGAGTCCGGCTCGCTGGGCCTGTCGTTCAAGATTCCTGACGGCTGGCAGGGCGCCTGGCCGGCGGGATCGGAACTCTTTGTACTGGAATCCCAGGCGCTGAAAGCCAATATCTTTGTCTACATCGACCAGTCCGGCGAGCAGGCGCTGATGCAACAGATGGCGCAACCGGTGCCGTTGGACGCTTCCGTCGTCCTGTATCCGAAAAGCGCGCCGCAAAAACGCAACGGTCGTCTGACGGCGGACTACAGCATCGGCAATATGCCCAACATGGAAGGCCGCATCAGCGCCGTCACCGGCAAAGGCTCCACCTCCGTGGCGTTGATTGCAGTCGCGGATCAGAGCACCGCCGCGCAGGTCTGGAAAGTGGCTGAGACCGTGGCTTCCTCGGTTAAGTTCTCCGCGCCGAAACCCCTGGCGCAAGGCGGGGGCGATGGCGGCTGGAGCACCTACATGCGAGGGCGTCATATCGTGCGCTATTACTCCGGCTCCGGTTATCACGAAGAAGAACACATCTGGTTATGCAGCAACGGTGAGTTCTATCGCTCCGGCAACAGCGGGGGCTATGGCGGCGGAGCCAGCGGCGCCACTGGCAGTCAGGGCTCTGGCAGATGGGAGGCCCAGGGCTCGATGAACGCTCAGGGCAGACTGATTCTGCAATACGGCCCTGGCTACAGCATGCAGGGCAGCACGCCGGGTTTTGACTGGAATGAATCCGGCCCGGGCGGGGAGCGCGTTACCTTTACGCTGGCTCTGGCCAATAACAAGCTGTATCTGGATGGAACTCAGTGGCTGCGGGACGGCAATAACCGTTGTCAGTAAGAAGGGCGGGAGCGACGCTGTCGCTCCCTATGCCATGCAGGAAAAACTCAGTCCGACCAGCGCAGCACCACTTTGCCGGAACGGCCGCTACGCATGGCTTCGAAGCCTTGTTCGTAGTCGGCGTAATCGTAGTGGTGAGTAATGATCGGCTCGATATCCAGTCCCGCCTCCAGCATCGCCAGCATCTTGTACCAGGTCTCGAACATCTCGCGACCGTAGATGCCTTTGATCTGCAGCGCCTTGAGCACGATTTTGCTGAGATCCAGCTCCGCCGGCTTGGAGGGCAGACCCAGCAGGGAAATACGTCCGCCCATCATCATTACGTCCAGCATGTCGTTGAGGGCTGAAGGAATACCGCTCATTTCCAGGCCCACATCGAAGCCTTCCTTCATTTTCAGTCGTCCCATGACGTCGCGCAGAGATTCCCGTTGCGCGTTCACCGGCTCCACATCCGCGACCTTGGCCGCCAGCTCCAGGCGGTAATCGTTGATGTCGGTGATCACTACTTTATGAGCGCCGGCGAAGCGCGCCACCGCGGCGGCCATGATGCCGATAGGCCCGGCGCCGGTGATGAGAACGTCCTCGCCCACCAGATCATAGGCCAGGGCCGCGTGTACGGCGTTGCCCAACGGGTCGAGAATCGCGCCAAGCTCCAGGCTCACTGCGTCCGGCAAGGGCACGACGTTGAAAGCCGGCAGGCAAAGGTACTCGGCGAAAGCGCCGGGCAGGTTTACGCCGATGCCTTTGGTGTCCGGCGCCAGATGGAAACGTCCTGCGCGGGCGTTGCGGCTGAGCATGCCCACCACGTGACCTTCTCCCGAAACGCGCTGTCCGATATGCAGACCGTCCACATGACTGCCGACTTCCACAATCTCACCGCTGTATTCATGACCGGTGGTTAAAGGGACGGGAACGTTATTGCGCGCCCAGTCGTCCCAGTTGTAGATGTGGATGTCGGTGCCACAGATCGCGGTGCGCTTGATCTTGATGATCACATCGTTTGGACCGCACTCGGGAACCGGCTGCTCCTGCAACCAGAGTCCGGGAGCGGATTGCGCTTTGACCAACGCCTTCATGGTTGACGACTGCATGTTCAGCCTCCAATAACCCCAAGTTGTTGACCGACGCGGGTAAAGGCGGCCACCGCCTGCTCCAGTTGTTCGCGGGTCAGCGCCGCGTTCATTTGGGTGCGGATGCGCGCCTGACCTTGCGGCACCACTGGATAGAAGAATCCAGTGACGTATACCCCTTGCTCGTACAGCGCTTTCGCGAAATCCTGCGCCAGCTTGGCGTCTCCCAGCATGACCGGGATGATGGCGTGCTCGCCGGGCAGAAGTTTGAAGCCGGCTTCGCTCAGGCTGTTACGGAAAAACGCGGCGTGTTCGCGCAGCTTGTCGCGCAGATGGTCGCCGGCGATGGAAATTTCCAGGGCTTTCAGGCTGCCAGCGACGACAGGCGGGGGAAGGGAGTTGGAGAACAGGTAGGGACGGGCGCGTTGACGGAGCAGTTCGATAATATTGCGGCTCGCTGCAATAAAGCCGCCGGCTGCGCCGCCGAGGGCTTTACCCAGCGTGCCGGTAATAATGTCCACTTCCACGCCGTTGTAGGCGGCGCTGCCTTTGCCCTGCGGGCCGATAACGCCGGTGGCGTGACAGTCGTCCACCATCACCAGGGCCTCGTATTTACGCGCGATGGCGACAATGTCCTTCAGCGGCGCGATATAGCCGTCCATGGAGAAGACGCCGTCGGTGGCCACCAGAATATTGCGGGCGCCGTCAGCGCGGGCCTGTTTCAGCTGGGCTTCCAGATCGTTCAGGTCGCGGTTGCCGAAACGGTAGCGTTTGGCTTTACACAGACGGATGCCGTCGATGATGGAGGCATGGTTCAGGGAGTCGGAGACGATAGCGTCTTCAGCGCTTAATAACGGCTCGAACAGGCCGCCGTTGGCGTCGAAACAGGCGGCGAACAGAATGCTGTCCTCCATTCCCAGGAACTCTGCGATTTTGTGCTCCAGATCTTTGTGCAGCGTTTGCGTGCCGCAGATAAAGCGCACGGAAGCCATGCCAAAACCGTATTTGTCGAGCGCTTCATGCGCCGCAGCGATGACTTCCGGGTTGTCCGCCAAGCCCAGATAATTATTCGCGCAAAGATTGAGAATTTGTTTATCGCCAGCGTCTCCGGCGAGCTTGACGGCGGCCGCCTGAGGGGTGTCGATCACACGCTCCTTTTTAAACAGGCCGGCTTTTTCAATCTCATCAAGGGTTTGCTGTAATTGTTGTTGGAAAGTCTGGTTCATTGGAATTTTCCCTTATATCGGACGTGTTTCCTGTATAGTGGAAAAAAGAGCGCAAAGCAATAGGGAAAAATATACCCAGCCCCCTGAATCAGGGCCATGGCGGCCTCCCTGCCACGTTGCGTCGCCTAACCTGATTGTTAAGCGGAAGGGTTATCGCGTGACCGCGCCAAAACGTCGACTGACTCTAGCGATGACTGTGATTCATCACGACTAAAAGAGCGATGGTGTCGCTGTCGCCGTGATTCTGAATGGTGTGGGCGACGTCGGCGTGATAGCGGGCGGTGTCGCCCTGCGCCAGACGCTGGGATTGCTGGCCGCTGACGACTTCAAGCTGACCGCTTAGCACGGTGAGGTGCTCCATGCAGCCCTGTGTATGGGCCTGGCTTTCCAGTTTGCCCTGGGGACGCATACGCAGCTCGTACCATTCAATGGAGCCCACCAGATGGGGCGGGCTGAGAATGCTGAGGTGATAGCCGCCCTGAGGATTGTCGATTTTCGGCGTTTGCGCGGCGATGATGTGTTCGATGGGAGAGTGGGAGACCCCCTCGCTCTCATCCACCAGCTCCGACCACTCAATGCCCAGGGCGCGGGTGAGGTTCCACAGGGTGGCGAAGGTCGGGTTGGCCTGGCCGCGTTCGATCTGCGACAGCATGGAGCGCGATACGTTGGACTGTTGCGCCAGTTGCTCCAGAGTCAGCTTTTCTGACTTGCGGAGCTGTTGAATGCGTTTGCCCAGTCTGGCGACTAAATCGGTGTCTTTCATTGTTTCGTTTCACGTTCCAGAGAGCGGCGCCACTCGCTTAAAAAGCGTTGCCGTTTCAATTTATCCAGCGGAACCAGCAATTGCGGTCCCACCGTAATGGGTTTCAGCGGCCCCGGCGCATGCTTGTTCAGCCAGTCCGCAGTGACTTCGCCGTGCACGCCAGGGTCGATAGGATACAGTTTCGACTCGCTGGCCAGAGTCTGCTGACCTGCCGGAGACAGCAGAAAATCCAGGAAATCCCGGGCGTTCTGCGTGTTGACGGCGTGCTTATGAATCAGAGCGATGCGCGTCATGATCAAGGTGTAGTCCGCCGGTAGGATCATTTTCAGGTTAGGCGCCGACGCCAGTCGGGCCTTGGTGTACGAGCCCAGCAGATTATAGCCGATCGCGTACTGCCCGGAAGCCAGACCGTCGAGAATGTCGCCGGTGCAGCAGGCCAGTTGTACGGAGTGGGTGCCGAAGGCCTCCAATAGTCGGCCATAGGTGGTCGCCTGCTGGCTGTCCTGGGCGGCGAACAGGTAACCGACGCCGCTGCGGGCGATATCATAGGTGGCGATTTTGCCCGCCAGACTTTCGCCCTGGCTACGGATCAGCTCCAGCAATTGTTGGCGATCCTGTGGTGGCGGCCCCGGCAACAGTTTAGTGTTCACCACGGTCACCACCGGTTCAAAAGTAAAGCCGAACGCCTCGTTGCGCCACTTCGCCCAGTCGGGAATGCGGCGGGTGTAGGGGGACTCGTAGCGCTGCGCATAGCCGTCATTGACCAGTTTCACCTGCAGGTCCATCGCCGAGCTGATCAGCAGGTCGCCGACGATGGCGTCCGGCGGTTCTGTCGTATGGGTGGAGCCTTCCACGGTGTGCTGGAACAGGTCGGCGGTTTCAAACTCAATCAGTCGGATTTCCACATTGGGATAACGCTGCTGAAACGCCTTGATGATGGGGTTCATCACCACGTAATCCAGCACCGCATGAATATTGAGCACGCTGACCGGCTTCTGCTGCGCCGGATAAAGCACGACCGGCAGCGGACCGGACACTGCCCGTGCGGTAGTGACGCCGAAGAGGGCGAGCACGAGAAGCGCTCTGCATAGCAAATCTGTACGGAAAAAACCGAAGCGGCTATTTGCCATGGATGCTCTCCTTACGAAAGCCTACCCGCACCGTCAGGCCTTGAGGGTGATTATCCATCAGCCCCACCTCCGCGTTATGGCGCTCCGCAATCTCGCGCACGATGGCCAGACCCAGTCCGCTGCCGACGCCGACGGCGGCAGGCGCGCGAAAGAAACGGGTGAAGACTTTGTCCCGATATTCCACAGGAATGCCTGGGCCGTGGTCTTTTACTTCCACGAACAATCGGTTGACGCTTTGGTGGACGCGTACTACCACTACGCTATCCACCGGGCTGTAGCGGACGGCGTTCTCGATCAGATTGCGGAACAACTGCTTCAGTGCAAAGGCGTCGCCAAGCAAAGTCGTATCCTCTGCGTCCGCCTCAAAAGCCAGTTCCACTTTCTCGTTGATAGCGTGTGACGCCAGCTCCAGGCAGGCCTCTTTCACCACTTTGTTGAGTTCGATGCGCCGCAGCGCCTCGCTTTGCAGGCGATGGGTGATAGTGGCCTGATTGAGCAGTTGCGACACGGTGGTGTTAAGTTGATCCACCGACTGCATGATGCGGTTATACACGGGTTTGGGGTCATCGATATCGGGATGGTCGCGCAGGTTCTGCAACGCCGCGCGCAACCCCGCCAACGGCGTGCGGATCTGGTGAGCCGCCTCGCCGGTGTAGCGCTGCATGCGGTCCAGGGTATCCTGCAGGCGCTGCATAAAGTGATTGATAGTTTGCTGTAAGCGCCAGGTTTCCTTGATGGGCGTGACGTGCAGGGGCGTCAGATCAGTAGGGGAGCGCGCGGCCAGCTCTCTTTCGATCTGATCCAGGGGAGAGAAAGCGCGTTTGATGCCGTAGCCCAATAGTCCCAGGGCGATGACGGAAGCGATGGCGATCAGTTGTAAACCTTTGCCGGTGATATCCTCGGCCAGATCGGCGCGGGCGTTGATGGTCTGTCCCAATTGCACGGTGATGTAGCCGGTGATGTCCGCCTCCGTCAACAAGCGCCGCAACACGATGAAGCGCACAGGTTCGTCCAGATAGCGGCTGGTGAAAAATCGTTGCTGGATCAGGCGCGCGCCGTCTTTGCTGAAGCCTTGGCTGGCCTCAGGACGGGGCAGGTCGTCGTAACCGGTGAGGTAGGCGTCGCGAGGGCCGCTGATGCGGTAGAACACCCGGTCGTCGCGGGCCAGGGCGAGGGTTTCGAAGGCCGCCACCGGCAGATCCACATCCACTACGCCATCGCGAACGTGTATGGCGTCCGCAATCTGAAAGGCGGCGCTGGCCAGCAGTCGGTCATAAGAGAGTTCCGCCGCGCGTTTGCCGTATCCGTCGATAGCGATGATGGCCAGAGTTCCGAGCACCAGAATCAGCGCCACGGCGCCCAGGATCAACCTGTTGCGCAGTGAGACCGGCTGATCCGGACGCAACGGCGAGTCAGTCATCATCGCATTCCGCGAGATACCCCAATCCCCGCAAGGTGCGTATCTGAACGGAGGACTCTGCGAGCTTTTTGCGCAGGCGCGCAATATACAGTTCGATGGCGTTGGGTCCGGGGGATTCATCGAAGGCGAACAGACGGTCGGCCAGTTCCTCCTTGCTCATAACCCGTCCCAGATGGCCGAGAAACACTTCCAGAAGACGGAACTCGCGGTTCTTCAGGTCCAGCTTTTCTTCATTGACGTATACCGCTTTGGCGGAGCGGTCGAAAGACAGATTGCCGTGTCGGCTGAGGTTGCTGGAAAAGCCCTGGTTGCGCCGCATGAGCACCCGGCAGCGGGCTTCCAGTTCGCCGAAATCGAAGGGCTTGGTGAGGTAGTCGTCGGCGCCGGCGTCGAGCAGTTTGATGCGATCATCCACCTGTTCGCGGGCGGTGAGAATCAACACCGGCGTGGTGTCTTTGCGTTTGCGCAGCTCCGATAGAATCTGCTCACCGCCCAGTTCAGGCAGGTTGAGGTCGAGAATGATCAGATCGAATTGCTGGTGCTGCAACAAACCGTTGGCCTGGCGTCCGTTGTTAACCCAGTCCACGCCGTGGCCCATTTTCTGCAGCCGCGCCTGGATGGATTCACCCAGCAATTCAGAATCTTCTACAACAAGGATATGCATGCGCCGACTTCACTTTTTCGAATCAGGACGTGACAGGTTTATGACAGGTTCAGCAGTTAGGATGCCGTCATTACCTGTTCCATATCAAGCATAGGTCGCCGGAGAGGTAATCGAAACCAAGTTTCCAAAACCGCAACGAGCGACTAAACATAAAGCGCAACAAAAATAATAGGAGCGTGACATGAACACAACGTATCTTTTTCGACAATCCCACCCCCCAGACCTTGGAATCCCGCCAGCTTTTCGTTCCGTCAGCAAATGACAATATAAGCAGGACGGCGGACGCCGGTAGCCCCGTAAGGGCAAAACCAATATATTTGCGATCGAATTAATTCCTGTAACCTGTGAGGTAACAATAATGACAATCAGAACTCCGATTAAAATGCTTGTGGCCGCCGCGCTGACCGTCAGCGCTACTCTGACCATGGCCTACGAACCTAAAGGCAAAGTTGAATGTATCGCTCCTGCAGATCCTGGCGGCGGCTGGGACTTCACCTGTCGTAGCGTCGGCAACGTGATGGAGGAACTGAAGTTAGTTCCCGGCAGCGTACAGACCATTAACATGGCGGGCGCAGGCGGCGGCGTCGCATTCGCGCATACCGTCAGCAAGCGCAAGAATGACCAGAATCTGGTGGTCGCCGCGTCCACCGCCACCACAACCCGTCTGGCCCAGGGTCAGTATCCCGGCATGAACGCGGAAATGGTTAACTGGATTGGCGCAATCGGCGCGGATTATGGCGTTATCGCGGTATCCAAAAACTCTCCTTATAAAAGTCTGAGCGATCTGATGGCGGCGCTGAAACAAGATCCGCGCTCCGTTAAATTCGCAGGCGGCAGCGCCAACGGCGGCTGGGATCACCTGAAAGTGCTGATCAGCGCGAAGGCTGCTGGCGTCACCAATCTGCCGAAAATCTCTTACCTGTCCTACAACAACGGCGGCGAAGCCATGACTCAGGTCGTAGGCGGTCACGTTGACGCGTTCACCGGCGACATCACTGAGGTGCAGGGCTTCTTCGAATCCGGTGACCTGCGCGTATTGGCGGTGCTGTCTGAAGATCGCCTGCCAGGTAAATTCGCGACTATTCCTACCGCTCGCGAGCAGGGCATCGAGTCCGTCGCTCCTAACTGGCGCGGTTTCTACATCCCTGGCGGCGCGCCGGCTGATGTAAAAGAGTACTGGACCGCCGCCATCGACAAGATCTACGCCAGCGAGCAGTGGAAATCCTTGATGGAGAAAAATGGACTGATGCCGTTCCACAAAAGCGGCGCTGAATTCAACAATTTCGTGAAAGCGCAAATCTCGGACATCCAAGCGCTTTCTAAAGAAATTGGCTTGATCCGTTAATCGCCATGAATGACCGTATTTTCGGTTTAGTGATGCTCGTCCTGGCCATAGCCTATGGCTGGGGCGCGTATCAACTGCCCGAGCCCTTCGGCGGCAATGAATCGGTCGGACCCGAGACCTTCCCGATTCTCCTGTCGGTAGTGCTTGGTCTAAGCAGTCTTTATCTGATGCTGCGTCCCGACCCGGACAATCACTGGCCCTGGAACCGCACCGGCGCTGAAATGGTGGTGGCGGTGGTAGTGCTGACGCTGTATGGCGTGTTGCTGGAGCCGCTGGGCTTCATCATTACCACGACGCTGGCGGTCGGCACCCTGAGCTGGCGCATGGGCGCCCGCAAGTTCCCGGCCTATATGTCCGGCCTGATTGGCGGCGTAGTGGTGTTCGTGTTGTTCAACTACGTGCTTGAATTGCCGTTGCCGCTGGGCGTACTGGAGGTAAGCTGATGGAAACCTTGAACTTTCTGATGCAGGGCTTTGCTGTCGCCCTGACGCCGGAAAACTTGATGTTCGCGCTCCTCGGCTGCTTCCTGGGCACCCTGATTGGCGCGCTGCCGGGATTGGGCCCCGCCAATGGCGTGGCGATCCTGATCCCGTTGGCGTTCACCCTCGGGCTGAAACCGGAAACGGCCTTGATCATGCTGACCTCGGTGTACGCCGGGGCCATGTATGGCGGACGCATTTCGTCGATTCTGCTGAATATTCCCGGCGACGAGCCGGCGATGATGACCTGTCTGGACGGCTATCCCATGGCGCAAGGCGGCAGAGCCGCGGAAGCGCTGGCGATTTCCGCAGTAGCCTCCTTTATCGGCAGCGTGATCGCGACGATCGGCTTGATTCTGCTGGCGCCCTGGCTGGCGAAATTCGCCCTGACCTTTGGGCCGGCTGAATACTTCGCGCTCTTTGTGCTGGCGTTCGCCACCCTGGGCGGCATCACCGGCAAGAACCCGGTGAAGACGATTCTGGCGGCGGCCATAGGCTTGATGATGGCGACGGTGGGCATCGACATGAACACCGGCGTGCAGCGCTTCACCTTCAACACACTGGAGCTGTATGAAGGCGTTGACTTCATCATTCTGATCGTCGGTCTGTTCGCTATCTCTGAACTGCTGTTTTTCATCGAAGCGCATGCTGGCGAAGGCCGCAAGATGATTGCGATGAACAAGCTGAAAATGAAGTGGAAAGACTTCACCGCTGTCTTCCCGACATCGCTGCGCGGCAGCGTTATCGGCTTCCTGGCTGGGGTTCTGCCCGGCGCGGGCGCCTCATTGGGCAGCTTCGTCAGCTATACCCTGGAAAAACGCATTCTGGGCAAGAAGGCCAAATTCGGTGAAGGCGACCCTCGCGGCGTGGCTGCGCCGGAAGCGGGCAATAACGCCGCCGCCAATGGCGCGCTGGTGCCCATGCTGACCCTGGGCGTGCCTGGCAGCGGCACCACTGCTGTTCTGCTGGCGATGTTGATTTCCATGAACATCACACCAGGCCCGCTGATGTTCCAGCAGCATGGCGACATTGTCTGGGGCGTTATCGCCGCACTGCTAATCGGCAACCTGATGCTGCTGTTGCTCAACATTCCGCTGGTCGGCGTGTTCGTGAAACTGCTGTCGGTGCCGCCCAAATACCTGTTGCCGATTGTCACCATGGTCGCTTTTGTTGGCGTCTATTCAATCAGCCACAGTGTGTTTGATCTGTACTTTATGATTTTCTTCGGCGTGCTCGGCTATGTTCTGCGCAAAGTCGAAATCCCACTGGTCCCGGTTATTCTGGGAACCTTGCTGGGGCCGGAGATGGAGAAAAACCTGCGTCACGCCATGACGTTGTCGGACGGCGACTGGAGCATCCTTTGGAGCAGCGGTCTGTCCATCACGCTTTGGATTGTCGCTGGAGTGGGTCTTATCGCTCCCTACGTTATCGGTCCTATTTTGCGCAAGCGCATGAAAGGCGTCGATCACGAAGTGGACGAGGCGGTCACCGCCGATTGACCCTTGCGTCCAGGGATGGGCGCGCAACTGAGATTTGATTGTAAGTCTTGGTCCCATTTTCGGGTCGAAAGACCCTTTTTCCTCGGTGTGGAAACTATGCCCGCTCTCCTCCTGTTAAAGTCATAGTTTCCATTGCCTTGGCTGCGCGGCCCCCAATTTTGCCGTCGCAGCCTTTCTTTTCACTCTTCTTTATCTTTATCTTTTCCTATTTCCCTTTGCCCTTATTTTTTCACCTCTCTATCCCTTCAAATCTGCATTTATTCACACTTTTTGTTCCAGATTGACTGTCCTGATTACGCGGGTTCTGGACGCACAGGTTTGCCCGGCTCCGCTTCGACATTGGCGGTCAGCCGGATGCGCCAGGTTTTGTCGTCGTCCGCCAGCTCGCCATCTTTCAGCGCGGTTGGCTGCGCCACTGGAGCCACGAAACCCTCCGGGTCGCATACGCGGACTTCCAGCGTCCAGCAGTCTCCCGTGGGGACGGCGTCCACGCGCACGAACTGGGATTTATCCGCCCGCAACAAGCGCGCTTCCGCCTGCAGTTGTAACTGCGAGCCGTGCATGGGCACGACGCTGGGTTTTTCCCACTCGAAATCCCGGGGATTAGCGTTGGCGAAGGGCAGTGGCGCGTACAGGCCGGACGACACGATCTGCCATACTGTCACGGCCTTGCGGTGCGATACCGCCTGATCCGCAGGGTTGGCCAGCGTCATGCGCGCCAGAGCGCATAAATGCTGGTCGCCGCCGACGAAAATGACGTTAGCGATCTGCCGCTCGTAGATCAGCCCCATTACCGCCGCCAGGGTATGAGGATAGCCGCACCAGCTGTCGTGATTGCGCCACAGGTCAGGGTACTGTGTGAGGCGTATTTCCACTGGCGCAATCACGCTGCCGGAGAAGATAAATTTAGGCCGCTCCGGCGTTAGCCGTTGCGCTTCCGATAGCCAATTGGACAGGGCGGCGAATTGCGTCGCGTCGATCATTTCCGCTTGCGCGCCAGCGGCGCCAGCGCTGCGTAGTCGCCGTTCGGTGCGGGTGTCCATGACGAAGACCGGACAGTCGAACTCCCGGGTTGCGCTAACGCCCTGGGGATACCAGAGTGCGGCGTCCGGCTGGCGTCCGCTGCATTGAAAGCTGCGGGCGGCGCGCAGGGCGAAGTCAAAGCGTTCGCGCTCCTGCAGGTGAGCGTCCAATTGTGGCGGACGTCCGGAGCAATCGTCGCTGAACTCATGGTCATCCACCGTGAAGTGAACGGGAGCCAGTTGCAGCAGTTTTCGCATATTGGGCGAGTTGAACGCCTCTCGGTAGCGTGTGATGTAGCGCTCTTTCAGGGCGGTGTTGTCAAACGCCTCGGCGGTGGCGTCTGCGTATATCTGATCCCCAATAAAAAAGACGGAATCCGCACCGGGCAGTTGGGCGTCGCCTCTGACCTGACGTCCCATGCCGACGAACGCCTGATCGGCGAGATCCCGTTCCAGCACTGCGCCCGGATAGCGGCAGGAGCCAACCAGAAAGCGCATGGCGGGGCTGACGCCGCGATGCAGGCAAAGCTCGCGCAGACGGCGCAGCCAGCCAGCGGAGGCGGGGATATGTAAGGTCTGCGACATGGCCTGCTGGGTTGCTGGATCAAACTGACGCTGGGTCAGGCTGAAGCGGATGCGCACCTCCCGTTCCTGTCCCGGATCGACCCTCACCGCCACATCCAGCAATAAATGATGTGGATCATTGGCGGAGCAGAACTGACATTGAATCAATTCAGCGCCTTCCAGCGCCAGACGTCGGGTCGGCGTCGCCTGGGCGTCGGCCAGATCCGCCAGATCGGAAAGCTCCGCCCACAACCGCAGCACAATACGCGGGCGGCCAATACCGGCGCTATCCAGCCAGGCGCCGCGGATGATTGGTCCGGCGCTGAACAGGTTGGCGTTTACCGCATGCAGGTCATCCGCAGCGCGATAGCTGTCGAACAGTTGATGATGAAATTCGACGCGGTCCCCGGCGGAGTGGCGCAGACATTCCTCATCTTCGCTAAAAAACGCGCGCAGACTGGGAAAGGTGTCCTTGTAAGCGTTTTGCGCCAGGATGACATCCATGTGGCCGTAATGCGGCGCCCGCTTCAACAGCACCGGCGGCGCGGATGGACCGCCCTTCAGCATTTCACTGAGCCGGATGGCGGAGCGGGTGGCGGATTGGGGATTGAACACTTTGCTTTGCTCGCCATGAATGAACAGGGTGGGATAACTCCAGTGTTTGCGCACCGCAGAGGGGGTAAGAAAGGTGTTTTCGCCGTCCCGGGAAGTGACCCGTTGTTGCTGGGCGAAGTAATACAGGTGCCGATAGACTGCGCCAGGAGCTTGCCCCAACATATCCTGAAAGGCTTTGTGAGTGGCGGGAGAAATCTGATCGTGTCGCCACATGCGGCCGTACAGGAAACTCATTTTGTCGCAGATGCCCTGGGAGATTTCCACGCCGCCATCGGGCGCATGGTCGCTGTGCGTATGCCGCTCGCCGCCGTTGCGCGCTCTACCTTCTTCCGCCTCTTGCAGCTCGCCCAGGCGCGCGAAAGAGAAAGCCAGACGATCGAACATGGAATCGAAGGCGCCGGGGTTAGGCTGAGGTATAGGGTTGAGTTGAGCGTCATTGACCGAGTCGCGCAGGAAACTGCCCAGCTTGGCGCGGCTGCGGTTGACCGGCGAAGGGATGATCCAGGGATGGATCGCATTGAAGGCCACCCGTCCGATAAAGGGATCGGCGGGATCGTCCAACCAGCCTTTGAGAATGGCCATGGTCGTGGCGGTAGCGCCGACGCAATGGGCGAACAGGTTGATCTTACCCGGGTTGACCCGGTGAATATGGCGCACCGCGGCGGGGATATCGTAGCGGGCGATTTCTTCAATACTCCAGCCCTGCAGGGGCGCCGGTGTGGGAAGGGCGTTGCTGAGTCGATAATCCAGCATCCACACATCAAAGCCGGCGCGCCACAGATAAACCGCCATGTTCCCGGGGATGGCTTCGGAACAATAAATAAGACTGCCCTGGGCGAGCCCATGAATGAGCAGCACAGGCTGTCCCGGCCGCTGCGCGTTAGTTTGCGGATAGCGGGTCAGCACAATACCGATCTGCTCCGACGAGGCGTCATTCAAAGGGACGCTGAGTTCAGCGCGCTGCGGGCTGATCACCCGGTTATCCGATACGCGTAACGCCCGGGGATGCGGATTGGAGGCGATGGGCTTGTCAGGGTAATGAGGCGAGCCGAAATCCCAGAACTGGGTTTGCAGCAAGCAGCGCAGAAACAGCATGCCCAGGCCCGCGGCCGCCATGGCGGACTCCGGCAGATTAGGCGATTTGACCACCTGGGCCAGGCCCCTTTCCGACATGTATTCCATGTCCACGTACAGCGAACCTGACACGGCGTCGCCATGGCGATCGTGGGACAACTCAATGGGAAGATTGGTCAGGGCGCGCCAGAGTCTGGGAACCCCGTTCTTCCAGGCCAGCAGCTTTTCTCCACGCAGGTGAATGATCTCCCCAGGCATGTTTTTGAAACGAGGCGCGCGCGAGCCGTTGGTATTGGGGGTGAACTGGAAGCTGTAACTCATGCGACGGTATTGCGCATGATGCTTGGCGACGGTCCAGAAACCTTTGATTTGTTTGAACAACCCTGGCGCCGGCTCCTTCAGCGAGGCGTCAGAATCCCAGCGACTCAGGCGCTGCTTGAGCTGACGCAAGGCGAAGCCAGACAGAGATTGGCGGCGCGTACGATAAGCGTTGAGGGCCTGTGCGCCGCGCCAGGCGGTGGCCAGCGGACCGGGCTCATCGCAGTGCAGCAGGCGCACCACGCCTTCGCCCACGGCGATGGGAATTGCGCCTTGCAACAGTTCTGGAGGCAGTCCGTAGGTGTGCATTTTGGCGGTTTGCTCCGCGCTGAGCGGATTTAGATACAGCTTTGCCGTCGCCTTCAGCTCCTCTCCTGGTTTCTGCAGCCAGTCATGCAGATCATCTATTTGCGTTTCCACCTTGAAAATCAGCCCCTGATCGCCGGTGAGGCGCGTAGCGACGCCACTGGCGGGTCGAGATTCAGTGGGAAGCGCCTCGGCCCACTGTCTGATCCAGCTTTCTATCCAGTCGGGCAGATGAGCGCTGGCTTCCTCAGCCTGCAAACGGCCGAACATCTGCTCGCTGATACTCAGCGTCACCGTGGGGTTGGGCTTGGCCGCTGTGGTCGGCGGCGTCTGTTTTACTGGCGAGATGGCTTGCGCCAACTCGGGACTGACGCGTTCCTGCGTTGCTGCAAGCCAGTCATGTTGTTCCTGAATCGACTCTGCGGCCCGAAGAGACAACGCGGATATGGTCAGGAACGGATTGACGCCCAGGGCGGTTGGCAGGATAGAGCCATCCAGCACATATAGCCCATCATGCAAAGCGGGGGCGCTGATGTTTCGGGCGCCAGGGTCGGCCTTGAATACCTGGCCGTAATGGTTGACGACGCCAGTGTCGGGACCGTCGCCCATGGCGCAGCCGCCCAGTGGGTGCACCGTGATGACGCGACCGCCGGGAAGCTTGCCGCTCATGACGGTAGAGGCGTCATCCGGCAGGGTTTTCCAGAGAGGATTAGGGACATATTGGCCGCCGTCGAATCCGGCTTTTCTGTCCTGGCTGCGCAACAGGGCGTCAGCCGCGGTCAGGCAGGCGTCCTCCGCCGCCTTGGGCCATTCGACGCGAATGCGGGAGTAGTCTGTGTCAGCCTGTTGCGCGGGATTATCGCTGGCGCGCAGGGAAAGGCCGCCGGCGGCGCCGTCATCCCCCATGATCAAGAGGATTTGCGAGCGCTCCATGGCGCCGTTGTGGTGCGCCAGAGGATCTTTGAACACGCCGTTTTTACTCGCGTTTACAAACCAGGCGGGCAAGGTCATGTCGGTGAGACGGTTCAGTTGCGCGCCGGTCGTGGCGATTTCGCCGAAAAGGCGCGCCACGCCGTAGGGCGCAGAGCCGTCCTCCAAGGTCAAACGTACTTCGGCGCCGGTTTCGGGATGGCGAGCCAGCGGGCGGGATACGCCGGTAATGGTGGGGCCGACGCATGACTCCTCGCCGGTTTGCAGAGATTCGTCAGACTTGCCGATCGCCATGACTGGGTTCGCCTGCCCATAGCTCATGGCGAAACCGTCGCCGTTGGTGGAAAAGCGCTTGCCCAGTCTGTCGGAAAGCTGCAAACGGCCGGAATTCTGAGACCGTAACAGAATTTCCGTGCTGCCTAGCGCTCCCGCCGCCAGGATGACGGTGGCGGCTTCAATCCAGAATACCTCGTCAGCCAGATTGTTCTTTTCTGTGGCGGTGCGCCGTACCCGCACCCGCCAACGTCGCCTGTTCGCCCCTGTCGTGTTATCGGCTGCTGAGAGGGCGATGGGCTCCAGAGTGAGAACCGTGGCGCCGGTGTAAAACCTGGCCCCGCGGGACTTCGCCAGCGGAATGACGTTCATGGCCAGGGTATTCTTCGCGCCCTGATTGCATCCAGACACACAGTTGCCGCAGAGATTACAGCCCGGCTGCTCAATGCCGACGGCGTTGGCGCCAGGACGCAGGCTGACGGTCAATGGCGCTGTTTCCACTGACGCGTCAATTGAGTTGGCGAGTCTGGTCAGCGCCTGAAACTTGGGGAGACGGCATAGTCTGTCGCGGGCGGTCTGATCCTGATTGCGGACTCCCAGCAAGCGACGCACTTTCTGAAAGTGCGGCTCCAGCAGTCCCGGATGTTCCCGAAACTCACGCGGCCAGGCGGCTTGCGCCAATGTATCCGCCTCTGGCTCCAGGGCCACGTTGGCGTTAATCAGCGACCCGCCTCCCAGCCCGCAGCCCACCAACACATCCACTTCTTTACCAATGCGAAAATCATAGAGCGCGTCAGCGTAGCCAATAGGGCGGTTGGAGCCGGATTTCAATAATTGCATGTGGCCGGGGATGTCCCCCAGGGCTTCCGGGAAATCGCCAGGACGGTACTCTTTGCCCCGTTCCAACACCGTCACTGTCGCGTCACCGGTATTGTCTTTGGAAGACTTGCCCCCGGCCAGTTGCATGGCGGCGATGGAGCCGCCATAGCCGGAGCCGACAATCAATACATCGGTGTCGTGGACCCGCGTTTCTGGGAGCGCATCTTTTATCAGGCTTTCGAACGGTTCGGAAAGATGAAAGTGCATGGCCGGAACTCCTTCCCTAGCAAAGGACTTGTTATGAGGTTGATGTCCGTTCGGCGACGTTTTGACTGCGATGTCCGGGCGCAAGGGAGCGTCGGACTGCGCCGCTCTGGTTCCAGGGTGATGGGCTACGCCAATGCGTTGGACGCATTGTATTAATCGACAAGAGGATGGCGTTCGGCTTATCTGTCGATCAGGTCATTATTGTTAGAGGACTGCTTGAATCAGAATAGCAATGAAAATTTGATTTGGTTAATTTTTAAACAAAATACAGGTTGAATACACAGAAAGGAATAAACGAGGGGCCTAAACCTAGGTTTACTTGCAATCGACGAAAATTCTGCTGTTAAACTGAAACTGAATCGCCGCGCGGTAATCAAACTCATCTAAGATTAAGAGAGACCGTGGCGTGACGCTCATCCACCGATGAGATGCGTTCTCAGCCCAGCCTGGAGAGCAAGGTGAGACAAGAGCATAAAGCTAAGGATTCCAGTCGCTTAGGGACGGCGCCGGAGGAGTTTGAGCGCGCCCACCTGATCGAGTCCGTCAAAATCCGCTGCCAACAGACGCTGCCTGCAGTGCAGGGCGTGTTTCTCATCATGGCGATCTTTCTATTCATGTTATGGGACCAGGCGCCTCTGTCGCGCATTTTGTTGTGGGTAGGGCCCGTGGCGGCGGCGCAAGTTCTGCGCCTGCAGATCAGTCGTCAGATTATGCGCCAGTTGGACAGCATGACCTTCCAGGAAATTGCGCACAGCGACAAGCGATTGCTGCGCAGCAGTCTTATCAATCAAGCGCTGGTCGGTACGGGAATTTGGACCGTGGGCGCGGTGGAGACGGACAATGTCGCCTTTTTCATGACCCTGGCCATCAGCCTGTACGGGGTGGGGGCCATGGTGAATCTGGCGTCCGATTACCGCTCCTTTTTGTTATCCATTCCCCTGTTGATGGGACAGCCAATTCTGTACTGGTCACTGCAAGGGGTGGACGAACTGCGCATCGCCGCGCCCTTGGCGACCCTGACGTTATTGATGATCAGCTCAGTGCGTCGCAGCAGTCGCACTTTTGCGGAGAGCGTCGCCATGCGTTTTGAAAAGAGCGCGTTGCTGAACAAAGTCGAGGCGGAGCGCAAAAAAGCCGAAGAGGCGCTGGCGGCGGCGCAGGAAGCGAATAAAGCCAAAACCTATTTCATGGCCGCGGCCAGTCACGATCTGCGCCAGCCCTTGTACGCAGTGTCCCTGTTGACGGACACGCTGTCGTATCAGCCTTTGGGGGAGACGGCGCAGGAGATCGTCAGTAAACAGCGGCAGGCGATTGAAGTGTTGCGCACGCTGTTCAATAACCTGCTGGACCTGTCGCGCTTCGAAGCAGGCAAGTTTCAACCCAGTATGAAGGCGCTGTCGCTGGATGAAGTCATGCGGCCTTTGGAGGCGGAGTTCCAATTGCTGTGTCAGGCCAAAGGTTTGGCTTGGCGTTGCAACTACTCGCGAGTCTGCCTCTATTCCGACCTGGAACTGCTGAGCCGTTTGCTTAACAATCTGATTTCCAATGCCATCCGGTACACACACAAAGGCGAAGTCAGCGTGGAGGCAGCGGTGGAGGGACGTCGCGTGGCTTTCACTATCAGCGATACGGGGCCGGGCATTGAGCGTGACGATCAGGTGCGTATCTTTGAAGATTTTGTGCAACTCAATAATCCCAGCCGTAACAGGGAGAAGGGCATCGGCATGGGATTGGCCATCGTACGCCGCATCAACGAAATTCTCGATGCGGGGCTGACCGTGCAGTCCTCGCCAGGCAAGGGCTCGCGCTTTTCTTTCTACGCGCCTCTGGCGGAATACGCCTGTATCGCGCCCAGTCTTCGCGATCTGGAAGCCCCGGACAATGCCTTCATTGACCTCAATGTCTGGCTGGTGGAGGACGATCCGTTAGTGAGGTCCGCGCTTTCCTTTCAGTTCGACGCCTGGGGATGCCGCTACGAAATCGTCGCCAACAAGGATGAATTGCTGGCGCTGCGCCATCGCAGCCAGGGCTGGCCGGACGCGCTGATACTCGACGACATGCTGGACAAAGGCGAGGATGGGCTGGATATCGCCGACAGCCTGTCCCAGCAGATGCCAAAGGAAAAGATGCTGCTGGTGTCCGGCAATGTACAGCCTGAACGGGTAAGAGAACTACAGGAAAGCGGGTTCAGCTTTCTCACCAAACCCATCTCTTCGCGCCAGCTGCAGACCTGGATAGAGTCCGTCTCGTCCCATTAGCGACGACCGAGCGCTTCAGATGACGCCCAGCTGTCGCGCCTTCAGAATCGCCTGCGCGCGATTACGCACTCCCAAGGCTCTGAAGATCGTGTTCATATGGGTTTTCACCGTGCCTTCCGCCATATCCAGGCGCGCGGCGATTACCTTGTTGGGCATGCCTTCCAGCAAATAGTGAAACACCTGTTCCTGGCGGGGTGAAAAATAGGGGCGGGTTTCGACGGCGGTATTGCCTATGGCCACAGTTCCCGCCGCAGGTTCAAAACCCAGCATGCGGATGGCGTGGGGTGGGATGTAGCAACTGCCGGCGAGCACCACTTTGACTGCGCTCACTACGACTTCCACTGGCGAGTTCTTCGGCACGTAGCCGCGTACGCCGTACTCAAACGCTTTGGCGATGGTGTCGGTGGAGTCGTCGCCGGAAAAAATGATGATGGGAACGTCGGGATAAGTTTCCCGCAAGGTCATCATGGCGTGTATGCCCTCGGCGTCGGACAGGTGCAGATCAAGTAACACCAGGCTGATTTCCGTATTGTTAGCCAGTTTCTCCTTAGCTTCCGCCAGCGTGTTGGCCTTGTCGATCCAGTTGCACAGCTTCAACGCGAGCAACGAAGTGGACAGGGCGTCGATCACTATTGGATGGTCATCGACCAGAAGGGCGCGAACGTCAGCGCAATGAGTGCTTTCCATGTTTTTCCCCTTAGCGAAATCGCGTATACGCCTTGATTTCCAGTGTAGTAATGCTGGCGCAGCGCCACAATAAAATCGATATTTCTTTGGCCCTAAACTTTGGTTTAGGCGGGACTGTGGATAGGCGCAGGAGAGTGGGAGGCGTATAACTGAAGCTGAGACAGGAGATACGACGGGTGGGGACTGACAGTCATCTCTCTGAGAAGAAGCTCGGGCGCGATGGTTATCCACCGCGCCCGTTTTTTTGACGCCCCCGTTTCGATCACATGATCAGTGCGAGCGGCGTCGAGTTTCGCTGTAAGGGATGCTTAGAACAGCACGCGGCAGCGAATGGTGCCTTTGACGGACTTGAGTTTTTGCAGCGCCAGATCGCTGTAATCCTTGTTCACGTCCACAACCACATAACCGACCTTATCGTTGGTCTGCAGGTACTGACCGCAGATGTTGATGCCGTTGTCGGAGAACACGCTGTTGATCTCGGACAGCACGCCCGGGACGTTTTCGTGGATGTGCAGCAAGCGATGGTTCTGCGGATGCGAAGGCAGAGACACTTCCGGGAAGTTAACGGATGTCACGGTGGCGCCGGTGTCGCTGTACTTGGCCAGCTTCTCGCCGACTTCGCGCCCGATGTTTTCCTGAGCTTCCATGGTGCTGCCGCCGACATGAGGCGTCAGAATGACGTTGTCGAATTCACGCAGGGGAGAAACGAACTCCTCGTCATTGGAGCGAGGCTCCACCGGGAATACGTCGATGGCGGCGCCGAGCAGTTTCTTGGCGCGCAACGCGTCCGCCAGGGCGTCGATATCCACGACAGTGCCGCGGGAAGCGTTGATGAAGATGCTCTTGTCCTTCATCGCTTCGAATTCCGCAGCGCCCATCATGTCTTTGGTGCTGTGAGTTTCCGGCACGTGCAGAGTGACGATGTCGCTGATGGCCAGCAGTTCTTTCAGGCTGTCCACCTGTGTGGCGTTACCCAGGGGCAGTTTGGTTGAAACGTCGTAGAAGTAGACTTTCATCCCCATGGCTTCCGCCATGATGCTCAACTGCGCGCCGATGCTGCCGTAACCGACAATGCCCAGGTTTTTGCCGCGAATTTCATAGCTGTCCTTCGCGTGTTTCAACCAGCCGCCGCGATGCGCAGACGCGTTTTTCTCAGGAATGCCGCGCAGCAGCAGAATAGCTTCCGCCAGCACCAGTTCGGCGACAGAGCGGGTATTGGAGTAGGGGGCGTTGAAGACGGCGACGCCTTTCGCCAGCGCTGCGTCAAGGTCGACCTGATTGGTTCCGATACAGAAACAGCCGATCGCAATCAGCTTTTTCGCTTCTTCCAGCACGCTTTCAGTGAGCTGGGTGCGGGAGCGTATTCCGATGAAGTGAGCGTCAGCGATGCGTTCTTTCAGTTCCTGTTCGGGCAGGGAGCCCTTGTGATACTCGATATTGGTGTAGCCAGCCGCTTGCAGGGTGTCTATCGCAGACTGGTGCACACCTTCGAGAAGAAGGAACTTGATCTTGCTCTTGTCTAAGGACGTCTGTGTCATATCGGTTCGGACCTTTTGTGTAATCGCACTTATTTCCGCCGCTAAGTTCTTAAACAGAAAGGCTTCCCGGGCCGCCTCCATCGTTATTCTATTTTTCAGGCTGGGAACGGCGCCGACAAACTCCGCCACTGGCGCTTAGCATTTTGGGCTCTGCTGTTGGTGACCAAACCCCGGATTCAGACATAAATCGCATCAGGGATCTACAGCGCAGGGCGCGTATGATACCATAATCGCCGCTTTTTGAACTCGCATATTCATATAAATCGCCGGTTGACCGATGTCTCTCCACGTCATGTGGCAAAAGGCTGCGCGCGCAGTGGCGACGCGGTTTTCCGGACGCTGATTACAAGGTGTTGTTGAGAAATCCTATGAGTAAGGTTGCGGCGGAACAGATCGTTGAGAGGCTTAAGGCCATAGTCGTCTCCGGCAAAGTGTTGACGGATGCGGATTCCTTGCAGGCGTACGGCAAGGACTGGACCAAGAAATACGAGCCCGATCCCGTGGCTGTCGTGTTGCCCAAAACCACGGAAGAAGTGCAGGCGATTGTGCTGGCGGCCAATGAAATGGGCTTCGCCCTGGTGCCGTCAGGCGGCCGGACGGGCCTGAGCGCAGGCGCGATGGCGGCCTCCGGCGAGGTTGTGGTGGCGTTCGACGCCATGAATAAAATCAGCGACTTCAATCCCGCTGACCGCACCCTTGTATGTCAGGCCGGAGTCATTACCGAGCAACTGCAGAACTTCGCTGAGGAGCAGGGACTGTTTTACCCGGTGGATTTCGCCTCCGCCGGCTCCAGCCAGATCGGCGGCAACCTGTCCACCAACGCCGGCGGCATCAAGGTGATCCGCTGGGGCATGAGCCGCGATTGGGTGGCCGGCCTGAAAGTGGTCACCGGTAAAGGCGATATTCTCGAACTCAACAAAGGTCTGGCCAAGAACAACACCGGTTATGATCTGCGCCACCTGTTTATTGGCGCCGAAGGCACTTTGGGCTTTATCACCGAAGCCACCATGAAGCTGACCCGTCAGCCTAAAAACCTCACGGTGCTAGTGCTCGGCCTGAGCCACTTCAATCATGTGATGGATGTACTGCAGGCGTTTTCCCGCCGCATCGACCTGACCGCATTCGAATTTTTCTCCGACAAAGCGCTGCGTCATGTGCTGGCTAACGGCGATGTGACGGCGCCTTTCGAAGGCGAAGCGCCGTTTTACGCGTTGCTGGAGTTTGAATCGCTGACGGAAGAAACTCTGGAAGAAGCCATGGGCGTTTTCGAGGAATGCATGGAAAACGGCTGGGTGGTGGATGGCGTCATCAGCCAGAGCGAAACCCAGGCTAAAAACCTGTGGCGTCTGCGTGAAGATATTTCCGAAACCATTTCCAAGTTCACGCCTTACAAGAACGATATTTCGGTCGTTCCCAGCAAAGTGCCCGAATTCCTGACGGAAATCGACGAAATTGTCGCCAGTCGTTATCCAGATTTCGAGATCATCTGGTTCGGCCACATCGGCGACGGCAACCTGCACTTGAATATTCTGAAGCCGGAAGGTCTGGCTAAAGAAGAGTTCTTCGCCAAGTGTGAAGAAGTGAACACTCAGGTGTTTGAAACCGTGCAGCGTCATCAAGGCAGCGTTTCCGCCGAGCATGGCGTGGGCTTGCTGAAAAAGGACTATCTGCAATACACCCGCGCTCCAGAAGAAATCGCTTACCTGAAGGCGATCAAGGTGGCGTTTGATCCCAACAATGTGATGAACCCCGGCAAAGTGCTGGATATCTAAACGGGAAAACGGAGCGTTTGTTATGGTCAAGGCGCGTTTTATTGGCGGAGGCGATTTTGAGAGTCAGATCGGCAAAGTGGTGTGTGTAGGACGTAACTACGCTGAGCACGCCCGGGAATTAAACAACCCGGTGCCGACCACCCCCATCCTGTTCATCAAGCCGAGCACGGCGGTGGTGGACATGCGGGGGCCTCTCGTTATTCCTGAGGGGGATGTGCATTATGAAACGGAAATCGCCCTGCTTATCGGCAAGCCGTTGAAAAACGCGACCCCGCAGGAGGCGCGCAGCGCCGTTATCGGCGTCGGCCTGGCCCTGGATTTGACCCGGCGCGACCTGCAATCGGCTCTGAAAGAAAAAGGCCTCCCTTGGGAAATCGCCAAGTGCTTTGACGGCGCCTGTCCGTTGTCGGATTTCGTTTCCGTGACGGCGGAGGACGACCTCGCCGATCTGAATTTCAGTATGTATCTGAACGGCGAGCTGCGTCAGGACGGCAAAGCCTCCGACATGATCACCGCGATAGCGCCACTTCTGGCCTATATGTCCTCGCACTTCACACTGATGCCTGGCGATGTGGCGCTTACCGGCACGCCAGCCGGCGTCGGACGTCTGCAATCCGGCGACCGCGTTGAGCTGTCCTTGTCCCTTGGGCTGGATATCGCCACTTCCGTCGCTTGATAGGAAAGGGCGCGCTGCGCCCGTTTCTTTTCCTGCTCTCTCCGCCCTCTGCAAACTGACTCCTCTTTGACTCTATAACCCCGCGCAGCCTGACTTTGGTCACAGTAGCGGCGCCCCTGCAACAACATATTTCAGTTGCGCCGGTTAAGCCTTCATGCGGCGTCTATACTTAGTTGGTTACACACTAAAAAAATAAATTTATAGAGGTTGGTCATGAAGTTACCTACGTCATTGCGCTTGTTAATGACCATTAAGGCGCGCGTTATCCTGCTGTTCCTGGTCTTTATTCTTATCTCGGCGACGTCGTCCTATTTTTTGAATCTTCGCATCAACGAAATTTCCGACACGGTCTCCGTACAGTTACAAAGCATTGACGCCCAGAATGAGTTGGTGCGCGAGCAGAACCAGTTGATGGGGGAGCAGCAGAAAATCTATGACCGGGTGGCGGCGATAACCCAGGCGCAGTTGTTGTTGAGCGAGTTGCAGTACTGGTTTTTCCACGCCTCCCTGGCGGCGGACCGCAATTCATTGAGCCTGGGCGAAACCACCTTCGGACGAGTAAAAAAAATGCTGGCGGACCTGGCGGCGAATGATCCTGAGCGGGAGGAGCGTTTCAAAAAGATTCAGGATGCGCTGGACCGGTATCAGAACTTCGCGGTGAGAATGTTCGGATTTTACGAGGAGCGCTCCATGACCATGGGTAAGTCCATGAGCGAACGGGCGCGAGGTGAGGCGATTAAGTTCATCACGATGCTGAACCAGATTCGCGGCGAGTACGAGGCGGCGCAGAAAACCTCGGCGGAAGGCGTGGCGGCGGCGGCCGATAAGGTCGCGCATCAGGGCAGTCTGGTGCAGGAGGGAGCATTGTCGATAGGCGGCGCTGTTGACGACGCGCGCCGGGCGAGTCTGGCGGGGCTCGGTTTTATGGTGATTTCCTGTCTGCTATTGGGCGCCTTTTTCATCTGGTCGGTAGTGCGCCCGGTGCGCAAAGTGACCCGGGTGATTTCCGATATCGAAGCGCAGAATGATCTGACCCGCACCATCGATTACGACAACTCGGATGAATTGCAGGATATCACTGAGGCCCTGGATCGCATGCTGCTTAAATTTCGTAGCCTGATCAGCGATGTCGGCAAAGCGACGGAAGTGCTACAGGGCGTGGCGGCGGAAGGCGCTGACGGCAGTTTGAAACTGGCGGACCAGGTTAACCAGCAACAGGCGGAGACCTCGATGGTGGCGGCGGCGACCAACGAGATGACTGCGACGGCGAAAGGCATCCAGGAGACGACGGACAGCGCCGCGCATATTGCGGAAGAGGTGACCGATCTGACCGAAGCCGGGCGCAGTGCGATGGCGGCGTCGGTGCGCTCAATCGAAGACCTTTCCAACCGCATTCAGAGCGCCAGTGAAGTTATTGGCAAGCTGGCGCAGCGCACTGAGTCCATTGGCGGCGTGCTGGATGTGATTCGCGGCATTTCCGAGCAGACCAATTTGCTGGCGTTGAACGCAGCAATTGAAGCGGCCCGGGCGGGAGAGCTGGGGCGCGGTTTCGCTGTGGTGGCGGATGAAGTGCGGAGTCTGGCCAAGCGCACCAATGAATCGACCACGGAAATACAGGAAGTGGTGCAGAATCTCCAGCGGGATGCGGAGAGCGCGGTAGGCGAAATCGGCGTCAGCCTGAACGAAAGCAAGCTCAGCGTGGCGAAGATCGACGACTGTCGCAAAGCCTTGGAAGCCATCTCCGATGCGGTGGCGCGTATGCATGAGCTGAATCATCAGGTCGCCCAGGCGACGGCGGAGCAGTGCGAAGCGGTGCAGAGCATTGACCGCAGCATTGATAACCTGAGCGGGCAAACCAATGAGATCAACGGATTGGCGGAAGCCACCACGGATATGTCCTCAAGGTTAAACGAGGTCAGTAGCGATATCCGCACGGCGGTTGGCTTGTTTAAGTTTTAAGTCGTTGGTTCGACAGAAAAAAGCGCAGGCGGGTTACCCCCGCCTGCGCTTTTTTGTTTTCTGATCTTGCTATTAATCAGGCAGTCAAATAGCTTCCTTCTATTTGTCTGCAACGACAGGGCCTGCACAGGTCAGGCCCTGTCTCCCGCGGCTAGCCGCCGCGCAGGCGCATCCATGCGCCTAGTTATTAACATGCCAATATCATTGCCATATTAATAAGCGTTGGCTTAGAAGATCGTTTTGCTCATCAGATCAGAGAAGTCGCTTTCCATGCCGCTGGTGTCGATGGCGGTAATGGTGAAGTAGTGCGTGCCGGTTTCCAGATTGTCGAAGTAGTGGTAGTACTGGCCAGCGGGCACGTCATAAGTCGCTTCCAGGGAACCAGCGTCGTTAGTGACGTAGATGCGGTAGCCTGAGATGTCTTCCAGAGCCAGCGCGCTGCCGTCTTCGCGAGTAGTGGGCGGCTGCCAGAACATGTTGGCGGTTCTGTCTACGAACACAGTGACTTGTGCGCTGTTGCTGACCACGGAGCCAGTGCTGTTGGAGACGATCACATCATAGGTTCCCTGGTCGTCCATGGTGGCGGCGCTGATATCGTAGTAAGACTTAACTGCGTCTGGGATGGCCACACCGTCCTTACGCCACTGGTAAGCCAGGGTTCCACTGCCTGTCGCGGCGACGTTCAGCGTAGTCAGGTTGTTCACGGGCACATACTGAGACATCGGTTGAAAAGTAATGTTGATGTCTACCGCTACGGTTTGCTCTTCCGTGGTGGTCGTGCTGCTGGAGGTGTCCGCAACGGTGGTGGTTGTGGATGTATCCGTCGCAGTGGAGCTATCAGTAGTGGAAGCGCCAGTGGTAGACGTGTCAGTAGTAGAGGTATCAGTAGTAGTGACGTCTGTGGTCTTTTTCCAGGAACCCTTGGTGCTCACTTGAGTGTCGTTGGAGCGCTTCCAGGAAGCGGCTTCCGCCATAGGAGCCAATTGCGCCAACAGGCCGCTGGCCAGAATGACGCTGAAAACTTTTGCTGTAAATTTGGTAGTGGTAGTCATGTTGTTATTCCCCAGATGAATGGTGATTCGTAACTGATGGGGCCATTCTACGGATTAATTTTTAGTCAAAAGTTGTAAAACGCACATAAAATGTACAAAAATGCGTCAAAAAATTGGCTATTTATTGAACTGAGAGATAGTCCATTTGGGTTATGTGAACTAATTGGGACAAAGGTGCCGATTAGTTCACGGGAACAAAGAACGCAAAGAGGAAAGAACGGAAAAAGTTGAGGGTATTTTTCGATGAAAGCCGCTTATCGGCGTTTTTTATCCTTCGATGAAGGGCTCTACTGCGTGATTTGTGCGCCAAGAAAGTCTAAAAAGGCGCGGATAGCAGGCCGCATATAATGGTTATCGATGTAGACCGCATAAATTTCGGCGCTTTTTTCTGCGTAGAGCGAGGCGTCCCATTGCGGCAGCAACTGTAGTAAACGCCCTTCATCTATATAGGGCTGCATCGACCATTGTGTGAGCAGAGTGACCCCCGCCCCTTGTAGCGCGCACTCCAGTAGCGGCGTGCCGCCAGCGGAGCGGATGGAGCCTTGCACCTGCACGCGACGATACTCCTGGCCCTTGCGAAAGTGCCACCAGGCCTGACGACGCCCGCGACTGATGAGTAGACAGTTATGTTGCGCCAGTTCGTCTGGTGTTTGCGGTGAGCCAAATCTTTGCGCGTAGTCCGGGCTGGCGCATAACAGCGTGCGGCCGTCAGTCAATTTCTTGGCTTTTAGCCGTGAGTCTTCCGGCGGGCCGATGCGTATGGCGATGTCCACGGCGTCCCGATAAAGATCCACAATCTGATTTTCCAGCTCGATATCAATGCTGACCTTGGGATAGAGCGCGAGGAATTGCGGTAGCAGGGGAGCGATGCGCAATCTGCCATAACTCTCGAATACCGAAATGCGCAAGCGGCCTTCTGGCTCGCTGTGTTGTTGGCGTAAGGATGCGATGGTGTCATCGACTTGCGCCAGAATGTCTTCCGCGCGCTTGAACAGAAAGTGGCCTTCATCACTGAGAATAAGCTGTCTTGTCGTGCGTTGGAAAAGCTTGGTTTGCAGCTTGGCTTCCAGATTGTCGATTTGCCGGGAGACGGAAGAGGGCGATAACACCAGCGCCTTGCCGGCGGCGGAGAAACTGCCGCATTCACAGCATTTGATGAAGGTTTTGAGTTCGTCGAGCATGGGTGTATTTTACCGTTGACGGAAAAAGATTGGCTTTGCGTTTTATGCAAAACAGATTTGATTATAGGTCTTATTTCTAAGTTTTTTGCATAGATTGATAATGCCCATGGCTAAAGCCGATATCGTTAATTAATAGAAGGAACAAGATGATGAGCACTCGTATCGCCCTGACTGAAATCCCCAAGCCCCTATATGCCGCTATGATGACGGTGGAAAGCTACGTACGCGGAACCGGTCTCGCAGAAGAGCTGCTGGAGCTGGTGCGCCTGCGGGCGTCGCAGATCAATGGCTGCGCCTACTGTGTCGACATGCACTATAAGGATGCAGTGGCGGCTGGCGTCGACCCGTTGAAATTGAACGCCGTCGCAGTATGGCGTGAAATGGCGTGCTTTGATGACAAGGAGCGGGCGGCGCTGGCGCTGACAGAGACATTGACCTTGGTGGCGGAGCAGAAAGTGGAGGACGCCTTGATGGAAAAGGTGATCGGCCTGTTTGGCCATGCGCAGGCGGCGAATCTTGCTCTGGCTATCGCGCAGATCAACAGTTGGAACCGCTTGGCGAAGACTTTTTCCTATACACCCGGTGATTATCAGGTAGGGCAGTACTCTTAAGCGCCCTGCGGTGCTGGCCTTATCCAGACCTACGCGGTGGGGGCGTTTGCTCCTTCCGCTGCTTTCTCCTCCAGCTCTCTATCTCGATTCACAGTCATCCCTCCTTCTATCTATCTATATATGTATCTATATATGTATCTATATAGGTTTGCATCGGTGATACGCAGATTTTCACCGGACCTTTCTGCGGCGGCAGTTTAATCCTTACGCCCGATTACCTGGGCCGTAATTTTGCTAGTAATCTTTTGCACATGATTATCTACGTATTTTCACGTAAAATGACGCGCTCTTCGCCTGCTTCGGAACGGATGGGGACCCGTAATGAAGCGTCTGCGGCGACCTTTGCGGCATCATGTCGCACAGGTCTGTCGACGCGCGAAGGGATTCAGGAAACCACAAGAGAGTGTGTTGAGGCTTACTATGACAGATAGAGTACAAGTAGGCGGCTTACAGGTCGCTAAGGTTCTGTACGACTTCGTGAATGAAAAAGCGATCCCCGGAACTGGCGTTTCTGCGGATAAGTTCTGGTCCGAGCTGGAAGCCGTTATTAATGAAATGGCTCCCAGAAACAAGGCGTTATTGAAAAAACGCGATGAGATGCAGGCGCAGATCGACGCCTGGCACCGCGAGAACCCAGGTAAGGTCGATCTGTCGGCCTATAAAACATTTCTACAAGACATCGGTTATCTGGCGGCGGAAGCGGAAGACTTCCAGATCGCCACCGCCAATGTGGACCCGGAAATCGCCACCATGGCCGGTCCGCAGCTGGTTGTGCCGGTAATGAACGCCCGCTTCGCCCTGAATGCCGCCAATGCGCGCTGGGGCAGCCTGTACGATGCGTTGTACGGTACCGATGTCATCTCCGAAGAAAACGGCGCGGAGAAAGGCAAAGGCTACAATCCGGTGCGCGGCGCCATGGTCATCGAGTTCGCCCGGAAGTTTCTGGACGAAGCTGCGCCCTTGGCCTCCGGCAGTCACAAGGACGCCGTCGGCTACAGCGTGGAGAACGGACGTCTGGCGGTGAAACTGCAGTCCGGCTCCAGCGTCGGCCTGTTGGATGAAAGCAAACTGGCCGGCTACGTCGGCGAACCCTCCTCGCCTAAAGGCCTTCTGCTGCAAAACAATGGTTTGCGCTTCGAGATACAGATTGATGCTAACAGCCCTATCGGCAAAACCGATCCCGCCGGCGTCAAAGATGTTTTGATGGAAGCTGCTTTAACCACTATTCAGGACTGTGAAGATTCTGTGGCCGCGGTGGACGGGGAAGACAAAGTGGTAGCGTACGGCAACTGGCTGGGCCTGATGAAGGGCGACCTGGCGGAAACTTTCGACAAGGGCGGTAAACCCGTTACTCGTACTTTGCACGCTGACCGCGAATACATCGCCCCGAATGGCGAGCGTTTCAGCCTGCCTGGGCGCAGTCTGTTGTTCGTGCGCAACGTCGGTCATTTGATGACGATCGACGCCGTGCTTGACAGCAATGGCGAAGAAATTCCAGAAGGCATTCTGGATGGCATGATGACGTCGCTGATCGCCATTCACGATCTAAAAGGCGAAGGCCCTTTGCGCAACAGCAAGACCGGCAGCGTCTATATCGTTAAACCGAAGATGCATGGCCCGGAAGAGGTGACGTTCACCAACGATCTGTTCGCCCGTATCGAGGATGCTCTGGGACTGCCGCGCTTCACTCTGAAAGTCGGCATCATGGACGAAGAGCGTCGCACGACTATTAATCTGAAGGCGTGCATCAAAGCGGCGGCGGACCGGGTGGTGTTCATCAATACCGGCTTCTTGGACCGCACAGGCGACGAAATCCACACCAGTATGGAAGCGGGCCCTGTAGTGCGTAAGTCTACGATGAAACAGCAGCCCTGGATCAACGCTTATGAAGACTGGAACGTGGATACCGGTCTGGCGGTGGGTCTGAAAGGCAAGGCGCAAATCGGCAAAGGCATGTGGCCGATTCCCGACGAAATGGCGCAGATGCTTCAGGCCAAAATTGGCCACCCGCAAGCGGGCGCGAATTGCGCCTGGGTGCCGTCTCCCACTGCGGCGACTCTGCACGCCTTGCATTATCACAAGGTGAACGTGGCGGCGCGTCAGGAGGAGATTGCTTCCCGTACCCGCGCGTCTCTAGATGATATCCTGACCATTCCCTTACTGGGCGATCAGGCTTTGTCCGCGCAGGACATTCAGCAGGAGCTGGATAACAACGCGCAGGGCATATTGGGCTATGTGGTGCGCTGGGTCGATCAGGGCGTGGGTTGTTCCAAAGTGCCTGATATTAACGACGTGGGCTTGATGGAAGACCGCGCGACGCTGCGGATTTCCAGTCAGCATATCGCTAACTGGCTGCGTCATGGCGTTTGCTCGAAAGAGCAGGTGCTGGAAACCATGCAGCGCATGGCGGCGATTGTAGACAGTCAGAACGCCGGCGACCCCAGTTACCGCAATATGGCTCCGAATTTTGACGACAGTGTGGCGTTTCAAGCCGCTTGCGACCTGGTGCTGAAAGGTTGCGAACAGCCTAACGGTTATACCGAGCCGCTACTGCACGCCTATCGTCGCAAGGCGAAAGCCAAATTCGGCGGTTGATCCTGTAACGCTGAATGCAAAACGCCCGGTCTGAAGCCGGGCGTTTTCGTTTTCAGGCAAATGCCTCTTGCGTCCCGCCTTAGGTGACGGAGCCCACCGCCAGCAACGGCGATGCGTCGATATCAGTGGCGTCCATCATGTCCGCGACTTTGGCGAGGCTGGCCAGGATCAGATATTGCTCCCACTCCGGCAGGTTGTCGAAGCGGGAGGTGAACAGCTCCTGCAGCGGCCGGGGGGCGCCCGCCAGCACTTCTTTGCCTTCATCCGTCAGCACCAGATAAATGCGCCGTTTGTCTACCGAGTCGCGAATACGCGCCACCAGATTTTTCTTTTCCAGGCGGTCAACGATACTGGTGACCGTCGCCTGGCTCAGACTGATGTTCTGCGCGACCTGGCTCATCGTTGTGTTTCGGGAGTCGCCGATGGAACGAAGAATTAATAACTGCGGCGCGGTGAGTCCGGTTTCTTTGCCCAATTGCTTGGAGCGTAGGTCCGCTGCACGAATAATCCTTCGTATCAGGACCAATACTTCATCGTGTCGAGTCATGGGTAAATTACATCAATGGAAAAACTCATATTATCCTTCATACTTGTTGGGCTATCCACCTTTTAATTTGTGACATAAATATTACATGACAAAATTTTAAAATTACCTAAAAACAGAAGTATAGGAGGTTTCGCGCATATCAGTTACTTTGTTGTCAAAGTAAATGTGTGCTAATATTGATCAGCTATATGTATGAACAAACCAAGGAGTTCTTATGTGTGGCATATGCGGAGAGATCCGCTTCGACAACCACTCGCCCGATTTAAATTTCATCCGTCACGCCAACGACATTCAAACCCCACGCGGCCCGGACGCGGAAGGTGTCTTTGTTCAGAACAATATCGCATTCGGCCACCGGCGCCTGAAAATCATGGACCTCTCCGACGCATCCCAGCAGCCGCTGTACGACCCTGCTTTGGGGTTGGCGCTGGTGTTCAATGGCGCTATCTACAATCACCGGGAATTGCGCGCGGAATTGGAAGGCCGGGGTTATACATTTTACTCTGACGGCGATACGGAAGTGGTGTTGAAGGCCTATCACGCATGGGGCAAGGATTGCCTGACCCGGTTCAACGGGATGTTTGCGCTGGCTGTTTGGGAGCGCGACAGTGGTAAAACGATGCTGGCCCGCGATCGCCTCGGCATCAAGCCGCTGTATTTTCAACATGACGCCAAGGCGTTGCGTTTCTCCTCATTTATGCCGGCGCTGGCGAAAGCGTCGGACTTCAACGCGCGGATCAACCCCAAAGCGTTGAACATGTATCTCAACTTTCACTCCGTCACACCGGCGCCTGATACGATTTTTGAAGGCATCTACAAAGTACAGCCGGGAACCTGGATGGAGCTGGATAAAACCGGAAACATCAACACGGGCAGCTACTGGAGTCTTGCTTTCGGTATGCAGCCCGGCGACGAGACGTTGACTGCGGATGATTGGCGCGATCGTCTGTTAGAGGCCTTGTTTGCATCCGTGCGCCGTCGCAATAACGCGGCGGTTGAGGTCGGCGTGCTGCTTTCCGGCGGCGTCGATAGCAGTCTGCTGGTCGGATTGCTGGCGGAAGTGGTTCCGGACGGGTTTCAGACTTTCTCCATCGGCTTCGAAGCGGTTGGTGGGGAAGAAGGGGATGAGTTCCACTATTCCGATATCATCGCCAATCATTTCAGCACTCGTCACCACAAGATTCAGATCGCTTCGGACCGCATGTTTTCAGCCTTGCCAAAGGCCATCGACGCTATGTCGGAACCGATGGTGAGCCACGATTGCGTGGCGTTTTATCTGTTGTCCCAGGAAGTCAGCAAGTACTGCCGCGTGGTGCAGAGCGGGCAGGGCGCCGACGAAGTGTTCGGCGGCTATCACTGGTATCCGCCTCTGGTCGGCGCGCAAGATCCCTATGCCTGTTATCGCGAAGCGTTTTTTGACCGCAGTTATGAGGAGTACAAGCAGACAGTGCAGCCTCGCTGGATAGCGCCGGATTACGCCGGCGAATTCGTCAAGCAGCACTTCCTGCGTCCCGGCGCCAACGATCCGGTGGACAAGGCGTTGCGTCTGGATATGAGCGTCATGTTAGTGGATGACCCGGTGAAGCGGGTGGATAACATGACCATGTCCGCTGGATTGGAAGCTCGGGTGCCGTTCCTCGATCACGAACTGGTGGAACTGGCCGCGCGTATCCCGTCGCCATTGAAGGTCAGAGATGAAGGCAAATGGATTTTGAAGGAAGCCGCGCGCCGCGTGATTCCCTCTCAAGTGATTGATCGCCCCAAAGGCTATTTTCCGGTGCCTGCGCTGAAGTATCTGCGCGGAACCATTCTGGAATGGGTGAAGGAAGCCCTGTCCACGCAAAGCGCACGGGAGCGCGGCCTGTTTGATCAGGCGTATGTGGACAACCTGTTGTTGTCGCCCGATATGCACATTACGCCGTTGCGCGGCTCCAAACTCTGGCAGCTTGGCCTGCTGGAGCTCTGGCTGCAGCGCCACAATTTATAACGGTAAGCATTATTCAGCCGTGAAGCCCGCAGCGTCACACCGGCGCTGCGCTAAGCAACCTCAGGCACGAAAAGGTTACACCAATATGGCTATTACACCCCGCCATCATCATGAAAGGATGTTGCGCAAACAAATGCCGTCATACGAATCCATGCAGGCGGAACACATACGCGCGGACGCGGACGCGGACGCTCCCAGGAATGTGAGCGTTCACTGCGGTTGGGGGCGACTGCTGCTGGCGAATACATTCGAAAGCCCGAAAGAGCTGGCGAAGAGTCTGACGGAAGAATCCACCGGCGATCGCGATATCGCGCTCTATGTCGCGGACCCACATGTGGTGCTGAGTCATGCGCCGCAGTCGCTGTTTCTTGACCCCTCCGACACCATGCGCTTGTGGATGAGTCAGTATCGTCCGCGCACTCGGGCTCTGCCTGGCGTCACCGTCAGACGCGCCAGCAGCACGGCGGATGTGGAAGCGCTGAATGCGATTTTCACCCAGAGAAAAATGGTCTGTGCACCTGTGGATCATGTTCTCGCGCATCGTCATTCCAAAGATGTTGTCTATTTGGTGGCGGAGGCGCTGGGCAGCGGCAAGATCATCGGCACCGTGATGGGGGTAAACCACATTAAGGCTTTTGGCGATCCCAGCAAGGGCTCCAGCCTGTGGTGCCTGGCGGTGTCCCCGGACAGCAAGACTCCCGGGGTCGGCGAAGCGCTGGTGCGCTATCTGGCGGAATACTTTCAGACGCGGGAATGCCAGTACATGGACCTTAGCGTGCTGCATGACAATTATGAAGCCAAGGCGCTATACGAAAAGCTCGGGTTTCAGGCGATACGCACCTTTGCGCTCAAAAAGAAAAACGCCATCAATGAGAAGTTGTTTGTTGGGCCGGAGCCCTCCGCGAAGCTGAATCCTTACGCCAAAATCATCGTTAACGAAGCCATGCGCAGGGGCATTGAGGTGGTGATCGACGATGAAGTCAACAACCTGTTCACCTTGAGCTTTGGCGGTCGCCGCATACGTTGCCATGAGTCTCTCACTGACATGACGACAGCGCTGACTATGTCCCTGTGTCAGAACAAGATGCTGACACACCGCACCTGCGCCCGCGCCGGGTTGCGCACGCCGATTTATCAACTGTATGACTCGCGGGAGCAGGCGGAAGAGTTTCTCGCCGATCACGGAGCGGTGGTGGTGAAGCCCCTGGATAGCGAGCAGGGTAAAGGCATTTCCGTGGATATCCGCAATGTGGACGACCTGCACGCCGCGATCAATAAAGCGGAGAGTGTTTCCTCCTCTGTTCTGCTGGAAACCTACCATCCCGGATTCGACCTGCGGGTGGTGGTGATTGATTTCGACACTGTGGCGGCGGCGATTCGTCGTCCAGCGGAGATCTACGGCAACGGACGCGACTCCATTCGCACGCTGGTGGAAAAGCAAAGCCGTCGGCGCGCCGCGGCGACAGGCGGTGAAAGTCAGATACCCATGGATGCGGAAACCGAACGCTGTATTCGCGAGGCGGGTTATGACTGGGACAGCGTGTTGCCAGTAGAAGCGCACCTGTTTGTACGGCGCACCGCCAACCTGCATACCGGCGGTACGCTGATTGACGTCACCGATGATCTGCATCCCGAACTGCGCGCGGCGGCGGAAGAAGCCGCCAGAGCGCTACAGATTCCGGTGGTGGGTATGGACTTCATCGTCAAGGACCACACCTCGCCGGATTACGTCATTATTGAAGCTAATGAACGCCCGGGGCTGGAGAATCACGCGCCCCAGCCAACGGCGCAACGTTTTATCGATTTGCTGTTCCCGCTGACGCGGAGCGTACGACATGCATCTTAGAGGCGAAGTTATGATAGAAGAGAAAGGCTATACCCTGGACTCTGAGTACCTCACCAAAGTATTGCTCGAATTGCTGGCCATACCTTGCCCCACCGGTTTCACGGATGGGGCGGTTGTATACGTGTGCGAGCGTTTGAGCGAACTGGGCATTGATTATGAGTTGACCCGGCGCGGCACCATCAAAGGACGATTGCGGGGCAAACTGAATGCGCCGCAACGGGCGGTGGTGACGCATCTGGACACCATCGGCGCCATGGTGCGTGAGATCAAGCCCAACGGCCGCCTATGTCTGACTCCTGTGGGGCATTGGTCGAGCCGCTTCGCGGAAGGTTCACGCGTGACCATCTTCAGCGACAGCGGCTGTTTCAGAGGATCTGTATTGCCTTTATATGCGGCGGGACACCGTTACAACGAAGAAGTGGACCGCCTTCCGGTGACCTGGGATCACGTGGAAATCCGCGTGGACGAGTGTATTTACTCCAAAGAAGACGCCCTCAGAATTGGAATCTGCGTGGGCGACTTTGTAGCCTTTGATCCCAACCCGGAATTTCTGCCCAATGGGTTCGTGGTCTCCCGCCATTTGGACAACAAAGCAGGCACCGCCGCGCTATTGACGGGGCTGAAAGCCATTGTGGAGAACGATCTGCCGCTGGCCATGGACTGTCTGCCAATCTTTACCCTGACGGAAGAAATCGGCTCCGGCGTCGGGCACGCGATTGAAGCGGATGTCACCGAATTTGTGGGCATTGATATCGGCCCGGTGGCGGAAGGACAGAACGCTAAAGAGCATGGCGTCACCATCGCCATGAAAGATTCCTCGGGGCCATTCGACTGGCATCTGACCCGGCACCTGATTCATCTGTGTCAGGATCATCATATTCCCCATCAGCGCGATGTGTTCCGCTACTACTATAGTGACGCAGTGTCGGCGGTGCAGGCGGGTCATGATATCCGCCATGCGCTGGTGACCTTCGGCACTGACGCCACCCATGGCTACGAGCGCACCCATATTGACGCGTTGACCGCCATTTCCGATCTGGTGGTGCGCTACGCGCAAAGTGAACCGGTGCGTCCGCATGACGCCCAGGCGAATATTCCCAAGGAAGACTTTCAGGATCAGATCACCTGGGACGAAATGCAGTTTGGAGGCACTGCCGTGCCGACTGTGAACGAAGTGCTGGGCGAGCGTGAAAAAGGCGGCCGCGGTAAAAAGCAGATAGTGAAGTAGGCGTTAAAAATTGCCTTTGAGCATTTCGTCCATGTAAGTGTCGAAGACGCCATCCTTGTCCATTTCCTCCAGGCTGGCCGTCAGCAGGGAGGAAAGGCGTTCGCTGTCCGGATGGGCGCGGGAAAATAGAATGAAGCCCTGCGTGGTGGTCAGCGGCTTGGGCAGGGTGGTCAGCAGGTCCGCCATGCCGGCGTCGAACTGCTCGCGCACAATGCGCCAGCCGGTCATTTCGTCAATAGGGAAGAGGTCGATGCGGCGGCGCAGCAGTTTGCGGAAATTGATGTCGTCGCGTGCGGTTTCTTCCAGCCCAAACACGTTACTGCGGGCTGCGTTCCAAAACTCGTCGGAGTAGGTATAACCGATGGTGGCGCCGATCCTGTAGGGTTTCAGGTCGGAGAATTTGCTCCAGTTAGGGATAGGGTTGGACTTGAGGTGAAAGAACACCTCGTTATGCCAGGACACTGGCCCTACCTGATAGAACTCCGCGTTGCGCTCCTCATTGAAAAACCAGAATGAGCTGGCGTGGACGCGCAAGGTGCGTACTTCCTCGTAAGCCCGTTTCCAGGGCAAATAGACAAACTCCACCTCAATGTTTTTGCGTTTGAAGGCTTCTCGCACCAGACGGTTGACATAGCCGCCATAGGTGGACTTTTCGACGGTCCAGGGGGAGTAGTCGCCGGTGCTGATAGTGATGGTTTCCGCCGCGCCGCAGAAAGTCGCGGCGAGCGTCACGATGATGCTGCCCAGAAAAGTCGTTACACGTCTGTTCATAACATTCAACCCAGTACGCCGAGGTTATGGCGCGGCTCGGAAGACTGCGCCCGGCCGCTGCGGGAAGTCGAAGGGTCGCTATAGTCTAAGCATAGGCTATCGTCGGGAAACCGCTAGGGCTGCCGACGTTTCGGCATCGTCGCTGACCAGGGCCGTTTGTTGGGCGAAATTGGAGCGTGTGAGAGATTATTTGTTCGCGCTTTCCTGCAGCTTTTTCAGCACCCGCGACACCGCGATAAAACCGAAAGTGGCGGTGACCGCCGTGGCGGCGCCAAAGCCGGAAGCGCAGTCCAGACGTGTGCTCTCCATATTGCCCGGCTTGCTCTGGCAGACTTCCCCTTCCGCATCTGGATAGACCTGCTGTTCGGTGGAGAATACCGCTTCCACGCCAAAGCGGCGCTGCGGGTTGTCGGGGAAGTTGTATTCCTGACGCAGGCGCTTGCGGGTTTTCGCCAGCAGCGGATCGTGATAGGTGCGGCTCAGGTCGCAGGCTTCGATGCGGGTCGGGTCAGTTTGGCCGCCAGCGCCGCCCACGGTGACGATCTTTATCTTGTTGCGTCTGCAGTAGGCGATGATGGCGCATTTATGACGTACGCTGTCAATAGCGTCGATGATGAAGTCGTAGCCACGATCCAGCATCTCCGCCACGTTTTTCTCGGTAACGAACTTGAACTCAGTGCGCACGTCGCATTCCGGGTTGATCGCCTTGATGCGTTCCGCCATGACTTCGATTTTATTGCGCCCAACCGTGTTTTGCAGAGCGTGAATCTGTCGGTTGGTGTTGGACACGCAGATGTCGTCCATATCGATCAGGGTGATGGTTCCCACGCCTGAGCGGGCCAGGGCTTCCGCCGCCCAGGAGCCGACGCCGCCAATGCCGATCACGCAGACATGGGCGTTGCGAAAGCGCTCGAGGGCGCGTTGGCCGTACAGGCGGGCGATGCCCCCGAAACGAAAACTGTAATCTGAATCTGTCATGGCGATCTGATCCGGGACTAATGCTGAATGAATCCGGCTGAGCGGGCGGGAACCTTGGCGCGCCGCAAGCAAAGCGCGGATTATAAGCGCCATCGGGCAATTTTTCTAAATTTTCCAAGCAGTCATGGACGGCTCTTTTTTGCCAATAAGAGCAAGATGATCTTTACTTATCTACAGGATATCGGCAAGAGCGCGCCTAAAATTTCGACTTCATAAGCCAACCAGAGGGAGATTTTGACCGCCTGCAAATTGGCTACTGGCGAAACTCAGGTGGAGACCGTTCGCTTGATTCAGTAGTCATATTCAAACAACCGCTATCGTACATGCAGACAACTATAACTGGACTTATACATGACCATTCCCATTCTTATTTGCGATGACTCAGGCGTAGCGCGCAAGCAGATGGCCAAGTCGCTGCCTGCGGGCTGGGATGTTGAGGTCAGTTTCGCCGCCAACGGCCAGGAAGCGATTGACCTGATTCATCAGGGGTTGGGGGATGTGTTATTTCTCGACCTCAACATGCCGGTTATGGATGGCTATCAGACGCTCGAGGTGATCAGCAAAGAAGAGTTGCCGACGGTCGTCATTGTCGTTTCCGGCGATATTCAGCCCGACGCCAGAAAACGCGTGATTGGGTTAGGCGCTTTCGATTTCATTAAAAAACCGATCAACGGCGACGAGTTAGCGGCGATTCTGCAGAAGACCGGTCTTTACACCGAGTCCGACGCCCCGGCCAAGGCGGCCGCTCCGGCGGTGGACCGCACAGCCAGCCATCAGGGCGCCATTTCCATGTTCGACGCCTTCCAGGAAGTGGCCAACGTCGCCATGGGGCAGGCGGCTGACCTGCTCGCGCGTTTACTGGACGTGTTTGTGCTGCTGCCGATACCGCGGGTGAATCTGCTGGAAATATCCGAGCTGCAAATGGCGCTGCAGGCGACGGAGGACAACGATACTTATTCTGGCGTATGCCAGGGTTTTATCGGTTCAGGCATTGCCGGCGAAGCCTTCCTGCTGTTCCACGACTCCAGCTTCAAGGATATGGCGAAGCTGATGCGTTATGACGGCAAGCTGAATGAACTGGTTGAGCTGGAGCTGCTGATGGATGTGTCCTCAGTGCTGATTGGCGCCTGCATCAAAGGTATCGCTGAGCAGTTGGACATCGCCTTCAGTCAGGGGCATCCGGTAGTGTTGGGGCAGCATGTGAACGTCGGCGATCTGTTGAGCAACAACAACTGGCGCTGGACCAAAACCCTGGCCATTGAAATTTGCTATAGCATTGAGAACTACAACATCAATTGCGATCTGCTGCTGCTTTTTACGGAAGACTCGCTGCCGGTATTTCGCGATAAAGTGGCGTATTTAATATAGAGTCGCAGTTAATATAAAAAGTATAAGGAAAACGGTAAATCCATGGCTGAGAATCACTTCGACATTACTGAATTCCACTGGGTAATGGATATGCTCCAGACTATCGATGTCGGATTGGTGGTGCTGGACTCGGAATACCGCATCAACGTCTGGAACAGTTTCATGGAGAACCATAGCGGGCTGAGGCCCCATGTGGTGAAGGATCAGGTGCTGTTCGATGTCTTCAAGGAAATACCCGAAGAGTGGTTCAAGCATAAAACCCAATCCGTATTCCTGCTCAAGAACCGCACCTTTACGACCTGGGAACAGCGTCCGTTTCTGTTTCGCTTCAAAAACTACCGTCCGATCACCGGGACGGAAGAGTTCATGTATCAGAACATCACTATTACGCCTCTGGTGTCGCCCAACGGTGAAGTACAGAACATCTGTCTGATCATTTATGACGTCACCGACATCGCCAGTAACCGTCGCCAGTTGGAAGCCGCCAATTCGAAACTGGAGAAGCTCAGCCGCATTGACAGGCTGACCCAGCTCAACAATCGCGGCTATTGGGAAGAGCAGTTGGTGAAAGAGTATCAGCGTCTGAAGCGCACTAATGAAGCGAGCACGCTGATCATGTTCGATATCGATCATTTCAAGAAGGTCAACGACACTTATGGGCATCCCGCCGGGGATGAAGTGATTCGCCTGGTGGCCGCCACGTTGCGGGAAACCATGCGCAGTACGGATATCGCCGGCCGCTACGGCGGCGAAGAATTCGGCGTCATTTTGGTGAATACCGACGGCAAAAACGCCATGAACTTCGCTGAGCGCCTGCGCACCCGCATCGAGAGTCTGGAAGTCACTCACGAGGGGCGCGATATCCGTTTCACCATCAGTCTGGGGCTGGCTGAACTGGATAAAAAGATTAAAGATCATAAAGAATGGATCGAGCGCGCCGACACCGCCTTGTACGCTTCCAAACAAGGCGGACGCAACCGCGCCACGACCTACGAAAAATAACGAGAGAATTCAGTAAAGTGCGCGTCCCCAAAGGCTTAGACAGGAGTTATGATGTGATAAAAAGTCACCGCTAGGGGAAAGTGGGCGCTATCAACATTTTTTTGCTTTTAAACGGTCGTTTGGTTAGAGTTTCGGCGGTCGTTTGTCGCGAGAACCAGAAATGAAGGCGTCCCCAAGGAGTCGGTTGAAAAATCCAGCTACCCACCTGCATGCTGAATTAAAAATCAAGCGAGGACTGTTGTCGCGGGAGTGGGTAAAGGTGCAGATTCTGCAATTTTCCGCGGAAGGTATGCTTTTGCGCACCGATGAAAACCTTCAGGTCGGAGGCAAAGCAGTCATTTCTCTCAAGCTGCCCATGGACTTCGGCGACATCGCTATCAACAAGGTTGAAATCAATATCAAAGACCGCCAGAAGGTGTGTAGTTGTTTCGACTATGAGGTTGAGTTCAATTTGGGCGGCAGCTTGCTGCAGAGCGACAGGATTCGTAAGGATCTCAAGCAGATTGAATCCCTTCTCTCCCGCTACGACTCCCTGATCAATAAAATCCGTAACGGTCCGCTTTCCAGCAACAATCCCGGCTGATCTTTTCTCTCCGCCGCCAACCGGCGCACGCCCCATCCTATTTACGCAATATTACGTCAAAACTGGCGACTTCCGCTGTTGTCTGAAAAACTTGTAAAGCAAACCATGTTAACCCTGGGTAACGTATGGAGTATGCTAGTTCCGCCAGAGAGTTTAATCGCCGTGGAGGTAAATTTTGGCTAAGCGGACAAAGGACGACAGCAAGCAAAAAACAGCGCCGGCTACCAGGACCAAGCGGTTTCTGAAGCTGGCCGGCATGACGGCGTCCGTGGCGGGCAGTTATGCGGCGGAGCGGGTGCGACGCGCCTTCAATGAAGAAGACAAAGAAGAGCGTCAGGCCAAGGCCTATGACAAGATGGCCAATCAAATCGCCGACACCCTTGGTGAATTGAAAGGCGCGGTGATGAAAGTGGGGCAGATCGCCTCCCAGACTCAGGACTTTCTACCCAAAGAGTTTTCTCAGGCGTTGCAGCGTTTGCAGAAAGAAGCGCCGCCGATGGACTATGAAGTGATCGCCAAGCAGGTCGAGAGAGAGCTGGGCGCGGCGCCGGAAGAGTTGTTCAAAGAATTCAGCGAGGAGCCCTACGCAGCGGCTTCCATTGGCCAGGTTCACAAGGCGGTTACGCTGGATGGCAAAGAAGTTATCGTCAAGGTGCAGTATCCGGGCGTGGATCGGTCCGTGGACTCTGACCTCAAACAGCTTAAGTTGACGCTGAAACTGGGTGGGTTGCTCAAGCTGCCAAAAGAAAGCGTTGATCAGCTGTTCGAAGAGATTCGCGAGCGCCTTAATGAAGAACTCGACTATGAGAACGAAGCCCGCAACATCGCGGATTTCCAGCGCTTTCACGCCAAAGACGAAGGTTTGATCATTCCCAGCGTGGTGCGTCAGCTATCCAGCAAGCGTGTGTTGACCATGGAGTGCGTGGAAGGGGATCACATCAGCGCGGTTAGCGCAGAGGCATACGGGCAGGACGTCATTAACCTGATCGGCCGACGCCTGTTCCGCATCATGGCGGATCAGCTATTCAAATTTCACGCGATTCATGGCGACCCTCATGCAGGCAATTTCGCGTTTCGCCCTGACGGCTCCATCATCATGTATGACTTTGGCTGCGTAAAACGCCTGAAGCCGGAGATAGTGCACGCCTACAGCCAGGCTTTGACGGCGGGGCTCAATGCGGATTACGACGCGCTGGACAATTATCTGGTGGACCTGGGCGTCAGAGTGAGCGGAAAGCCGGCGGTGGAGCAGGACTATTACGCAATGTGGCGGGACATCTTCATACGTCCGTTCCGAAGCAGGGATGAGGAGTTTGACTTCGCCAGTTCCAATCTGCATAAGCAAGTGGCGTCCAAGGCGACTACGGTGTTCAAGTACATGGACTTTTTTCAACCGCCCGTGGAAAGCCTGTTTATCGACAGGATGATCGCCGGTCACTACTGGATGATGATGCGATTAGGGGTGCAGGCGGCTTTCCGTAAGGAGCTGGAAGATTACCTCGATCTTTCTTCCGCAGCCTGATAAGGCGCCCAAAATGGTCACTTTCTGCCCTTTTCGGGCGGAAGTGTGACGTAGTTTGGGTTTGTAACGCCGTATTTCTCACGGAAAACGAGCTAGCTCAGTGGCAATATAGACGTTCGCGAAAAGCTAAGCGTTGTTGTATTGATACGGTAGTGAGCTAGTAAGTCCATGTTAAAAAGTCTACGTGAAACACTGATGGGACGAATCGTCGGCGAGAAGCGTTCCAGTAAGCAAGTTGAGGAGAAAAAGGCGGAAGTCAAAGCTCCTCAGGTGGATTTTGAAATGAGCGCGCTTGAAGCACTGCGCGTTTCCACTGTGACTCGCCGGGTGTAATGGCCCGCTGAACAAAACAACATAACGCCAAAAGATGTAGCTGAACGCTTTCTTTTGTGTGAATAGGGACCTGGATGGTCCCTGTTTTTTTGGCCCCTCTGAAACAAACCTCAATCTTAATCAAAGACCAGAATTAACCCGGCGGCCCTGCACATGCAGGAGCCTTCCTTCTGTGATGTGTCGCCGCAAGCACTGGCGCGACGCGGGTGAAATGTTGGAAAGTTTGCCCTCAAGCCCTTACACCCGCCTTTAAATCTGTTATATAACAGGCCTTTATTCTCCCGGATTAGTGAACGTGTCTACCTCCGAGCATTCTGAATGCGCCATCTATCTTGCTGATATTCGCCAGATCGACAAGGATCTCGATGCCCGATACTGCGCCATGCTGGGTTCCGGAGAAGACGAACGGCTTTCCTCGTTTCGTTTTCCTGAAGGACGTTTAAGTTTTTTGCTGGGGCGGGCGCTGGCTCGGACTCAACTGGCGGAAAGGCTGGGCTGCGAGCCGGCGGAGATCGCCATTGCTATCAGCGACAAGGGCAAACCTTTTCTGAGCGATAGGGATGCGGCCTGGTGTTTCAGCATCGCCCATGCCGGCGCCTGGGTGGCGGTGGCGATCGCGCTGACGCCTGTAGGGCTCGATCTTGAGCGCGCGGAGCGGCGCAACGTCAAGGCGTTGGCGCGTAGATTCTATACGGAGAAGGAATATCAGTGGGTGTGCGGGCAACCCGAAGAAAATCAGGCGCAATGTTTCTTTCGCATCTGGACGCTGAAAGAAGCGGAGGTGAAACGGCGTGGTTCGACCATGTCGGAGCTGCTGTCCGGGGCTCCGTTTGCTCTGCTTGACGACTTTGCGGTGGCGGAATTTGCTGAAGGCGCGGCCTGTGGCTATGGGCTGTTTCAATGGCGTGAAGAGCAGTTGTTGGGAGTGGCCCTGAGCGAGCCGCGCCCGATGTGCTTTTTTGAAGGCTTGCCGGGACAGGGCTACGTCCAGGTTTCGCCAAGTCTTCTGGCTGGTTCGGAAAACTGGCGACATCAATAATAGAAAGAGAGTGGATACTAATAATGTCAGAATACTCAACACTTAGCGTTACACAGGAAGGCGGCGTCGCCGTCATTGAATTGAATCGTCCCGACAAAGCCAATGCGCTGAACATGGCGATGTGGGAAGAAATCGGTCTGGCGTTTCGTCGGGCGGATCAGGAAAGCACAGTGCGGGTAGTGGTGCTGCGCGGCGCGGGTAAGCACTTTTGCTCAGGTATCGACCTGATGGACTTCGCTTCTGTGATGACCGGCAAGGAAAAGTGCGACGGTCGTCGTCGTGAGGAGCTGCGCCGTCTGATTCTCAAGCTGCAAGGCTGCCTCTCCGCTATCGAAGACTGCCGTAAACCCGTGCTGGCCGCCTTGCATGGCGGTTGTATCGGCGGCGGCGTGGATATGGTGGCGAGTTGCGATATGCGCTACATCTCTGCGGAAGGCTATCTGCAGATCAAGGAAATCGATATCGGCATGACAGCGGATGTGGGCACGTTGCAAAGACTGCCGCATATCATTGGCGATGGCGTCATGCGGGAGCTGGCGTATACCGGTCGTAAAGTCGACGCGGAAGAGGCGCGGGCCATTGGTCTGGTTAATCGTGTGTATGAGTCGCCGGAAGCCTTGATGGCGGGGGTCATGGAAACCGCTCAGGTAATCGCCAGCAAGTCGCCTTTAGCGATTCGCGGCACGAAAGAGATGATCAAATACACCCGTGATCATAGCGTCGCGGACAGTCTGAATTACGTCGCTACCTGGAATGCGGCGATGCTGATCAGCGAGGATATTCAGGAAGCCATGATGGCGCAGATGCAGAAGCGTGAGCCCAAGTTCAGGGACTAGCCAGCTGTGAAGAAAGGGGAGGCTGATCCTCCCCTGAAATGTTAAGTCTTACTTTTTGTTCCTGTGTCTCGGTCTTTCTTCGTTGATTTTCAGGAACATGTCCCGCGCTCTGACGCCCAGGTCAGGGTTGTCCGTGAAGAACCCGCTCACCCCAAGGCCGAGCATTTGAATGGCTTCGCCGGTCAGCGTTTGTGGTTCGTTGTTTGGATGCAGGGTCAGAAACTGTTCTTCCACTCGCAGCGTGTAAGGGTGAATCTCCAGTCCGTTAGCCAGGGCTTCCTGCAGGAAGGGGTGTACGCCGCCAGTCAGCTTGCTGCCGACTTCAGCTTTGCCGTCGCCGTTGGTGTCTTCCTTCTCGTCCAGGCTGGCGCGCAGCAGGAAGCTGTTTTTCCAGGGGCCAACGCCTTCTGCGTAGTTGTCAGCAATAAATTTAACGGTTTCTGACGAGACCAGTTTGCCGTACCCGGTTGTATCGGTGACGCCGCCTTCAATCAGGTCATTCAGCTCACCATAGATCATCGCCATGTCCGCGCCGTGTTTTGCGTTGTAGTACATGTCGTAGGGGCGAGAGAAGTTGCTGTCCGGTTGTACGTAGATATCGTCAAAGTCGCCATACAGCTGCACCAGCGGCAGATCCACGTTGTTGCTGGGCATGATGTCCTTCTGTAATTCCATCAGGTTTTCAACCTCGAAAGATTGAATGTAAACCCGCGTGGGATCAGTGAAGTTTTCGCTGACCAGGGTTTCGATCAACTTGCGGCCGATGGACATATTGATTTTGCCGCCGTCCAGAAACTCGCCTTCTTTCGCGAAGTAAGTGGGATGTTTGGTTTCTGGATAGAGGCCGACTTTTTTACCGGTGTTATGCTCGATCAGGCGCACCATGCCGATAATTTCTTCCAGCGTGGGAATGGCGAATTTGCCGTCAAAGCGCGTGTTGCGAGGACGTACTTCTGGAATGCGTTCTTTGGCGCGCAAGGTTTTGATTTCCGCCAGGGTGAAGTCTTCACTGAACCAGCCGGTCATGGCGACGCCGTCGATCATTTTGGTGGTTTTGCGGTCGGCGAATTCAGGGTGATCCGCTACGTCAGTGGAACCGCCCAGTTCGTTTTCATGGCGGGCGATCAGGTGTCCGTCTTTGGTTGGCACGAGGTCGGGTTCGATAAAATCCGCGCCCTGGCGAATGGCCAGCCAATAGCTGGCGAGCGTGTGCTCAGGACGGTATCCGGGAGCGCCCCGATGGCCGATGACGATAGGGTGGTCGGCGGCTGCGGTGGCGACCGCCGGTTGCTTGGCCTGCGCTGCGGTAACTCCTGCGCTGAGCGCGGCCGCGGCGATCCAGGGGAGACACTTCGGCCAAGTGAAATACTGTTTCATCGTTATATCCCTAATTAGATTTCTCATTCACAATCAGTAGAGTACAAACTAATAAAAGAAAATGACAGTTTAAGGTCAGGCTATTTTTAGCCGCTTAAATCCATCGTCAGCAAGTTTCAATTTGGTCATGAAAATCAGGATTTGCAGGGGTTTACAGACGTTCTTTAAGGGCTTTCAGAGGCCTCCATGGTGATTGCCGGCGACCGTTTGGGACGCTCTTTACAGAAATTTAATGCGTCTTCTCTTAAGCGAAAGGGCAAAACAAAGGCTGGCGCAAAAACATAAAAAAAGTAAGCGTGATCAGCTCGACGGGGTGGCGTAAGCCGGAAGTTTAACTTCCAGCTTACTGAAGAGGGCTCCAATGAGCCCTTATTGTCAGAGGGGGGCCATTTCCCAGGTGACGGAGTAGGAAGCGGAAACGCTTTGTGATTGCGGGCCGCCGGATATGCTGCCGCTGGAACTGAACTCGACTTTGTATGTGCGGCCTTTTTCGGCGGGAATCTCGATATAGTCGACACCGTCTTTGAATCCGTTTTTCGGATCATAGGCGATGCTGCCTCTGTAACCATTTCCGCCAGCGGACACATAACTGTTCAGGGGTAAGCAGGGGGCTATCTCCGGGCAGTTGCGTTCTATTTGCTCAACGTTGAAGTTGACGCGCAGTACGCCGTCTTCGGTGGCGCGGATACTGTGCTGGAAGTTGCCGCCGTGACTGACTGTAACGCCGCCTCGGTCTCCTTCGCTGCGGTCGATATCGGCGTCAATGCGGTAGCTCAGCGTGGCGCCGTTATCGAAATGGGAAACTTCCAGGTTGTAATCCAGAGACGCGGACGCGCTGGTTCCATTGACGCTGAGGTCGTAATGTTGGCGCACAGGGTCTGCGCTGTGCAGCGTCTTGCTTTCGTATTCTCTCTGCGTTTCACCGCCAACGCCGGCCTGAGCCGTGCTTCTGTAATATTCAAACAAGGTTTCGGCGGCGCTGACCTGAGTGGAAAGCATTGTTGCGGCCACAGCCATGAGTATCAGATTCTTCTTCATAAATAGTCCTTGAAAAGTTCACAAGTGATTAGCCATAGAGCTGGATCGCGTTTCCGGGCGCTCTCCATGCAATAACTCGTCGCGGAGCCGAGAGTGTCTCAAGCGCCGAGAAGTTATGTGGCGCTAGAATAAATCGACAGGAAGATGCTGACTTGTAAAAAACGGACACGGTTTTACTGAAGGTATGGGGAGAACAAAAAATGGGGCCAAAGGCCCCGAATGACATCGTTGGGAAAAGTCGGTAAGACGCGCGAGGGCTTAGAAAATCTGCTTGCTCATGATGTTGGAGAAGTCGCTCTCAATGCCTGAGGTGTCCACCACGGTGACGGCGAAGTAGTGAACGCCGCTGCCCAGGCCGCCAAAGGTGTAGTCTGTCGCATCCGCCTGCGCTTCCACGCTGGCGCCCCAGGAGCCGTCTTCAGTGGTGTGATAGATGCGGTAGGCTGAGATTTCCTGTTGGGCCAATGCGCTGCCGTCTTCGCGAGTATTCGGCGTGCTCCAGACCAGGCGCACACTTTGGTTGACCGTCAAGGACAAGGTTGCGCCGCTGCTGGTGACGGAGCCGGTGGCGTTGCTGATGATAACGTCATAAACGCCTGCGTCGCTGTCGTCCAGGTTTGACAGGCTCAGGTAAGACTGCACGGCGTCAGTGATGATTGCGCCGTTTTTGCGCCACTGATAATTCAAAGCGCCGCTGCCTGACGCGCTGACGTTCAGAGTCACGTTTTCCCCTTTGCCGGCGCTTTGCGAGGCAGGCTGCAGGCTGATGACGATATCCAGGGCGACGTCGCTTTCCTGACTGGAATCCTGTGAGTCGTTCTGGACTTGGTCCTGCTGATCTGTCTGTTGAGTGTCCTGCTGGGTTTGAGTGGAAGAGCCTGAATTGGTCTGGCTGCTGTCCGCGACAGGGTCATTAGTGGTGGATGAGTCAGTCGTGGAAGACTCCGTCTGGGTGCTGGTTTGCGCGTTGCCCTCAGACGCGGAACTTGTGCTTTCCACCTGTGAAGAAGTAGCTCCTTGAATGGAGACAGAGCCGTTGTCAGAGCTTTCACCCGCCGCTCCGCCGCCGCAGCCATGTAACGCCAGCGTCGCGGCTAAAATCGCGGTGGACAGTAATCTGGTTTGGGTGGTTTGAGCAGCCATCGGTCACTTCCTTCGTTATATGTCAACTTATGATCAATAGTAGATGGCTATAAATGAAAAAGACTGTAAAACGTCACACGCGGCGCACTGAAATCGTCAAAAAAATGGCGAATCAGGCTGAATCTTGAACTTTGTATGCAAAGTGTGCGGTTCCTCTCAGTTTGTGAGAGCCGGAAGGGGTCAGAACGAGCGAAGGAGAGCGGGGAACGGATAGTCCAATGCGCGGATGTACGTTGTTATGGCTATCGATTAAAGTGGCCGGCCCTTGCAATTGCTAACATAACGAGCGGCCCAGACGAGCGTTGTCGTTATCTTTACCTATGGATGAGTACCCCCGTGAACTTCTATGAACAATATCTTGCGCCCTGGCTGACGGACTGGACCGATTGGGCATTGCTGGCCTGTGGTGTCTATACGGTTATATTTGGGATGTTTGAGATGTTCTGGCGGCGGACAAGGGTGCATGATTATTTGTTTACTGCAAACTTTGTCCTACTTCTGTTACTGCAATTCCTGTTACCTGTAATGGCCGCCTGGGGCGCTGATTTTGTGCAGCCAGGGCTGATCTTCATGGCGATCTACACGGCGCTATTTTTTATCAGCCTCTCACATGTAAATGAGGGCGGAATCGGGTTCATGATCCACCTCCAATTATTGATAGTAATCCTTCCCCTCGCGATTCTGATCAGGGTGATCCGGTTTATTTGGATGCTGTTTTAAGGGAGAACAGGGAGTAAAAAGGCCCTCATTCGAGGGCCTTTTGCGTATTACTCATTGCCAGGCACAATCAGCGTAAGCTTTCTATCAAACTTTCACATTCGCTGGCGCTGATATTTTCACCGCAGACCGGGATTTGATTTTGCGGTTTGCCGTTGGCGATGTCGTTCACCAAGGTGTTGCCGAGAACGTGGTTGACGGCGTTGAGGTTGTAGCCGTTGTCCTGCTCCGCCATCCAGAAGAAAACGCCGGCGAAGCCGTTGTCTTTGGCGTACTGCGCTTTTAGTGCGGCGGTTCGCGGCGACTCTATCGTGATGAAGGAGCCGATGGCGGGCTGTACGAGGTAGTCGGCGTTGGAGGCTTTGTCGGTGTACAGCTTGTACCCGTTGTAAGGGCGTAAGGATGGATCAAGGAAGCTTTGATACATCTCGTAGCCTTCCAGAACGCCGGCTTCCCAGCTGCCGTATCCGGCGATGGCGAGTATAAAGTCAGTGGTTCCCGGCGCCTGATTCGGTTGGTGGGTGGTCGCGCCGGCGACTCCATTGCTGTACTCGGTGATATCCGCCGCGCTGTTGAGACGCTTGGCGCGATGGTAGTTCGCCACGCCGACCATCAGTTTGTTATTGGGGACGCCTTTGCCCTGCAGATAAGACATCGCTGTTGTGACGGACGTATTGGCGGATGAACCCTGCGCGCTCGGGTTGACCTGCATGGGCGTGTGATTGCTCAGCTCGCGCTCCCAAGCGCCGGTGAGGTCATAGGTCATTACATAGAGGCGATCCATATACGGATGCACGGCGGGCCAGTCGATCAGGTCGAGGCGACCGGTTCCTGCGGGGATCGCGGAAGACAGGCGATAATGCTTGCCGGTTTTCTGTCCCAACCAGTCCATGCCTGCGCGAATTTCCTTCAACAGACGCACATAGTTAGCGGCGTCTTCCGGCCTGTCCGCGTCAGGAACGGCGCCATCGGAGGCGGGGTATTCCCAGTCGATGTCGATACCGTCGAAGTCAAAGCGTTGTAAGAAATGGATTAAGGAGTCGACGAAGGCTTTGCGCCTGGCGTCATCACGCGACATCCAGCCAAAGCCTTCAGACAGGGTCCAGCCGCCGACGGAGAGATCCAGCTTCAAGTGCGGATTTTCTTTTCTCAGTTTATAGAGCACGCCGAATACGCCGCCAACACTGGCTGGCTCCAGCTCATACATGCTCTCCGTTCCCGTTACGCTGCCGGGAACGCCGACATTGCGCACGAAGGCCGCTTCAAAATCGGCGATGGCCATGGCGCCGTCAGGCAGATTGCTCTGATTGCAGGTGCGATTCACCGCCGCGGGAGCGGACGTGGGGAAGCCGGGGTCCTGCGTGCTGGACGCATCGGGATAACAGATCCCGGAAAAGCCATAGACAATACGGTGCAGGTTTTTCACAGGGAGTTTGGTGAAATCATAGCGTCGACCGTAGATCGCCCAGTCGCCGATGTAAGTGACAATTTCCGTTCCTGCGCGCAGGGAATAGGTATTGTGCTGCAACGGTACGGTTCCTGGAGGCAGTTTGGAAACCCGGGCGCCGTTATCGGCGTCGAAGCCGGGGTGATCTCCGCCTGGATCGGTGGAAGGAACAGAAGAGCGCGGCGTACCGGTGGATGGCGTATTGGAGATGCGCGCCGCGCCGATGACGCCGCCAGGGAAGGCGACGCCGGCGTTGGGGTTGCCGTCGACCGGTTGCGGATCGCCGTAGTCGATGTCGTTGGGTATGGGCACTGGGCACAGGCTGTCATCAGGAACGCCCACCAGCTTCCAACGATCAGGGTAAGTGGGGTCGTTAGGGGGGATACCCCAGACATCCACCTGGGCCTGGTAAACGCCGCCCTGATAAGCCGCCACGGCTCCGGTGCGATAAACTTTGCTGGCGTTCCAGGCGCTGGCGCAGAAGGGCGTATCCGGTCCCGGGCCGGGATCATCAGGGTTATCGGGATCGTCTGTTCCGCAAGGTCCGATTAAGGTCCAGGCGGAACTCCAGCTACTGCCGACGCCAGGCTCATAGGCCCAGGCGGCGGCGGAAGAGCACCAGCCGGCGACGTCGCAGCGATAGTCGTTGCCAATATTCTGCACGACTTGTCCCGCGCTGTAGCTGGTTCCGGCGGTATACTGCGGCGCGTCGCAGGCGCCGGGATCGTCACCAGAGCCGCCATTATCGGGAGGCGAATCGCCGTCGCAGACGCCCAGCCCGTTCCAGGCCTGTTCCCAGGCCCAGCCCACGCCGGGCTCATAGGCTCCGCCCAATCCGCACCAGCCGCTGATATTGCAGCGATAAGCGCTGTCATGATGTTGACGAATGGCGTTGGCGCCGATAGAGCCGGTTTCAAAAGGTGCTACGTCTGTGCAGTTATAGGCGTAGCTATTGGCGGCGATGGTCCAAACGCCGCCAACTAAGAGGGTGGCCAATAGCTTCTTCATGGTCCATTTCTCTCGTGTGGTTGGTTAACAATCCTGGGTCAGCCAACTGTCATACCACCAAAATGGCGTCGCCAAGCGGTGGCCGAGCGCACCCGTGCTGGACCGGCGCACGGTCAGTTTGGGTGGGCCGGATTCGTCGCTGGGAGCAAGGAATCCGGCCCGGTACTGCAGAAGTTCTTTATAGTAGTTGGTGAGTTTTTAACCTTTTTGCCGGTTATTGGCAATAGGCCGCTCGGGGGAAGAAAATAGCCGCTAAAATAGAGGGTTATGCGATTTTGCCGGGGAAGCCTTTACCCGTCTTTGCCGGCTTTGGCGTCAACGTGCAACAAACCGGCTTTTCCCCAATTGCTGTCGTCGTAGTCCTGTAAAAATATAGTGACCGACTCCGGCTTTACTCCGTAGCTGGTCACAAAGGCGTCGGTAATCTTTTTCACCAACTCCCGTTTTTGCTCCAAGGAGCGGCCAGGGGATTGTGCGATAGTGACGACGGGCATAATTGTCTCCTGCAAATATATGAATAGAAGGATGGATGCATCAGCTTTGTTGTCTGGCCAGCGAGGCGGGACGCCACCAGAGTTTGGAGACCATCAGGAAATTACCGAAGATGATGACGCCAACGCCTGAGAAAGTTGTGGCGTCCCAGCGATAGTCTTCAAACAGCGTGGAGATCAGTATGGCGACGACCGGAAAAGCCACCATGCAATACGCGGCTTTGTTGATGCCGATCTTATTCACCAGAGTCAGATAGATCGTAAAGCCGAGCACTGACGCGAAAATCGCCAGATACAGCAGGCTGAAAATATATTGGGAAGTGAAGCTGAACTTGAGCGGCGTGTCGGTGGCGAATACGGCAATTAACAGCACCATGGCGCCGTAAGCCATTGAATAGCCGTTGCCAGTGAGCGGCGTGATGCCCTTGGCTCCATTACGCACGGAGATCATGTTGCCCAGTGAGAAGATCAGAGTGCCTAGCAACGCGAATAACATGCCGGTGAAAAAGTCCGCGCCAAAATTTTGTTGCGTCAGCTCCCGCCAGAACAGAAGCACAATGCCAACAATGCCGAAGGCGATGCCGATGAACTCGCTTTGCGAAGTACTTTGGCGCAGAAATAGCCAGCGATTGACGCTGTTGAATAACAATACGGTGGAGAAAATGATCGCGACGATGCCGCTGGGAATGTATTGGGTGGCGTGATAGAAGCACAGAAAATTCAGGGAAAAAAAGCACAGCCCCTGCCCGGCGAACCACAGGTGGTCGACAGGCTGGGTCTTCTGGATTTTTTTAAGCAGAATCAGGGCTGGAAGCAGCAGTAACGCGGCGATGGCGAAGCGATAGAAAATGGAAGTCAGAATGGGAACTTCGCCTAACTGCATGTGGATAGCGATCCATGACGTGCCCCACAGCAGAATGCAGGCGATATATAAAAAAGCGGTCATAACGAGCTTGTCTCCCTTGCTCTCTAGCTGGCGGCCGCCGTTTCGGGCGTGCGCAGGGCCAGACGTTCCTTGATAAAGTCGCGCAGGCGTGAAACTCCTTCGCTGATCTGCTCTGGCGTCAGGTAACTGAATGAGAGCCTGATTTCATTGGACTCTCTGGGGGGCGAGTAAAACATCTCCATAGGCGCCCAAAGTACGCCGTGTTGCTCCGCTGAGGCTTTTAGCTGCTTCAGGTTAACAGTGAAGGGCAGCGTGAGCACGAGAAAAAAGCCGCCGTCCGGTCTATTCCAGGTGATTTGCGAACGCAGGGGCGAACCTTTGGGAAAGGCGACCTCAAGCTGATGCAGCAAATGCTTGAGATTGTTCTGATAGAAATGGATTCTGCTCTCGCAATGCAATCGCAGATCGCCCTTGCATTCCAGCAACACGCCGCCAACCACTGCCTGACAGATCGGCGATGTATTAAGCGTCAGCATGCTTTTGATTTTGGTAAGCGCTTGCGCCAGTCGCCGGGATACAACAAACCCCATGCGCACGCCTGGAAACAGAGTTTTGGAGAACGAGCCCAGGTACGCCACGGAGCGGCCGTTTCTGTCCAGGGACGCCAGCGTCGGCTTGATGGCGCTCGCCGCGCCGAAAATACCGTAAGGATTGTCTTCCAGTACAGTGAAGTTGTAAGTGTGGGAGAGCCAGACCAGATCCATGCGCTGGCTGAGAGGCAGCGAGACCCCTGTGGGGTTGCAGAAGTCGGCGTTGATATACAGCGCTTTGACCTTATGGCCTTCCGCCTCCAGCGCCTGGATCTTGTTTTCGATGTCACTGATCGCCACGCCCTGATCGTGGACATCGAAGGTTTCGACCCGAATGTCCAGCAGTCTGGCGGCGCCGATAATACCGACGTACACCGGCTGCGGGACCAACAGGACATCGTGCGGATCAGCAAACAGAGCGCGTAAAGTCAGAATCATTCCTTCCTGCGCGCCGGAGGTGACCACGATATCTTCGGGACGACAGATAACGCCGTCGGTTTTCTCCAGCATATCGGCGATGAGCCCGCGAATATGTCCTTCCGACGGGCCGTATTGAAACAACTGGGTAATGACTGCGCTTTCAGGCCTGCGCTCCTGCTGGGTGAGATGCTCGACATAGCAGTGCAGATAACGGCTGATATCATCGATCCGAAAGTCCGTCTCTATCGGGCGCCCGGGCGCGAACGATATCGCGTCGGGATATTGCCCGGCGATATCGTTGAGAAAGGTCATGGAGTTAAGGCATGGGTCCGCCAGGGATGCATGCAGCGGCAGCTCTTCGCGTTCATCCTGAGGTTGCATCGCGTTCATGAATTACTCCTTCCAGATTTGCGGGCAGAAATCCGGATCGGTGTAGTCCGGGTCGCCGTTGCTGTTTTGGCGGCAGAAATAATCGTTGTTGTATTTCAGCGCGGAGCCGTCCTCCAACGTGTGGCGCTTGTAGGTGTTGCCGCCGTCCTGCAGGTGAAGCGAAATCGAGACTCGATTAACCTGGCTGTAGTTGGGGGAGCTGCCATGAAAGGTGTGGCAGTTATGGAAGCTGATATGGCCGCGTTTGCTGGTCATGGGTATTTTTCTGACGGTGTCGCCATTAAGTTGGGCAGTTTCCTCCAGCATGGTTTGCAGCTCATCGATGCTGCGTCGTCCGAAGTGGCGGGTGACGCTGTCGTTGGCGTCGACTTCCCGCCAGCGATGGCTGCCATCGATCATTTCCAGCGCTCCCATGCCTTCGAAGCAATCATAAAAGTTGATAAAGGCGGTCAGCAGTTTGCTGGATGTGCAGGTTGACCAGTAATGGGCGTCTTTATGCCAGGGGACGACGGGGCGAAACATCCCTTCCGCCGCAAAGTCGCCTCGGGCGGGTTTGGTGATCAGCGCGCTGTTCCACACGCGAATTTCGTCTGTCTGCGCCAGCCGGGCGGCGATGGCGCCAATGATTGGTTTGGTAAGCAAGCGCCGGAATGTATCGCTTTCATAATGCACGTAGTCATTGTTGCGAGCGACGTCGCCATCTTCCGGGGTCCAGTACGCCAATGTGGAAGGCATGGTCGGCAAGCGTCTGTCGCGCTTGCCTGCATAATAATCGCGACTTTCCTGAGCGAAGGCGTCCAGCTCTTCGTCGGTGAACACCTTGCCGGTCATGAACCAGCCGTGCTCCTGGTAAAAACGCACATCCTCATCGCTGGGCAACAGAGCATGTTCATGCTCGCTCAGTGGGTATTCCGCTATATACACGTAGTATTCCTTTTTATGTTTGATGTCGGAGAGAGCCGCTGTGGGGTGGCCGGCGTTTATCAGTAGGCGTCGCTGGCTTCCAGTTGGCGGAACAGGTCTTCCACGTTCTGCTCCGAAAAGCCTTCTTCCTCGTTTCTTTCTATGAACTCGATCATGACTCCGGAGTTGGGGCAGCGCACGGTGAAGCGCTGGATGAGGTCCGGGCCTTTGATGGTTTTGGTGCTGAAGTCCAGTCCCTGTTTTTCCAATTCCTTGCACAGGCCTTCGACGTTCTCCACTTCAATGGCGATGTGTTGTGGACCGGGACCGTATTCGTTGATGAAACGCGTAATCTGAGAGGTTTCGTTGGCGCCTTCCAGCAGGACGAACTTGATCGGTCCGGCTTCCATGACGGCGGAGTGCATGGCGCTGTGCGCGCCGGTAGTGGTCATGCGATCTGAGAGGGTGAATCCCATCATGCTGAAATAGCCGATGGCCTGCTCCAGATCCAGTACCGCAATGGCAACGTGATCGATTTTTTTCGCCTTATGCCTGAGCATTAACTTAGACATACTTTCCCAACCTGTCGTCATAGGGTTTCTCCTTGATATGAGGGGTGTTCGGTCCAAATAATTTCCTGGTTGATGTCCGCAAGCGAAGCGCAGCCGCAAAGGTGCATGCTGAGCGCCAGATCATCGATGAGTTGTCGTAACACGGCGGCGACGCCTTGCGCGCCAGCTGAGGCGAGTCCCCACAGCGCCGGGCGGCCTACGCCCACTGCGTCGGCGCCCAGGGCCAGAGCTTTAAGAATGTCGGCGCCGCTGCGTATGCCTCCGTCCACAATGAGCGGCATGGACTCGCCTACGCGCCGACGTATGCTGGGCAGCATGTCGATGGCGGAAACATGGTGATCAAGTTGACGGCCGCCGTGATTCGATAGATATAAAGCGTCGACGTCGTGTTCCAGTGCAATTTCCGCATCCTGCGGATGCAATACGCCTTTCAATATCAGCGGCATGCGGGTCTGATTTTTCACCCAGTCCACATCGGCCCAGGAAAGCGCCGGTTCGAGCTGTTCTGCGACGAAGGCGGCGACGCCGGACTGTCCGAGAACAGGGGGCTCACTGGATAGTGGCTCGCCAAACCGGTCTGCGCGTTTTTGATAGCGTTTAACGTCGAAGCCATTGCGACGATCCCGTAGCCGCGCGCCCATGCGTGGCGCGTCAACGGTGAGCGCCAGGGCGCTGCAGCCGGCGTCCTGCGCCTGCTGAATCATGTCTCGATTGCGTCCGCGATCTTTGTACAGATAGAGCTGAAACATGACCGGCTCTGTGGAATGTTGGCAGAGGGTTTCCAGCGGCGTGTCTGACATGGTGCTGACGATGAGTGGCGCGCCACATTGGTTAGCGGCCGCCAGGGTCGCCCGCTCGCCGTCAGGGTGAGCGAGCTGATGGTGTGCGCTGGGAGCGACGATCAGCGGGGTGGCGGGTGTGCGGGCGCTCTGGAGTGGCGATAAACGCGGCGCGCTTGTATCGACATCGCTAACGCCGCGCAGCACTCGGGAAATCAGTTTGACCCGCTCCAGGGCGCGGATATTTTCCTGCAAAGACCGCTCAAGCCCCGCGCCGCCAGCGATAAAGTCGTAAATTTCCGGCGCTAAGCGGCGTCTGGCTAGCTCTTCCCAATCCTCAATACAAACCGGCTCCATGCTGGCTCCCTTTGGTGTGATGGTTTCCCTGTCCGTTCAATGCGAAGGAGTGCGTCCTGTGACGATATCCGAAGGGCTCCTGCAGTCGGACATAACGGAAAATATTCAGATTCGTCTCTGATTGAATATTTTCGTAAATTTTCTAATTTGTACGTATTTTTTACTCTATTGGCCTCATTAATTCTCTGTCAATGAAAATTTGATGAAATTTCGAATAATGACGAAGGTTGGGAATAATGGGAATGCATTACTCATAACGGGCGTTATGAATTAAAACTTCCCCTTGCCGTTGATGTCTGTGAGGGGATGAGAATGAGAAAACGAAAGTTTTTCACTTTTCTATGCAATCCCTGCGTCGCAGCTAGACTATGTGTACATGACCATCTTCATGAGTGGATGAAAGGAGTTCAGACCATGGCTAAATCGATGCGGGACCTTCAGGTAGGCGAAAATTTGGGCGAAAGTCGGTGGGTGAAAGTCGATCAGGCGTTAATTGATCAGTTTGCCGACTGCACTCGTGACAGGCAGTGGATTCATGTGGATGAGGAGCGCTGTCGAGAAGAAAGTCCTTACGGACAGCCCATTGCTCATGGCTTTTTGGCGCTGTCGCTGTTGCCTGGGCTGTTATACGAGTTGATCTCTCCGCCAGAGGACGGTTACGCGCTGATTAATTATGGTCTGGAGCAAGTCCGCTTTCTTGAGGCGGTGCGGAGCGGCGATGAAATCCGTTTGGAAGCAATGTTGGAGAGTATTCAGCAAAAATCGAGTGGAACACTTTATCGGATAAATTGCGCGGCGCGCATCAATCATCGCGAAAAGCCCGCCCTGGCGGCTGCATTATTGGTGTTGTGTGCGGAGCTGAAGCAGTAGCCTGTACTGCGGAGTGGTTGGCTTCAGCGCTATCTGGAGATTGTTTAGAAACCTTGCAGGCTGGCGAGATCTTTGACGTCACCTGCGCTGACGGTGCAAAAGCTTAAAGGAGCTTGCTTTTGTTGGTCGCTGATAACTTTTACCTGGGCTGCCGCAACTTTGCGCAGGCTGTCGAAAGGCAGCGTGGTCACGGAATCGTCTTTTTGGGTAAGGGCTCTAAGAAGTTTGCTGAACATGATGTCGTATCCCGTAGTTATTGTTGCTTACATTCAGTAGCGACCTTCTCCGGCGGTTCCCGTCAAAAAAGTAAAAAAATGTCATATTTTCATCAGGAGGGTGGCGCGCCTCATGGCTCCCTTGGGTGCGCAGCCAATAAAAACATGAGATTATCTCCGCCCATCTTTCGAAATATCCTGTAAGAGATCCCCTTAGATGCAACGAAATCTTGAAGACCGATCCTTTTTGCTGCTGTTGCTGGCTGTAACCTTTGGGTTTGGACTGCTGATCCTGCCGTTCTTTTACGCCATTTTCTGGGCGGCGATGTTGGCCATTCTGTTCGCGCCGCTGCACCGTTGGCTGATTCGGCGATTTCCCGGCAGGGATAACGTCAGCGCGCTGCTGACATTGCTGGCCAGCGTGCTGATCGTGGTGATTCCGCTGGCGGTGATGATGACAATGCTGGCGAAGGAGGGGGCCAGAGTCTACCAGCAGGTAAGCTCCGGCGAGATACAGTTACAGGTGCTGGTGGACAAAGCCAGAGCCACGATGCCGGTGATTCAGGAACTGGCTGAACGCTTCGAGATTGATCTGGGCAACGTCAAGCAAATGCTGTCGCAGGCGGCGTTGACGGGCAGTAAATTTTTCGCCACCCAGGCGTTCAACTTTGGGCAGGAGTACCTGCAATTCACTGTCAGCTTTGTGTTGATGCTGTATCTGACTTTTTTCTTTTTAAGAGACGGTCGCAGCTTGATACAGCTGTTGATTCGCGCTCTGCCTTTGGGGGACACCCGGGAAATTCATCTTTTTCAAAAGTTTGCGGAAGTGTCTCGGGCGACAGTGAAGGGGAACCTTGTAGTGGCGATGGTTCAGGGCTCCCTGGGAGGTTTGATCTTTTGGGCGCTGGGCATCAAAGGCGCGCTGTTGTGGGGCGTGGTGATGGTGGTGCTGTCCTTATTGCCGGCGGTGGGGTCTGCGCTGGTATGGGGGCCGGCGGCGGCATACCTGTTTTTTAGCGGCGATGTTTTCAAAGGCGTTGTGCTGGTGTTGTTCGGCTTCTTTGTCATAGGGCTGGTGGATAATGTGCTACGCCCGGTGCTGGTGGGACGCGACACCAAAATGCCTGACTATCTTGTGCTGTTGTCGACCTTGGGCGGCCTGTCGTTATTCGGCTTGAACGGATTCGTGTTGGGGCCAGTGCTGACTGCGTTGTTTCTGGCGTTCTGGCAGATTTTTATGGAAGAGTTCAATAACGGCGAAGACGAGACCTTCGTCGATGAAGACGAGGCGTCTGGAGTTTGATAAAACCGGGCGCGTATTGCGCCCGGATAAGCATATCAGTCGAGATGGAACAATTCTTCTGGCAGCGCCATCAAGCTGTCCGCGCCGGCTTTGACGCTCGCTGCGAGTGAGCGGGTGCGGGGCAGCAGACGCTCAAAGTAAAACTCCGCCGTGTGCAGTTTGGCTTGATAGAAGCCACTGTCGCCGCTTTGCGTTTCCAGTTTCTCTTTAGCGGTCACTGCTATACGTAACCAGAAATAAGCCAGGCAAACGTAGCCGGAATACATCAGAAATTCGACTGACGCCGCGCCGATTTCATCCGGGTTGGTCTGAGCCTTTTCTGCAACGCTCTGAGCAAGTTGCCGCCACTCATCCAAGTGCTGCAGAAGTGCGTCCGTCCAGACACTGAAGTGGCGAGCGGTGTTCTGAGTTTCGCAAAACGCGCGTATCTCATTGACGAACTGGCGCAGCAGCTCTCCCTGGCTGCCGATGATTTTGCGAGCCAGCAAGTCTATGGCCTGAATGCCTGTGGTGCCTTCATACATGGTGCAGATGCGGGTATCCCTGGCCAGCTGCTCCATGCCCCATTCCTTGATAAAGCCGTGGCCGCCGTAGACCTGCATGCCGTAGCTTGTGCACTCCTGGGCTGTTTCCGTCAAAAAGGCTTTGACGATTGGCGTCAGCAGCGCCAGCTTCGCTTCTGCGGCGGCTTTGACGTCAGCGTCTTCGCTGTATAGCGTCAGGTCGATTTGCTGGGTGCAATACATCGCCAGGGCGCGTCCGCCTTCGCGGATTGCTTTTTGCGTCAGCAGCATGCGCCGTACGTCGGGGTGCACGATGATTGGGTCTGCGGGTCTGTCCTTGTTGACGGGGCCTCTGAGCGAGCGCATTTGCAGGCGATCGCGAGCGTAGCTGATTGCGCCTTGAAACGCCGCTTCCGTGGCCGCCAGACCTTCCAGCCCTACGCCGACGCGAGCCGCGTTCATGAAGGTGAACATGCAGTTGAGACCGCGGTTGGGCTCGCCGATCAAATAGCCGCGAGCGCCGTCGAAATTCATGACGCAGGTGGCGCTGCCTTTGATGCCCATCTTATGTTCAAGGGAACCGCAGGATAACGTATTGGATGTCGTGATTTCGCCGCTGTCGGACACATTGAATTTGGGGACGATAAACAGGGAAATCCCTTTGGTGCCCGCTGGCGCGTCCGGTAGACGAGCCAGGACGACATGGACGATGTTGTCGGACAGATCATGGTCGCCGGCGGAGATGAATATTTTTGTTCCGGTTATTGCGTAAGCGCCGTCGGATTGCGGTTCAGCTTTGGTTTTCAGCAGCCCCAGATCTGATCCGCAGTGGGGTTCTGTCAGACACATGGTGCCGGTCCAGCGGCCTGCAATCAGATGAGGTAAGAAGCGCTGCTTTTGTGAATCCGAACCATGAGCCAGGATGGTTTCAATACAGCCCTGGCTCAGTCCCGGGTACATGGCCCAGGCGTGATTGGCGCCGGAGAACCACTCGGACAGAATACTTGACAGGGAATAGGGCAAGCCTTGGCCATCGTACTCTAACGGCTGCGACATGGCTGGCCAGCCGCCCTCGACATATTGTTGATAGGCTTCTTTAAACCCTTTAGGCGTTGTTACTACACCGTCATTCCAAGAGCAGCCTTCCGTATCTCCCGCCGCATTCAGCGGCGCCAGGATATTCTCCGCAAATTTACCGCCCTCCTGCAGGATCGCCTGCACCATATCCGGCGTTGCATCCGCGAACCCCAGTTTTTCGTAATGCTCAAAGAAACCCAGCAGTTCATCCATCACAAACGCCACATCACGCTGCGGAGCTTTGTAGTTCAACATATGCCTACCTCGTATTATCAATCACGAACAGCCAAATATACTCAGCCAATAAACCCAGTTTACCCGCAGAGGCAGGTTAAGCCGTTGGTGGTTTTTGACAAAAATGATGCGGGATTGGACGGAGTGAGGAGATGTCTTTAAGTGTCGCTGGCAGAGACCGTAAGTAAATGGAAGGGGGGGGAGAGTTATTGAGTTTCTGAAAGCAAAAAGCCCGCAACAGCGGGCTTCCAATTCAAGTCATTAACTTTGGACTTTGCCTTTAGGCAGTCCAATGACGATTGATATCAGCGCCATGAGCCCCAGCAGCCAGCAATACTGAATGTTGCCGATCAGTTCTACTGGAGAGACTTTGGCCAGGGATGACGCCAGCAGGGCTTGTGCGCCGTAGGGGATGATGCCCTGGACCACGCAGGAGAAGATATCCATTAAGCTGGCGCTGCGACGTGGGTCGACCTGATAGCGGTCGGCGATATCTTTCGCCAGACTTCCGGACAGTAGAATCGCGACGGTGTTATTGGCGGTGCAGACGTTGGTCAGAGCGACAGTAGCGCTGATGCTCAATTCGCCGGCGCGGCAGGTGTGCTGCTTGGCTCCGCCAAGACGGCTGATGCGGTCGATGGTCTTCGCCAGCCAATCCAGGCCGCCCTGTGACTTCATCATGGCGCCGAGGCCGCCGATCAACAGGGATAGGATCAGGATTTCCTGCATGCCTGTGTATCCTGCGTAAATGTCTTTGGACCAGGACGCCACGTTGTAGTCAGGCTGCATGAACAGACCAATCCCACCCGCCAGCACAATGCCGCTGAACAGCACCAGCATAACGTTGACGCCCAATACCGCCAGCGCCAGCACGGCGACATAGGGCAGGATGCGGATCAATTCGTAGTCCTTTGGCGCTTCCACCACGGCGTTACTGCTCTGGAAGTACAACCAGATTAAGGTCAGCGCCGCCGCTGGCGCTGCAATCATGAAGTTCAGTTTGAACTTGTCGCGCATTTCGCAGCCTTGGGTGCGAGTGGCGGCGATGGTGGTGTCGGAAATAATAGACAGGTTGTCGCCGAACATGGCGCCCCCTACCACGGTGCCGATGGTCAGCAGCATGGGGAGTTCCGTTGCGTCAGCGACGCCAACTGCAATGGGAGCAATGGCGGCGATGGTGCCCATGGAAGTGCCCATAGCGGTGGCGACGAAAGCGGTGATGATGAACAGTCCTGGCAATACCAGAGAAGGCGGTATCACGCTGAGCCCGAAATTAACTGTAGCATCCACGCCGCCCACGGCTTTGGCGACGCTGGCGAAACCGCCCGCCAGCAGATAAATCAGAACCATGGTGATGATTGTGTTGTCGCCGACGCCCTTGATAAAGGTTTCTATGCGCTCATTCAAGGTTCCGCGCGCCATCATTACCGCCAATAGAATAGCGGGCAGGATCGCGACCGGCGCGGAGATTTGATAAAAGGCGTACTCAACGCCCTCTGACTGATACCAGAGGCCGCTGCCGACAAACAGCGCCAGAAACAGCGCTAGCGGAAGCAAAGCTAAGGGAGATGCTTGGGACATATTACTTCTGTATTCCACGAATGATTAAGAGCCAACCCGTTCTGTACAGATACAGGGCGCGGACTATAAAAAGGCGAAAGATTATAGGTAACGGAAAATTAATCTCTAATAATTTATCGTGATCGGCAGCTTTGTTTCGGTTATAAGTCGCACCTTTTTAAGGTCATAAAGAAATATTTGGCGTAAAAACAGCTCCTTATATTTTCTGTCCTAGTGAAGCGTTCAGGCGTCGCCTTGAGTGCGTCATAAGTTTTTCGTAGAGTCAACGAACTGTCAGCTTTTCCGGGCGTCGGATTTTCTGTACATCCTTGGAAGTAGGGAAGCGCTGGCTGCTCACAGCAGTACTTTACGCAACTTCAGTCAAGGAATGATTGTTATGAGATTAGCTTTGTTGTTGATGACGGCAGTAGTATTGACAGGACTTCAGGGAGAGCGTGTTTTAGCGCAAGATTTCATTCTCCGACCGCAACGACTTATTGTTCACTATGTAGGCGATGCTTCGCCGCCTCGATTCTCTTCTTCCTTCTCTCTAATTTCTCCCTCCGCACGCAACGCTTTGCAAAGCATGGATTATCTACGCCCCCTTGCTGTTGGCGCTCGCCGCCTGTATCAGGCAAAGCGCCGGCTGACGCAGACTGAGCTGGCGCAGTTGAAACAAGATTTACTCAGTGACGCCAGCATCCTTGATGTGGAAGAGGACATATTACTGCATAAGGCGGTGGCTCCTGATGATCCGCGTTATGTCGAGCAATGGGGATATTTTGATGCAGTGGCGGGCATCAACGCGCCCGCTGCATGGAGCCTGGCGACAGGTTCAGGTGTCGTGGCGGCGGTTCTGGATACGGGAATCGTCGCCCACTCGGATATGGACGCCAATGTCGTCACCGGGTACGACTTTGTCAGCGATCCCGTTGTCGCCAATGATGGCGATGGCCGTGACGCCGACGCCAGCGATCCTGGGGACTGGGTGGCGCAAAATGAGTGCTATGACGGATCGGAAGCAGAGAATTCCAGCTGGCACGGTTCGCATGTGGCTGGGACGATCGGGGCTGTCACCAATAATCATATTGGCGTTGTGGGCGTGGCGTTTAATGCTCGCATATTGCCCGTTCGCGTATTGGGCAAGTGTGGTGGGTATCTGTCAGATATTGCGGACGCTCTGGTGTGGGCGGCGGGGGCTCCTGTGGATGGCGCGCCAGAGAATTTACATCCCGCCAAGGTTATCAACATGAGTCTGACAGGGCAGGGGCGTTGTGGTGGAACCATGCAGTCGGCGATCAATATGGCGCGCCAGCGTAATGTCAGTGTGGTGGTCGCCGCCGGCAACGCCAATTCGGATGTCCGCCAGTTTTTACCGGCGAACTGCAAAGGCGTGATCGCGGTAGCCGCCAATAACAGAGAGGGCGCGCGGGCCTGGTACTCCAATTTCGGTCGCAAAGTCGACGTTTCTGCGCCGGGGGGCGAGACTGATGTACTCAGCAACGGGGTGTTGTCCATTTGGAATACCGGCCTGACTGTGCCGGGGGAGGAGGCCTATCAATTCTATCAAGGCACCAGTATGGCGACGCCCCATGTGGCCGGGATAGCCGCTCTCTTGTATGAAGCTGACCCTGGAGCGACGCCGGGACGGATCGAAAGCGCTATAAAACTGGGAGCGAGGCCATTGCCCGGAGATTGTGATGGCGGATGCGGCGCCGGCATCGCTGACGCTACGCGAGCGCTGGCCGCGCTGAATGGCGACCTGCCGCTGCCGGCGCGGGGCGTGTTAAGGCTGGAGAATCTGCAAGGGGAGGAAAACGCATGGGACTACTATCGCTTTGAGGCGCCGCGCGGGGCCATTGAAATGGTGATCAGGACATTCGGCGGGACTGGCGATGTGGATCTCTATGTCGCTGACGATGTACGCCCCACACCGAATAAATATGATTGCCGCCCTTTCATAGACGGCAATGAAGAGCAATGCGTGTTTCCCAATCCCGAACCCGGCGTGTGGTTTATCGGGTTGCGCGGACGCCATAGCTATCGCGGCGTCAGCGTCACCGCCAGTTGGCGTAAACCCTAGCTGCCGCTATTTCTATTCAGACTGAGTTGACCTGCCTGATGCTGTCAAAGTGAAGGCCGTATTTGGCTAGATATTGACGCAACCGATGGGAATCGTTCGTCTGTTTTTTGCGGAGGCGGGAGGCATTATAAATAGTGCGTCCCGCCTCCGCGCCGTCCCGACAGTTTCTGCACACTTCGATGACGGCTTTCAGTTGCACTTTCTCAATATAATCAACGTGCTCAAGCTGTTCGAGGTCGAGATATTGTGCCAGAAAATCATCCAGCGATAAGCTGCTCACCATCGCCGGCGACTCGGCATGCGACCACAGATAACGCAGTCGCTGTAACTCTTCATCCACATGTTCCGTCTTGATGCGCCCTTTGTCCGCCAGAGTCGCCATGCGCACGATACTGGCGTTGAGGTCGCGGAAGTTGGCGGGCCAAAGCGCTTCGGGAGACAGTGCGAACTCAAGATAGCGGGCGCGGGCTTCTTTGTTGAACGTCACTCTCTCGCCATGGTTGCGCTCAAAGCGATCTAGTTCGTATTCGATGTTGGGCTCGACGTCCTGTTTTCGCTCCGCCAGTCCGGGGAGGCGGTAAGTCCACAAATTGATGCGCGCAAAAAGATCTTCTCTGAAGCGTCCTTCCCTGACTTCCTTGCGCAGGTCTTTATTAGTGCCGGCGATCAGCTGAAAGTCGCTTTTCTCCTCCAGGTCAGCGCCCATGGGCAGAAAGCATTTGTCTTCGATGGCGCGTAACAGCATGGCCTGTTCATCCAGGCCCAGCTCGCCCACTTCATCAAGAAACACCATGCCTTTGTCCGCGCGCTTTAATAAGCCGTCCCGCTTATCCAAGGCCCCGGTAAATGCGCCTTTCTTATGGCCGAATAAGGTGGACATGGCGTTGTCGCCTACCAGTGTGGCGCAATTGGTTTCCACAAAATCGCCAGTCACCAGATTGCGTTTCTTCTTCAGCTCATAGATGCGGCGAGCAATGTGAGATTTACCAGCGCCAGTCGGACCGGTAATCAACATAGGTGCGATAGAGCGCTGGGCGACCAGTTCGATTTGCTGAATCATCCGGTTGAAGTCCGGGTTGCGGGTCTGAATGCCGGACTTCAGAAAATCTTCACCCTCAAGGTGATCTTTGCGAAAGCGCTCCGCAATTGCATCGTACCTGGAAAGGTCCAAATCAATGATTTGGTGTCCCGGTTCGCTCGCACCTTCCTTTGGCGGCGCTGTTTGCAACAGTTTGCCGGGGAAAATACGTGATTCGTGCAATAGGAATATAACGATCTGCTGAATATGTGATCCGGTGGTGATGTGGAAGAAAGAATTGGCGCTGGGGTCAAACCTGAAGTCGGAAAGAAAGTCTCGTAACTGCAGATAGGTGACTTCTAATTCCCATGGGGAGGAGAAGTTCACTTCATGGATGACGACTTGCGTATCCGGGCTGACGACTTTGATGTCCTCCGCGACTTCTTCAGCAAGCGCCAAATCTTTACGTGAGCTGAGTAAGTGCAGCTCATCCACCGGAAAATGCTCGGGGCGTTGTGCGATAGAGACATTCGGCCTCCAGCGCTCCCAGCGCTTCTCAAACTTACCGCGACGCTTGGACACGACATCCAAAGTTGTGCCAAGAATGGATAGGACGATATTTTTGCTGTTCATCGAAATTTGGGACGTATCCAAGGCAATATTTTGATATCCGGCATGATATTTATTGCGGCGCGTATAAGCTACGTCCAATACAGTATTTTCTACTCGATAATTTTATAAGTCTTTATAAAACAGAGGTTTAGTTTTATTTTTGGCGTGGCGGGAATAAGTTGGCACGGCGCTCGCTATAACAACTACAGATCCTGGCTGGCAGCCATACCTTCAGAATCTGGCTCGTCTGAGAAAGAGAGCCGCTTTACGCCGCCTTAGCTTAATCGGTTAGAGCACTGGCTTCATAAGCCATAGGTTGTCGGTTCGAGTCCGACAGGCGGCATCAAAAAAGAGGTCGTGGCAGAGCGGTAATGCATCAGTCTGCAAAACTGACGATCGCGGGTTCAAATCCCGCCGACCTCTCCAGTTCATAAATATCCACTTTCCCATTGCGCCAGTCGTCTAATGGTGAGGACGCAAGGTTTTCAACCTTGTAATGTCGGTTCGACTCCGTCCTGGCGCACCAAAACTTCCTCTCATTGCTGAATAACGTTTTGGTCTCCTAAGAGTCTGTGTGTGCTGCTCAATTCTAAAAGCTCGACCTGAATGATCCACTGAGGAGTGAACAGCGAAAAAGTGCTGGCGTTGATAAGTTTGTTAGAGCTTGAATCTCAGGCTAACGGTTTATAGCTTGGCGACTGATGGTTGAATTTATTGGCGTTGGCTAAATTCTTGAGGTGTTTTGATTGGATGCTTTCTGTCGTCGGAGGGGGGCTTCTATCTGAAACCAGAAACAAAAAAAGCGCCTTATGCGCTTATTTGTCAGAGTTGAAGTTCAACTCTTTGCTGTCTTTATCCTTAAATTAAATGGTGCCGAGGAGAGGACTTGAACCTCCACGGGGTTGCCCCCACTAGCACCTGAAGCTAGCGTGTCTACCAATTTCACCACCTCGGCACTTCAGGATGGCGCGAACTTTACGCGTCGCCTGGATCTTTGTCAACGCTTTTTTTGAGTTGGGTTTTAACTTTTTTTAAAACCGCGCCCAATTTGAAAAAGTTGAATAAAAAGCAGGCGTTAAGGTGCTCTGAACCCTTAAGTTGTTCTAAATTTATACATGGGTCGGGCGCATCTGCGAATGGTTTTTATATGCGGGAATTATGTTAATGTGACGGAAAACCAACCATATCGGTCGCAGGTCCCGCTATGTTGATGAATTTTGTAGATTTAAGGTCCTTTTAATGGGAAAAAAGAAAAAGAGTAGTTTGGATCCCTTTGCGGAGCGCGAAGCCGCCCGTTATGAACACCCTACCGCGAGTCGCGAATTTATTCTTGCCTTTCTTGAAGAGCGCGGCGCTCCCGCAACTATTGAAGAAATAGCTTCCTCTTTTAATGTGGTGCAGCCTGAGCCCTATGAAGGTTTGCGTCGTCGATTGATCGCCATGTGTCGGGATGGGCAGCTGGTGTGCAATCGCAGGGGAGCCTATGGCCTACCAAAGAAGATGAATCTGATTCGCGGTCGGGTGCAGGGACACAAAGATGGCTACGGCTTTGTTATTCCTGAAGAGGGCGGCTCGGATTTGTACCTGTCGTCACGTCAGATGAAGCGGGTCTTTGATGGCGATATTGTGTTGGTGCGCGAAGAAGGCCGCGAATTTAAAGGTAAGCGTGAAGGCGTGATCGTTGAAGTGGTCGAACGGCGAACATTCGAAGCCGTAGGACGCATATATATGGAGAGCGGGGTCGCTTTCGTTGTTCCAGACAATCCTCGTATTACTCAGGACATCCTGGTGCCGGAACATGCTCTCAATGGCGCTAAGCACGGACAATATGTGACATTGGAGATTGTGCGTCAGCCCGATGTCCGCGTTAATCCCATGGGGCATGTTAAAGAGGTGCTGGGTGAGCACATGGCGCCGGGTATGGAAATCGATGTCGCTCTGCGCACTTACTCCATTCCATTCCGCTGGCCTGAAGAGGTCGATGCGGAGGCCGCCAAGTTCAAGTCCAAATTGAGTGCGCGCGATAAAGCGCACCGTGTCGACATTCGACATCTGCCATTAGTGACAATTGATGGCGAGGATGCGCGGGATTTTGATGATGCGGTCTATTGTGAGGCGAAGAAGTCTGGCGGCTGGCGTTTGTATGTGGCGATTGCTGATGTTTCTCACTACGTGAAACCACAGACGGCGTTGGACAAAGAAGCCTTTCAGCGCGGGAACTCAGTTTACTTCCCTAATCGCGTGGTCCCCATGTTGCCCGAGGTGCTATCCAATGGGCTGTGCTCGCTCAATCCTGATGTCGAGCGTTTGTGTATGGTCTGTGAAATGACCATTAGCCAGAAGGGGAAGCTGAGCGGCTATAAGTTTTATGAAGGGCTGATGCTTTCCAAGGCGCGGCTGACCTACACGAAGGTGGGCGCCTACATTGATGACCCTGAGTCTGCCGAGGGGAAAGCCTTTGCGGAAAGATATGCTGATCTGGCGCCGCATATTCGCGAGCTACATAAGTTGTATATGGCATTGAGGTTGGCCCGGGAAGAGCGCGGCGCCATTGATTTCGAAACCGTTGAAACCCGTATTCTTTTCGATTCGGACCGCAAGATCGATAAGATCGTACCTGTAGTGCGCAATGACGCCCACAAACTCATAGAAGAATGCATGCTGTGCGCCAATGTGGCGACGGCGAAACTGTTAGAAAAATACGAAATACCTTCTCTATTTCGCGTGCACGAAGGGCCTACGGCGGAGCGACTGGAGAATTTGCGCGCGTTTCTTGGTGAGTTAAGTTTAAGTCTTGGGGGCGGCTCCAATCCGAAGCCGTCAGACTATCAGGCGTTGACGGAGATTATCCGTGGCCGGCCTGATAGCGCCACACTGCAGACTGTCATGTTGCGTTCGTTGAGTCAGGCGGTATATCAGCCGGAGAACAAGGGTCACTTTGGTTTGGGGTATGAGGCGTATACGCATTTTACTTCGCCGATTCGTCGCTTTCCGGACTTGCTGGTGCACAGAGCGATCAGGGATCTGATTCGAAGTGAACGGCCCTGCAAGAATGTGCAGCGGGTAGAGGGCGCGCCAGCCTTACCTAAAAGCGCGCGTTATAACTATGACATGCAGGCGCTACTTGTTCTTGGAGAGCAATGCTCGATGACTGAGCGCCGCGCGGATGAGGCCACTCGCGACGTGATGAGCTGGCTCAAGTGCGAGTACCTGACTCAACATGTGGGCGAGAAGTTTGATGGTATTGTGGCGGCTGTCACCGCGTTCGGACTTTTCGTCGAGCTTAAAGATTTATATGTGGAAGGGCTTGTCCATGTTTCCTCGCTGAAGAGCGACTATTATCAATTCGACGCGGTGAAGCATCGTCTTGTCGGAGAGCGCACGGGCGTTACGCATCGCCTGGGCGATGCGGTGAGGGTGCAAGTGGTCCGAGTCGGACTCGAAGATCGTAAGATCGATTTGGAAATGATTGGCGAGCCCAAACGCTCGGCGTCGGGTAAAAAGAACAAGCGCAAGGAAATTCTGGCGCAATGGAATGAAGAGTGGAAAAAGGAAAAGAAAGCGGGTGGCGGACAGCCTGCAAAAGGCGCCAAAGGAGGCAAGCGTTCCGAGGCGAGTGGTCCTTTGCGCAAACCGCAAAAAAAAGGACGCCGCAAACGCTCTTAGCAGTATGAAAAAGCTGGCGTAAAGCAAACACTAAACCGGTAGAATGCCGGTTTTTTAACGTACGGAACGAGTTTAACTGTGTCTGAATCAAACATTGTGTTTGGGATGCATGCGGTAAGAGCGCTACTGCAGAAGCATCCGGGTAAAATTGATCGTTTACTGCTATCGGAGCAGCGCCATGATCATCGCTTGCAGGAGATAGCGCAACTGGCTCAAGAGCGTCGGGTGCCCTTTACTCAGGTAGGTAAGTCAGCGTTGGATAAGGCGGCTGACGGTGCGCATCAGGGGGTTGTGGCTTATCTGAAAGCGGACCGGATGAGCAATGAAACCGATTTGGAGGAGTTGCTTGAGAAATTGGAGGAGCCGGCGTTGTTGCTCGTCTTGGATGGCGTTACGGATCCTCATAACCTTGGAGCCTGTCTCCGTTCCGCTAACGCAGCGGGCGTGCACGCCGTCATCGTGCCGAAGGATAAATCCGCTCCGTTGAATGCGGCGGCTAGAAAAGTGGCTTGTGGGGCTGCAGAGGTAACGCCGCTGATTCGCGTTACGAATCTGGCGCGTACGTTGAAGCACATTCAAACTTATGGCGTCTGGCTGGTTGGCGCGGCCGGCGAAGCTGAGCAAAGTCTATACCAGGCTGACCTTAAGGGCTCAATCGCTATTGTGATGGGGGCGGAGGATAAGGGAATGCGCCGCCTGACCCGCGAAAACTGCGACAGTCTCGTCAATATTCCCATGTTGGGTGAAGTCAGCAGTCTGAATGTGTCCGTCGCCACAGGCGTGTGCCTGTTTGAGGTAGTTCGACAGCGCCAGTTTGGTTAGTTTGTGTTCGTTTTCGGGCTTGCAAGTCTTGCTGAACAGGCATAGAATGCTGCCCTCTTAAAACCACCATCAACTCCTTGCTTTACGAAAACGCAACGTAAGGCTGTTAAACCGAAGGGAGCTACAATGCGTCACTACGAAATCGTGATCATGGTTCATCCTGATCAAAGCGAGCAGGTGCCTGCAATGGTTGAGCGTTACACCTCCAGCGTAAACGCTGGCGGCGGTAAGGTTCACCGTCTGGAAGACTGGGGTCGCCGCCACATGGCTTATCCCATCAACAAAATTCACAAAGCGCACTATGTGTTGATGAATATTGAGTGTTCTCAAGAAGTCATCGACGAACTGATGCACAACTTCCGCTTTAACGACGCCATCCTCCGTGACCTGGTTATCCGTCGTAAGGATGCTGTGACCGAAGTGTCGCCCATCAAAGCAGCTGAGTCCCGCGAACAACGCGCTCCTCGTGGCGAAGATCGTCCCGCTCGCGTCGTTGCAGACGACGTTGACGACTCTGACGACGATTCTGACGACGAAGACAGCAACGACGAATAAGTTATAGGAGGCTACCCATGGCTCGTTTCTTTCGCAGAAGAAAGTTCTGCCGTTTTACTGCCGAAGGCGTAAAAGAAATTGATTACAAAGATGTAGAAGTATTGAAAGGCTACATCACTGAGACTGGCAAAATCGTGCCAAGCCGCATCACCGGCACTAAGGCGCGTTACCAGCGTCAGCTCGCCACTGCTATCAAGCGTGCGCGTTACCTGGCTCTGCTGCCTTACACTGATCGCCACGACGACTAAGCGCCTGAACTTTCCCGCCATTTCATCATTAAGTGAAATGGTCCAGAAAAATCAGGTTCTTAAAGGTTTGCCAATCGGAAGCTGAGAAGCTTCCGATTGTTACAAGATTTGAGGTAAACAAGATGGAAGTTATTCTTCTCGAAAAAGTAGCCAACCTCGGAAACCTTGGCGATAAAGTTAAGGTTCGCGCTGGTTATGGCCGTAACTTTCTGGTGCCTTACGGCAAAGCTGTTCCTGCAACTAAAGCGAATGTAGAGCAGTTCGAAGCTCGTCGCGCAGAGCTTGAAAAAGCGGCTGCCGAGAAGCTGTCCGAAGCTCAGGCTCGTGCAGAAGCTATCAACGGTAAAGAAGTGACCATCGTTGCTAAATCTGGCGACGAAGGTAAGTTGTTCGGCTCTGTTGGTACTAAAGACATTGCTGACGCCGTGACTGCTTTGGGCGTTGAAGTTGAGAAAAGCGAAGTTCGCTTGCCTGAAGGCGCTCTGCGCAACACCGGTGAGTACGAAGTAGACGTACAGATGCACACTGACGTTACAGCTACCGTTAAGGTAATCGTAGTCGGCGAGTAATCTCCGGTTATACAAGAAAAGGCAGTCCGCTCCATGCGCACTGCCTTTTTTTATGCTCCTAAGTCTTCACCATAGTCGTGTTGTCCATGCCCGCAAATTAGCGATAATAAGCGCTACTCTTAAAAGCTCTGCAAGTCATTATGAATGAGTCAGTAATACGTAAAGATTCGGTCAAGTCTTCGGAAGGACAGGGCCCAAGCGCCGCCCTGGTTGGTTCCTCTGCGATAAAGGCTCCGCCTCACTCGATTGAGGCGGAGCAGTCCGTTCTGGGTGGTCTGATGCTGGACAACGCCAGCTGGGACAAGATTTCAGACATCATTACAGCAAAAGACTTTTATCGTCTGGACCACCGCCTGATATTTGGCTCAATTTCCCGATTGGCGAATCTTGGCAGTCCACTGGACGCCATCACTGTCTCAGAAGAGCTGGATAATCGCAGTGAGTTGAACTCTGCGGGAGGGTTGGCCTATCTGAGTGAGCTGGCCAAGAATACGCCCAGCGCCGCCAATATTCGCGCCTATGCGGAAATCATTCGCGAACGTTCTGTATTGCGTCAGTTGATTACAGTCGCGAATGAGATCGCCGATGAGGCCTACCAGACGGAAGGACGCACCAGCACAGAGGTGTTGGATGATGCGGAGCGGCGAGTCTTTCAGATAGCGGAATCGCGACCCAATCAGGGTGGGCCTGAGTCGGTCAATCCGATTCTAACGAAGACGCTCAAGAAAATTGATGAGCTGTTCCACTCAGATGGGGCTATCACAGGCGTTACCACGGGGTTTCGCGATCTGGATGACCGTACCTCGGGGATGCAGTCTTCAGATCTGATTATCGTTGCCGGTCGTCCTTCCATGGGTAAGACCACGTTTGCGATGAACCTGGTGGAGAACGCGCTGATACTGGGGGGCAAGCCCGTCTTGGTCTTTAGTATGGAGATGCCTTCCGACTCTATCGTTATGCGTATGCTGTCATCTCTGGGGCGAATTGATCAGACCAAAGTAAGAAGTGGAAAGCTGGATGAGGACGACTGGCCACGTCTTACATCGGCCGTTAACATGTTGAAAGACAAGCCGTTATACATCGACGATACCGCGGCGTTAAGTCCGACGGAAATGCGCTCCCGGGCGAGAAGGGTGGCGCGGGATCATAATGGTGAAATTGGCTTGATCATGGTGGATTACCTTCAGTTGATGAGGGTGCCGGGAATGACGGAAGGACGTACGGCCGAGATTTCAGAAATTTCGCGGGGCTTGAAAGCATTGGCGAAGGAGCTGAACTGTCCTGTGGTCGCCTTGTCCCAGCTTAACCGTAGTTTGGAGCAGCGACCCAATAAGCGGCCAGTTAACTCTGACTTGCGGGAATCTGGAGCGATTGAGCAGGACGCTGACTTGATCATGTTCATCTACCGGGATGAGGTCTATCACGAAGACAGCCCGGACAAAGGTATTGCGGAAATTATTATCGGTAAGCAGCGTAACGGCCCTATCGGAACGGTGCGCTTGGCGTTCATGGGTAAATTCACAAGGTTTGAAGATTTGGCTCACGATTATGGCGGGGGAGACTACGAGTAATGCGTCCATCCCGCGCTCTTATTGATCTGGACGCATTGCGTCACAATATTCGTTTGCTGAATTCCATTGCTAAAAACGCTCGTTGTGCGGCGGTAATTAAAGCTGATGCATATGGCCATGGCGCAGTGGAAATCGCTCGCGCCCTGAAAGGGGAGGCTCCTAAACTGGCGGTGGCCTGCTACGATGAGGCGGTGAGCCTGCGTGAAGCGGGTATTACGACGCCGCTTTTAGTGTTGGAAGGATTTTATAGCTCAGAGGAGTTGGCTGACTCCACTCGTTGGCGCGATATAGAGTGGGTTGTGCATGATATGGAGCAATTGGACATGCTGTCCGAGGTGGCTCCTTTGCGCAAGGCCGGTCCTAATTCCGCCCGGATGCAAACCTGGATCAAGTTGAATACAGGTATGAACCGGTTGGGATTGCCGTTAAATAAACTGGCTGGCGTTGCTGAAATGCTGCGGCAGTTTCCCGGGCTTTCTGTTATTGGGTTGATGACCCACTTCGCATGCGCTGACGAACTGGATAGCTTATTGCAACAGAAGCAGTGGCGCGCGTTTCAAGCTGGTATGCAGGTGGCGGGATCGGGCGGCTGGAGTTACTCCTCCGCTAACTCGGCCGCCTTGTTGCAATATCCGGAAACTCATCTGGATTGGGTGCGCCCAGGTATTGCGATGTACGGCGCATCACCTATGGCGGATAAGACAGGGGCGGACTTTGGCTTGAAGCCAGTAATGTCTTTTGAGTCACGCTTGATTGCTACCCGGGAGCTGCAAGCTGGAGATTCTATTGGCTATGGCGCCGCCTGGACTGCGAACGGTCCAACAAGAATGGGGGTGGTTGCTGTAGGGTATGGCGATGGATATCCAAGACAGATGCGGAATGGTGCGCCTGTCGCCGTGTGCGGTAAGCGGACAAGCGTTATCGGGCGGGTATCCATGGATATGTTGACGGTGGATATTTCTCATATTCCAGAGGCGCGTATTGGGTCGGAGGTGGAGTTGTGGGGTGGGGCTGTTTCCGCTGATGAGGTTGCAGGATATGCGTCAACAATCTCCTATACTTTATTTACGGGTATGACCTCGCGTGTTCCCAGGGTATACCTTAATCGCTCGGAAGGGGTTTAAGGTGCAGCGTTAAGCTGGAGAATGGGGATAAAGCCCGGGGTATCGGGTTTGCGAAAATCCCTTCAAGCAGCCAATATTGTTAACATAATATCTTCAGGCGGTCCGCATTCCAGGGGCGCTAAAGGCTACGAGATACATTTAAGGGGTACATGAGTGATTGTTTGTGTGACGGGAGTCGATTCGCCATTAGGTAAGGCTATAGCTCAGCGTTTGCAGCAGAGCGGCATAGCGGTGGAGGGCGTTCCCTACGAGCAGTTTCTGATGACCAATGATGCGATCGTGCGAGCAATGAGAGCGATGCCCTCTGCGGATTTTGTTGTTCATGCTGCGGAGATGGGCGACTTATTTAAAGCGGAGCAGCATCCGGATTTGGCCTATCAGGTTAATGTGTCCGCTTGCGAGGCGGTGGCGGAAGTGGCGGCTTTATGGAAGGCGCCGATTATTCACCTCTCCAGCCATCTTGTTTTTGATGGCGTCAAAAAGAATCCCTATATTTCCGCCAACAAAGGACGTCCTCTTTCAGTGTATGGGCGGACTAAACTGCAGAGCGAACAATGGCTTCAGGAAAACTATAGCAAGCATCTGATCTTGAGGGTCGGGTGGTTGCTGGAGGCGGGCGCCCAAGGCTGGTTGCAGACCATGCTTTCTGCGCTGTCTTCAGGAAAGCGTCTGAACGCCAGCACCGATATGCAGCTGACTCCCGTGGCGGTGGATGATGTGGCGAGAGTTGTAGACGCGGTTATTAAGCAGTTGAGTTGTAATATCTCTGTGTGGGGTGTTTACCACTATGCTGGCGCTGAAGCTGTCACCCACTATGAGTTGCTGAAGGCGATTGTGCTGCAGGCGTTTGGGCAGGAAGAGATGTTGCAGGCCCTGATCGAGAAAAAGGGCGCTGATGTATTACCGGGGGTGGCGCTTCCGGCGAATGGCGCGTTGGGGTGTATCAAGCTGCGCAACACCTTTGGCGTTAAGCAGCTTCCCTGGCGCCGCTATCTGCCGGCGTTGATTGAACAATGCCAGCAGCGTGGCGGTGTAAAAGCGGCTGAAAACTGCCTGGAAGAGACCCGTTAACGAGCGTTAAGGGCTGATTCCTTCTGCTGCTCCAGGCACTTGGTGTCGTGGCGAAGAATTTTCTGTAGTTCGTCCAATTGCAATATCTGAACTTCCCTTCCTTGAACTTTTATAATGCCGTTGTTCTGGAAGCGGGTAATGACCCGGCTGACAGTTTCGACGGCCAAGCCTAAATAGTTGCCGATATCGCTGCGAGGCATAGGAAGTCTGAAGTTTGTGCCGGACAGGCGACGACGACTGAAGCGGGTCGACAGGGATAATAACAGAGAGGCTATACGCTCTTCCGCTGAATTTTTGCTTAGTAGCATCGTGAGCTGCCTGCTTTCCTGAATCTCTTTGCTCATTAATGAGAAAAAGTGGTGTTGCAGGCTGGGGATGTCCGAAGCAAGGTCTTCAAACTTTTCCAGAGGAATTTCGCATACGCTGGTGCGCTCAAGGGCGACGGCGGAGCAGGAATATTTTTCCATGCTAACGCTGTCCAGGCCGATAATCTCGCCAGGCAGATAAAAGCCAGTGACCTGTTCCTCGCCTTCCTCAGATACGGTGAATGTTTTGATCGCGCCGCTACGAACTGCGAAGCACGAGCGGAATGGGGTGTGTTGCTCAAAGATATATTCGCCGCGATTGAGCATTTTGCCCTGACGAATGATTTCTTCCAGACGATCAATATCTTCAGCCCCAACCGCGATAGGAATGCAAAGCTTGCTCAAATTACATTCGTGGCAGCCTCTGTGTAAGCTAAAAGGAGAGGAGGTTGCTATATGCTTGCTTTCCATCGGTTGCCTCGTGGCTGGATGAGTGAAACTGCTTAAAGAGGCTTCTAGGATAGCCAATAGCTATTTAAAAGCAAATCCCTACGATGGGAAATTTACAGGGAAACCTACGCTCGCCTTTGTTTTTACATTGTTTTCACCTTTTGTTACAACTGGGTTTGAGTGTAGCGAATTGCTCTTGCTGGAAGCTCGCTGTTATCCAGGGTCTTGTAGTAGTCGTCCAACTGTGTGGCGTTGCGCAATTGATAGTGGGGCGTGTAAGAAAAAGCGCCCAGCCCAACGCCATGCAGGCAACTGACTCCTTGGCTAATCAAGCCTGTCCAGGGTAGTGCGAAAAAGTCCTGCGTGATCGGGATAAACGATGCGGACTTAATGCGTCGCTTGAAATCTTTTTGCGCGGCTTCCAGGCCTGATGTGCTGGCGAATTCCGTTTTATGGCTGGAAAGTAGGATGCCTTGCGGTCTCTCTGTCAGAATTTCTTCAAGATGCTCGGATAGTGCGGCGACGGTCGCAGGAGTCACTTTCAGGCGCAGGTAAACGGCTTTGAAGTCGAATGCCCGAATGGTCTGCAGCCAATCCTTAAGGTTCTCAATAGGGAAGGACTGTGCGTATTCGCCGGGATCATTGATGCAGATGATATTGAAGCCCAATCCTTTGATCAGGGCTAGCGCTTCCTCGGACTCAGGGCGAGCGTCCAATTCAATGACATGGCGTGCGTCGGCGCCGAAGCTCAGTTTGAACTCCCGACCTAAATAGTACATCACCTGCGTCTGCGCTGCGGGAGTGAGCTGGCGAACCAGATCGCCGAACCAATGCAGGTACTTAACCTGACTGCCGACGGGGAGGCTTTGCTTGAGTAGTCTCACTTCTTTCACGACATAGTCGATGTACTTTTGCAAATTTGCATTCATAGATGGGAGTCTGCGGGTGTAATTTTCCGCGCTGACAAGTGTATTAAAGCAGGGCGCCTGAACGCTCAATGCGAACCCGCCTTCATAATATCGAGCCAGAGAGCTGTTGCGATAGTCCGCGTCATAGGCTCCCTCGTCCAGGGCGCTCCAGTTTTCACTGGAGAACTCTTTAGGGGGGGAGTTGAGCAAATAAACCCAGCTATCATTACCCCCATTTTGTATCGCTTGTTCGACAACCTTTCCAACTGGCATATTGGGTCTCCAACCAGGTAAGAAAACATCTGCGCGCGTTTGACTATCATTGTCAGCGATTTGGCGCGCGCGCCTGCTGTCACACTTGTTGGCAAGTGGATCCCCCCTCTCTCCATGCTCAGTGTATCCAGCTCCCGAAAGGGAGTCTTGATATTGATCAAGGGGTGAGCGGGTGGCTGTCTGAGAGGGTGTACTTTAGTCGCAATATCCCTCAAACATTGGGTTTCTGGGGCGTTGAGGGATAACATTCATTGCAGCTTTGGGCGGGGAGTTGATATCCTTTGCGGGCATTGAAAAAAGGCGGGCAAAAGTGCAGGCATTTCAGCTATTTCGGTCTTTCGTTTTTTATATTGGGTATGCTTGGGGCGTCATCATCACATCTTTGATTGGGATGCTGGTAGGCCCTTACGTCAATTTTGAAAAGCGGTATTACATCGTATCCCGGTTTAATGTGTTCGCACTTTGGTGGGCGCGTATTGTCTGCGGTATACGTTATGAGATCGAGGGGCTGGAGAATATTCCAAAAACGAGCTGCGTGGTTGTCAGTAATCATCAGAGCGCTTGGGAGACCTATTTGTTAGGGGTCATATTTCGTCCTCAGTGCACAGTGCTTAAGCAAGAGCTGATGAAGGTTCCGTTTTTTGGTTGGGCGCTAAAGAGGTTGAAACCTATCGCCATCGACCGGAGTAAGCCGTCAGCGGCGCTTAAGCAGCTGCTTAAGCAGGGAAAGGAGCGTTTGACGTCAGGGTATTGGGTTGTGATTTACCCCGAAGGGACGCGCGTTCGTCCTGGGCAGGTCGGTAAGTACAACAAGGGCGGCGCTTTATTGGCTGTCAGCGCGGGCGTTCCTTTGCTGCCTGTGGCGCACAATGCTGGAGATTGCTGGCCTGCCGGCAGCATTAGTAAGCGTCCGGGATTGATAAGGGTCAAAGTCGGGGCGCCGATTGAAACCAGTGGACGAGCTACCGATGAGGTCCACAAGGAGATGGAAGAGTGGATAAGGCGGAATTCCGCCGCCTTAAGCCAAGCGTAAAACTCTCTATTTGTAGTTCGAGTACACTTTGTCTAAATAGCCTTCGGTGCGCATCTTGTCGAGCACTTTGTTGAGGTGCTCAATATTTTCGTCAGGTGTGTCCTTGTTCATCGCCAGATATAAGCTGGTGTCTCGTATAGTAAAGATAGGTTTGATGTCGGAAACTCCAGCCAGCTTGGCGTAGTAGTAGCCTGAAGCGGTGCTGGAGATCCAGAGGTCAACCTGTCTTTGCTGCAGTCTCTTTGGGTTGAGGCTGTCATCTTCCAGCTCTGAAGCATTGAAACCGTTGTTCTTCAAAAACTGCGCTCTGGAGTCGTCCTTGTAGCAGCCAATCAGATAAGGCTTGGCGTCTTCTACAGAGTTGATTTTGATAGTTGTGTCATTTCTTGCGAAGAAGACCCAGTCATTCTTGGCGAGCGGCCCAACCCACTTGAACAGCGGTTTGCGCGCGTCAGTCAGTGTGGTGCCGAATACGCCGCGGAATTCCTTGCGTTGTGCAAAGTTATAGGCGTAGTTCCAGTTTCTGAGCTTCATGCGGTAGTCGTAACCAGAGCGTTTGAAGAGCTCTTTGACAATGTCCACATTGATGCCGCTGATAGCGTCAGCTTTGTGTTCGTATTTGTGGTCTTCCTCGCCCATGTTAAAAGGCGGGAAATTTTCCGTGACCAGGTTAAAGGTTTCGCCACGAGCAATGGCGGAGAGAAAGAGAACAGAAACCAACAATAGCTTCTTAGCGATCATTAAATCACCTCAAACGGCTGGGCGGATAGTGTTCTGACTAACGATTAGTCTGGTTGCATATTAAACAGCTGATGTAGGTGTCTTCCGAATAAGTAGTTTTCCGGATAAGTGAAGAAAAAGGGTGGGAAAGTCCCTGTGAAGCCCGTGGATTCGGGCTTCGCCGGATTTGTAAGGCTCTGTTGTTTATCTGTATCTGGCGGTAATTTTGTCCAGTTCGCCGCTGGAGCGCATTTTTTCCAGGGCTTCGTTCAGTTTGTTCACGTATTCATCCGGGGTTTCCTTGTTTACCGCCAAAAAAAGTTGCGTCTCTCTAACTGTGAATACAGGTTTGATGTTGGTGACGCCATTTTTCGCAGCATAGTATGGGCCGGAGACGGGGCCGGATATCCAGAGGTCGATCTGGCCGTTTTGCAGTCTTTTGGGGTTCAGGGCATCGTCGTCCAAACTGGAAGTCTCAAAGCCGTTGGAAAGTAGCCACTGTTCTCTAACGTCCCCTTTGTAAGCGCCTATCTTGTACTTCTTGGCGTCCTCAATGGAATTGATTTTAATGGTAGAGCCACCCTTGGCGTACAGTACCCAGCCGTCAGAGGCGATAGGGCCAACCCATTTGAAAAGCGGTTTGCGTGCGTCAGTGAGAGTGGTTCCAAATACTCCCCGGAACTCTTTGCGCTGAGCGTAGTTGTATGCGTAGCTCCAATTACGCAGCTTCATGGTGTAACCGATTTTCGCCTTAGTAAAAATCTGTTTAACAACATCAGTAATCAGACCAGTAATATCCTCGGGTCTGTGTTCGTACTCAGCATCATTAACGCTCATGTTGTAGGGGGGGAAGTTCTCGGTAACCAGATTGAAAGTTACCTCTTCCGCATTTGCTGATAAGCAGAGAGTGGCGCATAACGCCAAAAGAAGGGAGCGAAAATAATACATGTCTTAACCTCGAATGTAGCTACCCCATTAAGGATAGTCCGTCTATCCGAAAAATCCACGGTATGCCGAGAATTTTTTTTGTTATTTTGTTGATTTTATTAACAAAAGTACACAGTGAAAATAGATGGGCTATATTTTGATGCGTTTTGGTTGTTGGGAGCGTGGTGGAGGTGCAGAAAAGAGGGAGAATAGAAACAAAAAAGCCCGCTTTAAAAGCGGGCTTTCGAAACTTGGTAGCAAGGGGCGGATTTGAACCGCCGACCCCAGCATTATGAGTGCTGTGCTCTAACCAACTGAGCTACCTTGCCGTCTCATTTGAGGCGCGTATTCTGTTGTTTTTTACCGGGCTTGTCAACCCTAAAAAATCATCAGTTTATACGTTAAATCGGAAATGAATTACGTCGCCGTCTTGAACGACGTAATCCTTGCCTTCCAGGCGCCATTTTCCGGCTTCTTTGGCTCCTTGTTCTCCGTTGAAGGAGGTGAAGTCGTCATAGCCGACCACTTCAGCCCGAATGAATCCGCGCTCAAAATCGGAGTGGATGACGCCCGCCGCCTGAGGTGCGGTTGCGCCGATTTTAACGGTCCAGGCGCGGACTTCTTTTACACCAGCGGTAAAATAAGTCTGAAGACCCAGTAGTTTGTAGCCTGCCCGAATGACGCGATCAAGTCCGGGCTCTTCCATGCCCAGGTCGGCCAGGAATTCGGCTTTCTCTTCGTCCTCCAGTTCTGCGATTTCGGACTCCAGCTTATTGCAGATGGGCACGACGATAGCACCTTCTTTTTCGGCAATAGCTCGCACCACGTCGAGGTGGGGGTTATTCTCGAAACCGTCTTCGGCAACGTTGGCGATGTACATGGTTGGTTTAACGGTAAGTAGGCATAACTCTCTGATCGCCAGCATTTCATCTGCGCTGAGATTTAAGGCGCGTACGGGCTTGGCTTCATTCAGGTGCGGCAGTAACTTTTCCATCACCTCAATTTGCTGTTTGGCGAATTTGTCTCCGCCTTTGGCGATGCGCGAGATCCGCTTGATGCCTTTTTCTACTGTGTCCAGGTCGGCGAGAGCCAACTCTGTATTAATGACGTCAATGTCGGCGGCTGGGTCGACTTTGTTCGCCACGTGAACCACATTCTCGTCAGCAAAGCAGCGCACCACGTGTGCGATAGCGTCGGTCTGTCTGATGTTCGCCAGAAACTGATTACCCAAGCCTTCGCCTTTGGAGGCTCCAGCTACCAGGCCTGCGATATCGACAAATTCCATGGTAGTGGGGATGACTTTCTGAGGCTTGACGATTTCCGCCAGCTTTTGCAAACGAGGGTCGGGCATGGCGACGATGCCTGAGTTGGGCTCAATGGTGCAAAAAGGGAAGTTTTCGGCGTCGATGCCCGCTTGGGTGAGTGCGTTGAACAGGGTTGATTTGCCTACGTTAGGGAGTCCGACTATGCCGCAATTAAATCCCATGATATGTCCTCAAAGCTCGGAAATTTAAGTAATTAGATCTCTATAAGGTCTCGGCGGCCCATCCTGTGCAGATAATGCAATAAACTTGCTGTCTGGTGTGGAGGGCGGAAAACTAAGCCGCAGGCTCAAACTTTGAGGGCTGCGGGTGGTAATCTTGAAACCGGTGCGCTTTAGGCGCGTTAGTGGGCGCAAATTATACGCATTCGGAGAGGTGTGAGCCAGTTGGCTGGGGAGGAAATGCGTCAGGCGCGAAAGCTGTGCAGGCGGTTCATCGCGGTATCCCACTGGCCGGAAATGATTGCCTCCAGGTGGGTGTCCAGTTGATAAAACGCAGATTCCAGCTTGTCCATATCCTCTTTATTAATTCTGCCAAGGACATGGCCTGTCACTTTGCTTTTGTCTCCGGGATGGCCGATACCCAGTCGCATGCGGGGGAAGTCTTTATTTCCGCCAAAGCAACGAATGATATCGCGCAGGCCGTTGTGCCCTCCATGTCCGCCGCCAAACTTGAGGCGAAGCGTTCCGGCGTCAATGTCCAGTTCGTCGTGCGCCACCAGTATATTTTCCAGTTCGATTTTGTAGAACTGGCTGAGGCTTAGAACGGATTGGCCGCTGCGGTTCATGAAAGTGGTGGGAAAAAGCAGGTGGATGTCTTCGCCAGCGATAGATATTTTGCAATAGTCGCCGTGAAGCTTTTTGTCCGGTCTTAAGAATTGTCCTTTCTTTCTGGCTAGATGCTCCAACCAGAGAGCCCCGGCGTTATGCCGGGTCTGGGCATAGTCGGGGCCGGGATTTCCCAGCCCGACAATGGCGCGAACAGGCTTCGACATGGAGCCTTATTCAGCCTCGCCTTCGCCTTCAGCTTCTTCAGCCTTAGCGCCTTTCGGCTTGTGTACTGCAACAACAGGCAGGTCGTGGTCTGCGCCTTTTACCAGCTCAGCCAGCTCAACACCTTCAGGCAGTTTCAGGTCAGAAAGGTGCAGAATTTGCTCAACCTGTACGGAAGTCATGTCGACTTCGATGAACTCAGGCAGGTTGGCGGGCAAACATACTACTTCAACTTCTGTTTGCTGGTGAGAAATAACTCCGCCGCCTTGACGTACGCCTTCGCACTTGTCTTCGTTGATGAAGTGCAGAGGAACGTTTACGTGCAGTTTCTGACCTTTTTGTACGCGCAGGAAGTCCGCGTGCATGATGATCGGCTTGTATGGGTGGCGTTGCAGATCTTTCAGGATGACGGACTCGCTAGTTCCTTCAACGTCCAGGGTCAGAATGTGAGAGTAGAACGCTTCATTCTGCAGGGCGTGGCTCAGCTGGTTGTGGCTGACGGAAATGGCTACAGGAGCGGTTTCGCCGCCGTAGATGATTCCAGGAACTTTGCCGTCAATGCGACGTAGGCGGCGGCTCGCACCTTTCCCCTGAACGTCACGCTTTTCAGCGTCTAAGCTATATTCATTACTCATGATGATTTCCTCAGTTTTAAACCCGGCAGGCCCGCGACCAGGCCTGAAGGGTGTTGTGGTTACCGGTTGAAATTACCGGTGTCTTAAACAAACAAAGCTTCCATGAAGGAAGCTTTGTCGTTTTATCCCGCTATATATCGGGATAATTATCCGAACATGGCGCTGATCGACTCTTCGTTACAAACGCGACGAATCGATTCGGCCAATAGGCCCGCCAAAGAAAGCTGGCGGATTTTATCACATTTCTGGGCTTTGTCACTCAATGGAATTGTGTCAGTGACCACAAGCTCGTCCAGTACGGAGTTTTCGATGTTTTCGATAGCCGGGCCGGAGAGTACAGGATGAGTGATGTAAGCGATAACTTTGCTGGCGCCGTGCTCTTTTAGTGCGTTAGCGGCTTTGCAAAGGGTTCCTGCTGTGTCCACGATGTCGTCGACCAGGATGCAAACCTTGTCTTGCACTTCGCCGATAATGTGCATGACCTGAGCTTCGTTGGCGCGAGGGCGACGCTTGTCGATGATTGCCAGATCCGCGTCGTCCAGTCGCTTGGCGAATGCGCGGGCGCGCACAACGCCGCCCACATCCGGGGAGACGACAACGAAGTTTTCAAAATTGCGACGCTCGATATCGTCAAGCATGACCGGTGTGGCGTAGGCGTTGTCCACTGGGATGTGGAAGAAGCCCTGAATCTGGTCTGCGTGAAGATCAACGGTCAGTACGCGATTGATGCCGACGCCGGTAAGTATGTCCGCAACGACTTTTGCGCTGATAGGGACACGGGAGGAGCGGGGTCTGCGATCCTGGCGAGCGTAACCGTAATAAGGAATTACTGCGGTGATTCTACCTGCCGAAGCTCTTCTGAGCGCATCAGCCATAACCACCAGCTCCATCAAATTATCATTGGTGGGCGCACAAGTAGGCTGAATGATGAAAACGTCCCGACCGCGCACGTTCTCATTGATCTCCACCGATACTTCGCCATCGCTGAAGCGGCTGACGGAAGCGGCGCCCATAGGGATATGGAGCGTATCAACGACGTTCTTGGCTAGTTCGGGGTTTGCTTGGCCGGTAAAAACCATTAACTTGGACACGGGACGTACCTTCATAATAGCGTCTAGGCAAATAATGAATTTTTAAAGGAGTGGGTTTGGAAGTTGGCTGGGGTGGTAGGATTCGAACCTACGCATGACGGGATCAAAACCCGCTGCCTTACCGCTTGGCTACACCCCAGTGGAGTCGCATTTCTGCTATCAGTTTTAATGATGACGCCATTTTTTGAGTTCTGAATGAACTGGCGACTCATTAATGCTCTTGGCGACAAAGCCGTGATATTTTGTCGGCATTTGGGAGAGAACATATTCCGCTCGCTTTTTTTCGGAGAAGCTTGCAAAGATGCAGGCCCCTGTTCCGGTTAATCTAGCTGGCGAAAATTGATCTAGCCAATTTATCGCCTCGCGAATCTCTGGGTACATCCTGCAAACCACTGTTTCACAGTCGTTTCGGAGGTTTTCGAGATCTCCCTCAAGAGCGGGCGCTATTGTGCTTTTTGGGGTGTCTCTTGTCAACCACTTATCTGAAAAAATTTTAGCGGTGGATATATGGAGGTTTGGGTGGATGACTAGATACCATTTTTCCTGAGTGTCGACGGGATGGAGAATGTCTCCTACACCTTCAGCGAAAGCCGTCGCGCCGAGGACGAATACAGGTACGTCCGCACCGAGTTTGAGTCCCAGTTCGGCCAGGGTCTCGGTATCGAGATCTATATCCCACAATTTATTTAACGCTAACAGCGTCGTCGCTGCGTTGGAGCTGCCTCCGCCGATGCCGCCGCCCATTGGCAGCTTCTTATCTATATAGATGGAGACTCCGCTGATCTGCTTGGCCTTATTTGGGGTTGCGGCCACCACATGCTCCTTTAGTAAGTGGGCGGCTTTGATGATCAGGTTTTCTGCCTCCGGCACACCGGGGAGGTTTGGCTCCAGCGTTATACTTTGATCGTCTCTGGGAGTGAAGCTCAGGCTGTCGCCGTAATCCAGTAATTGAAACAGGGTTTGCAATTCGTGGTAGCCATCGGGGCGTCTGCCAGTGATGTGCAGAAAAAGGTTGAGTTTCGCTGGAGAGCTTAGGGTCAGGGTTTCGTTGCGCATAGGAAGTGTGAAGGTTAAAGCGGGTGATTGCTGGATTGGGGTTGTGGCGCTCAGGGGCGCCACTCTGTTATCGCCAGTTTGACGCGGGCGTCTTCGCTGGTAAGGGTGATTTTTTCCGGTAGCGACAGGTCGCCGACCTGTGTAAAGCGGCCATATTCAATCAGCCAGCCGTTCTGTTCAATGCTGACCAGCTCGCCATCGACACTGAATGTAAGCTGGTTAGACGTTTTCGCGTCAGGAACGCCGCGCACCCAATAAGGCAGTGACTCAATAGGAATCGACCATCCCAGAGCGTGCTCCAGCAGTTGCTGTGGGCGTTCGGAGAATAGTGGGTCGTTATCGGGCTGTGAAAGGCGAATGCCTTTGGGAGAGCCCTCTATCTGTGTTGCGCCTAACCCTAATAAAGAAGAGGAAACATGAATGGCGAAGCGGTCGCCCTGTTGGCTCCACTCGTTGATGAGGGCGCTATCCAGCCGGTCTCCTCTGCGTACGCTCAGTTTGCCTTGTAGTCGCCAGTGGTCGAACGTCAGCAAAGCGCTTTTGCGTTGTGACCAGTCGCCGGGCGCATTCAGAGTTGTTTCTTTAGGGGGCGTCAGTTGACAACCGCTTAAAGCGATCAGCGTTGTGAGCAATGTGGCGAAAAGGCGTCCGCCAGAAAATGTTTTTGACATCTATCGCGTCCGTTTATATGGATGGCTTGTCTGAATTGACTGCCGGGCGGGGATTGATGCTCCCGCCCGCATGAGTTATGAGGGAATTAAAGGTCTACGTTCAGACGCTTCAGGGTTTCATTAAGAAGCCGATGATCGGGTTTTGTATTCAGCGCTTCACGCCAAATATTTTTTGCATCGTCCTGTTTGCCAAGGGACCAGAGTACTTCACCTAAATGGGAGGCGACCTCCGGGTCTGGAAACTTGGAGTAGGCTTCCTGAAGGAAACCGACAGCTTCGCCAGACTTGCCTAAGCGGAACAGGACCCAGCCCATGCTATCAAGTATGGCGGGATTGCCTGGGTCCAACTCCAGTGCTTTGTTGATCAGATTGTACGCTTCTTGGGTGCGGTCAGTGCGATCCGCAAGTGTGTAGCCCAATGCATTCAGTGCGACGGCGTTGTCTGGATCAAGCGCAATGATGTGGCGCAGGTCGTCCTCCATGCCTTCCAGTAATCCCATGCGGTCTTTTAGCATGGCTCTGGCGTATAGCAATTGCAGGTCTTCAGGATATTCCTCTACCGCTTGGTCTGAAAGCTTCAGCGCGGCGTCGAGGTCATCCAGCTCCAGCATAAGGTTTATTTGTAATTCCCATAGCTGGCTGGCCTGGGAGGGTAAATTTTCCCGGGCCTCGGTGAACGCCGCTTCCGCTTCGCTTTGGCGGCCTGAGCGGATCAAGAGATAGGCGGAGCGCGCAAGGGCGTTGAAATAATGGCCGCCACGGGTCACATTCTGGTAATGCTGGATAGCGTCTTCGACTCTGTCTTCCTGGTCGGCGATGCGCGCCAAATAAAAATGAGCCTCATTGAGATGCTGCCCTTGCTTGACAAGATCTTCTAAATGCTTGCGGGCTTCCTGTGTATGTTGATTTTCAAGGGAGACCAGCGCATAAGAGAGCTTGAGGTGCGGCGTATTCGGGAAGCGGTTCATCAGCTCCTTATATATAGACTGTGCGGCGTCGAAATTGTGCGCTTCAATCTGGGTGCGGGCATATAGCGCGCCAACTTGCACTTCATCAGGATGCTTGGCGTACTGCTTTTTCAAATAGGCGAGAGAGACATCAACGCCTTTGACGCTTTTAAGCAGGCGGGCGCGTAAGGCGATCACCGCTGGGTTATCTGGTGAGGTTTTTAGCAACGGGTCTGTGCTGGCGAGAGCTGCTTCCTCCATGCCATTGATTTCCTGCAGCACGGCGTAGCCGTACATGAGTTCACCGTTCTCCGGGTGACGCTCCAGGATTTTTTTGTACAGGTTGAGCAGCTCTTTCTTTTCCTCATCGGTCAGGTTTTTGGCGTGGACAGCGAGGCGGTCGAACGTTGTCGGTCCTTCGAGCTCCAGTACCTGCTCCATATGGGACAGCGCTTCTGGATACTGCTTTTGCTTAATGAGCTGGAAGGCGGCCAATTGGTGAGCATCTACGTTCTCTGGCTCCACTTCGGTCCACAGCAGCGTCATTTCGGTCATGGCCGCGTCGTCTTTTATATACTGCGCGGCGTTGAGCGCCCGGCGTATAACGCCGATGTCGCGAGTTTCGCGGGCGACTTTCAAATAGTTCTGCAACAACATGTCAACTTGGCCGCGCTGCCCCGCGACTTCGGCGGTAAGCAAGTCCAACAGTGTGGAGCGGCTGAATTGTTGCGGATAGGGGGACTGTTCATCCGGGGCGGGAGCAAGCTCGGAGTCATCGTAGGCTTGGAGCACCGGGATGGGGCGTTGTGTGACGGGGTCCGTCACCTCTTGTGTTTTTTGCAGGCCGGTGAACTGACTGCAACCGGGAAAAACAACACAAACCACCGCGCTGAGCAGCGCTCGATGCAAATATTTCATTGATACTATCTTATTACCGGTCTTATGACGTTTTATCGAGAGGTTCGCTCACAAGCTAGCATATACCTCCTACTTAGCATAGCTCTATTCATTAAAGCTTGTTAACCGCTCGAAGCCTTTATTGATGAGAGGTAAATCCTTCTCTTTGCAGTTTATTTTGCAATGGTTTTCAACGGGGCTGAGGAAGGGCGGCAGAAGCGGAAAATTCAGGATTGGCCGCCTATAATTTGTTTTAGATTAAAACTTCGTCGCCGTGATTTCGGTATATTTTTTAAGATAAGTCATTGTGCGCAGCGGTCAGCGCGTTAAAATGGTCGCCGGCTTGGGAGATGTCCTGGTTGTTATGGCGCTTTTTGTTATAAGTATTAATCATAAAACCGCCCCGGTTGCGATCCGGGAGAAGGTGGCGTTCGGCCCGGAAAAGATGGCCGATGCATTGGCGCACCTGCGCTGCCGCCCAGATATCGACGAAGTCACGATCCTTTCTACGTGCAATCGCACGGAGTTGTACTGCTCCACGCCGGGAGAGCCGGATGAAATAAGCCTGATAGAGTGGCTTGGGCAGTACCATCAAGTCAGCCTCACCGAACTGAAAGCCTGCTGCAATATATATAATGATGAAGATGCTGCGCAGCACATGATGCGCGTCGCAAGCGGCATTGATTCTATGGTGTTGGGCGAGCCTCAGATTCTTGGGCAAATGAAAGAAGCGCATGCTTCCGGTAGAGCCGCTGGTTCGTTGGGCGGCCCTTTGGATCGCCTGTTCCAGCATGCTTTCGCTGTAGCGAAGCGGGTGCGGACTGAAACAGCCATTGGCGAAAACCCAGTCTCCGTTGCTTATGCCGCAGTGAGCATGGCGTCGCACATTTTCTCTAACATGGCGCAGAATACCGCTCTGTTGATTGGCGCTGGCGAGACAATCGAGCTGGTGGCGCGTCATTTGTATCGTGCGGGGGTGCGTTCGCTGATTGTCGCCAATCGTACGCTCTCCCGGGCCAGAGACCTGGCCGCCGAATTTCACGGCAGCGCCATAGGGCTCTCCGACATCCCGGAATATCTGCACCGTGCGGATATCGTCATCGCTTCCACCGCCAGCCCGCTGCCTATTCTTGGCAAGGGAGCAGTGGAGAAGGCGCTCAAGCGGCGCAAGCATAAACCCATGTTTATGGTGGATATCGCGGTTCCCAGAGATATCGAAGAAGAAGTCAGCGAACTCGCCGATGTATATCTCTATACCGTGGACGATCTGCGTCAAGTCATCGAAGATAACATGAAGTCGCGAGAAGGCGCCGCTGAAGAAGCTGAGCGTTTGATTGCGGCAGGCGCTGCGGATTTCATGTATCATCTGCGCGCTCTTGATTCGGTGTCGGTTTTGCGGCGCTTTCGCGACCAGGCGGAAGGCGTCCGCGACGCAGAGCTGCAGAAAGCCATCAGACTGCTTAACCGGGGGGACGACCCCGAATCCGTCCTGCGCATGCTGGCTCATGGACTCACCAATAAGCTGATACACCATCCTACCGTTCAGGTTCGTCGCGCTTCCGCGGAAGGGCGTCAGGAAGTGACTGGCTGGTTGCGGGATCTGTTTCAGCTTCCGGATGAAAAAGTTAAGAACGATTAGCGTCCGTTGAGGCCGGAATCCGGCCAACCTCTATCCCCGTTTCGGTCGACTGCGTAATTTCACTATGGTTATTGGTTTATGAAAGAATCGATTAAGTTAAAGCTCGATCTTTTGAAAGATCGTTATGAGGAAGTAGGGGCGTTGCTCTCTGACCCGGACATCATCAGCGTCCAGGAAAAGTTTAAAGAATTGTCGAAAGAGTACGCGGAACTGGAGCCGGTGGTGCAGTGCTATCAGGAATACCAGAACGCGTTAAACGCCATTGAAGAGTCCAAGTTGTTGCTTAACGACAGCGATGCGGACATGCGGGAAATGGCGAAAGAAGAACTGGCTGCGGCGGAAGAGTCCAGCGACCAGTTAGAGAAAGATCTGCAGATTCTGTTGTTGCCCCGCGATCCGCGTGATGGCTCCAACGTGTTTCTTGAAATTCGCGCAGGGACCGGCGGTGATGAGGCGGCTATTTTCGCCGGCGACTTGTTCCGCATGTACTCCCGCTACGCTGAACTGAAAAAGTGGAAAGTGGAGATTGTCAGCGAAAGTCCTGGCGAACATGGCGGCTATAAAGAAGTGATCAGTCGCGTTGCCGGCGATAATGTCTTCAGTTTGCTGAAATTCGAATCTGGCGCTCATCGCGTGCAGCGGGTGCCCGAAACGGAATCGCAAGGCCGCATTCACACCTCCGCCTGTACGGTGGCGATTCTTCCAGAAGTTGAGGAAGTAGGGGATGTCGACATTAATCCCGCAGATTTGCGCGTAGATACTTATCGCGCCTCCGGGGCGGGTGGTCAGCACGTTAACAAAACCGACTCCGCTATTCGTATCACCCACTTGCCGTCAGGCATTGTCGTGGAATGTCAGGACGAACGTTCGCAGCACAAAAACCGCGCTAAAGCCATGTCATTGCTGAAAGCCAAGCTGCTTTCCTCTGCGCAGGAAAAGCAAGCGAAGGAACAAGCCCAGACGCGTAAATCGCTGGTGGGCAGCGGCGACCGCTCCGAACGTATCCGCACTTACAATTATCCACAAGGGCGTATCACAGATCACCGCATCAACCTGACTTTGTACAAGCTGGAGGAAGTGGTGCAGGGCGATCTTGATCCGGTAATCCAGCCTTTGCTTCAGGAATATCAGGCGGAAATGCTGGCCAGCATCAGCGAGTAAGTGATAAACCGGGACCGGACTTATGCGCATAGACGAAGCCCTGGCCTGGGCGAAAAGCCGGCTTGAGACGGAAAGTCCCAAGCTGGACGCCGAAGTGCTGCTTGCTCATGTATTGGGGAAAGGCCGGACGTATCTGATCAGCCATAACGACAGCCTGCTGGATGATTCTGCTTTGCAGGCGTATCAGCGGCTTATCGTCGAGCGTGAAACAGGCCGACCGGTGGCGCACTTGATCGGCAAGCGGGAATTTTGGTCGCTGGAGTTTCAAGTCAGTCCCGCCACGTTGATTCCTCGACCGGAAACCGAATTGCTGGTTGAGCTGGTCCTTGAGGAGGCGCTGCCTGCCAGGGCCAAGTTGTTGGATTTGGGAACAGGGACCGGCGCCATTGCCTGCGCGCTGGCCCATGAGCATCCTGACTGGCGCTTGACCGCAGTGGATTTCAGTCAGGAGGCGGTTGAATTGGCGACGACCAATGTTCAGTCGCTTGGGCTGGCGAACGTACAATGCCTGCGTTCCGACTGGTACGAGGCAATAGCGGACGAGCAGTTCCATGCCATTGTCAGTAACCCTCCCTATATTGATGCCTTGGATGTCCATCTGAAGCAGGGCGATGTGCGCTTTGAACCTGCGTCCGCACTGGTGGCTGCAGATCATGGTTTGGCGGATATACGCGTGATCGCCGCTGGCGGCGAGCGATACTTGCTGGCGGGTGGTTTGCTGGCGGTGGAGCATGGTTACGATCAGGGCGCTGCGGTGCGCGAAATTTTTTCCGATGCCGGTTACGTTGGCGTGCGGACTCATCAAGACTTGGCGGGACATGATCGAATCACCCTGGGGCGCTTGCCTGTATAGCGCTGGCGCGCCGAGGTATGGAGGATGCTATGCGGGATGAAATGAACGATACGCTGCTAATGCGTTATAACCGGCAAATCATGATGCCGGATTTCGATATCGCGGGTCAGGAAGCGTTACGAAACAGCTCCGCGCTGGTTATCGGGTTAGGCGGCCTTGGGTGTCCCGCCGCCATGTATTTAGGCGCAGCTGGTTGCGGACGGATGGTGCTTGCGGATTTCGATGCAGTGGATCTCTCCAATCTACAGCGCCAGATCGCTCATAGAGAGCAGGACGTTGGCGTCAATAAGGCTGAGTCCGTGCGGCGCGCGCTTGCTGATATCAACCCGGATGTCAGCGTGGAAACCATTACTCTGCCTTTGCAGGATGAGTCATTGTCCGCCGCGATTGCGGATGTGGATGTTGTACTGGATTGTACAGACAACTTCGCTACCCGGTCAGCGGTTAATGAGGCTTGCGTGCGTCACGGCAAGCCTCTGGTGTCAGGAGCGGCGATTCGTTCAGAAGGGCAACTGGCGGTGTTTGATCCACGCAGAGACGACGCACCTTGTTATCACTGTCTTTACGGCATGTTGTCTGAGCAGCAACTGACCTGTTCCGAGGCTGGCGTCATTGCGCCTCTGGTGGGCGTTATAGGCAGTCTGCAGGCGTTGGAGGCGGTGAAAATCCTGAGTGGATTTGGCGATACCTGCGCCGGCAGACTGTTGTTGCTTGACGGAAAAACCATGCAATGGCGCGAATTCAAGGTGCGCAAAGATCCGTCATGCGCTGTGTGCGGGTGAGGCCGAGTCTTTAAGTTCCCGAAACGCCTGCAGCGCCCGCTCGCGGCTTGCTTTCAAATCCACAATCGGAGCAGGATAACCCAACCGGCTCCTGGCGTCCGTCGGGGGCTGGTGGATGTGTTTGGTCGATAGCTCGCTCAGCTCGGGCACATAGTGACGAATAAAGTCTCCGTTTGGATCGAACCTTTCACTTTGCGCTACCGGATTGAACATACGGAAGTAGGGCGCAGCGTCCACGCCGGTGGAGGCGCTCCATTGCCAGCCGCCGTTGTTAGCGGCGAGGTGCCCGTCTATCAATTTGCGCATAAAGTAGCGCTCCCCCAGGCGCCAATCCAGCAACAGGTTTTTGCTTAGAAACATGGCGCAGATCATGCGCAGCCGATTGTGCATCCAGCCCGTTTGATTCAACTGCCGCATGGCGGCGTCGACGATGGGTATTCCCGTTTTCCCTTCGCACCATGCCAGAAAGTCTTTTTCAGAATGTCGCCATTGCAGGTTTTCCGTTTCCTCTTTAAAGGCTTTCGTCATGCTGATGCGGGGAAAGTCATACAGAATATGAATGTAGAAATCCCTCCAGATCAATTCATTTATCCAGGTGTCCACGCCTTCGCCTGCATTTTGCGATGCGTGGCGATGTTGCTGCGCGGCGTGAAAGCATTGCCGACCGGAGAGCACGCCCAGAGCGAGGTAGGGTGACAGCTGGCTGACGCCGTCAATGGCGGGAAAGTCTCGTCGCTCATGATAACGGTCAACCTTTTGTTCAAGAAACTCGTCCAGCTTCTGCAGGGCTGCGTCTTCCCCGGCGGCGTAAGCGTCTGAGGAAACTTTGTCAAAGCCTGTGACGGATTCAGGTATGTCATCTCTGTTTGAGTGCGTTGGCAATGGCTGTTTCTCTGGCGCTGGCCAAAGTTCAATATGCTCCGGGCATTGTGAAAACCAGGCGCGTTTATAGGGGGTAAAAACGGCGTAGGGCGTTCCCTGTCCGGTGCGTATGGAGCCAGCGGGAAGAATGCTTTGGTCGCGGAATTTGAGGGCTTCCAATCCTTCCTCATTCAGTGTCGCCTTGACGGCTTTGTCTCTGCGCCTCTCATTAACGCCGAATTCCTCATTAAAGGTTAACGCGCCGCATTGATGCTGTCGCATAAACGAAAGAAGTTTGGCCGGCGCTTCGTCAAAGCGAGAAGCGTCTAGAATAAACAGTGGAATATTCAAACCGGACAGCTCAACCTGCAGCGCTTTGAGATTGCGTAGCATGAAGTCCAGTTTGATATCCGCCATGTCATGGCTGCGCCACTGCTCTGGGCTCATCAGGAAGCAGGCGATCAGCTCAGAGTTTTGCTCTCTGGCGCGTTGGGCGGCGGCGTATAATGCCGGGTTGTCGCGGGTGCGCAGGTCATTGCGGAACCAGTGCAGGGTTCGCGGCATGTGATCTCCTTCAGGGATTATTTGTTTGCGATTTGTGTATCTCGGGTTATTTTATTTACGCATAAAGTTTATGAATGGACGCCTCGAAAGAAAATTATCGGGCGCGGAATAATTGTGGAGTGGCTGTGAAGCATGTTGAGTGGATGTGAGAATGACTGAAGGCGCATTGAACAAGCAGGAAGAGGCTATGAAAAGCGATTCTGCAGGCCGGCGAGAGCACTTGGTGGTCGGCTGGCGGGAGTGGGTGGCGTTGCCGGAGTTGGGCATCTCAAGAATCAAGGCGAAGGTGGATACCGGAGCGAGAACGTCCGCGTTGCATGCGTTTGAATTGGAGTCTTATGAATCGCCGACGGGAACCCGTGTGCGCTTCGCTATTCACCCGGTTCAGGGGGATAGTGAGAAAGTGATTGAGTGCGACGCTGCGGTGATCGATCAGCGAATGGTGTCGGATTCCGGCGGCCATCGGGAAATGCGTTTTGTGATCAGCACTCTGCTTCAGGTGGGCGGCCACGCCTGGCCCGTGGAGATGACGCTTACCAATCGCGACAGCATGCGCTTTCGTATGCTGCTGGGACGCACCGCAATGGCGGGCCGGATACAAGTGAATCCGGCCGCCTCCTATCTGATGGGCAAAATCAAGAAATCATAAATTGGCTTCCGCAAACTCCGCCAGAGCGGATCTGGGCACGCCGCGCAGATGAACATGCGCGCCGTGCTTAAAGCCGCGGAAGCGTTCGGTCATATAGGTTAAACCTGAGCTGGGCGCATTTAAGTAAGGGGTGTCGATCTGCGCCAGATTGCCAAGGCAGACCACCTTACTGCCGTTACCGGCTCGGGTGATGATGGTTTTCACTTGATGCGGCGTGAGGTTCTGGCACTCGTCGATAACGATCAGACTGTGCTGGAAACTGCGCCCGCGGATGTAGTTCAGCGATTTGAACTGTATCGGCACTTTTTGCAGGATGTACTCCACACTGGCGGACATATTTTCATCATCGTGGTGCAACGCCTCCAGGTTGTCGGTAATGGCGCCCAGCCAGGGCTCCATTTTTTCCGCCTCGGTGCCGGGCAGAAAGCCGATGTCTTCGTCGAGCCCCTGAGTGCTGCGGGTGACGATAATACGCTTGTAACGTTTGCTCGCCACTGTCATTTCGATTGCTGCGGCCAGAGCCAGAATGGTCTTGCCTGAGCCGGCTGCGCCGGTCAGATTCACCAAATGAATATCCGGGTCCAGCAACAGTTGCAGCGCTACCGCCTGATAGATATCGCGGGGCGTTAATCCCCAGGCTTCTTGCTGCAGTAGTTTATCGCGAGACAGGTCGCGCACCACCATGTGATCGTCGCGGAAATCGGAAACGCGTCCCACGAACCCTTGCTCGTCAATGATGAAATCATTGCGATTCAGGTCCTTCAACTCCGGCAGGCGCGGAATAACGTGCTCGGTGAGTCCGTCTTTCTGTAGCGTCTCTACTTTGTTGATGTTATCCCAGAAGCTATGGTTAAACTCCTGGTAGCCTTTGGGCAGCAGATCAATATCGTCGATCAGCTGGTCGGTGTGATAGTCCTCCGCCTCTACGCCGCAGGCTCTCGCCTTCAGGCGCATGTTGATATCTTTACTCACCAGAATGGTGGGGCGGGATTTGTGCTTGCTCTGGAGAGTCACCAGGGCGTTGATAATCTTGTTGTCGTTAAGCGTTTCCGGCAGCTGCACCTGGTGAGTGCCTTCCAGGTCCATCAGGATGGAAATGGTTCCCAGAGGTTCGCCTTTGGCTACACGTACGATAGGGACGCCTTTCTCTATTTCTTTGGGCGTGGCGTTTCCCAGTGATTTATCTATCAGGCGAATCGCCTGACGGCAATCGGCGGCAATGGATGATTTGCCAGTCTTCAGACGGTCTAACTCCTCCAGCACAGTAATGGGAATAACGACTTGGTGTTCTTCGAAGTTGAGAATGGCGTTTGGATCGTGGATAAGGACGTTGGTGTCAAGCACATAGGTCTTCAATTGCGAACGGGATCGCGCCATGCTTTATTTCCTTTGCCGGTTGATGAGCAGCAACGTGTCTGGGAGTGGTTGGCGCAGGCCGCGCCTGATGGTCGAATGCGAGGATGTGTGAGGAATGTGTAGGTTTGAATCAACAACCCACTCCCTGCCATTGATGTCTGGTTATTGTTCGACGTTAAAGGACCTGGTTTCTCTGCGGTAACCGAGCAGTCATTTAACGTCCCTCACTTGCATAATAACCTACGCATGTAATTTTGGAAGCACTGGAATAATAAAAAACGGATTAGGCTGGTTGCAGGACTCCGCGCCATAGCAAGGTCATGGATTCTCTCAATGCAGGTTCAAATGCTGGAACCAGTGCGTCCAGATTGCGTTGCGTTAGCACTTCTTTCACCTGGGCGGGAACGCTCTGCATCTGCCACAAGCCCAACAGCAATGCATTAGTGTGAAGCAGCAGATTGAGACATTGGGTTTCGGTAAGCTGGGGTAAATGACGCCGTAAGCCGACGGCCAGTATCTGGATGCGCCCCATCAGTTCTGCTTTAAAATCGGCGACACGTTCTGCTTCCACATTACGTTCGAGAATGGAGCTGGTCATAGAGGCCAGCGGCATGAAATGAGGATGCTCCTGAACAAACCGGGTCGTTTGATTGATTAGTCCGCCGATGAGGTCTTCGTTAGATTTTTCTCTGTCATCAGCGACTTCCGTCAGTTCTTGCAGTAGCTGCTGGTATAGCGCGCCAAGCAGGTCGAGAAAGATTTCTTCTTTGGTTTTGAAGTAAAGGTACACGGTTCCTTTGGCCAGTCCAGCCTGCTGGGCGATGCTGATTACTGACGGCAGCTGTGTGGGTTGCAGTAAGTAAAGCGCGCGAGCGGCTTCGAGTATGCTGAGTCGGCGCGCGGCCTTTTCTTGCTCATCAATAGCGCGGCTGCGCCGGGTTGGGTGTTTCACTGAGACGTTTACCTGCTTAGTACTACATCGTTAAACGATAGACGTCGTTATTCTAGCATTTAAGCTCTCTTCAAGTGTTGTGAACTAGGCATGGCTATGGGGGAAGAGTAGAATGTTTCGCGCAACGATAATAATTCCGCCGACCTGAAGAGGATTTTGGACGATGACTCTGGTCGCAAGCGACATCATGACGCCCCACATTAAATCAGTACCCGCCAGCTGGACGATGCAAAAGTTCGGCGCGTTCCTGGCTCAGAATGGCATTTCTGGCAGTCCTGTGGTGAATGACCGAAATGAAGTGGTCGGCATCGCCACTTTGTCCGATATCGCGGACTTTCATCTCAACCATGTCGACACCAATTACGACGCGCAAATGACGCCGGAGGAGCAAAAAGAAGCTCGCCGTCTGCGTCAGTTCATTTTTGAGGAAATGGTGAAAGTGCCGGTGGAGGTGGGCGACATCATGTCTCCCATCCTGCTGTATGTCACCGAAAACACGCCCTTATCGGAAGTCGCGGAGCTGATGATGAAAGAGCATCTGCACCGGATTTTCGTCATGCGCGATAAAAAGGTGGTGGGAATCATCACCACCTACGACATGCTGAAAGTGTTGAAAGAAAGTTTGAACTAATTTAGTTATTGCTCGGCTCTGGTTTCCACCGCGACAACGTTCCCTGCGTCATCGTAGCGCACGCGGGCGTTGCGATAGGGATCGCTGTTGGCCAGCTTCTCTAGAGCGCGCATGGACTTGTAGGGGATATCGACGATCAGCGAGTTCACCAGCCAACTGGGGATAGCGCCAGCGGGCTCGGTGTGCTGCAGCCATGTCATGCGAGTCTGAGATTCCCCCTGTGGTTGAAACAGATAGTGCGTCTCTTGTTGGTGCACGCGCACATACTTATCTTTTTCCGGCACTTTACCGTCTACGGCGTACATATCCATGGTCACTGCCTCAGTGGCGGGATCGCGCTGAGTGCTGATTTCCAGCACATAGTCCCTATCACGCACTGGCCAGGGCAAATCATTCACGGAATAGGCGTAGCGCTTGGTGAAGTTGTCGCGTTCCACTTCCTCTGAGGCAATGCAGCCATGCACCCATTTCATGCAGGAAGTAGGGTCAGCCATCACTGCGAGAATCGAACTCAATGGTGTATTCAGCACTGTTTCCGCTTTGAACGCTTTGAAGTCGGACCCGGAGAAATCCATGGTGAAGATTTTTACCCCGTCTTTATCGAACTCAAGCCGCCATTGCTCAGAGTCCATTGGGATTTCCGCTTGAGTGGAAGAAGCGGAGGTGAACAATAAAAAGATGCTGAATAGAAAGCTGGCGAAGATATGTTCCGGGGAGGTGTGTGTCAGGTGTGAGCGCCGCATTGTTATAGTTGTTTCTCCATAAAAAGCCTGGGCAGCGGTAGCCGCTGTGGGGCTGTTATGTTAGCACTTGCGACAGCGTCAAAATGATAAGAAACGCCCATTTACAGGTGGCGGCTAAATCGGGATCAGGATACCGGGGGGCAGTGTGGGATCGGGATATGGAAACGGTATATAAAGGAAAGAAGCGTATCAACGAGAGTTAAGAAGTAAGCCTGCGCGTGAGTGAAGCGCAGGCTGAGAACTCATTCGGGGAGGGTGATGTTCAGCTCCAGCACGGCGCAGTCATCGTTGCGGTCAATCTGCACCTGAATATCTTCCCGATTGATTTTGACGTACTTACCGATCACTTCCAGGATTTCCTGTTGCAGTTGCGGCAGGTAATCCGGTTGATTGCGCTGGGATCGTTCGTGGGCAACGATGATCTGCAGACGCTCTTTCGCTACGGAAGCGGTCGCCTGTTTGTTGCTGCGGAAATAATCCCAGAAGCTCATGCCTTACCTCCAAACACGCGTTGGAAGAAGCCTTTTTTCTGTACGTCCAGGAAACGGTGCTCGCGATCTTCACCCAAAAGACGGGCGACAGCGTCTGCATAGGCTTGGCCCGCGTCGCTCTGTTGGTCGTGAATAACTGGAACGCCCTGGTTGGAGGCGGTCAGTACGGACTTTGATTCTGGAATAACGCCCAGCAACGGCACCGCCAGAATTTCCTCTACGTCCTGCACGCTCAGCATTTCGCCGTTCTGTACGCGCTCTGGATTATAGCGAGTCAGCAACAGGTGCTCTTTCACCGGATCGAGACCCATTTCCGCACGACGGGATTTGCTGTGCAGGATGCCCAGAATGCGGTCGGAATCGCGGACGGATGAAACTTCCGGATTGGTGACGACAACGGCTTCATCGGCGTAATACAGCGCCATCATAGCGCCGTGCTCAATGCCTGCTGGAGAGTCACAGATAATGTATTCAAAGGTTTCGGACAGCTCGTTCAGCACCCGCTCCACCCCTTCTTTCGAGAGGGCTTCTTTATCGCGGGTCTGCGACGCTGGCAGAATGCTCATGTTCTCTGTGTATTTATCTTTGATAAGCGCCTGATTAAGGCTGGCTTCATTGTTGATCACGTTGACGAAGTCGTAAACAACACGGCGCTCGCAGTTGAGAATCAGATCGAGGTTGCGCAGGCCTACATCAAAATCAATGACTACCGTTTTATGGCCCAGCTTCGACAAACCTGAAGCAATCGACGCGCTGGTGGTTGTTTTGCCTACACCGCCTTTACCTGAGGTAATTACGATAATTTTGCTCAATTTGGTAACCCTTTCCACTCAATCTCTGTAAGTTGAAAATTATAAAGCTCTTTCCCAAAGCAACCCGTCGATCCTGTTTTGCAGCCGCTACATGGCCTTTATTGTCAGCTTTTCCCCATCCAGGCATATTTGCGCCGCTTGTTTCCAATGCTCGCCCTGTAAGTCTTCACTGATTTTATACTGCCCCGCTACTGATACAAGCTCAGCTTCCAGGCTTTGGCAGAATATACGGGCGCTGGCGTCCCCTTGCACTCCAGCCAGCGCGCGTCCACGTAATGGAGCGTAGACGTGAATATTGCCGTCGGCCAGAATTTCCGCCCCGGCGCTGACCGGCGCCAACACGATGAGATCGCCGCCGGGGGCGTACACCTGTTGCCCTGAGCGGACGGGCGTGGTGATGATGCGATTGGCTACACGCTGAGGCGGCGCTTCATCTCGCCCGGTCTCAGCGGCGGCGCTGGGCGCTGGCTCTTGCACAGGCGCTTCCGCCTCTGCGTTTCGGGTTCCTCGGGACGGTTGAAATACCGCCAGCCCGGCAGTCTGTGCGGCGGATGTCTGTTCCGGCGCATCTGTTCTCACCCCGATCAGGCGAATGCCTTCTTGTTCGCAAAGCGTTTGAATCAAGGAGAAATCGAGAGGAGAGTGGGCTTCAGCCAGTTTTTCGAGTCCAACGACGATAGGCAGGTTATGAAACAGGTTGGGAGCTTGCTTCACCTTTTCCCGTAATTCTTCGGAAAACTTATCCGGTTCGAAATACAACAGCTCCAGGGTGGTTAGGGGAACCATGCTACCCTTGAACTGCAAGCAAGGTGACGAAAATAGGTCGGCAGTCGCCTGCGGCATAATAAAAGTTAATCCCTATCGTTTTTTTGTCGTTGCCGGGATTGTACTTTAATCGTTCGCTCAGGGTCCATGGTATAAACGTGTGCGGAAGGCGATTCCAGCGGGTTCCCGTAGGAGAGAGGGTTAATTATTTGTCATATGCCCTCTAGGCTTGTTTTTGTACAGCCTGTTCTCTAGCTCTATAGGCCTAGACGGACAAGGCCGTGGCCCCAATGGAAAAGCCGATGGCGGCGCCGACCAGCACGTCGCTGGGGTAATGCAGACCAAGCACTACTCGAGATAATGCGACACAAAGTGTAAAAGGCAGCACGCACAGCGCCAGAACGGGACTGATTTCCGCCGTCAGCAGGGTGAAGCAAACCGCGTGGAGAGTGTGACCGCTTGGGAAACTGTATTTATCCAGCACTTTGGCGTCGCAAGTGATGTCGTTATGGGTGATGAAGGGACGTTCACGCACCAGCCATAGCTTGAGTAGCTTATAGATCGCGGTGCAGATGAGGGCGGTGACAATCATGAAGCGCCCGGTTTCCCAGCCTTCAATCATGCATACGACGCCGATCAGGGCGTACCAGAACACTCCGTCGCCGAGGCGACTTACTGTGCGGAAAAACGGCGCAAGACGACGGCGTCTGGCCCAGGCGATGGCGGTGCGGCAGATGCTTTGCTCAAGCTCGTCAGCTCGGCGAAACAGCTCTGAGGCTCTTGGCTGATTCATGTTGTTGCTCCCCTTTAGCTTCTCCGGACAAAAGAATGTGTGCGAAACGATCGACAATCTGACTCCAGTCCAACGGTAATGCGCGACCGCGCGCCGCGGCGCGAAGGCGCTTGAGATGGCTCGGACGCAGCGCCAACGTTAGGGCGTGACGGCAGAACGCGTCGCAGTCCTGTTGTGGCGCCAACATGCCGCTGACTTCGTGCTCCAGGTGTTCACGGGCGGCGGCGTCGTCGAAACTGACGATTCCCAGGCCGCTGGCCATCGCCTCCAGGACGACATTGCCGAAGGTGTCGGTGAGGCTGGGAAACAGAAAAATGTCTGCGCTGGCGTAGTGGCGCGCCAGATCGTCGCCGCGTTTAACGCCCGCCAGAATGATGTCCGGATGCTTGGCGGCGATGCGTTCCCGCAAGGGGCCGCCGCCCACCATCACCATGCGCGCCTTGCTGACCTGTTGCTGGGCGCGTCGAAAAGCGGCGATCGCGAGATGAATATTTTTCTCGCTGGCGAGGCGTCCCACATAAATGAATACAGGGCTTTCTTCGCGCACTCCCCATTCCTCACGTAGTTGCTGGCAGCGAAGCGAGGGATTGAACTGGCTGCAATCCACGCCGCGGCTCCAGACCCGGGTGTTGCGCACTCCCATCTCGGAAACGGCCTCGGCGGTTTGTCGGGTCGGCGTCAGCGTCAGCAAGGTGCGGTGATGGAACCAAGTCAGGTAGCGGGTGATGAGTTTGGTTAGCCAGCCGAATCCGTAAAAGGCGCTGTAGCTGTGAAAATTGGTGTGAAAGCCGCTGATCACTGGTACGCCCAACGCGGTAGCCGCGCTCACCGCACTCCAGCCCAAAGGTCCCTGAGTCGCTACATAAACGGCGCTTGGCGTGTCTTGGCGCCAGGCTTTCAGTAAGCGACGGCGGCAGGGCAGGCCGAACTTAAGGTCGCCGTATCCGGGAATCGGACGGCCGCGCACGAGAATATGCTCCATGGCGTCAATCAGCTCGCGTTTCTCTCCGGGAGGCTGATTGGGGCGTACCACCTGCACCCGGTATTGGCGGGATAATCCTTCGCTGACGTAGCGCAGCGTATTGGCGACGCCATTGATTTCGGGAAAGAACGTTTCGGTCACAATGGCTATTTTGGGGCGCGGACGTTCCCGTTCCGCTTCAGCGGCTCGTCCCTGAATGTCCTGCAAGCTGTGCTTTAAAATCATGCATCTCACAAATATGGCTTGGCTAGGACTACCTTCCTCCCGCAAAGTTACAGAAAAACTAATCGGAGATTGCAGATTTGTGACGATTGCCATTTTTGCAGGCGACCGTTATGGTTTGCGGACAACCGCCATATTTTGCAGGCTGCGGGCCTGTTCGCCGCTAATGTGATTACTCAGAAGGGGATGCCATGCAATACCGTCAGTTAGGAAAAACGGACCTGAACGTCAGCGCTATTTGTCTGGGCACGATGACCTGGGGGCAACAGAACACCGAAGCGGAAGCGCACGAACAGCTGGATTACGCTGTAGATCAGGGTATTAACTTCATTGATACGGCGGAAATGTACCCGGTGCCGCCTCAGGCTGATACGCAGGGGCGCACGGAGACCTATCTTGGTTCCTGGCTGAAAAAACGCAGTGACCGCAACAAATTGATTATCGCCACCAAGGTCACGGGTCCCGCCGCGTCATTCAGTTATCTGCGCGGCGGGCCGCGCCTGACCGCCGCCCATATCAGCGAAGCCATAGACGCCAGCCTTAAACGTTTACAAACCGACTATGTGGACCTGTATCAGGTGCATTGGCCGGACCGCAACACAAACTTCTTTGGCAAGTTGGGTTACGAGCACAAAGAAGAAGAGGACGCCACCCCCATTCTTGAAACCCTTGAAGCGCTGGCGGAGCTGGTGAAAAGCGGCAAGGTCCGGCACATCGGGCTGTCAAACGAGACGCCCTGGGGTGCGATGAAGTATCTCAGCTATGCTGAATCACTTGGATTGCCCAGAGCGGTGAGCATTCAAAACCCCTACAATTTATTGAATCGCACCTTTGAAGTCGGACTGGCGGAAGTGGCGCACCGCGAGAGCGTCGGGTTGTTGGCGTACTCACCACTGGCCTTTGGTATTCTCAGTGGTAAATATCTGGGCGGCCAGCGTCCCGCCAATGCGCGTATTACGTTATTCAGCCGTTTCAGCCGCTACTTGGGGGCGCAAGCTGAGTTGGCGACGCAAACTTACGTGGAAGTGGCGGAAAAACATGGGTTGGACCCGGCGCAGATGGCGCTGGCGTTCGTGACCTCTCGACCCTTCGTCACCAGCAATATTATCGGCGCCACCAGCATGGACCAGCTGCGTTCTAATATCGACAGCGCTAACCTGACGCTCAGTAACGAGGTGTTGCAGGATCTGGAGGAAACGCATCAGCGTTATACTTTCCCATGCCCTTAACAGGCATGCCGCGCTCATTCAGGTTGGCGTAACCGCCTGAATGAGCGGATGACAATACAATATTAATATGGCAATGATATTGGCATGTTAATAACTAGGCGCATGGATGCGCCTGCGCGGCGGCTAGCCGCGGGAGACAGGGCCTGACCTGTGCAGGCCCTGTCGTTGCAGACAAATAGAAGGAAGCTATTTGACTGCCTGATTAATAACAACAGCACAGAGCACTTAAATATGGCCGCGGATGTAAAGGAAGCCCCAGCCTGGTCGGAAAAATTAATGTGGGGCGCTCTCAACGCCCTTGAGCGCTATCTGTTTTCCGAGAATTTCTTCATCGCGAATCTGAGTCCGTATGAGGAGATCTACCGCGACGGCATTATGTCGGTACGTCACTATCTCCCGTTGGAAGAGGACGAAATTCAGGTCGGCGATGAAACTATCCCCGTCGAAAGAATGAAACAACACACGCCGTTGGTGCTGGTTCCGCCTCTGGCGGCGACGTCGATGATTTTCGATATTTTGCCGCAACGCAGCATTGTCCGTTACTTTCTGGCCAAAGGCTTTGACGTTTATCTGATCGATTGGGGTGAAGTGACCGAAGACCATTCTCACCTGTCTCTGGAAACCTATGTGATGCAGTGGATGCCCGACGCATTGCGGCAAATCCGCCTGCATAGCGGCCGCGAAGACGTCTCTTTTTTCTCCTACTGTATGGGCGGGCTGCTGACTCTTATGTACGCAGCGGCGAGCCAGGACCCGAATATTCGCAATCTGGTGACAGTGGCGAGCCCGGTGGACATGCATCAGAGCGGTATGGCGGGAAGGGTGCTGTCATTGGTCTATCGGCCCGCCAACATTATTTCCCGGGTATTAAATTTCTCTCTGATGGATTTACCCGCGCGTTTTCTGCATATCCCTGGATGGGTGAATTCTCTGGCGTTCAAGCTTACCAACCCAATGGGCAGTCTGATCAGCTCATTGGAGCTACTGGTGAATCTGTGGGACCGGGAGTTCGTCAAGAATCACACCACCATGAGCCAGTGGTTCAACGATATGGTGGACTACCCAGGGCAGACCATTAAAGAGATGCTGGTGAAAATGGGCCTGCAGAACCAGATGGCGCGAGGGCGTATGAAAATGGGGGCGACGTCTGCGGAGTTCTCCGCTATCAAATGTTCGATTCTGGCGTTTGCTGGCGACGCGGATAAATTGGTCAGCATCAAAGCCGCTCATAAGGTGCTGGACATTGTTTCAACAGAAGACAAGGAGTTCTGTGTCGCTCCCGGCGGCCATGCCGGCGTGTTCGCCGGGGGGAAAGCGCCACAAAACGTATGGGCGATAAGCGCCGACTGGCTGGCGCAAAGGTCCGGCGAAAAAACGTCACAGGCGTAAAAAACGTGACAAAGACTACTTTTTGTCATAATTATGGCTAAAATCAGACGAAAGTATGGCTTTTGATAACTTAGTCACGCCGCGGGTAATTTTTATACAGTAGTATTAGAACCATAGAAACGAACCCGTAAGTTGTAAGTAGTTTTCCGGAGACCAGCGCCATGATGTTAAGACTATTCGCCCTCCTTCTGGTTCTGAATGTTGCAGGTCAGGTCTCCCGCGTAGATGCTGCAGAGCCCGCTCAGGCCGTATGGCCAGCGGATCAAAACTACACTGCTCAAGGCGCAGTCAGTGAAGGTGGAGCCGGCGATTGCGTACGCCGGGCGCTGGTGATGCTGGCGAACCAGTTTCTGAAAGGCGCTGTAGAAGTCGAACCCCAAGGTCATCGCCCTCAAACTTTCGGTCAAGTCCTTTCCCATCCTCAATATAATTTTGACGCCATTGAAGAAGGCGTAAGCGTTTCTGTTTCCTGGAACTTCTGAGTAATCTCTGGCGAGTGGGCGCTCCTGGCTTTGTCAGGGCGCGAATCCGGCGCTAAATCCCTCCGTTAATCCCTGTCATAGCAAACCTCCAAGCAAATTTTACTTCCTCCCTTATCTATTTTTTGACCTTTTACAATTTTTTCCTTCGCCAGCGCCCTGATTGTCCTGCGTAAAATGGCGAATTACACAGCATGGTATAGACTTATTTATTAAGTACGTGCGGAAAACTTTCCCAACATATATCAGGCCGTTATCCGAAATAGCTTGGAATAACCCTGAAACTTCTTTCCGCACGCTCAAATTTCTGTCATGTGATCCGGTTTGAGGCTGTGTGATGAATTTATCAAGTATCAGTGTCCGTTTGCCGTTGCTGTTTCTAAGTCTGGCGACGCTTATGTTGATCGGTTTCGGATACTTCGATTACTCGACGACGAAAAGCGAAGTACAGGCAAGACTTGAACGAAGTGCGAACAACATACTCGGACGGTTGTCGCTGAGCCTGCCGGCTCCGATATGGAACTACGAAACGGAATTCCTGAACCGCAACATCGAATCGGAAATGCAGGACGCCATTGTGGCCGGCATCGTCGTTAGTAACGAAGAAAACAGGTTGGCCGCCCAATATAAGGAAAGTGGCGAAGGCGAAATCCAGAAAGTTGAAGAAGGCGCGGATCTGCCTGACTTGAGTCAGGATATGGTGCTGACCCGTGACCTGATTTACGTGGAAAGCGGCGCAGAGAACAAAGTCGGCAAAGTAGAACTTTATATTGATCAGACACCGGTTAAAGTCGCTTTAGACCGGGTCTTTATGAAAACCGTGGTGCAGATAATCGTGCTCGACGCTATTTTGGCGGCGGTCATGATTTTACTGCTGAAAACCACGGTGCTGACGCCTTTGAGCAACGTCACTCACGCCATCAGTGATATCGCGCAGGGCGACGGAGATTTGACGCAACGTCTGAAGTTCAAGCGTAAAGACGAATTTGCAGCTTTGGGCGAGCAGTTCAACATATTTATAGAAAAGCTTCAGGGTATTATCGGGCAGGTGGTGGAGACATCGGATCAACTGCTGCACAGCTTTACCGAGTCCAGCGACAAGGTGGAAGAAATCTCCAGAGAGATGAGTAATCAGCAGCAGCAAATAGATATGGTGGCCACCGCCAGTACGGAAATGTCATCCGCGATCGATGGCGTCGCCAAGAGCGCGGCGCAGGCTTCAGAGGCTACGCAGAAGGCGGACGAAACGGCGCAGCAGGGCGAAAAAGTCGTACAGCAGGCCATCACGGTTATTCAAAGCCTTGCCAAAGAAGTGGATCATGCGACGGATGTGACCGAGAAGCTGGCGGTAGAGGGCCAGAATATCGGTACGGTTCTGGACGTTATCAAAAGCGTTTCCGAGCAGACTAACTTGCTGGCCCTTAACGCGGCGATCGAGGCGGCGCGGGCTGGCGAACAGGGGCGGGGCTTCGCCGTAGTGGCGGACGAAGTGCGCACGCTGGCGCAACGCACCCATGAGTCTACCGACGAAATTCAGCAGATCATCGCGCGCTTGCAGCACTCCACCGAGGAGGTCAAAGCCGGCATGGGGCTGGTGAAAGACCAGGCGCAACATGGCGTCACCCAGGTTCAGGAGGCGGGCAAGTCAATTGAGATCATCGCCGGGGCGGTGGACAAGATTACTGAGATGAGCACCTTCATCGCGGAGGCTGCTCATGAGCAGAGCCTGGTAGTCTCGGAAATCAACGAAAACGTGGTCAATATCGCCAAAGTGGCGGAAGACTCCGTTGTCCGGGCGGGCGAAACCGTCGAAGCGAACAAGAAGTCCTCTGCGGACGCCAAACGTCTACGCGACCTGGTGCGCCAATTCAAGATTTAACCTTCATAACCGCGCATGGATGCGACATGGCTACGCTAAGCGGCGCAACAGCGCCGCTTTTTTTATGCGCTAGGATTTATCCTATGGTCGGTTTGATTCTCTATTGACGATCGTCAAGTCATTTCCTAGTGTTCATTCACATACTGGGCGCGTGAGTCACTGCGACAATCCCTGACGCCATGTAGCGTTCCCAGAGCGACAGTCTTCAACGTCAAGTCAAAGACGGCTGACCGCGGGGTGAGTTGGATTGCATGCCGCCGTACTGTGGTTGGCGAAAAATAACAAAAGGAACCAGCGATTATGAGTCAAGAACGTCCACGGACCTTCAGGAAGTTGTCCGATTGCGTCGACGCTATTATTGAAAGAGTAGGGAATAAGATCGTGCTTGGCCTGCCTCTTGGTCTGGGCAAGCCTGTTCCTCTGGTGAATGCGATCTACCAGCGGGCCAAAGACGACGCCAGTCTTAGTTTGAAAATCGTCACTGCGCTGTCTCTGGAAAAGCCGGTTGGCCGCAGCAAGTTAGAGCGTAATTTCCTAGAGCCATTCGTTGAGCGGCAATTCGCTGGCGTCCCTGACCTGGATTACGTGCTTGACCTTCGTAACAACAGTCTGCCTCGTAACGTAGAGGTGGCGGAGTTCTTCTTCAAAGCCGGCAGCTATTTGAACAATGCCCGGCAACAACAGAATTACATGAGCAGCAACTACACCCACGCCGCTAGAGATCTCATTGCTAACGGCGTTAATGTGGTGCTGCAGATGTTGGCCTATCGCGACATAGATGGTAAGCCCTACTACAGCTTCAGTTGTAATCCAGACCTGTCCATCGATCTGGAGCCCATGCTGCACGAACTCGCTGCGCAGGGGGCGCCAATCGCTATTGTAGGAATGGTCAATCGCCGTCTGCCTTTCATGCACAATCACGCGGTGCTGGAGCCGGAGCGGGTTGATTTTGTGGTGGACAGCCGGGATTTCGACCATCCCTTGTTTGCGACGCCTAACATGGCTATATCCCCCGCCGATCACTTTATTGGTTTTAACGCCAGTACGCTGATTCGTGATGGCGGTACGCTGCAAGTGGGGATCGGCTCATTGGGAAGCGCACTGGTTTACAGCACGATCTTGCGCAGGGAGCAGAATCAGGTTTACCGCGAGTTAATGCGTGATCTGGACTTGCGCGACAAGTTCCCGGTCGTTGACGCTATCGGCGGCGATGATCCCTTGTCCCAGGGACTGTATGGATGCAGTGAGATGATGGTCGATGGTTTTATGTATCTCTATAAGGCCGGCATTCTCACCCGTGAAGTCTTTGATGACCTGGTACTGCAGAAGTTGCTGAATCAGGGCGATATCTCCACCCAGGTGGATCTGCGCATCCTCGATGCGCTGGTCGATGCGGACGTCATTCATGCCAAACTGCGCGCCCGGGATGTGCAGTATTTGATTAAGTACGGCATTTTCAAACCTCAGGTCGAGTTCAAAGGCGGCGCGCTGGTGTGGCAAGGGGAGCCGATCGAACCGGATCTGAGCTCTCAGGAAGCGCGTACGAAAATCGAAGCGATTTGTCTGGGCGAGAACTTGAAAGGTGGAGTCGTCATGCATGGCGGTTTTTTCCTTGGTCCACAGCGTTTTTACGACATGTTGCATGAGCTCAGTGACGAGGAGCATCAAAAGTTCTGTATGACCAGCGTCAACTTCATTAATCATCTGTACGATCACAAGTTTGGCGCACAGGCGTTGAAGGTGGCGCAGCGCGCCGAGTCCCGCTTTATCAACTCGGCGATGATGGTGACGCTGAACGGCGCGGTGATCTCGGACGGGCTATGCAACGGGAAGGTGGTGAGCGGCGTTGGAGGGCAGTATAACTTTGTCGCTATGGCCCATGAGATCCCTCAGGCGCGCTCCATCATCAAGCTGAAATCCACTCGTAATTCCGGCGGACGCAGTCTCTCCAATATTATTTTTAACTATGGGCATATGACGATCCCCCGACATTTGCGGGATATTTTCGTGACGGAATACGGCATCGCTGATGTACGCGGCAAACCGGATAAGGATGTGTATATCGAGCTGATCAAAGTTGCGGATTCACGTTTCCAGGACGAGTTGCTGCAGCAGGCGAAGCGGGCGGGTAAAGTGCCGGCGGACTACATTTTGCCGGAGGCCTATCGCAGCAATACGCCGGAAAAGCTTCGCGCACTGCATCAAAAGTACAGCGCCAAGGGCTTGTTCCCGGCCTTTCCGTTCGGGTGTGAGTTTACCGAGGAAGAGTTGAAGATAGGCAAGGCGTTGAAAGCATTGAAAGCGAAGACCTCGACCAAATTAGGTTTGGCGCAGGCGCTGTGGCGCGCTTTCCATGTACGGGAGACGCCATTGGAGCTTGCACCGATACTCAAGCGGATGAAACTGGATCAGCCACAGGAAATCAGAGAACGCATGGAGCAAAAGCTGTTGATTGCGGAAATGGCTGGCTGAGCCGGGAGCTGAGTCTAAAACAGCGCCTCCCCATAAATTAGCGGCTTCACGTAAAACAGGCGAGGCGCTTCGTGATAGAATCCCGCCTTTTTTGCGGAACAGAATTATGCGACCAAAAGTTTTTACCGTGGATTACAACCTGAAAAACGCCGAAGGAGAGGTGGTGGACACCTCATTCGGCGGTGAGCCTCTGGTATTCATGCAGGGCGCGGGGCAGGTGACCCCAGGGTTTGAACAAGGGCTGGCGGAGCATATCGCCGGGGATGTCGTGTCGCTGACCATTCCTCCAGAGCTGGCGTATGGCGCACTGAGGGAAGAGCTGGTGCAATTGGTGCCGGCCGATCAGTTTGAAGGCGTTGACGAATTAAAGCCGGGCATGCTGTTTCAAACTCAGTCCGGAGCCGAGCGCAAGGTGATTAAAGTGGTCAGCATCCACGGAGAAAAAGTGCTTGTGGACGCCAACCATCCTCTGGCGGGACTGACTCTGTACTTCGAGGTTCACGTCAGATCGGTACGGGAAGCGACCGACGACGAAATCAAATCAGGCTACGCCGTCGGCTAACGCCCAGTCAGGCTTGGGATCGTTGCTCCAGTACATTTGCTGCAGTGATGTTTCCACCTGCTGTTGTGCTGTCCTGGCGACGCTTTCCGCAGGCGTATCCATTGCGACTTCCATGACTGGATGAATCGCCACGTAGACGTCCGTCGGCGTGGCTTTCATCAGTCTTACCAAATGCGACACGAATTCGTCGTCGCCGATAAACGGCGCGTAAGCATCCGGCACATTGTCCCGTCGGTAATGCAGGGTGATGGGCTGTATCGGAACTTGCGCCCGAATCGCCGCATTTAGCAGGCGTCCATGAAATTTCTTGACCCGCTGGCCATCCGTCGTTGTACCTTCTGGGAAAATCAACGTTGTGGCGCCGTCGCGCATGCAGGATTCAAGCTCCGTCACTACTTGCCGCGCTTTGCCGCCGCCCCGGGTAATGAATAAGGTGCCGGCCTGTGCAGCCAGCCAGCCTATGAAAGGCCAGCTTCTGACTTCTGCCTTGGACAAGAAGTGTAATGGCTTGATAGCGCCCAAGACTGGAATATCCAACCATGAAATATGGTTACTGATCACCATCACCGGCCCGTCATGGAGTTCACCGGAAGCGTGAATACGCAGGTTCAGCACCCGGCATAAACCCGCCAGCCAGAAGCGAGCGATTGGCGCGCGCTGCAGCCAGCGAGGCTTGATGGCGTCTATAACCCCCACAATTGCGGCGAGCACCGCGCCCCACATCAGATAGGGGATCAGAATCGAGGCTCTCAGGAACAGGCGAACTAAATTCATGGCGTCCTTCCTCCGGGCGTCAGTCGCAGTGATCAGGCTTGTGGTTCTTTCATAAAGTGCTTCGCGTAGCGCGCAGCCAGTGCATCGATGTGTAACAGAATAAACAAATCGGCGCATTGGAAATCAGGGTCCCAACATGGATCTCCGCCGATCTGGGCGCCCAGGCGCATATAAGCGCGTATCAGAGGAGGGACCGCTGCTTTGCTGGGCGCGGGACCAACAGGCTGGGGCAAGATCCGCTTGGGAATGACTCTGGCGTTTTCCTCGGTGAGACACCGCTCCTGTAACTGGCGTGTGATAGACCAAGCTTCCGCTGTGCCCTCTATGACGCTGATGGAGCCGCATCCCAATAAGTAGTCGAACTCATTGTCAATGACGTACTTGGCGATGCCTGACCACAGCAACGCCAGGGTGGCGCCGTTACGGAAAGCGGGATGTACGCAGGTGCGACCGATTTCCAGTTTACGCCCCGGCAGCTGATAGATCGCGCTGAGATCAAACTCGCTTTCAGAATAGAAACTGCCCGCCAGTTTTGCTTTGTCATCGGCAAGCAAACGAGTGGTGGCGACCACTTGTCCGCTGATGTTGTCTTTCACCAACAGGTGGTCGCAAAAAGGATCGAAACTATCGCAGTCCAGTCCTGGGACCGGGCTGTGGAGATTGGCGCCGAATTCTTCCGTAAATATCCGGTAGCGCAGTTGCTGCGCCATGATCACCTCTTCACTACGCTGCGCCACGCGAACGAAGAGCTCCGCTTTCTTTGATTCCGCCTTGGCTAAGACGACTCGCTGACCTGATGTGTGCATAGTAATTCTCTTTATAGTGTTTTGGCGGATACTATGGCGATCACGTGACAGGGGGGTGACGTTGCAGTTACTGGTTTATGACAATTGTTTTTAAGTAAGCGTTGGTGTACTTGCTAAGTCACTTGACTGAGAAAGGGGTAATTTTTGTAAGACTGGTTATACTTATGTGGATAAAAGTGCTATTTTTCTATAAGTCACGAATAATTCTAAATTTTATTGGGGGCCATTCAGGAAAGGATGGCGACAGGGGCAGGGACGGGACTCAAAATCTATAATGTGAGAGATACGGATACCGTGGATACTAATGAAGCTTGGCGCATATTGATCGTTGAAGATGATGAACGTTTGGCCGATCTTACCAAAGAGTATCTTGAATCGAATGGCTTGATGGTCTCCGTTGAGCCCAATGGCAGTAAGGCTGTTGAGCGAATTCAGAATGAGCAACCCGATCTGGTCGTATTGGACCTGATGCTGCCGGGCGAAGACGGTCTTTCCATTTGCCGCAAAGTACGGCCGAGTTATAACGGCCCCATTCTGATGCTGACCGCGCGTACAGATGACCTGGACCAGGTATTGGGCCTGGAAATGGGTGCGGATGATTATATGTGTAAGCCGGTGCGCCCGCGGGTGTTGCTGGCGAGAATCCGCGCGTTGCTGCGCAGGGTGAAGGAGCAGGGCGAAGCGGCCGCAGAATCGCCGGTCGCCGAACAGTCTGGAGACGGTCCAGTGCGTCTGGTTTTCAATAACCTGGTGATCGATCGCTCTATGCGCGAAGCCTGGTTGGAAGATCAGAGTATCGACTTGACCAGTGCGGAATTCGATTTGTTGTGGTTGCTGGCCAGCAGCGCCGGCAGAGTGCTCAGCCGGGAAGAAATTTTCACCGCACTGCGCGGTATTGAATATGATGGGCAGGATCGTTCCATCGACGTCAGAGTTTCCCGCATCCGACCCAAGATAGGGGACGATCCGGTGCATCCCAGACGAATCAAAACGGTGCGTAGCAAAGGATACCTCTTCGTTAAAGAAGCCTAACCGGGACAACAGGGCTCACTGTGAATAACGTCTTTCTGCGCGTATACAGCGGCGTAGCGTTATCGTTGCTCGTATATGCAGTTATAGCACTGGGCCTTTTTCACTCCATAAACGCCGTGCGTTACCTGCAGTACCGAGAGCAACGCGTAGCGCCGCTATTCAACTGGGTCATAGAGCAGCCGGAAGAACGGCTGGAATTCCTCAAATCCATCACTACCGCTGATCTGACATTTGATTTGCTCGCTCCGGCGGAGTTTGAGTTCAGTCGTTTGGAGCGGGAGCGCCTGGCCTACGGGCAAACCATCGTTCTTTCCAATAACGCCGGCATACATGCCTTCGCCCAGGCCGGCCCAGATAAAATGCTGGGCGCTTATTTCGCCGACCTGCCATTGGAAAGCGCTTTGTGGGCGGCGCGCTTGATCTCTCTGCAGACCCGAGCCGTGGCCAAAGAGTCCCGTGAAGATACTCTGTTGGAATTGGGTAAGTCCTTTAACCTGTCAGCGAGTCTGGTCCCGCTTAGCGTGATTGCGGAGTGGCCCGCCAATATTCAGGGGCGCTTTTTGAAGGAGGGCTGGACCTCACTGCCGTCTCAGGGGCGCAAAGGCGATGCGCTGGCGGTGTCGTTCGACAAACAGTTCATTTTACAGATCGACCCGGTGCCGACGTTCAATCCCTGGGCCTGGCCGGTGTTGACGACGTTGATTGTCGCCGGGCTGGTATGTATCGGCGCCACACTTTACCTGCTGCTGGAAAAACTTGAGCGCCGCTTGCGTAAGCTGGAAACCGTGGCCAGTCGTATTGCGCGTGGGGAGTTGGACGCCAGGGTGGATGACAACCGCTTTGACGCTGTTGGACGTCTGGGGACGGTATTTAATCGAATGGCGGAGCATATTCAGAGACTGGTTGCGGTGCAGCGGGAAATGATTCATGCGGTGTCGCATGAATTGCGTACGCCGGTCGCCCGCATCCGCTTTGGCGTGCAGATGATTGAAGACAGCACGGAAGATCAGTTCCTCCACAAGCAGCTGTCAGGGATTGATTCGGATATACAGGAACTCAACGAGCTGATAGATGAAATCCTCACCTATGCTCGCCTGGAGCAGGGTGGACCTATCCTGGACTTCCAGGAAGCGAACGTTAAAGACATCGTCAATCAGGTGGTGGGAGAGCAGAGTTCTGTTAAACCAAACCTGGAGATCAGCGCGGATTTCGTAAGAGGTTCGGATCGTTGGAAAGTGTCTGAAGTCGAGCCTCGCTATATCCATCGCTCAGTGCAGAATTTAGTGGGTAATGCAACGCGCTATGCTAAGTCGAAAGTAGTTGTGCATTGTAATTTCGGCCAGGAAACCTGCCGTATTGATGTTGAAGACGATGGGCCAGGTATTCCTGAGTCGGATTGGGAGCGCGTATTCACGGCCTTCGCGAGGCTCGATGATAGTCGCACCCGTAGTTCCGGCGGGTACGGTTTGGGGCTTTCCATTGTTCGACGAATTCTATATTGGCACGGCGGACAAGCCTTTGTCGGCCGCAGCGAGAATCTTGGCGGCGCCAAGTTCAGTCTGGTCTGGCCCCGTAAACAAGGGGCATAAAAAAAGCGCAGCTTGAGCTGCGCTTTTCAAGTCTATTTCGCTTCCCTTACTTGCTGATCACTTTCAGGTTGTCGATGTACATGCTGGTGGAAGGCTGTGCGCCAATCACATGCAGGCGCAGCTGAGAGATGGTCCCATTCGGAGACAGGTTCAACTCACCGCTGATGTTCTGCCATTGTGACGTGGCGATATCCTGGCCGCCCAGCTTTTTCCAATGACCGCCGGAGTTATCAACGTAGTAGACCCACAGTTCAGCTTTGTCGGATGAGCGGCGGCTGCTGGCCAGATAAACGTCAGCGCTGACCTGATAGGGCTTACCGGCTTCCAACAGGCCATGTGCATTGAAACCAGGGCCAGAGTACCAGCGGTAGCGGTAGCTGCTGAGCAGGCTGTACTTGCCGGAAGCAGCCGTATCGCTCAGGTAAAGTCTGGTTCCGAAATAGTTACTCCAGCCGCGAGTCCCGTTCTCAAAGCCCTCATTAATGATTTCTTTGCCGCCGGGGTTGCTGGTGTCGCCGCCGTTGTCATCCCCATCGTCCCCGTCACGGTTGAGAGGAACAATCTTCACTTCGTCAACCAGCATGTCTACGCCAGCGCTGGCGCCGTAAATCAACATGCCTACGTCACGAATGTCGCCTTTGGCGTCCAGCGTAAAGGTGCGTTCATACTTGGACATTTCGCTGTTGGTGAATGACGCGCGAGAAAGGTACTGATAATGCGTGCCGCTGTCGTCAGAAACTTTGAATACAACGCGCATATTCTCGCGACTGCCATTTTCACCCAGGCCGAGTTTGGCGGTTAGTTTATATTCAACGCCAGCTTTCAGTTTGCCGGTCAGCTTCTGGTAAGCGCCAGCGTAGTAGGCTGAGCGATTGGTGATTTCCAGAATATAATCACGGCCGCAGTCTTTCTTGAAGTAAGCTTGTCCCAAGTCGCCAGCGTTGCTGTAGCTGGTCCAGCTGGACAGCTCATTGAAGTCGCCGTCTTCCACCAGGTTGTCGTTCAACTCTGGCTTGCTGCATACAGTGGTGTCGTCGCCGTTATCTCCATTATCGCCGCCGTCATCTCCACCATTGTCATCGCCGCCGTTGTCGTCTCCGTTATCGTCGCCATCTCCACCGTCGTCGATCTTCGTAGGGAAGAAAGCGGCGATCTGATCGCCAATCTTGCGCAGGTTCTGCGCCGCATCGGCGCCGTTGCTCTGTCCCGCGCTGACGCCACAAGCCTGGCCTTCACATTTGTTGAGGTCCGGGTTGGACATCATTTGCAGCTGGTTACGTGTATTGTAGGCCTGAGGATAGGCCATGATGGTGCTGAATGAGCCGTACACGCCGTGGCCGCGGGCCCAGGACCAGATGCCGCCTTGCGAGTTTTGAACGGCAGAGTGGCCAAGGCTCATGTTATGGCCGAGTTCGTGAGTGAAAGTGCTGTATCCGCAATCTACGCCGACCAGACTGAAACCGGCTGAAGCGGCGTTGCTGTAAAGCTGACCTGAGCTGGAGTTACCCGGTGGAACATAACCGATACCGCACACATACCCGCCATTCATAGGCTCGCGCAGGTTGATCAGGGTAACCAGGTCAGCGCCGTACTTCTGGCGCAGTGAGGCGACAGTGTTGTTGCGGCTGAAGGAATCCAGGTTGGAGCTGTTTACATAAACATAGTTTGAATTGATCTTTTCCGCGCCTACAAGGCGCAGACGCATATCAACATTACTGTTCTCGTAGGCCTGGTTGCTGTACTCGATATAGGACGCAATACGGGCGTCGATATCGCGACCATTGGAGGTCTGTGTCGCTTGGTCAATGTACAGAACCAGTACGTCTACGGTGTTCTTCGCATGCGCGGAGCCGGCTCCGACGCTGGCGGCGAACATAAGGGCGGCGGCTTTACTAAAATTCATTATAGTTTTCCTTTTTTCATTTATATTTTATGAGTTGCTTTGAGGCTGTTCGGGCGTTGGCAGATCCAGAGGTGGAATCGGCACGCCGTCTTCAGTTGGGGTGATCCGGCTGTTTATTTCGCCTTCGTCGGTGAGGGTGACCTGTCCGGTGTCGTTATTAATAACGGCGGAATAAGTGCCAGTGCGGGTGGCGATGACTACATGTGTGTCCATCTCTCCGCGGGTGATTATGACGTTATCTGTTGGGGCTCCGCCGACCAGCGGGCCTTTCCAGACTTCTATTGTGTCTAGCTGATTGTGAGTGGAAGTGATTTCCGCAAGCAGCGACTCATTTCTTTGCGGGATAGGCAGTTCCAACTGCCGTCCCACGCGCAGCTTATCCAGCGCTTCCATATTCGCGTGCATCCTTTTGGCGGGGATGCCGTTCACAACAACATCTTCAGCGTCTCCAGGGGAGCTCCACATGGACATGACTTCGTTGGAGTCGTTAGCATCCAACTCATCATTTACTGGCTCAGGTGGAGGACCGTCGGCGGAAAAGTCCGCATCAGCCTGTGTCGCCGTGCTGGCGGGGGGCTGTGACGTGGTGGTCTGAGATTGGGCGTCAAGCGGCGCCGGAGAGCTGAATTCGGCAGCGGGGGCCGCGCCTCCAGGTTGTGCTTCATTGGAAGCGGCTGGCGTGTCGGGGCTTGGCTTGGGACCGTCGGAATAACGAAGTATTCCCACGACCGACGCCAAGGCGACCAGACCGGCTGCGCCCAGGATCAGTGGCTTCTTCATTTGCGTTCCTTTCTGACTGTGTTTGGAATAGAACAGTTAACATTCCGCTCACATTCATCCATAAACGAGCGATCTTACCGGGCGGTCCGAAAATTTAGCCAAATGCCACCATCGTCTCAATCGTGCAAATGGGCGTTGGACTAATGGCTTACTTTGGTTTGTCTACTTGGTCAGGATTTTTGATGGCGTAAAAATTTGGGTTTTAGGGGTGGCGGGTTTAGATGATGTAAAAATAAGGAGTTAGGCCTTTTTGCTTACCATTTGTTACATAAGGCGACACTTCTCTAACAGACACGAAGACGGGAGAAATTCATAATTCGTCTCGTAAGGGATGACTCTTTGAGGTTGTAGTTCTATCGAACTTTCCTTGTTTCATTGTGGGGCTATCTTAGCCCCTCTTTTTTTGCCTGCCCTTCAGACTTCAGACTTCAGACTTCAGACTTCAGACTTCAGACTTCAGACTTCAGACTTCAGACTTCAGACTTCAGACTTCAGACTTCAGACTTCAGACTTCAGACTTCAGACTTCAGACTTCAGACTTCAGACTTCAGACTTCAGACTTCAGACTTCAGACTTCAGACTTCAGGACTGAACTGCGCCTTTATTTTTTAAATGCGATTAAATGTTCCGCTTTCAGGCGAATAGCGACCTCCGCATCAATAGGGAAGTCCTGGTGGCTAGGCGTCAGCGCTTCCAGTTTGCGGCCTGAGCTGAGCAGAAGTCGATAGAGGGTTGAGGAGCCGGCGAATATCTTGTCGATAATCTTGGCTTTTTGAGGAGAGGTGTCGTCGAATACCAGGTCGTCAGGACGAATCAATACTTCAACAGCCTGTTGCGGATTCCAGGGATAAGCTCTGTTGCCGCGAATGACGCCAAGTTCAGTTTCAACGCTGTCATGGGTGGTTAACACGCCAGGTAATAAGGCTCCGCGGCCGATAAAGTTGGCGACAAAGCGGTTGGCGGGCTCGTGATACAGGTTATAGGGCGTATCCCACTGCTGTAAGCCTCCGCCGTGCAAAATACCAACATGGTCGGCCATGGCGAAGGCCTCATTTTGGTCGTGGGTCACCAAAATTGCGGTGATGTCCCGTTTTTTGAGTATTTCTCTGACGTCCAGGCTAAGACGCGAACGAAGTTCCGCATCCAGATTGGAGAAGGGTTCATCCATTAGTAACAGCACTGGATCTGGCGCAAGTGCCCGAGCTAAGGCGACGCGTTGCTGCTGGCCTCCAGAAAGCTGATGGGGGTAAGCATTGGCGTAAGCCGTCATGCCGGTGAGCTCCAGCATGTCTTTCAGCTTTGCGTCTGCTTCCGTCGCGCTACGATTATGCAGGCCAAACTTGATATTCGCGGCGACGCTTAAATGAGGAAAGAGCGCATAATCCTGAAATACCATGCCGACTTGGCGTTTCTCCGTCGGCACAGTGGCGGATGGTGTAGAAACAGGCGCGCCGTTTACTCTCACCTCTCCCGCAAAGACGGGCTGAAAGCCCGCCAGTACGCGTAGAACAGTAGTCTTGCCACAGCCGCTGGGGCCTAGCAAGCTGGCTATTTCGCCTTTGTTCAGCTGAAAAGACAGGTGAGATACGACAGCCTGATCGCCATAGCCGCAGCTGAGGTCTTTGGCCTCCAGCAGGGGAGCGCTCGCCACCATGTTAAACCTGCTTTCCGTAGAGCAGGAATTCCATGAGGGCCTTTTGTGCATGCAGGCGGTTCTCTGCTTCATCCCAGACGACGGAGCGCTGATCGTCCAGCATGTCTGTGCTGATTTCCTCGCCTCGGTGTGCGGGCAGGCAATGCATGAACAGCGCATCGGGTGCGGCTTTGTTCATTAGTTCAGGGGAAACCTGGAATTTGGCGAAGGCCTTTTCCCGCTCAGCCTGTTCTTGCTCTTGTCCCATGGAAGCCCATACGTCGGTAACGACCAAGTGAGCGCCTGCGACAGCGTCGGACGGGTTACGGAATATTTTTACGCGGTCCACGTTCTGCTCTACTAGCGACTGCATGGGCTCATATCCTTCAGGGCAGGCGGCCGCCAGTTCAAACCCGAATTGGCGCGCTGCATTGATGTATGAGTTACACATATTGTTGCCGTCGCCAATCCAGGCGACTTTTTTGCCTCGGATAGAGCCTCTGTGCTCGACATAGGTTTGTATGTCTGCGAGAAGTTGGCAGGGGTGGTAGTCATCGGTCAGCGCATTTATGACTGGCGCAGAGGAATACTTGGCGAAGAGTTCAAGTTTGCTGTGTTCAAAGGTGCGGATCATGATGATGTCGACCATGCGCGACAGAACACGAGCGCTATCCTCAATCGGTTCTCCGCGGCCCAGCTGCGTATCGCGGGGCGAAAGAAATATGGCTGAGCCGCCCAGCTGCGCAGCTCCTGCCTCAAAAGAGACTCGAGTACGAGTGGAGGACTTCTCAAAAATCATACCTAGAACCTGGCCTTGCATCGGCGTATAGGCCAGTTTGCTTTTGTGCTTGGCTTTTAGCTGGATGGCCCGCTCAATCAGATATTCCAGTTCAGCCGGGGAAAAGTCACACAATGTCAGAAAATGTCTGATGCTCATGGTGCGTTACTCGCCATTTCAGTAGGTTTAAGTCAAATATAGAAGGAATGAAAGACGACGGCTGTCGCCTTTCATTATGCGCGGCTAAACCTACCTTGGTTTTTTTCGATCGTCCGCAGCGTAGAGCTTGATCAGTCGCACCAGTGTCGTTACTAGGTGTTCGGCTTCAACGTCCGTCATGGTCAGAGCCGGCAGCAACCGGATAACGCGATCAGACGTAACATTGATCAGTAGTCCCACGGTTTGCGCCAAGGGAACTAATTCGGGGCAAGGCTCGGTCATTTCTATACCGATCATCAGACCCTTGCCGCGAATGTCCTTGATGTATTCGGCGCCACCGAACTCCTGCTTCAGTTTGCTGAGGATTTGCTCGCCAAGAGTGCGGGCTCTTTCGGTCAAATTGTTGCTTTGAATCGTCTTGATGACCGCCATCGCCGCTGCGCAAGCGAGTGGGTTGCCGCCAAATGTCGAGCCATGAGAGCCTGGGTGGAAGACCTCGGAGGCGACGCCTTTGGCCAGGCAGGCGCCAATAGGTACGCCATTACCCAGGCCTTTGGCGGTTGTCACGACGTCGGGAGCGATACCATAGTCCTGGTAGGCGAAGTAAGTACCGGTGCGGCCATTGCCGGTTTGCACTTCATCCAGCATCAGCAGCCAACCTTTGGAGTCACACAGTTTTCTTACTGCATGGAGATATTCTACCGGGGCGATGTTTACGCCGCCTTCACCCTGAATTGGCTCCATCATTACCGCAACGATATTGTTGTTCGCGCGGGCGATATTCTCCAGGGTTTTCATATCGTTGTATGGCGCTCTAACGAAGCCTGACACCAATGGTTCAAATCCGGCCTGCACTTTGCGATTGCCGGTTGCGCTCAATGTTGCGAGAGTGCGGCCGTGGAAAGAGTGATCCATGACGATAATCGAGGGGGATTCAATACCTTTCTTTTTGCCATATAGGCGGGCAAGTTTGATGGCGGCTTCGTTGGCTTCGGCGCCGGAGTTGCAAAAGAAGACACTGTCCATACCTGCGACTTGGCACAATAGATCGCCCAGTTGTTGCTGTAGAGGAACCTGATAAAGATTGGAGCAGTGCAAAAGCTTCTTGGATTGGTTGCAAACCGCTTCAGAAACGGCGGGATGCGCATGACCCAGCCCGCATACGGCGATTCCGGTTACTGAGTCAAAATAGCGGTTGCCTTGAGTATCGTATAACCAGCAACCTTCTCCATGCGTAAAGGCGATGGGCAGTCTGCCATAAGTATTCATCAGGGTTGGACCGGCCATTTTCTTCGTCCTCTTATATACAACCTTAAACTCTATATATGGTTTAAAACCCTATATAACGCAAAAAGGCAGCCCCGGCTGCCTGTTCCAACAACTATAGTATAGATAATTGTTACACATGGCAACGAAGCCCGGGGAGGCCCTGATCTGGCTCAAATTTCCTGGTTAACAGACGATTATTTGTCCCTGAAGAGGCGTCGCTTTTCGCGTATACTTCCGCTCCAGAAAGGGCGAAGAGCTTTATTTTTGGCGCACTATGTCGATGCCTGTTTAAATCGTCATCGCCAGCGCTTAAAAACATAGTAAAATAGTCAACCAATCACTCAATGACTGTTATCAAAGGTTAGGTTTATGGATGTCATCGAAGTTATCAAAGAGCAATTGACCAGCAACCCTGTCATTCTGTTTATGAAAGGGTCGCCCAATGCGCCTCAGTGTGGATTCTCCGCTCGTACTGTCCAGGCGTTGATGGCCTGCGGTGAGAAATTTGCTTATGTGAATATTCTGGAGCATCCAGAAATTCGCGAAGCGTTGAAAACCTACTCTAACTGGCCGACCTATCCCCAGCTTTATATTAAAGGCGAGTTGGTTGGCGGGTGCGATATCGTCACTGAGCTATATGAATCTGGCGAATTGCAGGGAATGGTGAAAGGCGCTGCAGTCGCAGAATAACCATTTCGAACATGCGGCTTTGGGCCTGCAGCTATAACTTAGCTGGCAGGGGTGTACAGGATCTGCACTAGATAACTGTAGCCAAATACGCTGTCTGTAGAAGGTGGGCGTTGGTAGGGGTTGGCGGCGTATGCGCTGCGAATCGCCGCTGCGTCCAGCTTCTCGTCCCCGCTACTTCTCTCAAGTTCCGCTTTCACTAGCATTCCCGATTCTTGAAATTGCAGCTTGAGTACGACCATACGGGGCTCTGTGAGGTCGCTATATTCATATTGATTGTTGTAGAGGCGATTTTGCGCTAAATGGCGCACGAGGTATGGCCAGAATGTCGAGTGTGTTGATGGCTGGCTTTTCAATAGCTCCAGGATGGATGCGTCCATCTCATATGCTTTGCTTTCTGGTTTATTGGGGTTCTTGTCGCCGGTGGGAGGCTCGCCTTTAAACAGGTTGCTCACCCAGTTCAAGTTAGTGCGATTTGCGTTGCTGCGAGGTATTCCTGAGAAGGTTTCTTGTTGCGCGCCTTTCCATGGAAGTGCGTCGTCGGCTATGTCCTCTACCGCATCGGCTTGTGTGGGCTTGCTTTGAGTTTGGGCTTTATGGAGAGTGGGCGCCCTTGCGCTAAGGGTGACTGTAATTGTTGAGTTTTCTTTTTGTGGAAGTTGGATGGAGAATAGTAGAAACAGTATGCCTGCGTGAGCGAGGATGGAGAAGAAAATGGCGTTGGCGGCGCGTACGCCGTTAAATTCACTGTCAGACATAAAATACATAGAACTTGAGGTCTGCAGTGAATTTAACTTATTTCCTAAGGCGGTAGAAATGAGTTTCCGTCAGTTATGTGAAACGGGTAGGCCTATTCCACCTCAGGCTGCCTTGCCTGACATCTTCCTCAGGTTGCCAATAACGGCATCCATCGCCCTGTCGAAGAGGAGACCTTCTTCCAGTGCTTTAATGCGCCCTTTGCGTAATTCGTGAGCCAGTTCGCCTCGGGTCTTCTCGACGACTTTCAGCCCAAGGCGATTAACGAATATGTAGGTGTCAGAGTCCTCGATCTTAGTGGACAACTTGCATCTGAAGCGAGCGCCATTTACCAGAGAAAACTCAATCCAGGCTCCACACTCCATCTCATCCACTTTTGCCAGATATTCCGCTAGCGCCGCGTCTTCATATTCGCTTTGCCGTTCTACCGCTGTTTTTGCGGCAGGGGTGAGTTTTTGTTCTATCACCACTGGGACTGGTACGGGCGGCTTGGGTGCGTCATTCTGTGCGCTGGTTATAGATTGTTGCTTGAAGGTTTCTGTTAGCGCCTTCTTCAGTTCTCCCAGCATATGCTCAAGCTTGGCTGAGTTGTAGGAAACTTCTTTCAAGCCTGCTTTGAGGTTTTTGAGTAACTGGGGAACAACTTTGACCCAGCGCTGTCTGGCTTCAACTTCTGTATGAGGTTGTAAGCACCAAGTCAGTTCGTCCACCACTTTGGTGCATTGGTTCAGACGGTGTTCAGTGTCTTCTTTCAAGTAAGCCAGGAACATTACGCGGCTCCACCCGCCGCGAAGCAGTTCAACGGCAACAGGGGGGAGAGGCTGCGCGGCGATTTTCTCGCTGAGAATCTGTTCCACTACCTGATGGGCTTTATGGGACTTGACGCGACCAATTTCCGCTTCTTTGGTCCGCTGCTCAACCAGTTTCGCTTTTCGCTCTTCGCGGCTTAAATATTGGGAGAACTCTTGGTATATCTCTTCGAAAAGCTCGCTTTCGCCGTTGAACTCCTCAAGGATGCGCTGAACGGCGCGGTGGATTTGTTCGTAGAGCTTGTCGCGTTTTTTCTCTGATGCGTCACTCCAGCCAATGCCTGCCTTCGCCAGTGCGTTTAATAGCTTGCGGGCAGGGTGAGATGGCTTGCTAAAGAAGCTCTTGTCTCTGATTGCGACTTTGAGAATAGGAATTTGTAGGCGACTAATTAGAACCTGAATCGGAGCCGACAGGTTGTAGTCATCGAGGATGAACTCGAAAAGCATGGAGACTAGGTTGATGAGGTCCTCATCAACTTGATCAAGCGCTGTCGCCTTGCCTGACTTTTGGCTTTCTTCAGTCAATAAGCCTTGCACCGCTGAGCGCAGGTCTAAAGCTACAACAGGCCCTTCCGCCAGATTCTCAGTGCGGACGCTATGCTGCAAACGGGATAGGATTGAAAGTAAGTCGGCGTCTGCAATGAATTGCACATTTCCTGGGGGCGGAGCTTGTCGTCCTCCAGCTCCAACGGTTGCGCCCTGTTGCTGCTCAGAAGAGTCTGAAGGCGTGTTCCTGAGCGCGGACAGTAGCTCTTGTACTTGACTAAAAACATCGCCTGCGCCGTCATGACTGTTTGCATCGCTTTGCGCTTCCAGGGGGCGTGCGGAAACGTCGGAAGTTGACCGAGGGGTGACGCGGGACTTTTTGGCCGTATATTTCAGGTTAGGCATAACACCCGCCTGAATCATTATTTTGTTGGCTTCTTCAAGGCATTCAACCAAATTGCCCATTACGTAGCGGTCGAACTGCTTATAAACGATCAGCTTTTCTTTTATCTCGATATCAAGTCCGATGCAGGCGTCGGAAAATGCCTTGCAGATATGCTCCGGGTCTAATGGGTTTACCGCATTTTCTTCATTGGTTTCGCCATACACGCTGGATACGCGAGTTTGAAACTGCAATAGCGAGCCGGAGAAGTTAGCTCTTGCCTTGCTGATCATGCTGTTAATCGCGACGGACTCTTCCAGGGCGTCGTTCTGCACTAAGCTCAGTACATCTGCATCAACATTGTCGGACAATATCTCGCTGGACTTGTGCTGAGAGGGGGGCTGATTGAACAGGCGTGCGAGTTCCTGCTGAAAGTGGTTTTCTATACCCTTCCGCTTTATCCGAATCTCACGCATGGCTTCGAAATAGCGATTTTGCTCATTATTTGTATGAGCGTGATTCGCTAGTTCAAAAAAGGAATCATCAACACCATCGAACATGCTGTTGAGGAAGTTAAGGAGCATTGAGATGGAGTGATCGCGAATACGCGTAAGCAACAGCTCATCCGCGGGCTTTGGGTGAGCCTTCACGCGCTCGCGAATGTAACTTACACCGCTCCCCTTATTCATAAACTTCTCCTGTTGCACCCAAATGGGGCGTCAAAAACAAGCTGACAACAGATATTGTTATTTTTTTGGGTATGAGTTTGGCGGTGAGTCGTTATAATAATTGCCGTCTATTTTACGGCTTTATATACAAAAATCTACCATAAGTTACTAAAACGGTCTTGCCATCTGGGGCCGGATCGCGTCATTTCAGTCAAATCAAGACGGTCGCACCCTGGGGTAGACCGCCTTGGCAAGGGCGTTAATAGCTTCAGTTGGTATAAACCGGACCGATGCCAACGCTCCAAATTACAACACTGGTGGCGATTAGCGCTACGAGCATAACCAGACCAACAGTCAGGACGCTTGTGGCGAACATGAAGCCCCTTTCTTTGGGGATCTTCATCAGAATCGGTAGACCTTCGTAAAGAAGATATACAGAGTAAGATACCCCTACTAATCCTGCGAACATGTCTACCCAGATGTTGGGGTAAACTGCTATAGCTCCCATGATAAATAATGGTGTCGCTGCATATGCAGCCAGCTCAATACCTCTGGGCGCATTTTTGTCTACGCCATAAGTAATTGCCATGAAGTCGATGAATTTGCCCAGAATAAAAATTCCAGACAGCATCGCCACGTAGAAAAGCGCGCATAAGTTAAATGCGCTGACTTGCGTTAGTTTGACGGTTTCTTCGCTGCCGATGATCCAGCCCACTTGTGTGGAGCCGATATAGGCGGCGATGGTTGGAATCAAGGCCAGTAATAGCGTGTGTTGTACGTACAGTCGCCCGGTTGTGGCGCGCTCTTCGCGTATTGACAGCCATTCCTGATCGGGATGTGTAAAAAGACCTAACGTGTGGCCCAGGATCATATAGGAAGCCTCCTTCTTATTTTTATGGTCACTATTACTTCATAGTGTTCCGGCTATTTTTAGTCAAGAAGTAGCTTATATTTTGATCTTTTAAGCGATTTTTTTTTATTCGCTAACTGCATATGGAGGGGCGCCGGGCGTTGATTTGAATGAGTTTTCGGCGCGTAATGTTTACTGTTGGGCGGCCTTTTTCTTTTTGGTGCTCTTGGGGGGGGCAAATGGGTCGTGGACGATTGCAGCCTTGACGACATTATCTTTGACCTGTTTGATTTCCACGTTGTATCCATGCAGCTTTAGGCAGGTGGGGTTCTCTGGGATGGTCTCCAGCAGTTCTATAATCAGTCCGTTTAGCGTTTTGGGGCCGTCGGTGGGGAGTCTCCATCCCAGTATTTTATTGATCGTGCGGATTGTCGCAAAGCCATCGATCATGTAGCGGTTGTCGTCCATGGGGGTGATATCTGGGCTGGTGGCGGCGATATCTGTGGTGAACTCTCCGACAATTTCTTCCAGTATGTCTTCCAAGGTGGCTATGCCTTGTACGTCTCCGTATTCATCTACAACGACTGCAATTCGCCGTTTTTCTTTCTGGAAGTTAAATAGCTGGGTGTTCAGCGGAGTGCCTTCTGGAATGAAGTAGGGCTCCCGGCAGCTTTGCATGATCATCGCCTTGTTTATATCGTCCTGAGTGAGAAATTTGGCGGCATTGCGAAGATGGAGGATGCCTATAATGTTGTTTATGTCGCCCCGGTAGACTGGCAGACGGGTGTGTTGGGCGGATCTTAATTGTTCGACAATTTCGTCGATGTCGTCCTCAATATCGATCCCTGTGATTTCATTTCGGGGGATCATGATGTCTTCTATGGTGACTTTCTCCAAATCCAGAATGCTAAGGAGCATTTGTTTGTGCCGTTTGGGGATTCGGACTCCCGCCTCGTGAACCAGTGTGCGTAATTCCTCGCGTGATAAATGGTCAGCGCCCGCTTGGTATTCAGTGACTCCAAATAGGCGCAACAGTGAGTTGGAGGCAATGTTGACGCACCGTACAAAGGGGTAGAGAAGCTTCAGCAAAGGAACTAGCGCTACCGAAGCGGGAAAGGCTACTCGCTCTGGGTAGAGGGCAGCGAGTGTTTTAGGTGTGACCTCAGAAAAAACCAGAATGGTTATTGTCAATGCCGCTGTGGCGATAGCAACGCCGGCGTCTCCCCATAGTCGGGTGGCAATAACGGTGGCGATTGCGGATGCGAGTATGTTGACGAAATTGTTGCCAATCAGAATGACGCCGATTAGCTGGTCTGGTCGCTGCAGTAAGGTGTTTGCGCGCTTTGCGCCTTTGTGTCCGTTTTTGGCCATATGCCTTAAACGGTAGCGGTTTAGGGTCATCATCCCTGTTTCTGATCCGGAAAAGAATCCAGAGAGGGCTATCAGTATGACTAATACAATAAGTAGAAAGGTAGTGGATAAGTCGTTCAAGGGAAGCGTTAAACCATTTGTTGTGATTACGAAGTCATCATAGAAACGCTTAGAGGCGTGTCAAGATCAGATTCTGGGTTGAATGATAAACTCTAAAGCAATCTTGCTGCCTAGAAACCCTAAGGCTAGCAATAAGCATCCGCCAATTGTCAGTCTGGCGGCAAGCAAGCCTCTCCAGCCCCATAGGTTACGGCCAACAGCCAGAAGTGCGAAGATAAGCCAGGATAGGATCGACAGCGCTGTCTTGTGGACTAAATGCTGAGCGAACAGGTCTTCCACAAAGAAGCTGCCAGTTACTATCGCAAGAGTGAGAAGGATCAAACCTGTCCAGATCATCTCAAATAAAATATCTTCGGTGGTTTGGAGAGGGGGGAGCGCTTTTACAAGACGGCCGGTCATGTGAGCCTTCAGCTGCTTGTTTTGGGCGTAGAGAAGTAAGGCTTGTAACCCGGCCAGGCTAAATACGGAGTATGCAATGACTGATAAGGTGATGTGCGCCATGAGTCCCACATGCCCAGGCTCCACTACCTGTGTGGGGCCTTTAAAGCTGACGGCGGCAATGACTGTTATTATCGCTATGGGATAAATTAATAGCTTTAGGTTATGTACGGGTTTGATGTAAGCGAAGGAAACAATCAGAGCGCTGAGGAATAGGCTGATTATCGAGATGATTTTGAAAAAGCCGAAGTCCGTTCCCAGAGAAGTTGAGCTCAGGAGCCAAACGCTAACTGCGTGTGCTGCGACAGCCAGAAAGCCCATTGCTCCAGCCAGGTGTGGGCGTTGTGGTGTCTTGCCCTCGTAAACAGCGTATTGAAAGGCTGTGGCGATAGTGTAAAAAACGGTGGCGACTATGCTAAGGGTGACAACGCTCATTAAATGTCAGTCATGTCGGCTGGGGTGTGTTAGCTGTTTTGGCCCTGCTGGTTACTGTCTTTGTTTATGGGAATGAGGCGCTTTGGCTTATTCTTGCGCTTACTTAAAAGCGCCGAAAGTCGCCTAATAAACAAAGAGTTGGAAAAATAGGTTTCGGCTGGGTCCATTTGTTAGATGAAGTATGCCGTAGGGTTGGATATAATCCAAGCCCTTTTACGACATACCTGATTATTAAGGGGAACGCTATATGTTTGATAGTCTGACGGAAAGGTTGTCCGACAGCCTAAAAAAGATTACCGGCCAGGCGAAACTAACTGAAGACAACATCAAGGATACTCTCAGGGAAGTTCGCATGGCTTTGCTGGAGGCGGATGTTGCTCTCCCCGTCGTAAAAGAATTCGTAGATAGCGTTAAAGCGAAGGCCGTAGGTCAGGACGTAATGCGCAGCCTGACGCCGGGGCAGGAGTTTATTCGCGTTGTGCAGAATGAGCTTATTGCTGTCATGGGGCAGGCGAATGAAGACTTGAATCTTAATTGTCAGCCGCCGGCTGTGATTTTGATGGCGGGCTTGCAGGGTGCTGGTAAAACAACATCCGTGGGTAAGTTAGCGCGGTTTCTGAAAGAGCGCCGCAAAAAATCTGTCATGGTGGTGAGTGCGGACGTATATCGTCCTGCTGCTATTAAACAGTTGGAAACGTTGGCCGGGGATGTTGGGGTTAACTTCTTCCCAAGCACTGCTGACCAGGATCCCGTTGATATTGCAAGCGCGGCAATTGCCGAGGCGCGCAAGCGTTTTAATGATGTGGTGATTGTTGATACGGCGGGGCGCTTGCATATTGATGCGGATATGATGTCCGAAATCAAGCGTCTGCATGCTGCGGTCAATCCGATTGAAACTTTATTTGTTGTTGACGCCATGACGGGGCAGGATGCGGCGAATACCGCCAAAGCGTTCAATGATGCCTTACCTTTGACTGGCGTGATTTTGACCAAGGCTGATGGTGACGCGCGTGGCGGCGCCGCTCTGTCTGTGCGTTCTATTACTGGCAAGCCCATCAAATTTATGGGGATGGGGGAAAAGGTCGAGGCTCTGGAGCCATTTCATCCAGATCGGGTTGCGTCAAGAATACTCGGTATGGGGGATGTGCTCTCTCTTATAGAGGAAGCTGAGCGCAAGCTTGATAAGAAGAAGGCTGAGAAGCTCGCCAAGAAAGTTATAAAAGGGAAGTCCTTTGATCTCGAAGATTTCCGTGACCAGCTGCAGCAGATGAAAAATATGGGCGGAATGGCTGGTATGCTGGATAAGTTGCCGGGAATGGGACAAATCTCTCAAGTTGCGCAACAGCATATGAACGATAAGATGTTTGTGCATATGGAGGCGTTGATAAATTCAATGACTCCGCATGAGCGGCGGTTTCCAGATGTTGTAAGCAATTCTCGCAAGCGCCGGATTGCAATGGGGGCGGGTTTGCAAATTCAAGACGTGAACCGCCTTCTTAAGCAGCATAAGCAAATGCAGAAGATGATGAAAAAATTCAGTAAGAAAGGCGGCGTCATGAACATGATGCGGGGAATGGGAGGTATGATGCCTCCTGGCGGTGGAATGCCTCCAATGGGGCGCATGAGATAGTTCTGGCGCCTAATTGCCAGAGAGCAAACAAAAAGGTTTTCAATGCTTGAATTATTGCGTAGAATATGCGCCCTTTCAGGTGTTGAGCCAACAACATTGGTTTATTTACAACAGGATTCAAACTGAGATGGTTACAATTCGACTAGCGCGTGGCGGTTCAAAAAAACGTCCTTTTTATCACTTTAACGTGACTGATAGCAGAAACGCCCGTGACGGCCGTTTCATTGAGCGTGTAGGTTTCTTCAACCCCACTGCGCGCGGTAATGATGAGCGCGTCCGTGTGGATGCAGAGCGTCTGCAGTTCTGGGTTGAGCGTGGCGCTCAGATGTCTGATCGCGTTCGTGATCTAGTGAAAGCCAGCGCTTAAGCTGGTTGGTGAAGCACGCCGATGAGTGAGAAAATTTGCATAGGCAAGATCGTCGGTGTGTATGGCGTAAAAGGTTGGTTGAAGGTTCACTCTTTCACGTCGCCACCGGAGAATATGCTTCGGTACGCTAATTGGGAATTGGTGCGCGAAGATGGGAATCGCTCCGGCGCAAAGCTACGATCTGGTAAGCCTCAGGGTAAGGGGATCGTGATTGCGCTAGCTGGCGTGGATGATCGAGATCTGGCAAAAAGCTACGTTGGTTGTCGGGTTGAAATTGAGTCGTCAGAGCTTCCAGTTTTGGAAGAGGGTGAATACTACTGGCGTCAATTGGAAGGGCTCACCGTTTTTACCTCGGAAGGGGTTAATATAGGGCGGGTGAGTCATTTGATTGAAACTGGCGCTAATGATGTGCTTGTCGTTGCAGGATCTGCGGAAAGCATTGATAAGCGTGAGCGGCTAATTCCTTACTTGCCAGGTCAATTCATAGAGAATATTGATCTGGATAAGAATTTAATGATTGTTGACTGGGATCCGGATTTTTAAAGTGTGGTTTGGCGTCATAACTTTATTTCCGGAAATGCTGAAGTCGGTTACGGACTTTGGCGTGGTGGGCAAGGCTATCAAGCAGAGTTCGATAGAAGTTTGCTCTTGGAATCCCAGGGATTACGCAACCGATAACTATCGCACGGTAGATGATAGGCCGTATGGCGGTGGTCCTGGAATGCTGATGAAGGTAGAGCCTTTAGAGGCGGCATTGAGTGCGGCGAAGTCTGTGGCTCCTGTGGGAAGCAAGGTTATTTATCTGTCTCCTCAGGGGAGGCGAATGGATCAAGCTTTGGTTCGCTCAGCGTTAAATGCCCCGGGATTGATTCTTCTGTGTGGTCGTTACGAAGGGATTGATGAAAGATTGATTGAGGATGAAGTCGACGAAGAGTGGTCTTTGGGTGACTTTGTTCTTAGCGGTGGCGAGATCGCCGCTATGGCTATTATCGATAGTGTTTCTCGGCTTGCGCCAGGAGTGCTCGGTCACAATGAGTCTGCTGAGCAGGACTCTTTCGAGAATAGCTTGCTGGATTGTCCTCATTACACGAGACCAGAGGTATATCGCGATAAGCGGGTTCCTGAGGTTTTATTGAGTGGCAATCATGAAAAGATTAGGCGTTGGAGGTTGGAGCAGTCTTTGCTTAGAACGCTTCAGCGCAGACCCGATTTGCTCGAGCAGCGTGAGCTATCCGAAGAAGAGGCTCAAATCATACAAGAGTTGCAGCGCGGGCAGTTAATATCAGAAACGTAGGATTACTTCGGATTAGTTAGGAGCGAGCCATGAGCAGCAAAAACACAATCATTAGCCAGCTTGAAGCTGAGCAAATGACTAAAGAAATCCCAGAGTTTGCTCCGGGTGATACAGTAACTGTAAGTGTGAAAGTAGTGGAAGGCTCTCGTGAGCGTCTGCAGGCTTTCGAAGGTGTTGTGATCGCAAAAAGAAACCGTGGTCTGAACTCTTCTTTTACTGTTCGTAAAGTTTCATATGGCGTTGGTGTGGAGAGAACTTTCCAGACTCACAGCCGTTTGGTCGACAGCATCAACGTTAAGCGTCGTGGCGACGTCCGCAAGGCTAAACTGTATCACCTTCGTGATCTTAGCGGTAAGGCTGCTCGCATCAAAGAGAAGTTGGATTAATTCCTGCTTTTGTCCTTTCAGAAAAGGGTGGTCATCTGACCACCCTTTTTTGTTTGTGGTCACGCTGGGAGTTTGATAAGGAAATGTGGCGAGTGATATGAGTTTTTCGCAGGCCTGCCAGGATGTTATCGATAGGTTCATAGAAATGTTGTGGCTGGAGCTGGGGCTGTCCGAAAATACAAGGATGTCCTACCGGTCCGATCTTCTGCGCTTAGCGGAATGGCTGGCGAGAAGTGAGAAGACGCTTGTTGATGCTTCTCGGGAGGATATATTCTCTTTTTTGGCTGCCCGCATGAAGAAGGGCGCCAAGAGCGCCTCTTCGGCTCGTATGTTGTCGACATTGCGAAAATTCTATCGCTATTTGCTAAGGGAAGGAGTTATTCAGGAGGATCCAACGTTAAGGATTGAGCACCCCAAAGTTGGGCGGCTATTACCGGGCGCGATTTCTGAGGCTGAAGTGGATCGGTTGCTAGCGGAGCCGGATATTTCATTGCCGATTGAGGCGCGGGATAAAGTGATGTTGGAGGTGTTGTACGCCAGCGGGCTGCGGGTGTCCGAGTTGGTTGGTCTTCAGCTTTATCAGGTTAACTTGAGACAAGGGGTGTTGCGTGTCGTTGGAAAGGGGGATAAGGAAAGATTGACTCCTTTGGGTGAGCAGGCGATAGAGCAATTAGAAGTTTATATCAAAGGCGTTCGGCCCCAATTGACGGGAGGGCGAGAAGATGGTGTCCTTTTTCCCAGTTTGCGTGGCGGGGAAATGACAAGGCAAACCTTCTGGCATCGTATCAAGCTATATGTGTCACGCAGTGGGATTGCTAAGAATGTAACGCCACATACGCTTCGTCACGCATTTGCCACTCACTTACTGAACCATGGGGCGGATCTGCGTGTGGTTCAATTGCTTCTTGGGCACAGCGACTTATCTACTACTCAGATATATACCCATGTGGCCAAGGCGAGGCTGCAGCAACTGCATTCGAAACACCACCCTCGCTCCTGATTTTTTTATGTATTTGCTTCATTTGAGTATGGGCTTGAAAGGGTTAGGTTAAATCTATTTCACGTTACACAATTGACCTAGTTTTGATAGGAACATTTGTGTAGTTTTAGGGTCTAACTGTATATTCAAGAACGGATGAAGGTATATTCATGCACGTAATGCGCCCTTTTGTATTGGTATTAATGGCACTGTCGGTCGCTTTCGGAGCGCGCGCCGACGAGCAGCAAGAGCAAGCCGTGAAAGTGATTAAACAGCGGTTGGCTGAGGCTGTGCCTGGGCTGAAAATCCTAAAGGTTAGCCCCAGTCCAATACCGGGAGTTTACGAAGTCGAGTCCAATAATCCGCAGCTGCTGTACACCAGCGCCGATGGTCAATACTTTGTAGCGGGCGATATTTACCAGGTGAGCGAGGGGCGCATCACTAACTTGGCCGAGCGCCGGCGCGAAGAAACTCGCGCAGAGTTGGTTAATTCGATTGATGAGTCAAAAATGATCGTATTCAAGCCTGAAGTAGTGAAGGCTTCTATCACTGTGTTTACGGACGTGGACTGTGGATACTGTCGGAAGCTTCATAAGGAAGTTCCTCGTTTGAATGAGCTGGGCGTGCAAGTTAATTATTTGGCTTACCCTCGTGCGGGTGTAGGTTCGGGAAGCTACCAAAAAATGGTTTCCGTTTGGTGTGCTGATGATCAGCAGGCGGCTCTGACAGAAGCGAAACTGGGGAAAACTCCGGCTTCCAAAGACTGCAAAAATCCGGTTGCTGATCAATATAATTTGGGGAATCAGATTGGCATTAGCGGCACTCCAGCAATCGTGTTGCATGATGGCCGCTTGATTCCAGGATATGTGCCTGCTGATTCTCTCGCTAAAGGCTTGGGGTTGGACGTTAAATAGTAATAGTGGCAGTTTGGCTAGCGGAAGAGAGACTCTTCCGCTAGCAGCGAAAGTTTTTCTCTTCCTTCCTTATTTCGCACTCCCTTTCAATATTGTTGCATCTTTGAGCTCCCCCGGGAGATAGTCCCTCTTTTTGGCACGCTCTGAATTCCATGCTTAGTTCATAATTGCTCAGTCCAGTGAAAGGTGTGCTGCTATCGCACCCGGCGAAAAGCAACGGGACGAAAAGAAGAGCTTTTGTTGTGCGAGATTGAGCTGGTTTTCTGGTTTGAGTAGCCATCTATATTTTCGTAATGCCAGTCTACGCCGAAAGGAATTACTTAACAGGTTAGCCGTAGTTTTCCGGCGGCGCCATTTCCTATGATCAGGTTGTCTCAGAGTGAGATAATATCCTTTTCTATCCTTGTAAAATAAGCGCCGCGCTGCGTTGACACACTACGGGGTGCGGGGTATTGTGGCCTGTTCCCAATATTGTACTTATCTTAATCTTCGCCCTCTGGCCGTTCAGGAGATCGCAATGGAATTTCCGCGCATCAGTCGCTTGCCGCCCTATGTTTTTAACATTGTTGGGGAGCTCAAGCAGCAGGCGCGAGCGAGAGGGGAGGATATAATTGACTTTGGTATGGGGAACCCCGACCAACCAACCCCTAAGCATATAGTCGACAAGCTGACTGAAACTGTGCAACGGGATGATACTCATCGTTACTCTCAGTCCAAGGGTATTCCCAGGCTAAGAAGGGCTATCGCCCGCTGGTATAAAAACCGCTTTGATGTGGATTTGGACCCTGAGAAAGAGGCGATTGTCACCATTGGCTCTAAAGAGGGACTTGCCCACTTGGCTTTGGCGACAATGGGTCCAGGAGATGCAGTACTGGTGCCGAACCCAAGCTACCCGATTCATCCTTATGGTTTTGTCATTGCTGGCGCAGATATTCGACATATCCCATTGGGCGAGGATACGGACGCCTTTTTCACAGAGTTGGAAAAGGCAATTCTAGATTCATGGCCCCGTCCCAAAATGCTGGTCTTGAACTTCCCTGGCAACCCCACTTCTCAATGTGTTGAACTGGACTTTTTTGAAAAAGTCATCGCCATCGCCCGAGAGCATAAAATCTGGGTTGTGCAGGATATCGCTTATGCGGATATCGTATTTGACGGTTATAAAGCGCCTTCGATATTACAAGTACCTGGGGCGAAGGAAGTGGCGGTTGAATTTTTCTCATTGTCTAAAAGCTATAACATGCCTGGCTGGCGCGTTGGTTTTTGTTGTGGAAACGCAGAGCTGATAGCAGCTTTGGCTCGGATTAAGTCTTATCTGGATTACGGTACTTTTACCCCTATTCAAGTGGCGGCGATTGCCGCGCTGGAGGGCGACCAGGGTTGTGTAGATGAAATTCGAGCGATGTATCAGTCGCGTCGCGACGTACTATGTCGTGGTTTAGATAGTATTGGCTGGGATGTAACTCCGCCTAAAGCAACCATGTTCGTTTGGGCGAAAATTCCTGAACATTATCGCCACTTGGGATCACTTGAGTTTTCTAAAAAGTTGTTGCTGGAAGCAAAGGTGGCAGTATCTCCAGGTCTTGGCTTTGGGCACTATGGCGATGAATATGTGCGGTTCGCGCTGATTGAGAACGAACATCGTACGCGACAGGCGATCCGGGGCATTAAGGCGATGTTTCGTAAAGATGGTTTGATACTGGATTAAGGCACTCTTAAATGCGCCATAGTAAGCGCGTAATGTTGTGGAGACGTGGTAGATGAAAATAGCTATTTGTGGATTGGGCACTGTAGGTAGTGGAACTTTTAACGTGCTGGCGCGCAATGGTGCAGATATTGCGGCGCGTGCGGGTATGGCTATTGAAGTAATCCGTGTCGCATCCCGTCGGATGAATCCGGCTTGTGGGCTGGACTCAACGCAATTTACCACTGATATCTTCGCTGTAACTTCTGATCCTGAAGTCGAGGTCGTTGTTGAGCTGCTTGGCGGCACGACAATCGCGAAAGAGTTGATCCTCAAAGCGATCGAGAACGGCAAACATGTAGTTACCGCCAACAAGGCGTTAATTGCAGAGCATGGCGGCGAAATTTTTGAGTTGGCTGCGCGCAAGGGCGTCACGGTGGCGTTTGAAGCGGCTGTGGCCGGTGGCGTGCCGGTGATTAAGGCGCTGCGTGAAGGCCTTGCTGCAAACCGAATCAACTGGCTGGCTGGGATTATTAACGGCACTGGCAACTTCATTTTGACGGAAATGCGTGACAAAGGTCGCGCGTTTGAAGATGTGCTGAAAGAGGCGCAAGCTTTGGGATACGCAGAAGCAGATCCGACGTTTGATGTGGAAGGCATTGATGCTGCGCATAAGCTGACCATTTTGGCGTCCGTTGCGTTCGGCATTCCTTTGCAATTCAAGCGTGCATATACGGAAGGTATAAGTGCGATAGCGCCGGAAGATGTTCAGTATGCGGAAGAGTTCGGTTACCGCATCAAGCACTTGGGCATAGCGAGACGTTTGGAGCACGGTGTCGAGCTGCGCGTACATCCAACGCTGGTGCCAGAAACTCAGCTGATCGCAAAAGTCGATGGCGTTATGAACGCCGTGATGGTCGACGGTGACGCTGTGGGTCCGACTTTGTATTACGGCGCTGGCGCTGGCGCTGAGGCTACAGCGTCTGCGGTAGTTGCAGACTTGGTGGATATCGCCAGGGCGTTGCGTCAAGGCGTGGCGGTTGGCGTTCCTTCTCTGGGGCATAACCCTGAGCACCTCAATGACCTTGAGGTGGTTCCAGTGGAGGAAGTGGTTAGTGCTTACTACTTGCGCATCCTTGTGCAGGACCACCCGGGAGTGCTAGCCAATGTCGCTCAAATTCTGAGTGAACACAGCATCAATATTGAGTCGATTGTGCAGAAGGAAAGCGAGCAGCATGACGGGCTGATCCCCATGATTATGCTGACTCACCGGGTGCAGGAGATGAATATGAATCATGCACTGGCGGTAATCGAGGCGCTCCCTGATGTGGTTGGCAAAGTGACGCGCATTCGCGTTGAATCATTCAGTTGAATAAATTTAGAAAACCTTGCCGGTGCAGGGTTTTCGATTAACAGTATTAGATGAAAGCGCAGTGCGGTAATCCGCGTTGCGCTAAAGGCAAAGGGTTTAAATCGTGAAGTATGTAAGCACCAGAGGTAAAGCGCCTGCGCTTAACTTTGAAGAGGTTCTGTTGACCGGGTTAGCTTCGGATGGCGGCCTGTACGTACCTGAATTTTTACCTCGTTTTACCCCAGAGGATATTGCCTCTTGGGCTGGATTGAGTTACCCGGAGTTGGCGGTCAAGGTCATGTTTCCATTCGTGGAAGGCTCTCTGTCTATGGAAGAGTTCTCCGCCATCGTCAATGACGCATATTCAGAGTTCGCTCATTCCGCTGTGGCGCCGCTGAAGCAGATTTCTGCGAATGAGTGGGTGATGGAGCTATTTCACGGACCCACTCTGGCGTTTAAAGATTACGCGCTGCAGTTGTTGGGGCGTCTGGTCGATCATTTTCTTGAAAAGCGTGGACAGAAAGTGGCGATTCTGGGAGCCACTTCCGGTGATACTGGATCTGCGGCGATTGAAGGTTGTCGTCATTCCAAGCATGTCGATATTTTTATTCTTCATCCCCATGGCCGCGTTTCTGAGGTTCAGCGTAGGCAAATGACTACGGCGCCAGGCGGCAATGTTCATAATCTGGCGATCGAAGGAAACTTCGATGACTGTCAGCGGATGGTGAAGGCGAGCTTTGGCGACCAGACGTTCCTGGGCGGCCGCCCTCTCGTTGCGGTGAACTCGATCAACTGGGCGCGGATCATGGCGCAGATCGTTTATTATTTCCATGCCGGGCTGAGTGTGGGGGCGCCTCATCGTAGTGTTGCTTTCTCCGTACCTACAGGGAATTTTGGCGATATCTTTGCGGGGTATCTGGCGCGCAATATGGGCTTGCCGGTGAGCCAGTTGGTCATTGCCACTAATCGCAATGATGTGCTACATCGCTTTATGAGCAATAACCAGTACAACCTGCAACCGTTACAACATACGCTATCTCCAAGTATGGATATTGTCGTGTCCAGCAACTTTGAGCGCCTGTTGTTTGATCTACACGGTCGTAATGGCTCTTTGTTGGCGGAGCTTATGGAGAAAATGAACAAAGAGGATGTCGCAATTGAAGAGTATCGCTGGCGCCATGCCAGGGAGCTATTTGACTCCTACGCTGTGGATGACGAGTCTACTCTGGCGAGCATCGATCAGATTTACTCTGAAACGGAAGAGATTGTAGACCCGCATACAGCGATCGGCATCAAAGCCGCCCGGGCATGCCGCCGGGACAAAAACACGCCAATGGTGGTCCTGGCGACTGCACACGCCGCGAAATTTCCCGAAGCTGTAACTAAAGCCGGCGTTGAGGAAGAACCGAAGCTACCTGCTCATATGTCTGATCTGTTCGACAGAGAAGAGCGCTTCACGGTGTTGCCGAATGACTTGCAGGCGGTTCAGCGCTTTGTGCAGGATCAGCTCAAGAAATAATCTCCATTGACAGATCGTGGCGGTGACTATTTACATGGTCCCGTCACGAGTCACTTCTATTTAGCCAACCAACAAATTGGATAGCCGGTGAGCGAGCTCTCCCAAACCATACCGAAAAAACGTATCGAACGTCGTTCTGTTCCGGCGGAATTTCTTGAGCAAGCTGGACTTCCTCCTTTGCTGCAGCGGATCTATGCCTCCAGAGGCGTCGCCAGTTGTGATGAGCTGGAGTACTCGTTAAGCCATCTGTTGCAATTGGATAGTCTGACGGGCGCGCAAAGCGCTGCGGATATTCTGGTGGAAGCCTTACAGCGCAATCAGCGCATTATTTTCGTTGGCGACTTTGACGCTGATGGAGCCACCAGCACGGCTTTGGGGGTGTTGGCGTTGCGTATGTTTGGCGCGGCCTATGTGGACTACATTGTTCCTAACCGTTTTGAGTTCGGCTATGGCCTGTCTCCTGAGATAGTCGATGTGGCGTTGTCACGTCAGCCGGATGTGCTGATTACAGTGGATAACGGCATTGCCAGCATTGAAGGCGTCAAAGCCGCCAAGCGGGCGGGATTGCAAGTCATCGTGACAGATCACCACTTGGCGGGTGACGAGTTGCCGGAAGCCGACGCGATTGTGAATCCCAATCAACCTGGTTGCGACTTTCCTAGTAAGTCTATCGCCGGAGTCGGGGTGATTTTCTATGTGATGCTGGCGTTACGGCAGGCGCTGCGCGACAAAGGGTGGTTCGCCGCTACGGGCATGATAGAGCCAAACCTGGCTAATTTACTCGATTTGGTTGCGCTGGGAACCGTTGCTGATGTTGTGTCGTTGGACGCCAACAACCGCATTCTGGTAGAGCAGGGGTTGCGACGCATCCGCGCCAAGCGCTGTCGTCCTGGCATTAATGCTCTGCTGCAAGTGGCTGGGCGTAGTCAGGAAAAGCTTAGCGCTTCCGATCTGGGGTTCTCAATTGCCCCGAGGCTTAATGCAGCGGGTCGTTTGGAAGATATGACCGTAGGTATCGAGTTGTTGCTGACGGAGGATTCCGCCAAGGCGTTGATGATTGCGCAGGAGCTCGATGGGTTAAATCAGGCGCGCAAGGAAATAGAGCGCGACATGCAGGCCCAGGCGCTATCGATTCTGGATCGCATGAACTGGACTTACGACAACCCTCCTGCGGCAGTGTGTCTTTATGATGAAAGCTGGCATCAGGGCGTCGTGGGAATTCTGGCTTCGCGCATCAAAGACCGTATGCACCGCCCCGTTATTGCTTTTGCGCCCGGGGATAATGGCGAGCTAAAAGGGTCGGCCCGATCAATACCCGGGTTGCATATTCGCGATGCGCTGGATGCGGTCGCCACCAAGCGTAGTGGACTGTTGTCCAAGTTCGGCGGTCACGCCATGGCGGCGGGACTGTCTCTGCGTCCGGAAAACTTCGCTGCTTTTTCGGAAGCGTTTCAAGAGGTTGTCGCAGCGGCTGTGAGTGCGGATGATTTGCAGGCGAAACTCTTGACGGATGGTGAGCTGTCTCCCGAAGAGCTTTGTATGAATATGGCGATTACTTTGAAGAATGCGGGGCCGTGGGGCCAATCCTTCCCGGAGCCCTTGTTTGACGGCCAGTTTCGCATCGCCAGCTGCCGAATTGTCGGCGAACGCCATCTCAAGATGACGCTGGCGGATAATCGCTCGGGCAATTGCTATGACGCGATATACTTCAATATTGATCCCGCGACGCCATTCAGTGAATGGGATCGGGTAAAGGTGGTTTTCAGGCTCGACATAAATGAGTTTCGCGGGCATAGCAATCTACAACTGCTAATCGAATATCTGGAGCCTTGTAATTAGGCTGTCTATCGTCTTTTCCTAGGTGTAACTCACTGTTCAGTTTGTTTACAATAGCGGGCTTTCTTTACGGTCGGCGGATGATCCGCCGCCGTTTCAACTGTTTTTTGAGGCCCCGACGATTATGTTAGAAGTGAATCCAATAGTTAATACCATCAAGGACTTGCGCACCCGCGTAGAATCTTTACGGAGGTATCTTTGACTACGACGTCAAAAAAGAACGTCTGGTTGAAGTAGAAAGGGAGCTCGAAGATCCCGGCGTCTGGAATAATCCAGAGCGTGCGCAAGGTCTTGGTAAAGAGCGCTCCTCCCTTGAAGTGGTGGTGAAGACTGTCGATGACGTCACCGGTGGATTGACGGATTGCTCCGATTTGCTGGATATGGCGGTGGAAGAGCAGGACGCGGATGCGGTTGCTGAAGTGGAAACCGAATTGGAATCAATCCGCGCTCAAGTGGAGACCTTGGAGTTCCGTCGGATGTTTGCGGGAGAAATGGACCCCAATAACGCCTACCTGGATATTCAGGCGGGCTCCGGCGGCACCGAAGCGCAGGATTGGGCGAGCATGATGCTGCGTATGTATCTGCGTTGGGGCGAGCGCCGTGGATTCAAAACTGACTTGATTGAGGAGTCCCCCGGAGAAGTGGCCGGTATTAAAAGCGCCACGATCCATTTCCAGGGTGAATACGCCTACGGGTGGTTGCGCACGGAAACGGGCGTGCACCGGTTAGTGCGGAAGTCGCCGTTTGATTCTGGCAACCGCCGTCATACTTCTTTTGCGTCCGTGTTTGTCTCTCCGGAAGTGGACGACGATATCGAAATCGACATCAACCCGGCGGATCTGCGCATAGACGTCTATCGCGCGTCAGGCGCCGGCGGTCAGCACGTTAACCGGACTGAGTCCGCCGTACGTATCACGCACATGCCTTCCGGCATCGTGACCCAGTGCCAGAACGATCGTTCTCAGCACAAAAATAAAGATCAGGCGATGAAGCAGCTGAAAGCGAAGCTGTATGAGCTTGAAATACAAAAGCGCAATGCTGAAGCGCAGCAACTGGAAGATAGTAAATCCGATATTGGTTGGGGCAGCCAGATCCGGTCTTACGTTTTGGACCAGTCGCGTATCAAAGACTTGCGTACTTCAATAGAAAACTCCAATTGTCAGGCGGTGCTTGACGGCGATATTGATGAGTTTATCGAGGCGAGTTTGAAGCAGGGCCTGTAATCAGGCCCTTCGCTTATATCTCGACCCGTAATTTTTGCCAACTGATTGATAAATAGTGGATTAAGCAAACCATGACAGAGAACCAAAATCCTGCAATAGATGAAAACAAACTGATCGCTGAGCGCCGGGGCAAGCTGGGTAAGTTGCGGGAAAAGGGGCAGGCGTTTCCGAATGATTTTCGTCGCGACAGCTACTGTGCAGACCTGCAGGCTCGTTATGGTGATAAAAGCAAGGAAGAGCTGGAAGAAGCGGGCGTGCGCGCCAAAGTGTCTGGCCGCATCATGGCGATGCGTGGACCTTTTGTCGTCATTCAGGACACAACGGGACGTATTCAGCTGTATGTAGATCGTAAGGGGTTGCCGCCGGAGCAGTTGGAAAACGTCAAACTGTGGGATTTGGGCGATATTGTGGCGGCGGAAGGCGCTCTGCATAAATCAGGCAAGGGCGATCTCTACGTGAATATGGAAAACCCGCGTTTGATGGTGAAAGCGTTGCGTCCTTTGCCGGACAAACATAAAGGACTGACCAACACTGAAATGCGCTATCGCCAGCGCTATCTGGACCTGATCACGAATGAAGAAGCGCGGGAAACCTTCCGTATTCGCTCCAAAGTGATCGAAAGCATCCGCTACTTCCTGACCAAGCGTGACTTTATTGAGGCGGAGACGCCAATGTTGCAGGTCATTCCTGGCGGCGCTACGGCGCGTCCTTTTGTGACCTATCACAATGCCCTGGATATCGAAATGTTCCTGCGTATAGCGCCTGAGCTTTATCTGAAGCGTCTGGTGGTAGGCGGTTTTGAGCGGGTATTTGAAATTAACCGCAACTTCCGCAACGAAGGCTTGTCCACTCGCCACAATCCTGAATTCACCATGATTGAGTTCTACCAGGCGTTCGCTGACTACAAAGACCTGATGAACCTGACCGAGGAAATGCTGAGGTGGGTGGCTCAGGAAGCGCTAGGAACGACGGAAGTGCGCAACACTTCCAAGAATGCTGAGGGCGAGGTGGTCGATGAAATCGTCTATGACTTCGGTAAGCCTTTCCTGCGTATGACTGTCGTGGAGTCCATTCTGCACTTCAACCGTGAATTGACGCTGGCGGATATTGATAATATGGACGGCGCTAAAAAGGTGGCGACTGACCTGGGTATCCCTCTCAAAGCATCCTGGGGCCTGGGCAAGGTTCAAATCGAAATCTTCGAGAAGACAGTTGAGCATCGTTTGATGCAGCCGACCTTTATCACTGAGTACCCGACGGAAGTATCGCCGTTGGCGCGTCGCAATGACGATAATCCATTCGTCACTGACCGGTTTGAGTTTTTCGTGGGCGGCAGAGAAATCGCCAACGGTTTCTCGGAGTTGAACGACCCGGAAGATCAGGCTGAACGCTTCCGTAAGCAAGTGGAGGAGAAAGAGGCTGGCGACGACGAGGCGATGTTCTTCGACGAAGACTACATCACTGCGCTTGAGCACGGCATGCCGCCTACTGCGGGCGAGGGTATTGGCATCGACCGATTGGTGATGCTGCTGACCGATTCGCCCTCAATTCGAGACGTTATTTTGTTCCCTCATATGCGCCCGTTGGCGGACTGATCGTTCCGCCGTAATGAACGGATAGAGAAAAGGAGAATGCAGATGCAAAGCTGCGCAGAGGTGCTGTTTGGGGCTTTGGCCCCAGACACCCGCTGGAAGGATGCCCTGAAAGACGAGTTTTCCAAGCCCTACATGGTGCAACTGGAGCAGTTTCTTGGGGCGCAAGACGAGCAGGGCAAGGTGATATACCCCAGTCTGAATAATTGCTTCAATGCTCTTAACTCGACGCCTTTTGAAAATGTGTCGGTAGTTATATTGGGGCAGGATCCTTATCACGGTCCGGGTCAGGCGCATGGACTTAGCTTTTCCGTGTTGCCAGGGATTGCGCCGCCGCCATCGTTGGTGAATATCTTTAAGGAAATCAACAATGAGCTTGGATTAGGCGTGCCGGAGCATGGATGTCTGGCCTATTGGGCGCAACAAGGTGTTTTGCTGCTGAACAGCGTACTGACAGTGGAGCAGAGCAAGGCCGCCTCGCACCAGGGGAAAGGGTGGGAGCAGTTCACTGACAGAGTGATACAGCTGATAAACAGCGAGCGGGAAAATGTGGTGTTTTTGTTGTGGGGCAGTTACGCCCAGCGCAAAGGCGCCTTTATCGACCGCCAGCGTCACTGTGTGCTGGAAAGTGTTCACCCGTCGCCGTTATCCGCTCATCGCGGTTTTATGGGTTGCGGTCATTTCGCCAGCACGAATGATTATCTGCGCGCACATCAAAAGAAAGCGATTGACTGGCGGCTGCCCCCGAAGGATCGGTTGGATGAGAAGGGGCAGCTCATCAAGAAAGCGCCAGCCTCTGTAGAGTAAGGCCAATGCGGCGGACCCAGGTCCGCCGTTTTTTGTTTGCGTCAGGAAGGTGAAAGTAGCGCCATGGCGGCTTCCATTTCCGCGCTTAAGTCCTCCGCCTCGTTCATATCTATTTCCGGGTCGAGTCCGAGCCGGTTGAACGCCGATATCTGCCCCCAATCCATCTCAGTATAAGGATGCTGGCTGCCTATCAGACTTTGCAGCTTGGCGACCATCACCACGTCTGCGTAATCGACGTTGGGCGCTTCCCGATGGAAGTTGCTGAACTCTGTCGGTACGATTTGGAGTTCTGCAGGGAAGTCCCACTTTTTGAGAATGTACTGTCCAATCGTGGGCTGCAGGGTTTCGATCAGCTTGTCGAGCGTTTCGTTGTCGACATGAATGTCGTGGTGCTCGATATACGTCAGTACGGGGAGGGCGCCAATCTGGTGCACCAGTCCTGCGAGGGTCGCCTGATCGGGCTTTAACTTGGTGTAATGCTGCGCCAGCACGTGGCAGATGCCGGCCACTTCCGTACTGCTGCGCCAGATTTCTCGCATACGTTGATCTATTTGTTCCGAGGTGGCCTGGAACATTTGCTCCATCGCCAGCCCTGTCGCGAGATTAGCGGTATAGGCCATGCCAAGGCGGCCAATCGCCATGGTCAGGTTCGATATTTCCCTGCTGCCGCGTAAAAGGGGGCTGTTGCATACACGTATAATGCGGGCCGTCATGGCGGTGTCGTTGCTAATGACTTTAGCGAGGTCCTGAACGGAGGAGTCCGGACTTTCCGCCACTTCTCGAACTTGCAGAGCGACCTCCGGGAGGGTGGGCAGCACCAGCTTATCGGAATCTATTGCCTGAAGTATGTCTGCTTTGATTTTCTCTTCTAATTCTGCCATTTGCATATCCGTGAATAGGTTGGCTGCATTGGATTCGGGCCCACTGAGAAGCGCTTCAGCCTCTTGCAAGGTCCAATTTAAGTTATAGCAGAATTTTTGAGGGATGCTTGTCGGCGGCGCATAGAAACGCGCCGCTAAGGTATGGAATTATGCTAGAGCTTTTTCTTTGTGTTGCTAACTTCTTCAATCGCGTAGGGAAGTTCAAGCAATTGCAATGAGGTTTCCGGAGCCTCCTCCAGGCGTAGCGCTTTGTCTATTGCCGCAGATTTGTCCAGCACGGCGAGGGTTTGTCCTTGAGCGCTGCGCACGACCGAACCAATGCGAGCCCCGGTCTCGTCGATAACCGCTGAGCCGGGCGCAGGAGCGAAGCTATCAGAAGAGAGTAGAAACATGCGTTTCTTCAGAGTGCCGAGGTATTGCATGCGGGCGACGATTTCTTGCCCCGTATAGCAGCCCTTTTTGAAGCTGATGGCGCCCAGCGCCTGCAGGTTCAGCATTTGCGGGATAAATTCATCCAGGGTCTCTGGGTAAACCTCTCCCAATCCTGAAAGAACTTCCAGGCGTTCCCAATCCTCAATAGAGCCAGCCGCGCATTGATTATCCAGCTCCGGTAGTAACTTTGACGCCTGATCGCTATCCAGCCAGCACTCCACTCGGGAGGCTTTACCGGGTGGACGAATAAGCAATAGGCCTTCGCCGACATGGCTGGCGTCTATGGAAGCAGGAATGTTGGAAGAGAGAGGCTGGATCGCATCCAGATCTCCGCTCAATCCTATTACGCCCCAATCATCCAGCAGGGTGACGGTGCACTTATAAAACACCTTGTACTTATTAAGGTGAGCGAGAAAGCTTTGAGCGACCTCTTCGGGCAGTCTCAGCAAATAGCAGTCAGGCTTGGCTTGCGCTATGCGGAACAATGCAACCATGCGGCCTTTAGGGGTACAGCACGCGGCCAGCGAAGAATGGTTGCTGGTAATATCCTGAACGTCGCAGGTAAATTGACCTTGCATGAATTTGATGGCGTCAGGCCCTTTTATCTCCAGTAAGGCGACGTTGGTCAGCCTGTGGATATGCGGGGCGCCGTCGCTTTCCTGTGTCGCCGGAGTATTTGCGGGGGCGGCGAAGGTGTTCCAAAAGGACGTCATATAAATGGATCTCCCTTAATTCCTGGCGAAGCGTAAACAAACTCGAAAACGGCGAAATGCATCCGGATCACAATTATCCCGGACGAGAAATACCAGATCTCGCCAGCCTGTGCGGCAGACCAGCAAGGTAACAATTGGCGTGACGCAGGTGTCTCCGTGCAGACGGGTATCCAGCTCGCGTTGATTGCGTTTGAACAGTCTGACTTTCACGTCTTCATCGCCGTTTTTTTCATAGCGGATTTTTATCACGCTAGTCGGCCAGGTTAACAGAGCATACTGGCCGACGGTGAAGACAAAATGAGCGCCTAACAGGGCGCTCAAAGAAAGTTTTAGCCAGACCGGCATCGCCAGAGCCAATAACACTACGCCAATCAGTCCGAAAAAGACGGTAAAGAACAGCGTCAACTGCAGCGATGGTCGCAGCTCAATCGTAGCTTGGTTGAACACGGTCTAGGATGATTTTAACGATGCGCGCCAGATCAGGATCTTCCGGCGTGGATTTTTGCATAAACCACTGGAACATATCCGTGTCTTCGCACTCTAAGAGCATACGGTAGCGCGCTTTGTCTTCGTCCGGGAGTTCGGGGTAGGCTTCCTTGAGAAAAGGAACCAGCAGCACATCCAACTCCAGCATTCCGCGTCGGCTGTGCCAGAATAAACGCTTGTATTCTACATCTTCAGTCATTTGCGCCTCTGTATGTTGCCCGTGGGCCGTCATTCTGGCTGCATGATAACGGTCCCAGGCCCTCGCCGCCACCCATGGCGGCGTGAAACCTTATCGGGACGATTTATAAACGCTCACCAAGGCTCCGCGGGAAAGTTAACGGGGGTTAAAATCGTGTTTTCCGGCGTTTTGAGCGGGTGGGGGTAGTCCAGGGTGTAATGCAGGCCGCGGCTTTCTTTACGTTGGATCGCCGAGCAGATAATCAGGTCTGCAACCGTCACTAGATTACGCAGCTCAAGCAGGTCATTGGACACTTTATAGTTGCTGTAATACTCACGGATTTCCTGATGTAACAGGTCTACGCGATGCTTCGCGCGTTGCAGGCGTTTGTTGGTTCGTACGATGCCGACATAGTCCCACATGAAGCGGCGCAGCTCGTCCCAGTTGTGTGAGATCACAACATCTTCGTCGGAGTCTGTTACCTGACTTTCGTCCCAGGACGGAGCGGGCGGCGGCTCAGGCGTATGGGCGATACGGCTGGCGATGTCTTCTGCACAGGATTTGCCGAATACCAGACATTCCAGCAGGGAGTTGCTGGCCATGCGGTTGGCCCCGTGGAGTCCGGTAAATGCAGTTTCGCCTACGGCGTATAGAGAGTTCAGGTCTGTACGGCCGGCGCTGTCGGTAACTACTCCTCCGCAGGTGTAGTGTGCGGCGGGAACCACAGGGATGGGCTCTTTGGTGATATCGATACCGTAAGACAGGCAGCGTTGGTGCACTGTGGGGAAATGTCCGAGGATAAAGTCTTTGTCTTTATGGCTGATATCCAGATACAGGCAGTCCGCGCCAAGTCGTTTCATTTCGTGGTCGATAGCGCGGGCGACGACGTCACGTGGAGCGAGCTCTTCGCGCTCGTCAAATTGACCCATGAAGCGCTTGCCGTTGGGCAGCAGAAGCTTGCCGCCTTCGCCGCGAACGGCCTCTGTAATCAAAAAGGATTTCGCCTGAGGGTGATAAAGGCAGGTTGGGTGGAACTGGTTGAACTCCATGTTGCCCATGCGGCAACCTGCCCGCCAGGCCATAGCGATGCCGTCGCCGGTCGCCACGTCAGGATTGCTGGTATAGAGATAGACTTTGCTGGCGCCGCCGGTGGCGAGCACCACAAATTTGGCGCGGAACAGCTCTACATGACTGGTTTTTTTGTTCAGCACGTAGGCGCCGACACAGCGGTTGCCGGGAAGAAACAATTTGCTATGGGTGATCAGGTCGATGCCGACGCGGTCTTCGAATATTTCAATATTGGCTTTTTCACGCGCGCGATCGGCCAGTGAGCCTGATACTGCACGGCCGGTGGCGTCTGCAGCGTGAACAATGCGGCGATGGCTATGTCCGCCTTCCTTGGTGAGATGGTATTTCTGCGTGGACTCTTCGGATTCGTCTGTATCGAACTGCACTCCCTGGGAGATAAGCCATTCAATGGCCTCACGACCATGCTCAACGGTAAGGCGTACGCTGTCCTTGTCGCACAGCCCAGCGCCGGCCACCAGCGTATCCTGCAGGTGGGATTCAGTGCTGTCGTCATCGTCCAACACCGCCGCGATGCCGCCTTGCGCCCAAAGCGTGGAGCCGCTTTTGAGTTCAGTCTTGGACAATACCGCCACTCTTAAATCGGTGGGAAGATTCAGGGCGACGGTAAGGCCAGCGGCGCCGCTGCCGATAATGAGAACATCGTGTTCGAAGCTTAAACTCATAGCCTTTGCGTGACTCCAGCAATCAAGGAAAAAACAGCCAGGAAAAAGGACCGGATAGTTGTTGGGCCCAAGCAGAATAGCTGAATATACTAACATTAATGGCTAAGAGTGAACTATCCGAAAAAAGTTGTGTCTATAGGGCTATGCAAACAACTTTTATAGACGCAGCAAACGGTGGTTCTTTTATGTCAGTGCAGGTTTTGACCGCTCTTGAATCAACGCGTGGTCGCGCTGAATTACTGGATAATAAGGAAAATATGAGCGCTCCTAACAAGACGACAGACCAACAATTGGTCGAGCGGGTTCAGCGCGGGGACAAGCGCGCCTTTGACATGCTGGTGGTGAAATATCAAAGCAAAGTCATGGCGATTATCGCCCGCTATATTCGCGATCACCACGAAGTGATGGATGTTGCGCAGGAAGCGTTTATCAAGGCCTATAAGGCGCTCGCCAACTTTCGCGGTGAGAGCGCGTTTTACACTTGGCTTTATCGTATCGCCATTAACGCGGCGAAAAATCACCTGATGGCTCAAGGGCGTCGCCCGCCAGGGGAGGATGTGGACGCAGACGAGGCGGTTTTATATGAGGGCGGCTCCGCTTTGAAAGATATTGACTCCCCCGAGCGCCAAGTACACCGCGATCAGGTTAAACAGGCGATATTCCAAGCGTTGGATGAGTTGCCTGAAGATTTACGCTCAGCCCTGACGCTGCGTGAGTTCGATGGCCTTAGCTATGAAGAAATAGCAGAGATCATGCAGTGCCCCGTAGGCACCGTGCGATCGAGAATTTTCAGGGCCCGGGACGCGGTGGATACGCGAATTGCGCCGATGTTGGAACAGAAAATGCGCGCCTGAAATGGGCGGGAAGCGACGGGAGTCTTGAGCGTCATGGGTTTTTCCAACGGGGATGCCGGGAATCACCAAGGTTGGCGAAATGAAAAGTATTACAGAGAGGCCGGAGCGGCGCACAGGCTCCGGATTTGCAGAGGTTGACGGTTATGAATGAACGACTGAAAGAATCTATGTCCGCGCTTTTGGATGGAGAGGCGGATGAGTTGGAGGTGCGCCGTATACTGGCGCAGTCCCATGATGAAGAGGTGATGGCGACCTGGAGTCGGTATCAGCGTGTTCGCGATGAACTCCACGAAGAAGCTGCGCAATGGGCGCATGTTGACCTGCGTCAGGGCATTTGGTCTGCGCTGGAGGAAGAGGAAGGCGTTGATCGCAATGAGAACATTGTAGAAGAGGTGGCTGAGCCGGAAGAAGCTCGCGCTGGCGGCGGTTGGTGGCGCGGAGTCGCTGTTGCGGCGTCGGTCGCTTTCGCTGCTGTATTTATGGTGGAGTTTTCCGGCGGGCCAAACTCGACGCAACCTGCTCCTGCTGTCGCCAGCGGACAGCAAAGTGCGCCGGCGTTGAATGTGAACGGCGCCGGCTCTCATTTGGTGGCGGATTCCGGTGCGGAAAGCGAAGATGCTGTTCAGTTCTCCGCAGAGCATGCAAGCAGGCTGAACGCCTATTTGATGAAGCATGCCGAGCAGGCTGCGCTGAATGGCTCGCAGGTTATTTCTCCCTATGCCCGTTTGAGCGCCTTTGAGGTGGTAGAGGGGCAAGGAACAGAGCAGCGCAGGTAAGCAATGAAACTGGTAATTCGTAAAGTGGCGGTGATCAGGGATGGTGTCCGGCAGTGGAGTCTGGTCTGGATTCTGGCGCTGATGTCACTGACTTCTGCAACAGCGCAGGCTTCAGGCCCGCAAGGATGGCTGCAGCGCATGTTGGAGGCGCGTCAGGAACTCTCTTACCGCGGCGCATTTATCTACAGCCGTGGCGATGAAATGAGTTCTATGAAGGTCTTTCATCGTACGCAGAATGGCGTGGAGAGAGAGCGTTTGGTCGCCATGGACGGAGAGATGAGGGAGATCATCCGGGATGGAGACATGCTGATTTGCGTGTTTCCCGGCGGCAAGCAGGTTCGACTGGAGCAGGCTGCTTACACCGGGCCATTTCCGGGGGCGGTTTTGAATGGCGGCTCCGATGTTGATTCGGTCTACGAGTTGAAAATGGCCGGAGAGGAGCGGGTAGCCGGGCATGATGTGTTGAAGATGGCGGTCATGGCCAAAGATCAATACCGCTACAGCTATTACCTGTGGTTGGAAAAAAACTCAGGTATGCTGCTTAAGTCTCTTTTGACCAACCGTAAGGGAGAAGTGCTGGAGCACTTCCAGTATACGGTGCTGGAGCTGGACGCGAAGGTGACGGATCAGGAGTTGGCGCCTTCAATGCCTGAGACAGACGCCAAAGCGTTAGAGCCAAAACAAGGAGCAACCTCAGAGACGTTGCCCGAACAATGGATGCCCGCCTGGCTTCCGAAAGGGTTCAGCATGTCGCCTAACGTAACCAAGCGCAACGACGTTATGCCTGGAGATATGCGCACGCAGGTGTACGGCGACGGTTTGACCATGTTCAGCATATTTGTCGAAGAGAATAGCCCCCAGGCCATGCCGGAGGGGGCTTCCCGCATGGGGGCGACCACTGCTTACTCGAAACATATCAAGCACGGAGGCATGACCTACGTCATTACGGTGGTGGGTGAGGTGCCCATTGAGACGGTCAAGCGGGTGGCGGATAATATGCAGTCAAGTCCATCCGCTGGAGACGCCTCTTGATATTGGAAACCGGGAAAGTCGTTGCTGTTGGCGACCATGAAGTCTGGGTTAGGACCATCAGGGAGTCCGTCTGCCAGAGCTGCTCGGCTAGAAAGGGTTGTGGTTCGCGACTTCTCAATCAGATGAGCGCTGGCGCCTCGACTCAGATTAAAGTGGCGAAAACCTTTGATGTCGAAGTTGGAGATGAAGTGGAGATTGGCGTTGCTGAGCAGGCTTTGCTCAACGCCTCTCTGCTGGTTTATCTGGTTCCCCTGGTTGTGATGATTATTTTGGCTGGAGTCAGTCAATCACTGCTGCATTGGCCGGATCTTGGCGTCGCCCTGGCGGGCCTGTCAGGACTGGGCTTAGGCTTTGTTTTTGTTAAAATCTTGTCATCAAGGCTGTCTTGCAATCCCTCCTACCATCCCCAATTATTACGCAAGCTTTGTTAAGCGTCGTATAGCCTAGTTCCAATTATCTAAAGGAAATCTGACGCCACTATGTGAGCCGGGAGGCGTTGGCTCGTTTGGTTGGAGCGCCTGGGGCAAACGACTGTGCCCATGCTTCGTGTGGGTGGTTTGGGTAACCAAGTGGAGTTGCATATGAAGGTTTGTCAGAAATATACGGCGGTTTTGCTGTTCTGGATGAGCGCCGTCATCAGCATGCGAGCAGGGGCCGTTGATCTACCTGACTTCACCGGACTGGTGGAGAAAACTTCTCCGGCGGTGGTAAACATCAGCACCGTACGTAAAGTCGGAGACGATAGCGCCCAGTATTATTTTGGCGGTCCCGAGCAAGACCAGATTCCTGAATTCTTTCGCCACTTCTTTGGCGATCCATACCGTCGCAGAGGCCCGCAGGAAGCCCAGTCAATGGGATCAGGCTTCATCGTTTCCAAAGATGGTTACATCCTTACCAACAATCATGTCGTAGCGGGCGCGGATGAAATATTCGTTCGGCTGATGGACCGTCGCGAGCTGACGGCGAAACTGATCGGATCGGATGAAAAGTCGGATTTGGCGGTTTTGAAGGTGGAGGCGGATGATCTGCCCGTTCTCAAGCTGGGCAAGTCTTCTGAGTTAAAGGTGGGTGAGTGGGTCGTCGCCATCGGCTCTCCATTTGGCTTTGAATATACTGTGACGGCGGGCATCGTCAGCGCCAAGGGGCGCAGCTTGCCGAATGAAAATTATGTTCCTTTTATCCAGACGGACGTGGCGATTAATCCCGGCAACTCGGGCGGGCCGCTGTTCAACCTCGAAGGGGAGGTTGTCGGCATCAACTCTCAGATTTATACCCGCTCAGGTGGGTTCATGGGAGTTTCTTTTGCGATTCCCATTGATGTCGCATTGGATGTGATGAATCAGCTGAAAGATACAGGCGCGGTCAAGCGCGGCTGGTTGGGCGTGCTGATCCAGGAAGTGAATAAGGATCTGGCTGAGTCCTTCAATCTCAACAAGCCGCGTGGCGCATTGGTGGCGCAGGTCATGAAAGGCTCGCCCGCCGATAAGGCCGGTTTGCAGCCAGGGGACGTCATCGTCAGTTATAACGGCAATGAGATTGGATTATCCTCCGAGTTGCCGCATCTGGTCGGGCGCTCTACGCCAGGAGTGAAGGCGAAGATGAAAGTTGTGCGACGCGGGGATGAAATGGATGTTGACGTCGAGATTGGCCAGTTGCCGGCGGACGACAACGGCGTCGCCAGCGTACCGGCAGGTCAGACCGCTCCGCAGAATAACGCCCTGAATTTACAGGTTCGCGATCTGACGGATGAAGAAAAAAAGAGTATGCAGGTATCGGGAGGCGTCATGGTGGCGCAAGTGTTTCCTGGACCCGCCGCGACGGCTGGCATTCAGCCCAATGACGTGATCAGCAGCATCAACAACAAAGATGTTGGGTCCGTAGCGCAGTTCCATGAGGTGGTTGAGAAGCTGCCGGTTGGCAAGTCGCTGCCAGTACTGATTGTCCGTGAGGGCAATCCCGCATTCATTGTGTTGAAGTTGAACAACAAGTAGGTTCAGGTTTGGCTGGACGAAGCCGGCGGCCGGGTTTCTCAGGATGAAGCCCGGCCGTTGCTCGTTTTATTGTAGGGAAAACGGCGTTTCTCCCAATATCGGTGTGAATTCTGAGGGTATTTTGTTAATTCGCTGCAATTTACTCGGCGGAGCTGTTAAAATTTCGCCGCCTTCAACTTTGAATCTGAGTGACAGTAGTCCGTGAGTAAACTCAACCATATTAGAAATTTTTCTATCATTGCCCACATCGACCATGGCAAGTCCACTTTGGCTGACCGCTTTATTCAATATTGCGGCGGTTTGTCTGATCGGGAAATGTCCGAACAGGTGCTCGACTCAATGGATATCGAGCGAGAGCGGGGCATTACCATCAAAGCGCAGAGCGTAACGCTCTATTACGACGCAAAAGATGGCTCCCGTTATCAGCTGAATTTTATCGATACTCCCGGACACGTAGACTTCTCATATGAAGTTTCTCGTTCGTTGGCCGCCTGCGAAGGCGCTTTGCTGGTGGTCGACGCCGCGCAAGGCGTTGAAGCGCAGTCCGTGGCGAACTGCTATACCGCCATCGAAATGGGGCTGGAAGTTATTCCTATTCTGAACAAGATGGACCTGCCGCAGGCGGAACCAGCGCGCGTGCGTCATGAAATTGAAGAGATTATAGGCATTGATGCTGCCGGCGCCGTGGAAGCCAGCGCCAAAGCCGGTATGGGGATCCAAGAGAGCCTGGAGCAAATTGTTCAGTTGGTGCCGCCCCCTGAAGGCGACCCGGATGCGCCGTTGCAAGCCCTTATTATCGACTCTTGGTTTGATAACTATCTGGGCGTTGTGTCTCTGGTTCGAGTTAAAAACGGAACGCTGAACAAAGGCGATAAAATCCTGATCAAGTCAACCAAGACCCAGGAACTGGTGACTTCAATCGGCGTGTTTACTCCGAAGCGTACGGAGACCGGCTGTCTCAAGGCGGGTGAAGTGGGGTATGTCATCGCTGGTATTAAAGATATCCACGGCGCTCCCGTCGGCGACACCATTACACTGGCGAAAACGCCGGATGTAGCTTCTTTGCCTGGGTTCAAGCGCGTGCAGCCTCAGGTATACGCTGGCGTATTCCCGGTCAGCTCTGACGACTACGAAGACTTCCGTGATGCGCTGGACAAGTTGACGCTCAACGATGCGTCATTGTTTTTCGAGCCCGAAACGTCTGACGCCTTGGGATTCGGTTTCCGTTGCGGTTTCCTCGGGATGCTGCATATGGAAATTATTCAGGAGCGTTTGGAGCGGGAATACGACCTGGATCTGATTACCACTGCGCCGACAGTAGTCTACGAAGTTCTGACTAAAAAGAACGAAGTCATTAAAGTCGACAACCCTTCCAGGCTGCCGGACCCTGGTTTTATCGAGGAAATGCGTGAGCCCATCGTCGAGGCGAATATTCTTGTGCCGCAGGCTTATCTTGGCAACGTCATCTCCCTTTGTGTGGAGAAGCGTGGCGTACAAAAGAATATGCAGTTCCTGGGGAATCAGGTCGCGCTGTCCTATGAATTGCCGATGGGAGAAGTCGTACTGGACTTCTTTGATCGACTCAAGTCGGTAAGCCGCGGCTATGCGTCTTTGGACTACCACTTCGTTCGTTTCCAAGCCGCCAACCTGGTGCGTCTGGATATTCTGATCAATGGCGATAAAGTCGATGCGTTGGCGCTTATCGTTCACCGCGATAACGCCGCTTCGCGTGGTCGTCTGCTGACTGAAAAAATGAAAGAGCTGATTCCGCGTCAAATGTTTGATGTGGCGATTCAAGCGGCGATCGGTGGACAGATTGTATCCAGAACAACGGTTAAGGCGTTGCGCAAGAACGTATTGGCCAAATGTTATGGCGGCGATGTTTCACGGAAGAAAAAGCTGTTGCAGAAGCAGAAAGAAGGTAAGAAGCGGATGAAGCAGGTGGGCAGCGTTGAAATTCCACAGGATGCGTTTCTTGCCGTGCTCAAGGTCGATAAATAAGACAAATTGCGGACTGAAAGCAATAAATACAAACTGAATAGGACACACGATGGACTTCGATTTCTCTTTGATTCTGGTTGTACTGACCCTGGTCTCAGGTCTGATTTGGTTAGGCTTTTGGCTATTTGTTAAGGTCAGGACGCGTGGGGGAAGCAACGCGATGATCAAAGAGCCGGTTGTAGTGGAGTATTCCCGGTCTTTCTTTCCTGTTTTGTTTTTGGTGTTGGTGGTCCGCTCCTTTCTTATCGAGCCATTCCAGATTCCGTCCCAGTCCATGATGCCTACTCTGGAAGTGGGCGACTTTATCCTTGTTAACAAGTATTCCTACGGGCTGCGAGTTCCGGTTTTAGGGTACAAGTTCCTGGATTTGGGGGATCCACAACGGGGAGATGTGATGGTATTTCGCACTCCGGAAGATAACACCACCAACTACATCAAGCGCGTAGTGGGTGTTCCTGGCGATACAGTTGAATATAAAGACAAGCGGCTTACCATCAATGGGGTGCCTATTGACGAAAAGCTAATCGCTGCATTGCCGGCGGGCGCTCCCAGAGAGCTTTATTACGAAGAACAGTTGGGCGAGAAGCTCCATCGCATCATTAAGGAAAACTATCCAAACACTGGGCATGAAGGCAAATGGGTCGTGCCTGAAGGTAAGTATTTCATGATGGGCGATAACCGGGATCGCAGTAAAGATAGCCGTTATATCGGACTTGTGCCGGATGAAAATATCGTCGGCAGGGCATTCGCTATTTGGATGCACTGGGAAAAGTTTTTGTCATTGCCTTCATTCACACGAGTTGGTTCGATACAGTAAGTGCGCATTAGTGTAAAAACAGTGAGTTAATGTCTATTATTTAAATATTATTGATTAATAAGAGGATGATAAGGAGTGAATATGCGCAAGAGTCAACAGGGCGCTTCTCTTCTCATGGTGTTAGTTTGGATTATCATTGGCCTTTCTGTCATTACCTTGGGTATCAAGCTTACACCTATATATATCGAAGATTATGCTGTGGCATCATCTTTACAAGGTCTGAATAGAGAAGCCGATCTAACGAAAATTTCAAACAAGGAAATTTTTTCGCGAATTGATAAACACTTTACTGTGAACAATGTCCGTAATTTTGATAAGGATAATATTCATATTTCGCGTGAAAAAACCAAGTTGATCATAGATATCAATTATGAAGCACGCACCAGCATTATCAGCAATATTGATGCTGTACTTAGTTTCAAACATCACCTGGAAGCCAATAATCAGTGACAGCTAAGCTGGAAAGACTGCAGCGTGCGCTCGGATACACATTTAAAGAGCCTGCTTTGCTTACTTTGGCGCTCACCCACCGCAGCTTCGGTGGTCGTAATAATGAGCGTTTGGAATTTTTAGGGGACTCTGTCCTCAATTTTATTATCGCCGATTACCTCTTTGGCCGTTTTGAAGAGGCGCGGGAAGGTCAGTTGAGCCGTTTGCGCGCAAGAATGGTTAAAGGGGTGACGCTGGCTGAAATCGCCCGGGAATTTGATTTAGGGGAGTATCTGCGACTGGGGTCAGGGGAGATGAAGAGCGGCGGCTTTCGTCGGGAATCTATCCTGGCTGATGCGTTGGAGTCCATTATTGGCGCCATTTATCTGGATGCTGGCTTTGAAGGCTGCGCAGACAGGGTGCTGAACTGGTTTGAAACGCGTTTGCAGAAGCTTAACCTAAAGGATACTCAGAAAGACTCCAAGACACGTTTGCAGGAATATCTGCAGGCGCGCCAGCTTAACCTGCCTCGCTACGAAGTTATTTCCGTACAGGGGGAAGCGCATGCGCAAACTTTCCATGTGCGCTGTGAAATAGACGGCCTGTCTGACCCGACGGAAGGGACCGGCAGCAGCAGGAGAGTGGCGGAACAAAAAGCGGCTAAACAGGCCTTGGTGGCGTTAGGAGTGGATCAGTGAGTATTGAAGTAAGTTCACAAGAAAATAGCCGCTGTGGTTATGTTGCGATTGTAGGTCGGCCGAACGTGGGCAAGTCGACCCTGTTGAACCATATTCTCGGGCAGAAGATCAGCATTACTTCGAAGAAGCCGCAAACTACCCGGCATCAGATTTTAGGTATCAAGACAGAGGGCGACTATCAGGCTATTTATGTGGATACGCCCGGCCTGCACCAGCTGGACAAGAAAGCGCTCAATCGGGTGCTGAACAAAGCCTCCTCTTCAGCGATCAAAGATGCGGATGTGATAGTTTTTGTCGTTGATAGAAAGCGTTGGACGGAAGAAGACGACTATGTTTTGTCAAAAATCGCCAAGGTGAATCGCCCGCGCATTCTGGTGATCAATAAAGTGGATAAGCTGGAAAATAAAGATGATCTGCTGCCATTTATCGATAAGGTACAGAAGATGTGCGAGTTTCAGCACATTATTCCACTTTCCGCTCTGCGTGGACTGAATATTGATCGACTGGAAGCTGTTATTAACGAAATGCTGCCGCAGGGGATTCATTTCTTCCCTGAAGATCAAATCACGGATCGTAGCGAACGCTTTATGGCGGTGGAAATTATTCGTGAAAAAGTCATGCGCCAGTTAGGCAACGAAGTGCCTTATGAAATTGCTGTAGAAATCGAGCAGTTTAAGCGTGAAGGCGCATTGCTGCGTATCAGCGCCCTTATCCTGGTGGAAAGAGAAGGTCAGAAAAAAATTGTGATCGGCCAGAAAGGGGAGCGAATCAAGCGTATTGGTTCCGATGCCCGTAAGGACATGGAAAAGTTGTTTGAAAGCAAAGTCATGTTGGAAACCTGGGTGAAAGTGAAGTCCGGCTGGAGCGATAACGAGCGCGCTCTGCAAAGCCTGGGTTACGACGACCGCTAGCGGAAATATCGGCCGCTATGCACCGGGTTTCGCTTCAGGCCGCCTATGTGCTGCATAGTCGGCCGTATCGCGAAAGCAGCCAGATTGTCGATCTGTTTACCGAATCTGACGGTAAGGTTTCCGCTGTTATGAAAGGCGGCAGTCGCAGGAAAGGCGCTCCAAACACACTCCAGCCTTTTACCGAGCTGGAGGTTGAGCTGGGAGGGCGCAGCGAACTTAAATCCCTCATTCGTTGCGAGACTAACCTCCGCTATCCCCTGGCGGGAGCTGCTCTCTATGCTGGTCTTTATCTCAATGAGCTGTTGCTGAAGTTGCTGCAGCCATTGGAAGCCAGCCGAGATGCTTTTGATGCTTATAAATCCAGTCTGGTATTTTTGTCGCTTCCACAAACGAACCTTGAACCCGGATTGCGGGAGTTGGAGTTTGCGCTGCTGAATGAGTTGGGCTTTGGCGTGGATTTTTGTGTGGAGAGCGCGACAGGGGATATTGTAAAAAATAACATCGCTTATCACTTTTCTCTTACCGAGGGCGTTAGCCGAACGCCAGAGCCATACTCAGTTGTGATAGAAGGGCGGCATCTGCTGGCGATAGCTGAGCGGGACTGGTCGGTTCCTGGGAGTCTTGCCGCTGCCAAGAAGCTGACGCGTCGCTGCCTGGATGAACTATTGGGCGGGCGTCCTCTGCACTCCCGAGAGCTAATGCGCAGTTACCTCAAGCTCACCAAGAGCTGAACGCCGCCAAAGTTAAATGTCGCGAAATCCCAGCCTTGCTAGGACTGAGAAGCTGACTGGGTCTGATACTCTCTGAACTCTGTTTGCCAGTCATTTCTGTCTGACCAGTAAAGCACTCTTTCTATCTCTTCAAATAGCGCGGAAACAGCTGCTTCCAGTGGCTCTACGTCACGTTTGATCTGCCCTTCCAGCTCCGCCGCGGCGTTGCGCAGCAAGGGGACTCCACAGTAGCGCGTCGCGCCATGTAGGCGGTGAACACGCTCCAGCAGCTCAGACCTGTCTTGTTGCTCCCAGGCGCTCTCAATAGACTTGCGTTCTTCCGGCAGGTTCTCAAGCAGCATGGAAAATAACTCTTCCGCCAGTCCTTTTTTACCTCCGGCAAGAGTGACGCAACTGCGAATATCCACGCACGGCTCGGTGGCGGCTTTCACTGATGGCTTTATCTTGCCTGGCTCTCGTGCAGGCTGTTGAGTCAGCAATGGTTGGGGTGACAACTGGAAACCGGTTCTGCGCTCGATAATACGCTGCAGTTCATCTTCATTGGTGGGTTTGGTGAGGTAGTCGTCAAAACCGCTCTGCAATAGCTGTTTGCGCTCTTCCGACATCGCATGTGCGGTAAGAGCAATGATCGGCGTGCGTCGTTTACCTGCCTCGAACTCACGAATCTTGATTGTAGTTTCAACTCCGTCCATTCCCGGCATTTGTACGTCCATGAAAATCACGTCAAAGCGCTTCTGTTTGGCTTTGGTGAGCGCTTCATAGCCGCTCATGGCAGTCTCCACCACAGCTCCCAAGTCTAATAGAAAGGCTTCCACCAGTTTAAGGTTGGCGAGGTTGTCGTCAACCGCCAATACCAGCGGTTTGCGGCCACTGGTGGCGTTCAACTGCTTGATGGATATTGCTGATGGGGCTTCCTCCTCCTCGGAGCGTCCTTCGATCAGCCAGCTAAGTGCGTTCGCCAGTCGCCGCTGTGAAGCCGGTTTAATCAGGAACGTTGAAGCGTCGGTCAGTATCGGAGGTTCTTCGTTGCCAGTGTCAATGGTGGGAGTCAGTATTAGCGTGCGGCAGTCGAGTTTATACTCCAGCTTACGCACGGTCTGCAGGTACGAATTAGAGCGCAAGTGGTGACGGGTCAGGCCAATAATGGCGACGGCGAAGCCTTCGCCTTTGCGTTGGGCCTCTTCCACCTTGTCCGCAAGATCTTTGATATTGTCCACCTGGGTGACGTTGGAGCCCCACTTGTTAAGCGTATGCTCCACCGCCAGCCCGGTTTTTTTCTGGTGCTCAAGATAGATGACGCGCTCGCCCTCGAACAAACGGTGGTTAAGTTCGTTGTCCGGTTGGTTGGGGGCGATTTCGACGGGGAGCTCGATCCAGAATGTAGACCCTTTGCCCAACTCGCTTTCAACACCAATCTGGCCGCCCATTTGCTCGGTCAGGCGTCTGGAAATGACCAGGCCAAGGCCCGTGCCGCCGAAACGCCTTGCTGTTGACGCATCCGCCTGACTGAATGCGCTGAAGAGCGTCTGCTGCTGAACGCGAGAGAGTCCTACGCCGCTGTCGGTGACCGTGATTTTGATGAGTGAACTCTCATCGGACTCGTCCTCCAACATGACGCGCACCACCACTTCGCCGCTTTGAGTGAATTTAATACCGTTGTTGACCAGATTGGTGACGATCTGTTTGATTCGCAGTGGATCGCCCATGATGTGGCTGGGAACATCGGAATACACGAGCCCCGCCAGATCCAGGTTTTTCTCGTGGGCGCCAGGGGCGAGCATGGTGAGAACGTCTTCCACGATTTCCTGAAGATTGACGGTTGTGTTGTCCAGCACCAGCTTGCCGGCCTCGATTTTGGAGAAATCCAGGATGTCGTTGATGATCGTCAGCAGGATCTCGGACGATTTCAGGATGGTGTTGAGCTGGTCCCGTTGCTGTGGTCCCAGATTGGATTTCAGCAGGAGGTGCGTGAACCCGATGATACCGTTAAGCGGTGTGCGGATTTCATGGGACATGTTGGCGAGAAATTCGGACTTCACCCGGCTGGCTTCAATTGCCTCCTTGCGAGCCATGTCCAGTTCAATGTTCTGGATTTCTATGGTTTCCAGAGTTTCTCTCAGGTCTTCCGTGGCCTGATCTATATTTTGCTGCATTTCACTGCGCGCCTTGGCGAGAGCTTCCGCCATGGAGTTAATGCCGTCTTGCAGTAAAGCGAGTTCGGGGCTGGCTTCTATGTAAACGCGGGTATCCAGCTTGCCTTCTTTTATGCGAGTAAGCGCTTGCGCCACTTGAGACAGCGGCGAGGTAAGGTCGCGACTTAAGCGCAACGCCAAGATGGTGCAGACAATAATAGCGGTGAATACGGCGCTGAGAGCGAAGAGTATCGTCCGATACTTGGCGACCTGTGTCGGCGCTCGGGAGACTTCAATGACCGCCCACCCCAGAATATTGTCCTGCAGACCATTGGTGGTTTCAGACTCCTGCAAGTTGGCGTCTTCGCTCAGGCTAAGATCCTGTAAGGTGACCGGCGCGGTGAAGCGCAGCACATCCTCGCTAGAATAAATCGTAAGCTGGGTGGATAGGCTGGCGGGGATCGTATGCTCTTCCTGAATGCGCGGACCAGCATGGGCTAATATCTGACGCTGGCGTCCGTAGATCGAGACTGAACGAATGTCTTTCTCTTCCAGAACGGCGTTGGTCAGCCCAATCAATTGACGACGGTTTCCGGTGAAAACGCCATACTCCGCAGCATTGGCGAGGTGACGGGCGGAGTCGGAGCCGCGCTCCAGGAGCACGTCGCTAAGATCGTCCAAACGTGTAAATACAAAGGCTGCGGACAGCGTGAACGCAATGGTGAGCGACGGCGCCAAGGTCAATAAAATGACCTTTACTTTTATTCCCCAACGTTTCATGCAGGGGCCCTTCGGCGGCTTGTAGAGGAGGCGCGGGTAAACGGCATATTATGGTATTTATGATATAAAGTGATTTTTATATTAAAAAAGAATATATCGCCACTCTCAGATTATTGCTTATCATGGCCGATGTTCGGCCAATATCAAGTCCGAACGCGGCCATCGGCGGAAATGCTTCGATGGCGTTACAGGGACCGGATTTTTTTCTCAGGCGACGTCGAGTCATTGTCACAGCGGCGCCGCAGCGGACAAGGACATTTCCGATTCTACAGCTAATTGATTGAATTTAAAAAGAAGCGAACGTTAAAGATGTCATACCCCACGATTGAATCCTACGTTGGAAACACACCGCTTGTTCGACTGCAAAGACTGCCCGGCGACACCAGTAACGTCATCCTGGCGAAACTGGAGGGGAATAATCCAGCGGGATCAGTCAAAGACCGTCCCGCCATGAGCATGATCCAGGAGGCGGAAAATCGGGGCGACATCCGGCCCGGCGATACGTTGATTGAGGCGACCAGCGGCAATACCGGGATCGCTCTGGCTATGGCCGCAGCGATCAAAGGCTACCGTATGGTTCTCATCATGCCGGCGCATATGAGCGAAGAACGCCGCGCCGCAATGACCGCCTATGGTGCGGAAATCATCTCTGTATCCAAAGAAGAGGGGATGGAAGGCGCGCGTGACCTCGCCAAACAGATGGAGTCAGAGGGAAAAGGCAAGGTGCTGGATCAGTTCGCTAACCCGGATAATCCCCTGGCTCACTACAAAACGACGGGCCCGGAAATCTGGCGGCAAACTGATGGCGCTATTACCCACTTCGTCAGCTCCATGGGAACCACCGGCACTATTATGGGGACCTCTCGCTATCTCAAAGAGAGCAATCCGGAGATTCAAATTGTCGGCCTGCAGCCCGCTGACGGCGCATCCATTCCCGGCATTCGTCGCTGGCCGGAAGCGTATCTGCCCAAAATATACCAGCCTGAGTCAGTAGACCTGGTTTTGGATATCGCCCAGCAGGAAGCCGAAGAAACCATGCGCGCACTGGCTCGAGAAGAGGGCATCTTCTGTGGCGTATCTTCCGGCGGCGCCATCGCTGGAGCATTGCGAATTTCCCGTGAGGTTGAAAATGCGGTGATCGTCGCCATTATCTGTGATCGGGGCGACCGCTACCTGTCTACCGGCGTATTCCGCAGCTAAAGCGGTTGCGCCGGAACGCGACGCCAAAGCCCTTATATCTGTTGCGGGAGGCCGCTATAATGGCCGGCTTTTTATCCAGATCGGCCCCATAGCCCAGGTTTATAAGCATGTCTCGTCGTAGAAAGAAGTTACCCCAAGAGTCCATTACCTGCGAAATTGAATCCCTCAGTCACGAAGGGCGTGGCGTCTCTCATAAAGACGGCAAAACTCTGTTTGTCGAAGGCGCATTGCCCGGCGAAACGGTGACTGCGCGATACGTAAACAGTCGTCGCAGTTATGATGAGCTTGCTGTAGAAGAGGTGCTGACGCAGCATCCGCAACGCATTGAGCCTGACTGCCAATTCTCCAAACTGTGCGGCGGCTGCAGCATGCAGCATGTCGATCTGGGCTTTCAGATCAATCACAAAGAGTCTGTGTTACTGGATCACCTGCGACATTTTGGCGACTTAAAGCCAGAGCAGGTTGTTCCGCCTCTGGTGGGCGCGGGGCGCGGTTATCGCACAAAAGCGAGACTGGGCGTTCGTTATGTCGCCAAGCGGGATGAAGTCCTGGTTGGATTCCGCGAGCGCTACAGCAATTTCCTGACCGCCATTGATGAATGCCCGATCTTGATCGAGTCCGTCGGCGGCCGTATTCCTGAACTGAAAGCGCTGATCAGAAGCCTTACCGGCTATCAGCGAATTCCGCAGATCGAAGTGGCGGCGGGCGATGATGTTTGCGCTTTGGTGATTCGCCACATGGACCCGCTCACTGAAGAAGATTTGCAAAAACTGATCGCTTTCTCTGAACAAACCGGGTTGGCAATCTATTTGCAGCCAAAAGGTCCCGACACAGTCGCGAAACTATGGCCGAAAGATGGTCAGGAACTGCTGAGTTATCAATTGAGCGACTATGATTTGACGATGCAGTTCCATCCGATGGACTTTACTCAGGTCAACCGCGATATCAATCGCCGCATGTTGGCGCAGGCCCTGGAATGGTTGCAGCCGCAGGCTGGCGAGACCATCCTTGATCTTTTTTGCGGGCTGGGTAACTTCACTCTGCCTATCGCCCGTTCGGCGGCGCATGTGGTGGGGGTAGAGGGCAGCGAGGACATGGTGCGTCGAGGCTACGCCAATGCGGAACTTAACAGCGTTAGCAACGTAGAGTTTCATGCGGCGGACCTGCATCTTCCATTGGCTCCGGCGAAAGAGGCGAAGCATGCATGGCTGCGCACTTATGACAAAGTTCTGCTGGACCCGCCTCGCTCTGGCGCGGAAGAGTTAGCGAAGCAAATGACCCGTTTCGGGGCGAAGCGAATTGTTTATGTGTCCTGTAACCCCGCTACTTTGGCGCGGGACGCCGGCATTCTGGCGGCGCAGGGATACAAGCTGATCAAGGCCGGGGTAATGGATATGTTCCCGCATACGGCCCATGTCGAGTCAATGGCCTTATTCGAGAAAGCATAAGCCCGTTACTCAGAAAATAAGAGAGTCTGGCGAAAGGCGTCACTATGGTTAAAGTTCGCGAAGATTATCCTTTGGCTCAGGACGGGTCAGTTGATATCAACGGTTGGATTGACCGTTTACAGCAACAGGTTGAACTGGAGGATGTGGCGTCGTTTCGTCGCGCCTGCCTGCTGGCGAAAGAAATCGAGTCAGAGGCGGTGCGCGCCGGAAACCTTTGGTCGGAAGGCTCCAGCAGTTTTCTGACGGGTTTGGAAATGACGCAGATTCTGTCGGAGCTGCAGCTGGATACGCCCAGCTTAATGGCGGCTGTGCTCTACCGTGCGGTGCGTGAGGGCAAGCTCTCCCTTGTCAGAGTGAATGAAGAGTTTGGCGAAGAAGTCTCCAAACTGATCGAAGGCGTTTCGCAGATGGCGGCGATATCCAGCCTGCGCCATCCCATTCAGGGCAGCGTGCTGGGGCAGACTCAGACTCAGGTGGACAACATTCGCCGCATGCTGGTCACCATGATTGACGACGTGCGCGTGGCGTTGATCAAGCTGGCGGAGAGAACCTGCGCCATTCGGGACGTCAAGAACGCAGGGTCCGACAAACGTCACCGCGTAGCCAGAGAAGTATTTGATATCTATGCGCCGTTGGCGCACCGCCTGGGTATTGGTTATCTGAAGTGGGAGCTGGAGGACTTGTCCTTCCGCTATCTGCATGAGACGGCATACAAGAAAATAGCCAAGCTGCTGGATGAGCGCCGCCTGGATCGGCAGAAATTTATTGAAGAAGCGCTCTCTGCTTTGCGTCAGGAGCTGGAAGCCAGCGGCATCAAGGCGGAGCTTTCCGGCCGGGCCAAGCACATTTACAGCATATGGCGCAAAATGCACCGCAAGGGAATCGACTTTTCTCAAGTCTATGATATCCGCGCTATTCGTATTCTGGTTCCCAGCATTCGCGACTGCTACTCCGCTTTAGGGGTGGTGCATGCATTGTGGCGACACATTCCCCATGAGTTTGACGACTATATCGCCAACCCGAAGCAGAACGGGTATCAATCTTTGCACACCGCCGTAGTGGGTCCTTCCGGGAAAATCATGGAAGTGCAGATCCGCACGCAAAAAATGCATGAGGAAGCGGAACTGGGTGTTTGCGCGCATTGGCTATATAAAGGCACGGATACACAGCAGAAATCTCACGGTTACGAACAGAAAATCGCCTGGCTTCGGCAGGTGCTGGAGTGGCAGGACGAGCTGGGAAGCAAGACTTCGGAGCTTGTTGATCAATGGCGCAACGACATTGTTAGCGACCGCATCTATGTGTTCACGCCGGACGGACATGTTATTGATTTGCCTGCAGGATCGACGCCTATTGATTTCGCCTACAAGGTGCATACGGAAATCGGGCACGCTTGCCGGGGAGCCAAGATTCACGGCCGAATCGTACCGCTGAACTACAAGTTGAAAACCGGCGATCAGGTGCAGATTCTGACCTCGAATCAGGCTCGCCCCAGCCGCGACTGGCTTAACTCGGATCTGGGCTATGCCAATACGTCCAGAGCGCGGGCGAAAATCACCCATTGGTTCAAACTTCAGGATCGTGACCAAAATGTCGAAGAGGGCCGTGAGATCCTGCAAGGCGTGCTGAAACGTCTGTCATTGGAGCAGTTGGACTTCGACGATCTGGCGCAAAAAGTAAACTATCCTTCCGCAGAGGACATGTTCGCCGCTATCGGCGCCGGCGATCTCAAGCCGATGCAGGTGGCGCATACGGCGCAGAACATGTTGGAGCCCCGGGATGAGCAGCTGTCGCTGCATCTACGCGCTGCACAGGAGAGCGCTAAGTCTTCCGATGTTCACATCCGTGGCGTCGGTAATCTAATGACTCAGATGGCGAACTGCTGTAAGCCCGCTCCGGGCGATCCTATCGTTGGCTATATCACTATTGGACGGGGTGTTTCCATTCACCGGCAAGATTGCATCAACGCGCTGCAGTTACAGACGGTAGAGCCCAATCGTATGATAGAAGTAAGTTGGGGCGATACTGAGTACACCTATCCAGTAGATGTGGTTATTAATGCTTATGACCGCCCTGGACTACTGCGGGATATCACCTTGTTGCTGGCGAATGAGAAGATCAACGTGACCGCCGCATTGACAAATACTGACAAGAATCAGAGTACAGCGGATATTCGTCTCACCGTGGAAGTAACCTCCATCGATGTATTGGGTCGCATGTTCGACCGTATTCGGAGGCTGCCCAACATTATCGATGCGCGCCGCGCCAAGCCGGGAGAAGGCTGATGAGCGAGAAAGACGAGGGCGTTCAATACACCTTGGAAGATCTTTTATATCTGATGCGCCGCTTGCGAGATCCGAAGGATGGTTGTCCATGGGATATAAAGCAGGACTTTGCATCCATTGTTCCGTTCACCATAGAGGAAACCTATGAAGTAGCGGATGCGATTGAGCGTGAAGATTGGCCGCATTTGCGTGATGAACTAGGCGATTTGCTGTTCCAGGCGGTTTTCTACTCACAAATGGCGCAAGAAAAAGATTTGTTTCAATGGCCTGATATTGTGGATGGCGTCGTGCGAAAACTGCTGCGCCGGCATCCTCATGTGTTTCCCGATGGAACCCTGGAAAGTCGTTTGGCCCCAGGAGAGACAATCAGCGAAGAACAGATCAAGGCCAACTGGGAGCGTATTAAGCAACAGGAGCGAGAGCTGAAGAAGCTGGGAGAGGAACAGGAATCGACAGCGTCTTCAGGCGTGTTGGCGGATATCCCAAACGCCATGCCTGCGCTGCAGCGGGCGCAAAAGCTGCAGAAGCGCGCTTCGCTGCATGGCTTTGACTGGCCGGAAATAAACCCTGTTCTCGACAAGATTCATGAAGAAATTGAGGAGCTGCGCCATGAACTGGCGGCGCCGGTTCTAGATCAGGATAAGCTGGAAGATGAGCTCGGAGATGTGCTTTTTTGCTGCGTGAATCTGGCTCGATTTGTTAAAGCTGACCCAGAAGCCGCATTGCGCAGAGCTAACGCCAAATTCATAAGGCGCTTTTCCCGCATAGAGTCACTGCTGCAAGAGCAGGGTAAGACACTGGACGATGCGTCGCTGCAGGAAATGGACTTGCTTTGGGATAAAGCTAAAGAAGAAGGCCTGTAAAGCCAAGTGCGCGCTGTCTGCGCGCACCTTTGAAGGCGGTTAGCTATTGGCCGCTTTCAGCTCTTGCTTGAGCAGGCTGATGTACTTCTTGCTCAACTGCAAAAATCTTGGCGTCGGGCCGACATCTTCGTACATGGGGTCGCCCATTTCATCTTCCGCTACTACTTTGGCTCCTTGCACGTAAGGAAAGCTGCTTTCCAGCTCATCCAGCGCGGCTGACAGCAGCTCGCTGATGATTTCTTCCTGACTGCGAAGCGGATACATTTCTGCAAGGGCTGCGACTCTGGCTGCGTCTTCTATGCGCAGGCGCAGGGGATATTCCTTGTTCGTAAGACGAACGTTGGCGGTGTTTTCCCAGTTTTGTACGAGAGCGTTAATTTTCATAAAGCGGCCTATGTAAAACAAACGACATCAATTTCAGTCTAGGAGGCCCCTAATAATCGGGCCATAAGAGCATGTACGTAGCGGCCTAAGAGGGCGGCCGAACGTGACGCGGGCGGTTCCGCGGGGGTTATATTCAGTTTAGACCGTCTTCGGTGGAGCGGCTTCCGAAGAGGGTGAATGATGAGACAACCAAGACGGGGGGTGCTATTGTTCTAGTTCGGAATTTTTCGATATTTCACTGAGTTATAGTTGAGAAAAGGCGATTGCAACAAAACGTCAACGAAGAAAAGACTTTTGAAAAAGCGGCGGAGTAAGAGAAATGATGAAGGAATTGCATCCAGAGCTGAGAGAAAACGTACGCCTTCTGGGAGAGTTGTTGGGACAGAGCATCCGCTACCACCTTGGCGACGAAATATTCAATAAAATCGAGAAAATCCGTATCGCCGCAAAAGCTGACCGTAATGCGGAAATCAGTCAGAGGAAGCAGCTGAAAGAGGTGCTGTCGGGCTTGAATGATGAGGAACTGGCGCCCGTTGCAAGAGCGTTCAACCAGTTTCTAAACCTTACCAATATTGCTGAGCAATACCATATTGTAAGGCGTCGGGCTCCCGCCAGCGAACTGGTGGACAACCGCCTTGACACTATTGAAGTCGTGTTTGACCGTCTGATAGGCCAAGGCGTCAGTAAAGATAAATTCTTCACACAACTGGCGGACTTGAATCTGGAGTTTGTGCTGACGGCGCACCCTACTGAAATTACCCGTCGCACTTTGATTCAAAAATATGATCAGATTTCTGAGTGTCTCGAATCCCTGGACCGCAGCGATTTGCTGGACGAAGAATACGCCAAAATCGTTGAGCGTTTACGCCGCCTTATCACCGAGGCCTGGCATACGGATGAGATCCGTTACGAACGTCCTACTGCGGTGGATGAGGCTAAGTGGGGCTTCGCCGTTATAGAGAACTCATTGTGGCAGGCGGTGCCGGATTTCATGCGTCAGATGGGCGCCGCTCTGCAGGAGCGTTTTGGCGAAGGGCTGCCGATCAATGTGAATCCCGTACGGTTCGCATCCTGGATGGGGGGGGACAGAGACGGTAATCCCAATGTCACCTCAGAGGTCACTCGGGAAGTCTTTTTGTTGAGTCGTTGGATGGCGGCGGACCTGTATTTGCGTGATATTGAAGCACTGCGCTCAGAATTATCTATGACTGCCTGTAATGGCGAGCTGGCGCGCGCCTCGGGGCAGAGCCGTGAGCCTTACCGAAAGATTCTCGCCAAGTTGCGCAGCCGGCTGGAGGCGACAAGGGCCTGGGCTGCTGAGGCTTTGGACTCCACGAAGAAACCTTCCGCCGATGTATTGCTCAATAATGCTGAGCTGATTGAGCCGTTAATGGTGTGCTATCGCTCGCTGCGAGACTGTGGCATGGAAGTTATCGCCAATGGGCCGCTTCTGGACGTCATCCGCCGGGCGCAATGTTTCGGCCTGCAATTGGTAAGACTGGATATCCGACAGGACTCTGAGCGTCACAGCGACGTTATGAAGGAAATATGCGCATACCTCGATATTGGCGATTACTCACAATGGACGGAAGAAGAGAAGCAGGCGTTTTTGATTCGAGAACTGGAGGGCCGGCGTCCGCTGCTTCCCAAAGAGTGGCCGGCGTCTGCGGAAGCCAGGGAGGTCCTCGATACCTGCAAGGTAGTGGCGATGCAGCCTCCAGAAGGGCTGGCTTCCTATGTTATCTCCATGGCGAGCGACCCATCTGATGTGCTGGCGGTGATTCTGTTGCTGCGAGAGAGCGGTATGCGCCATCGCATCCCGATTGCGCCGCTGTTTGAGACCCTGAGCGACTTACAAGGCGCGGCGGACAGCATTGGCCGTTTGCTGGATCTTCCATGGTACCGGGAGTACATAGGCGGTAAACAAGAGGTCATGATTGGCTACTCGGACTCAGCCAAGGATGCGGGGCAGATGGCGGCGGCCTGGGCTCAGTATCAGGCGCAAGAGGCGCTGGTCAAAGTGGCCGCGAAGCACGATGTGAAACTGACGCTGTTCCACGGTCGTGGTGGAACGGTTGGTCGTGGCGGCGGTCCTGCTAACCGCGCAATTTTGTCGCAACCGCCAGGTTCCGTCGCGGGTAACTTCAGGATTACCGAACAAGGTGAAATGATCCGCTTTAAGTTCGGGCAGCCCAAGGTCGCCAAGCAGAGTTTTAACCTTTACCTCGGCGCTGTATTGGAAGCTTCCTTGGTGCCGCCGCCTGAGCCGGAGCCCGCTTGGCGCGAGATGATGGACAAGCTATCCGGTCTGGCGGTGAACTCTTATCGTGAAGTGGTGCGTGAGCGCCCAGGTTTCGTGGAGTATTTTCGCTCCGCGACCCCGGAGCAGGAGTTGGGCAAACTGGCGTTAGGCAGTCGTCCTGCGCGCCGTAAGGCCTCTGGCGGCGTCGAAAGTCTGCGCGCGATTCCGTGGATTTTCGCCTGGACGCAAATGCGCTTGATGTTGCCGGCCTGGTTGGGCAGCGATACAGCGCTGCAAACAGCAGTAGATGATGGCGGCGCTGATACGCTGAAAGCCATGCTGACTGGCTGGCCATTCTTTGAAACTCATGTGGACATGCTGGAAATGGTGTTGTCCAAAGTCGATCCGGAAATTGCGCGTTTTTATGAGGAGCGTTTGGTTAAACCCGAGCTGCATCCACTGGGGGATGAGCTGCGTCGCCGGGCGGGGTGCGCCGTGCGCTTGATCAATGAGCTGAAAGGGCAGGATGAACTATTGCTGGATAACCCGGTCTTCATGCACTCCCTGCAGGTTCGTAACCCCTATACGGACCCGCTGCACTATTTACAGGTAGAGCTATTGGTGCGTGACCGGGCTGAGGGTGAAACCAACAAGGAAACAGTTGAAAAAGCGCTCAAAGTTACCATGGCGGGCGTCGCCGCCGGCATGCGTAATACTGGTTAATCTCACCGCCGACCCGGCGTCGCCGGGTCGGTTACCAAACTCCAACATTGCGCAACGCAAGCTTACCTTTGCATGTGATTCATATCACGCACGTCCCCTCAACCACATATAAACTAAACTATTATTTGTACTTATTTAGTAGAACGGGGGAAGTGTGCCGCTTGCATCCAGAGTTATGCAGTATCTGAATCGGCAGGGAGTGCCGTATCAACAGATACACCATGATCGCGCAGGCAATATCGACGCTGCTTTGAGGGCGGCTGAGGTGCTGCCTGATTGTGTAGCGGTTGCGGAAATCCTGGTGGACGCCAAGGGCGTCGTGATGGCGATCACCGAATTCGGCACGCAAATGAACCTGGAAGCCCTCAATGGCGCGATTCGGCGTAACCTGCAGCGTCTTACCGGACGGCAGGCGGATCGCTTGTTTCGAGACTGTGAACCCGGTTCACATCCTCCCATCGCCAGCGCCTATGGCGTTCATGCGGTATGCGATGAGCGTCTGTTCGCTAAGGAACAGATATATATCCAGTCGGGGTGTCATAACACTTTGCTGCGTTTGGATCGCGAAAGCTTTCAGAGAGTGATGAGTAGTGCTATAAAACTTAAGCAAGGTTGTTGCGAGGCGCAGGCAATGAATCCTTTATCATCAGATACTCCAGAAAGTCCCGATGTAGGCGAAGCCAACGCTGAGCGCGTGGCGGAGCGACTGAAGCGTCTTTACAAATTGCCGCCGATGCCGACGGTTGCGACGCGGATACTGCAGGCCACCTCCGATCCAGATGCGACGGCAGGCGAACTGGCGGCAATTATTGAGCAGGACCCCAGTCTTGCGGCGCAGATTATGCGGCAAGCCCGCTCTGCGTTGTATGGATACAGAGGTAAGCTGGAAAGCGTTAAAGATGCGGTGATGCGTGTCCTTGGATTTGAGCGCGTCAGTCAGTTGGCGCTGTCTATTTCCGCCAGTAAGGCTTTTGATTTGCCCAATGAAGGCCCGCTTGGCATCGTGTGTTTCTGGCGACATGCGTTGCATGTCTCCCTGTTGGCGCAACGTCTGGCTTTCCACGTGCCGGATGAGCGCATCAATCCCTCCCTGGCGTACTTGACCGGGCTGTTGCACAACTTTGGTATCTTGCTCTTGGGGCATTTGTTCCGCCCCGAATACACCATGCTCAATAAACTTGCGGAAGCGGACCCGATGACTGAGTTGGCGGTGCTGGAGAAGCAGGTGCTTGGCATGGGAGGCGCCAAGGAGCTGGTGGGACTAGGGCATGGGATGCTGGGCTCCATTCTGTTGGAGCATTGGCGATTGCCGAAGGAAGTCTCCATGACCGCCGCAGGACATCAGGTCAAAGATTATCATGGCCCCTATGAGGACTATGTCCTGCTGATCCAGCTGTCCAACTGCTTACTCAAAGAGCTTGAGTTGGGCGACGACCAGGTTCCAGATGATCCGGTGTACTACGCCAAGCGTCTGGATATACAGCCTGAGATCGTGTTTGAAGTGTTTGAACAACTAAAGCAATCCAGTGATTCATTGAATCAACTGGCCTCCCAAATGGGCTAGATCCGCCTAGGCGCCGCCGCCCGGGCGGCTTTATCGAGATTGGCGCTTCAGGTTACCTGCCTATATCCGTATAATTCAGCTCTTTGCTAATCTTCCCTACAATGTGCAGCGTCTCTAATCGGATGTAAATTGTCGCCGAAATCGCGGGGAAATGCGATTAGAATCAATGTGTTGAGAGTGGTCTCACAAAAGGCCATGATGGAACTCGACAATAATAACTCGTCGACAGACTGCTGCGTCGGCCTGTAGCCGGCGCAAGCGCACAGGAATTTGTTGCTTGGATCAGGAGTGTAATTGGTATGAGAATTATTTTGTTGGGCGCTCCCGGCGCCGGAAAGGGCACGCAAGCGCAGAATATTATGAAGAAATTCGGGATACCCCAGATTTCCACCGGCGACATGCTGCGCGCTGCGGTAAAAGCAGGCTCTCCTCTGGGTCTGAAAGTGAAAGAAGTCATGGCGTCGGGGGGATTGGTGTCAGATGAAACCATTATCGCGCTGGTCAAAGACCGCATTAAAGAAGACGATTGCGCCAACGGTTTCCTGTTTGACGGCTTTCCTCGCACGATTCCGCAAGCGGAAGCACTGCGTGAAGCTGGTGTAAAAATTGATAATGTCGTAGAAATCGCCGTAGATGACCAAGAAATCATCAAGCGTTTGAGCGGGCGTCGCGTACATGAAGCGAGCGGTCGCGTTTATCACATTGATTACAACCCACCCAAAGTGGAAGGTAAAGACGACGTTACTGGCGAACCTCTGGTTCAGCGTGTAGACGATACAGAAGAAACTGTGCGCAAGCGTTTGGAAGTTTATCACTCACAAACAGCCCCGTTGGTCGATTATTATCGTAACTGGGCGGAAAAAGATGCAGGCGCCGCACCTGAGTATCTGCGGGTTGAAGGTGTTGGTTCTGTAGACGATATCCGTGACCGTGTTTTCGCGGGTCTGCAGAAGTAATACTGATATCTTCATCTTCGGGCGGCGCTGTTCTGCGCCGCCTTCTCTTCAGAATTGATTGAACAATCCTCATGGCAAAAATACTCGCGCTCGATACATCAAGTGACGCCTGTTCCGTAGCCTTATGGAACGACGGCGAGTTGACCGAATTGCTGGAAGCGACGCCAAGAGCTCACGCTAAACGCTGCCTGCCTATGATTGATAGTTTGCTTGGCGATAGCGGCTTGCGTGTGGAGCAATTGGATGCGTTGGCGTTTGGAAGAGGGCCGGGCTCATTTACCGGGCTCCGCATTGCAGCTGGTATGGTGCAAGGATTGGCTTTTGGCGCCGATTTACCTGTTATTCCTGTATCTACGTTGCAAGCAATGGCGTTCGCGTGGTTCAAGCGCCAGGAAAGCCCCCCCGGCCAGGCTATTTGTCTGCTCGATGCGCGTATGAGCGAAGTCTATTGGGCGGGCTATGAGCATTCCACAGATGGCGTTAAAGAAATCTATGCAGAGCAAGTGGCTCCTCCGGAAATGGTTGATGTAAAAGTCTCGAAGCAGGAGGTGGTGATATTGGGGAGTGGTCTGGTTTATCTTGAGCGTTTGCCGGCGGCGTTGATCGAAAGCTCGGTCATACGGGAGCCTGAGTGGGCGCCGCGAGCAGCCGCCATGGCGGAAATTGCTGCGTCGATGTTTGAGATGGGGCTTACTGTGTCCGCCATTGAAGCCCAGCCTATTTATTTACGTGATGAAGTAGCCTGGAAAAAACTTCCCGGTCGCTAAAAGCCGTTAGTGTTTCTTTCTGTTTACCTCTCCAAACTTTCACGAATGTCGTGCTTGACGTCGACCTCGACAAGTGGAACTTTAAGGGGCTTTTTTGTGCTTAATATTTTATGGGAACATTTTAGATGACTTGGCTTGAAATCGTTGTTTTGGCGCTGATTCAAGGGTTGACGGAGTTTCTTCCTATTTCCAGCTCCGCGCATTTGATTCTTCCGTCTGAGGTTTGGGGCTGGCAGGATCAGGGGCTGGCGTTTGACGTGGCCGTCCATGTCGGCACTTTGCTGGCGGTTATGGTTTATTTCCGCGCAGATATTTTCAACTTGCTCAATGGATGGTTTAAGCAGATTACCGGCGGCGGCGCATCGCAAGAGTCACGTCTCGCCTGGGCGGTCATTCTCGGTACTATCCCTGCGGGAATAGCGGGAGTACTGCTGGACAGCTGGATTGAAGAGAATCTGCGTTCCGCTTTGGTTATCGCGCTGGCGACGATAGGGTTTGGGGTGTTGCTGGGGCTGGCCGACCGCAAAGAAGGAACTCGTGATATTGATCAGTTTACTCTGAAAGACGCATTGGTTATTGGATTCTCCCAGGCGCTAGCTTTGATTCCAGGCACGTCGCGTTCCGGCATCACCATGACTTCGGCTTTGTTTCTTGGGTTGAACAGGGACACTGCAGCTCGTTTTTCATTCTTGCTATCCATCCCTCTTATCGCTGCAGCAGGGCTTTTCAAAGGAATGGAGTTGGTGGGTACCGGCACTAGCTCGCAATGGTCGGAGATTGCGGGGGCGACGCTTATTTCCGCCGTCAGCGCTTACGCCTGTATTCATTTATTTTTAAAATTTTTACAGAAGATAGGTTTCATGCCGTTCGTAATCTATCGCATGCTATTAGGCGCAGGTCTTTTGATCTGGTTGTATGTAGCCTAAGTCGGGCGCCTGTATTTGTGCAGGCGGCCAATAACGGCTGTGGAGGGGCGGTCTATACTTTAAAGGTCGCCCCGACAACTTGCTCGGAGCCCTGCTGATTGAAAGTCTCAATAACTGACATGGACCGGGCGCTGGTCGCCGGAAGGATAGCTGCATGATTGGCGGAGTCGGCTCATCACTGCCGTTACTGCCCACTATTAAGCGCAATGACGGCTCGACGATCAACGATGCAGATGCGTCGCGTCGTGATGAGTCTCAGCGTCGCAGTGTTGAGCAGGCATTTCCTGCTGAGGAAGCGTTGCAGACCAGGACGCAGGAGAGCATCCCTTTTCGGCGCGTTAACGCCAACAATTCTCCAGAGCAAACACAACTGCAGCGGAAGCCTGAACCTGACGATGTATCTTTAGCTGCGCAACAGGCCATAGAAACCTATCAGTCTACCGCCAACAATGCTCCTCGCGATGGCCTCGATAGTTTGGTTAGCATAGATCTGTTTGTTTAAATTCCTGCTTTAATACCCTTCTTTTCTTCTATGGATATTTCGCCATGATTTCTTATGACTATCAGGTGTTGGTGAGCTATTGCGAACAACGCCGGGACGAGGCTGAAGCGTTTTCATCCCGGTTTGGTCTACGACTCGTAGCCGTGGAGGCGTTACCGGCCAAGAGTGATAAATCGATGTACCTGCTGAACTTCTCTGACGCGAAGGTGGAGTTGGTCAATTGGCGCATGCAGGCGCCGGGGCCGGTGTTTGTGGATTTTGTCGAGGGTGCTTTGGCTTATCGGCGCGAGCATGGCGGCGGTCGGGGGGAAATGGTGGCTAAGGCGGTAGGACTGAAAGGCGAAGTAAAGCGCTTGAACGTGCTGGACGCTACAGCGGGCTTGGGACGGGACGCCTATGTATTGGCGGCGTTGGGTTGTCATGTTGTGATGTACGAGCGTAACCCGCTGGTGCATTGTCTGTTGGCGGATGGTTTGCGTCGTGCGCAAGAGTGTTCTGACGCTGCGTCAGTGGCTGCGCGTATGACACTGCATCTGGGAGAGGCCTTTACTGCATTTCCTGATGGTGTGGATGTGATTTATCTCGACCCCATGTTTCCTGAGCGCCGTAAGAGTAGCGCCGTAAAGAAAGAAATGCAGGCGTTTAAGGATATTGTCGGCGCTGACCCCGATGCGGACGAATTGCTGGCGTCAGCGTTGCATCAACAAGTTAAGCGAATAGTGGTTAAGCGACCGAAAGGCGCGCCATGTTTGCTGGGGCGTGAACCGAACTTTACGGTGACAGGAAAAAGCGGTCGATTTGATGTTTATGCGCTACGCAAGCTGACCGGTGGATAGCGCCAACCGGCTGTAGCCGCGCAACGGCGCACTGCGTCTGGATAAAATAACTGATCCGAATTCTATTTGGCGCCTTTTTGAGGCGCTGTTCCGCCGTTGCGTCAGCGGATTTTTACGATCGCCGGTTCGATAAACTGGCTTCGCGATACTTCAACTACTTTTTAGTTGTTGCTTGGGATAATTACGTCTTCGTCAAATTGATTTTCCATGATTCCCCTCCTTTTAAGGACTGGTTAAATATAGTCCAATTATCCACAAAACAAGTTAGGTAGAGTTACCTATCTATACTAATGTACTAATTATCAACCTTTGTTTAGCCCCACTGATTACAGCATGTTAACGATCTATTCCAAGTTATTTTGTATATGCTTTTTGCGCTGTAATACGTATCAAACTGTCGCTGCAGGCGAAGATTATTTATGAGCCTATTGGACTTACTGTTGGGCCTGCTGGCGAACCTCGCATGGGGGTTTAATTTCATTGCGGGCAAGGAAGGCGCTCAAAACTTTCAACCTCTTTTGTTTACCGCGTTGCGTTTCGCCATTTTGCTGGCGTTGACGGCGCCTTGGTTGAGGCCGGCGAAGGGATATATGAAGCCGTTGTTGTCCGTTGCATTTGTATTGGGTGTATTACACTTCAGTATGATGTTCCTGGGCCTTAATGCGGGAGGAAATATCGCCTCCGTTGCTATTGCGACGCAGTTATATGTTCCCTTTTCAGCCATCTTGGCGGCGGCGATATTAAAAGAAAGTATTGGATGGGTTAAGGGCGGAGCAATCGTACTTGCTTTGTCCGGGGTATTCATTATCGGATTTGATCCAGTTGTATTTAATCATCTGGATGCGCTTGCCTGGGTGGTGGGCGCGGCTGCAAGTATGGCTGTCGCTACGATTTTAATGAAGCAATGCCCTACCTTGGGAGTTATGCGATTGCAGGCGTGGATTGCGCTTGTGGCGACGCCGTCATTGTTACTGTTGTCATATATTTTTGAGGACGGTCAGTGGCTGCGGCTGACTCAAAGCGAGTGGTCGGATTACTGGGCGCCGCTTTATTCCGCCGTAGCTGCGTCTATTATTGGTCATGGCATCGTGTATCGCCTGCTTGGGCGTTATAGCGTTTCTTTGGTGACGCCGATGATGTTGTTGGCTCCGATATTCGCGATGGTGTTCGGCATATTCTGGTTTGGAGATGTGCTGACCTGGAAGTTGTCTCTCGGAGGCGCTTTGACCTTGCTGGGAGTGGTAATCATTAATATACCCAGGGAGCAGTTGCGGCGGGTGATGTATTTGCTCGCTGGAAAAAGGAAGGCTTCGGTCTAAGCTTTCTAAAAAATAGAATTCTCTATCTCAAATTTATCGATATTTATACGAAATAGTTGAGGTTAGACTACGGCAATTGATGATGGGAGCAGCTTAACATGTGGAAAAATACACAACAAAATTACGGACTTATAGCGATTTTGCTGCATTGGCTGGTCGCGCTTGTTGTTTTCGGTTTATTCGGATTGGGATTGTATATGACAGATCTGTCATATTACGACGCCTGGTATCAAAAAGCTCCTTTCATTCATAAAAGCATTGGGATGCTGCTGCTGTTCGTCATTGTATTCCGGTTGGTTTGGCGGTTTATCAATGTGCGCCCTGAACCAGAGGCTTCCTTGAGCCGTATCGAGAAAGTCGCGAGTGAATGGGCGCATCGTCTGCTGTATTTGTTGTTGATAGCCACCATGGTCGCCGGGTATCTGATTTCCACCGCAGACGGACGCGGCATTGATGTGTTTGGCTGGTTTGAAATTCCCGCGTTGTTGCCTCCTATTAAAGGCATGGAGGATATCGCCGGGGAGATTCATGAGGTGTTGGCGTGGACATTGGTGGGGCTGGCCCTACTGCATGCTTTGGCGGCAATCAAGCACCATGTGATAGATAAAGATAAAACTCTGATGAGAATGTTTTCCCCCAAATAATCGCTTGCTGTCGGCGGTTTTGTACGGGTGTTTTTTTAACTTAAATCCAAGGAGATATACAGCAATGAAGAAAAGCATCGTTGGCGCCGTATTGGGCGTTATGTTGACTGGCGCAGCGTCGGTTCATGCGGCGGACTTCGTCATGGACACCAAGAACGCGCACTCTTTTATTCAATTCAAAATGTCCCACCTCGGCTTCAGCTGGGTGTTGGGACGCTTTAACAAGTTTGACGGCGAGTTTTCCTACGATGAGGCTAATCCCGCCGCAGCGAAAGTGTCGGTGAACATTGATCCATCCAGCGTAGACACTAACCACGCTGAGCGCGACAAACACGTTCGCAGCGAAGACTTCCTGTATGTGGACAAATTCCCAGACGCCAAGTTTGTCAGCAAAAAGGTGGTGCCTGAAGGCGACGGCAAAGCGAAAATCATTGGCGATCTGACCCTGCGCGGCGTGACCAAAGAAGTGGTCCTGGACGCCAAGCATATTGCAGGCGGTAATGATCCCTGGGGTGGATACCGCGAGGGCTTTGAAGGCACGACTACTTTCAAGTTGAAGGACTTTGGCATTCCCAAGAGCTTGGGGCCCGCTGCAGAAGAAATTCAGCTGTATATGACGGTAGAAGGTATTCGCAAGTAATAACTTGTGTTACTACGCTCTACGATGGCTTCAAGCGCGGAGTCATCGTAGAGCGGCTTGCTATTCACACTGAGTCTGACATTTTATTTCGGTGTTTTCTCTTCCTTCGCTCCACTTCACCAACTGCTGCAGGATCTTTTCTCCCACCCGGATTTGTGGCTCAGATGGCGTGAATCCATCTCGTTTTTCCCAGCGACTCACCAGGTCTCTTGCCTGATCAAACGCCGCCACAAAAGATGCGTTTTGCGTTAACGACTCTACCAGGAAGGCGCGGCCGAAATAGGTGAACTCTGCGTCATCGCTGCATCCGAAAGAGGTGCGGTCCGGCTTGGCGGCGGTAATGATCAATGTATCCTCGTTTTCCATGTATGGGATAACGCCCCCGGAATAACAGGCGGAAACCACCACTACCTTCCATTTGAATGGGCTGGCGTCAAGAATTTTCCCCAGCTTTTCTGCGGGTATGTCATTGAGCGGCAGGTTGCTGAGCTGTGTTGCGATACTGTGGTCGCTGCCGCCGTGGCTGGTTATAAAGAGGAAGAGAATATCTTCTTCCGGCTGAATAAGCGTCTCCATGTGATTCAGCGCTGTCTCCAAATTAGTGGCGGTGGCGAGGGGCGACCCTTCCGGGTTGTTAACGTCATTCACCAATATCAATTCTCGACCTGACTGCGTGTATTGCTGGTTGAACAGGCGTTTGGCGAAAGCGACTTCATTGGCGAATACCTGTTGGTCTCCCCATCCGGCATAGCCGATAAAAAACATATCCTGCTCGCCGGGCTTGGATGCTTGCATCTGATCCAGCTGTTTTTGCAGCAAGGGGCCTTGGCGGCTAAGGATGCGTTCGGCGTCCAGAGTAGGTGCTTCTGGTTTTTGCGCCATGGTTTGGGTGTAGTCGGTGATCCAGAAATCATAGAAATATAAGTAGTGCGCTGGCAGGAAGGTCAGAATGGTTAGAACCAGCGCTGCGAGGAGGTGTCGCGGCGTGGCGCCTGATGATGACAGTTTTACTGCGCGATAGGCGATAGCGAGCGTCCAGGCGATCAAAGCGTAGTATGACCACCAGAACAGTTCTGGGTAATCTGAGTAATAGGTAAGAGTAATTTCTTGCTCAAATACAGAATAAATAACGTAAGGCGCGATAATCGAGTTCAGAAACAGAGTTGGGGTACGGTACTGAGAGTAGGGATCGCCAACGATTTTGCTGGCGATAAAGCTGCCCGCCAGAATTGATGCTAACAAGAAGGTTTCACTGAAAACCCCTTCCGCTTGGAATATGCGAGGAGGCTCTGTTGCGTACAGGCCAACCAGTAAGCTGATCAAGGCCCCTAACGCAGCAATGAACCAGAAGGCGCCAGGGCTTAAGCGGAAACGAATAGAAGACGCGGGAAGGAAGAAGGCCAAACGTAAGCCTTGGACAAGGTTATGGAACATTCTGCAACGCCGTTTGATGAATGAGACTGTCGGCGGTCAGTATAACCTTAAGAGGAGAATAAGCTGAATCGGAAGGATAGGGCGCATCCTTGCGCCCGGCTGGTTATTCATGGCGCAGATTGCGCCGTTGAATTATCAGCCTACAGCATCGTCAAACTGTTTCTGGATAGAAGCCGAAGGCTCTTCCGTCGCCAGAGACACGACAATGATTGAGATGGTCGCCAGAATGAAACCTGGGATGATTTCATACAGATCGAACAGGCCGCCGCTTAGCTGTTTCCATACGACGACGGTAATACCGCCGACCAGGATGCCGGCAAGAGCGCCGTTGCGGTTCATGCGCTTCCAGAACAGAGCCAGAATCAGCGCAGGTCCGAACGCGGCGCCAAAGCCCGCCCATGCGTAGCTCACCATGCCCAGTACCTTGCTTTCAGGGTTCAGGGCGATCAGCGCAGCGATGACGGCGATAATTACGACCGCCAGACGTCCTACGTTAACCAGCTCCTGCTGGCTGGCGTCTTTACGGAACAGCGCCTTATAGAAATCTTCAGCCAGAGCGGAAGATGAAACCAGCAGCTGGGAATCCGCGGTGCTCATCACAGCAGCCAGAATGGCGGCTAACAGAATGCCAGCTACGACTGGGTTGAACAGGGCGTTGATCAGCAGCATGAAGGCTTTTTCAGAGTCTTCCAGCGGGTTTTCGAAGTAAGAAATCGCAGCGAAGCCACAGGCGAGAGCGCCAATCAGCGTCAGAGCGGTCCAGGACACGGCGATACGACGCGCCATAGGGATGTCGTTTTCCGAGCGGATGGCTTTAAAACGAGCCAGGATATGCGGTTGTCCGAAGTAGCCCAAGCCCCAGCCAAGTAGTGACAGAATGGCGATCAGGCCCAGAGGTTCGCCTTTTACGCTGGTCCATACGTTCAGCATCTCCGGATTCTTGGCCGCCATGGCTGCGTTGGCTGCACTCCAGCCACCGTCTGCGTTAATTGCGATAACCGGCACGATAATCAGCGCCGCCGCCATCAACAGACCCTGCACCACGTCAGTCCAGGAAACCGCCAGGAAGCCGCCAAAAAGCGTGTAGGACACAACGGCCAATACGCCAGCGAATACCGCCCAGTTGTAGTCCAGACCAAACACGGTTGCGAACAGTTTGCCGCCTGCTACTAAACCGGAGCTGGTGTAGAACAGGAAGAACAACAGGATGAAGAAAGCGGAGATCACCCGCAGAAGGCGGCTGCTGTCTTCAAAACGGTTTTCGAAAAACTCGGGCAGAGTCAGAGAGTCGTTGGCTGCTTTACTGTAAACACGTAGACGGCGCGCAACGATAAGCCAGTTCAGCCAAGTGCCGGCCAGCAGACCAATCGCGATCCAGGCGGCTTCATAACCCGCGACGTATGCATAACCAGGCAGGCCCAACAGCAACCATCCGCTCATATCGGAAGCGCCGGCGCTTAACGCGGATGGAAATGGGCCGAGACTACGTCCGCCTAAAATATAATCGGAGAGGTTCTTAGTGCGTAAGTATGACCAAACTCCAATACCCAGCATCCCTAACAGATATACTAAGAAAGTCATTCCCACAGCAAATTGATTTTCAATCATGCTAGGTTACTCCTGCTTGTTTTTTAATTGTTCTATGAACGCGGGCGTACGCAGGACGCCCGCTATGAGTGCGGCGCTGAGCGGGATTAAATGTGCTCTACGCCCAGCGACAGCAGAGTTGCGTTACCGCCGACGGCTGTCGTGTTAATGGTGCGCGTCCGCTCATTGGCGAAACGCAGCAGATAGTGAGGGCCGCCCGCTTTCGGGCCGGTGCCGGAAAGACCGTGACCGCCGAAAGGTTGAACGCCGACCACTGCGCCTATCTGGTTGCGGTTGATGTAGGTGTTGCCTACTTTCACTCGCTTCTCGATATGAGCGGCGGTGGTTTCATTCCGGCTGTGAATGCCCAGCGTCAATCCGAAACCAGTGTTGTTGATGCTGTCGATGACCTTGTCCAGGTCTTCCGCAGCAAAGCGAACAATATGCAGGATCGGTCCGAAGTGCTCTTTGCTCAGCTCACTGATAGAGCCGATTTCAAACGCGCTTGGGTTAACAAAGAAGCCTTTGTTGTGATCGCCGGGAAGAATCGCTTCAGCGCTCCAGCGAGAGTTAGCTTTCATCTCTTCGATGTGCTTCAACAGGCCTGCTTGCGCTTCTGCATCAATAACTGGACCCACGTCGGTGCTCAAGTGTTTCGGGTGATCCACCTTGAGTTCTTTCAGCGCGCCTGATAGCAGTTCCAGAATTCCGTCTGCGATGTCTTTCTGCACGAACAGTACGCGTAGTGCGGAACAACGCTGCCCCGCACTGGCGAAGGCGGATTGTACAACATCTTTGACTACCTGTTCAGGTAATGCGGTGCTGTCCACGATCATGGCGTTCTGGCCGCCGGTTTCTGCGATCAAGGTGGCGATAGCGCCGTCGCGGGCGGCCAAGCTGCGGTTGATAATATGCGCAGTCTGAGTCGAGCCAGTGAAAGCAACGCCACATACGCGATTGTCGCTCAGCAATTGCGGGCCCAATTGGGCTCCATCGCCGGGCAGGAACTGGATCGCTTCTTTGGCGACGCCAGCTTCCAGCATCATATCAATGGCGCGCGCCGCGATCAGGCTGGTTTGCTCCGCAGGCTTGGCGATTACAGCGTTGCCCGCCGCCAGAGCGGCGGTGACCTGACCAATGAAAATCGCCAACGGGAAGTTCCAGGGGCTGATACAGACGAATACGCCTTTGCCTTCCAGATATAGTTCGTTGGATTCGCCAGTGGGTCCAGGCAATACATTGGGCTTGCTGAAGTGTTTGCGCGCCTGTTCTGCGTAATAGCGGCAGAAATCGACCGCTTCGCGAACTTCGTCGATGCTGTCTTGCAGCGTCTTGCCTGCTTCGCGGCAGCAAAGCGCCATCAGCTCAGGCATGCCGGCTTCCATCAGGTCAGCCAGCTTTTCCAGACTTTGCGCGCGCTTTTCAACGGGAGTGTTATTCCATTTCTCGAAACCTGCGTAAGCGGCTGAGAGTGCGTCGTCGACGTCGTTGGACTGGCTCCAGTAAACCGTGCCGGCGGATTGGGTCTGATCGTAAGGACTCAGTACCTGATTCGGCGCGGCCAGAGTGCGATGTTCTCCGTTAATAACGGGACAGGCTTTCCACTGGTGCTGATCCCAGGCTCTCAATTGTTTTTCTAACGGCGAATATTGATTTTCCACGAACAGGTTCACTCCCATAGAGTTAATACGGTTGCCGAATATCTGTGCAGGCAGCGGGATGCGGTGGTTGGCCAGCGATGAATACCGGGTCAACTCATGCACCGGGTGCTGCACCAAGCTGTCGATGGGCGTTTCTGCATCCACCAGACGGTGTACGAAAGAGGAGTTGGCTCCATTCTCCAGCAATCGACGAACTAAATAGGGCAGCAAGTCTTTATGAGCGCCGACTGGTGCGTAAATACGCACAGTGCGCTTCTGCTTGGCTAGTAGCGCGTTGTACAGCGCGTCGCCCATGCCGTGAAGGCGCTGGAATTCGAAAGGGCGGTCGCTCTTCTCCGCGAGGGCCTGCACGGACGCGACAGTGTGCGCGTTGTGAGTGGCGAACTGCGGGTAGATATGGTTGCGCGCGTATTCGCTGAACAGGAATCGGGCGCAAGCCAGATAAGAAACGTCGGTGCTTTCTTTGCGAGTGTAAACAGGGTAGCTGGGCAAGCCGCGTTGCTGGCAAAGTTTGATTTCGCTATCCCAGTATGCGCCTTTCACCAGGCGCACGGGGATACGGTCGCCTTGTTCCGCCGCCAGCGCTGTAAGCCAGCACAGAACTGGAAGTGCGCGTTTGGAATATGCTTGCACAACCAGACCGAACTCTCCCCAGCCGCGGCTGTCAGGTGAGCGGTATAGTTTCTCGAAAAGACGCAGGGACAGCTCCAGGCGATCCATTTCCTCCGCATCGATGGTCAGGCTGACGTTGCGCTCACGAGCAGCGCGCACCAGTAACAAAACCTTCTCGTACATTTCTGTAAGTACACGGTCTTGGTGGGCTTGTTCGTAACGGGGATGCAGCGCGGATAACTTGATGGATATGCTGGAAGCGCCTGGGCGGTTGTCGTATTGATCGGCTCCAACAGTCTCAATCGCTTTTATGTACGACTGGAAGTAGCGCTCTGCGTCTTCTGCAGTAAGAGCGGCTTCGCCCAGCATGTCGAAAGAGTAGCTATAGCCTTTGTCGCGGTATTTGCGACCATTTTGCAATGCTTCGCTAATGTCGCGGCCTAAAACGAACTGCTTGCCCATGATTTTCATGGCCTGGTTCATGGCGCTGCGGATGACGGGTTCGCCGCACTTGTTGATCAGGCGTTTGAGAACATTGGCGGGCGTGCCGTCGATATTGCGGTCAAGCTTGACGACTTTCCCGGTTAGCAGCAGACCCCAGGTAGAGGCGTTGACGAGCGTGGATTCGCTCTTGCCCATGTGCTTTTCCCACTGCGCCGCGGACATTTTGTCGCGTATCAGTGCGTCTGCGGTGGCTTTGTCGGGGATGCGCATCAGAGCTTCCGCCAGACACATCAGCAACACGCCTTCCTGTGTATCCAGGCTGTATTCCTGCAACAGGGCGTCGACCATGTGTACGGAGTCGTCCTGGGCGCGGACATCTTCAATCAGCTTGGTGGCGCCTTGGGTGATGGCTCTTAACTCATCAGTTCCGGGCGTCGCCAGAGCCATTAGTTCTTCAAGATAAGCCGCTTCGTCAACGGCGTAATTTTGGGTTATCGCCGTCCACAGCGAGTCCAGGCTAACAGCTTGGATGTCGGGCGAAAGTACGGATGAAGCTTTAAACATACGGAGTACTCCAGAACCGCGATAATTGGCGTTATTGTCTGTAAAGATCCGGCTTTTGAAAGGAGCCGGCCCGGCCTGATCCGCTGTCGTTTAATTTGTTCAAAAGAACGACAACGGCCTGAGACGGGGCGAATGGACAGAATGTAATGTTTTGCTATCGTTCAGGTCTTACAAAAAACTGCATGGATTTTGCAAAAAGCTGTGCTTTACAGAACTGCAATAATCAAAAATTGACCTGTCGCATTTACATCCTGTCGGATTGCTGACTGCGTTTTTGCACCTGTTTGGGGGTTAGCCCGTCATGCTTGCGCATGCAGTTGGTCAGTGCGCTCTGGCTGGAAAATCCGCACTTTTGGCTGATTTCCGCAATAGACAAATTAGTTTCCAGCATCAAGCGCTTGGCGTAATCCAGGCGCGCCCGGATGACATATTGATGGGGCGTCTGGTTGGTCGCCTGTTTGAAGAGTTCGTGGAAGTGACGTTCACTCACGCAAATACTGCCGGCGAGGTCTGAAATACAGATGCGCTCATGCAGATGCTTATAGATGAACTGATCGATCCGGTGCATGTCGAGCACGGGAGATTTTTGCCGTTTTACGCTAGGCGAAATTCTTCGGCTTAGGCAGCGGATAATGCTGCACGCCAAATGGTGACGCAGGGCGCGATCATCCTGCGCCCACTGGATTTCCTGAATAGACACCTGCGTCAGTTGCTGCAGTCCACGGTCCAGCGTTACCAGCTGCGGCCTTTCAAACATAGGGTTTAAAAGGTCATAGTCGGGGTGATGGGAGTCGAGAAAGGCAGGATAGTCCTGATCTAAGTCAATGACTAAGACATGGTTGCGAGGACGGCCATAAAAGTCATGGAATGTATCGGTCGGCACGATGCAGGCGTGACTGACGTCCAAACGAGCTGCGAGACCGCACATATCGATCTCTGCAGTGCCGGTTAGACCCAGCACTAGTTGGTAATGCGTATGTTTGTGCCGATTTACGTTTTGCGGCAGGCTGATCACATTTGCTTGCAGCATGCAATGTATACAATAAGTGAAATTGATTTTGGTTGAAAAATATACAGATATGCTCAGGGTAAATGCATCCATTGCGGCATGCAAGTCGGGCGGCGCAATATTACCACCCTCTTTCTTTATACGCTGCTGAAATTTATACTGCCCCGCTTTTCTGGCCTCAAGTGTTTTCCTTAACGCAATCAACGTGTTGTCTTTGGATAAAAATCGTCCAAATGGATTGCGTGCGGTTTTGGTAAATAGGCCTAACGGCCAATGGTGGATTTGGCTGTGATCAGTATCCTTACCGTGCGACTAATAGAGAACGACACACAATGATCTCCTATACTTTTCACCGCCGTGTGCTGCTAATGGCAGGATGCTTTGCTGTCGCTTTGGGATTGGCAGCCTGTAACGAACATGACTCCAATGGGGACAAGTCTGCGCAAAATAGCGGACAGTCCAACAGCGCCCCAGTGGATACGTCCGCCCCAACGCAAAACGGCTCTGGCTCCAATGGCGCCACAAACAATGATTCTGGCGTCGATTCAGGATCTTCAGATACTGGTTCTACGACGCCTTCAACTCCTGATGGCGGAGGAAGCGGTTCAACCAACCCTTCTCAGCCAGATACGCCTGCGGACCCTGCTACACCCACAGATCCTGCTACGCCTTCTGACCCCGCGACTCCCACACAGCCTGGCGATGATGCTTCGTCCGACGATGGCGCGCCAGCTGAGCCAGAACGTTCGTTGATGGTTAGTGGTTATGTGATGAAAGGGACGCTGAAAAACGCCTTGGTGGCGGCGTTCCCTGTTGTAGCGAAAGGCGCGGCGAATGATGCGGATTTTCAAAACCCCGCTGCGCTTACGTTGACCAACGCCGATGGGAGCTACGAGCTGATTATTAAAAATCCGGTAGCGGGCGGCTATCTGATTGAGGCGACCTCCAACGAGAGTACGCGTATGACCTGCGACGCCACCGCTGGCTGCGGGCTGAATGCGTCCGGTCAGGGAACGTCCTTTGGTGATGTGATGTCATTATCGGAAGGGTTTGTTCTCGATTCATACTTGCCGCTTCCGACAGCCGATAAAGCGGTTTTGAATATTTCCGCTTTGACTCACTTGGCGGTCGCCTTGTCTCACAAGAGTAGCAAAGGCTTAACCTCCGCTTCCTGGAGTAAGGCGAAAACGGATTTGGCGAAATCCTTAGGAATTCAGGCCGGACTCATTGATAAGCGCCCAGTGGACTTGGTTGCTATTTCGAATAGCGATGCAGCGGGCGCTGATGTGGGAATCGAATATATGCGGGCCAGTGTGGTTAATGCGGCTTTTGCAGGGCTGGCGCAGCGTCAAGGTATGTCTATCGCAAAAGTGATGGGCGATGCGGTTAAGTCATACACTCAGTCTGGCGAGTTACCTCCTAGCGACTTTAATACTCAGTCCCTGGTGACGTTGAATGTTTTATTTAATGAGGCGTCTGCTATCTCCACAGACTTAGAGGCGATGACTCGCAACAAGTCGGTGCAGTCATTGCTGTCTCAAATTAGTCAGCAGTCTTCAGAGTTCGCCAAGCGGGCGGCGCTGGGCGATTCCACGCCAGTTAAGATTTCCATACAGCCCACATCGGCCAGCGCATATGTGTCAGAGTCCGTGACGTTGAATGTCTCTGCGACGGGGACGGACCCCATTCGCTATCAATGGCGCAAGAATGGCGTCAATCTGCCTAACGCAACTCAAAGCTCGTTGGCGCTTAAAGGTCTGACTTTAAGCAGCAGTGGTAACTACGATGTAGTGGTTAGCAATGATGTAAGCAGCGTCACCAGTAATCGCGCCAGCCTTAAAGTTTCATCCAAGCCAGTGCGTAAAGTGAAGATTGCCTGGAATATTCCAACTACTCGTGAAAATGGCGATGGTCTGGCTAAAGCTGAGTTGAAAGGGTTCCGCATTTACCATCGCGTTCCAGATGAAAATTACGAAAAGGTGATTCAGATAAGCAACCCATCGCAAACCAGCATTGAGTTGTCGAATCTTCCAGCTGGCTACAATTCATTCGCTGTAACGGCGGTTGATGTGAACGGATTAGAGAGCGAATCGTCCAAAACATTGTCCAAAACCTTTAAATAACCACTGGCGCGGAGCGCGCTGGAATGGATCTAGGCCGGAAGCCTGTCTGCAATGGATAAAGCCCGGCCTTTTTTACTTCCCCTCTCTTAAATCTCCCCCTCCTTTTTGCCAGACAATTTACCTTTACCTCAAAAGTTCTACTGTTATGCTAGTCGCTGTTGAGGCGACGATTGTGTTGGCCTTCGGATTACTATCGCATCAAGGAGCTAAAATGCATGTCATGCTGAAGCGCGTTCTGTGCTTTATCGTTTTGCAGTGGATGGTTGTCAGCGCCCAGGCTGCTGAGGATAAAGGATTATTCTGGAGAGTGGAGTCCGGTGGCGGGACGGCTTATCTGCTCGGCGCTATCCACTTCGGATCCGACGAGTTTTACCCCATGCGTCGCCAGATTATGGATGCCTTCAAACGCAGCGATGTATTGGTTGTGGAAATGGATGAAAAGGCGATATCGCCAGAGAAGCAACAGGAAATCATTCAACGTACGGCGTTTTATCCCAACGGCGAAACCATTCATGATCACCTGTCTCCAGAAACTATAAAGTTGCTTAAAGAGCGACTCAGCCTGCATCAGATTCCATTGCTGGCGATTGAGCGCCAGCGTATTGGTTTCATCGAATTGACCCTGGCGGCTCTGGAAGCAATGCGCTTGGGCTATTCGCAGGATAGAGGCATCGATTTCTACTTCATGAGTCAGGCGAGAGGCAGTAAGCCTATTCGCGAGATAGAATCTTTTCAGGAGCAAATGGAGTTGGTGATGAGTCTGCCTGAGGTAGAGGAGGCCACTCGGGAAGAGCTGTCCAAAATGGACGAGTATGAGAAGATTTGGGGTGAAATGGCGACTGCGTGGAGAAAAGGGGATGCGGAGGCGATGTATCGACTGGCGATCAGCGACCCTTTGAAAGAAACGCCTGCCGCCAAACCTGTCTACGAACTGATGTTTGACGGCCGTAATCCAAAAATGGCGAAGTCGGTGGAGAACTGTTTGCAAAACAGAGAGATCTGCTTTGTCGTGGTTGGCGCAGGCCACTTGGTGGGGCCTGGCAGTGTTGTGGACTTGCTGCAAAAACAGGGTTATCAGGTTTCGCAGCAATAGCTGAGCTCTGTATATTGACAGGGTCTACGGAAGCTAAACTACGCTCACGTTGGCTTCCGTATGTTCCTTCAATTTATTCCACAGCTTCTCCAAGCTGGGGTGCTTGTTATCTCTCTTGCGATAAAAGCGTACTTCCAAGTCAGTGTAATATCTCTCATCTCCAGCAGGTTTCATTCTGCCGTAGCGAATGCTTTCCTGCGCCAGCCTGAATGGTATCCAGCCTACGCCGAAACCTTCCCGGATCATGGCTTTAACGCTGACAGAGTGGAAGTTCTTGTTGACGGTCACCAAGTGTAAATCGTTCTGTGCGTGGGTGATCGTATGATGAACAACCGGCTTGAGAAAGGCGTTATCGTGGTAGTCGATAAAGGGAATGGGCCTTCTTTTGTGTCCGGGTAATACGAACTTGGGGGCGCCTGACTCATCCACGGAGCTGCATGGCAACAGCCGTTCACTAGCGATCTTTACATATTCAAATACATTGGGCGATGCATCCGCCAGTAGTTCAATACTGGGGTGCCAGTAACACAGCATGATATCGCACTGCTGTTCCATCAATGCGTGGGAAAAATCGCGGACAGTCCATGCTGTTGAGTGGAGATTCAAGTCCAGTGCAATATCCAGCGAGCGACTGAACGGCTCCAGCCACGCTTTATAAAAAGAAAGGTAAAGCGTTTGCGTCGTTGCAAAAACCAGTCGGCTTGATTGTTCTTCACGAATCGCGTGGCATTCTTCCCGTGTATCCCTGAGGATGCGGGTGATTTTGTCAGCGGCGTCAAGAAACAGTTCACCCGCTGGCGTCAGCGAAAGAGGCAGGGTATTCCTGTCCACCAGCTGTACGCCCATTTCTTCTTCCAGAAGTTTTATCCGACGGCTAAATGTCGGCTGCGTCACATTCTGCTCGTCTGCGGCGCGTGAAAAGTGCCGGGTTTTAGCGAGAGCTATGAAGTCTTCAAGCCAACGAATTTCCACAGATCTACAGTCCGCTATGATTTTATTGTTAGGGTGGGTTGAAAAAGCCGGCTAATCTAGCCGGCCTTCTTCAACAGCATGACATGCCACCTGTGTTCCGTCTACCTCCCTTAATACGGGGACTTCACGTTTGCAGCGATCGTTGGCGTGAGGGCAGCGGCCGTGAAAAACACAGCCTGAGGGTAGATTTACCGGGGTGGGCACTTCACCTTTGAGGCGGATAAATTCAGGCTTTTCGTCTTCCAATCGTGGAATAGCGCTGAGCAGGGCTTGGGTGTAAGGATGCCGGGGCGCCGCGAACAGTTTGCGAGCCGTAGTGACTTCGCAGAGGGAGCCCAGATACATGACCGCGACGCGGGTGCCGAAATGCTCAACGACGGACAAGTCGTGGGTGATGAACAAATAGGTGAGGCCGCGTTGTTCCTGGGCGTCCATCAGCAGGTTTAATACCTGCGCCTGAATTGATACGTCCAGTGCGGAAATAGGTTCGTCGGCGACAATAAACTCGGGGTCTACAATCAGTGCGCGCGCAATACTGATACGCTGACGCTGACCGCCGGAGAACTCATGAGGGAAGCGTTCGCCCCAGGAAGGGTCAACGCCCACTGACTTCATGACTTCCGCCACTTTGTCCTTCAACTCTCCGGTGGCGAGTTTGGGCTGGTGCCAGCGAATTGGCTCCTCAAGCGTTTGCTTGATGGTCATGCGTGGATTCAGCGATGCATACGGATTCTGAAAGATCATCTGCATCTTGCGGCGGTACGGCATCATTGCGTTGGACGACAAGTGGTCTATACGCTTGCCTTCGTAGCAAATTTCACCGCCGCTGGGAGAAAGAAGCCCCATTACGACGCGTGCGACCGTGGACTTTCCGCAGCCGGACTCGCCGACTACGCATAGCGCTTCGCCTTTTTGCACATCCAGAGAAACACCGTTAATGGCGTGCACGTACTCGCGCTTCATGTGGAAGCGGCCGTTGGCGAAACTGATTTGATCCAACCAGTCGCCATGTATCGGAAACTTTTTGTATAAGTTTTTGATATTCACCAATGCTGTCATAAGACCGGACTCTTGTAATTCTATTTCTCTTCGGAAGCGGGGACGTTAGCCTGTTTGATCATGTCCTCCACCATATGGCATGCCACGCGGCAACCACCGGATATAGTAAAGTCCGGCTGTTCCTTCTCGCATCGCTCTTGCGCATAGGTGCAACGAGGATGGAAGGCGCATCCTTTGGGAATGCGTTGCAGCGGAGGCATCGCTCCGGGAATCTGGTATAGACGTTCTCCAGGCACGCCCTGCTGCGGTAAGGCGTTGATCAGGCCTTGCGTGTAGGGATGCTGTGCGTCATTGATGATTTCCTTGGTCGGGCCTTGCTCGATTATTTTTCCTGCGTACATGACGATCATCTGTTGCGTGACCTGGGATACAACGCCCAGATCGTGAGTGATCAGGATCAGACCCAGGTTCTGGCTTGTGCACAGTTCCAGCAGCAGATCCATGATCTCCGCCTGGATGGTGACGTCCAGAGCGGTTGTAGGTTCATCGGCGATGATGATGTCTGGATTCAGCAATAGAGCGATGGCGATAATGATGCGTTGCTTCATACCACCGGAAAGCTCATGAGGATATTGGTCCAGGCGTTTTTCCGGAGAAGGAATCTGTACAAGCTTGAGCTTTTCCAGGGCGATTTTTCTCGCGTCTTCTTTGGACACCCGCGTGTGCGCCTGCAGACATTCAACCATCTGAGCGCCAACTGTCAGCACGGGGTTCAGGGTCATCATGGGGTCCTGAAAGATCATGCTGATGCGATTGCCGCGCACGTTGCGCAGTTGGTCGGAAGACATCTTCAACAGGTTTTTTCCGTCGAAATTGATCTCTCCGCTGGAGATATAGCCGGGGCGGCTCAGCAAGTTGAGTATGGAGAACGCGGCGACGGATTTACCTGCGCCGGATTCGCCCACAATGCCCAGGCGTTGGCCGCGGTCAACGGTGAAGCTGATGTCCCGCAGGGCGGTAACGGCGCCGCTGCGCAATCCAAATTTTACTTCCAGGTTTTTAACTTCTAATAGCGCCATGGATCAGCCCTTGTAAAGCTTGGGATTGAGAACGTCGCGCATCCAGTCGCCCAGCAGGTTCACCACCAGGACAAGACAGATCAGCACGATGCCGGGAATGATGGTGATCCACCAGGAGCCCGAGAAAATAAACTCAAATCCGCTGGAAATCAGGGAGCCGAGAGACGGTTTCGAAGGCGGCATGCCCAATCCAAGGAAGGACAAGGATGCTTCCGAGATAATGGCGTTGGCGATCTGCACTGTGGAGATGACCAATACTGGCGACAACGTGTTCGGCAGAATATGGCGGAACATGATGCGATTGGAGCGCAGGCCGATGACTCTGGCGGCGTCCACATACTCTTTCTTACGTTCAGCCAATACGGTGGCGCGAACAGTTCGGGCGTACTGAGGCCATTCGGCGATACCGATAACCATAATCAGCATGAACAGCGCCAGCTCCTGGTACAGCTCTGCGCCAAATGCGGCCTGGAATACAGCCAGGACAATAATCGCCACCATCAACGTGGAGAACGATAGCTGGATGTCCGCCAGACGCATCAGGAAGTTGTCGACCTTGCCGCCGAAATAGCCGGCGATCAGACCAATGACGATGCCCAGGAACGCTTGCAGCAATACTGCGCAGACGCCGATCATCAATGAGATGCGGGTGCCGTAGAGAATGGTGCTCCACATATCGCGCCCTTGCGCGTCGGTTCCGAACACAAAACGCTCGTCTCCGTTCTCCTGCCAGTTTGGCGGGATTTCCGCATCCATAATGTCGACCTGAGTGAGGTCGTAGGGGTCAAAGGGCGCCAATACAGGCGCCAGCAGGCTCGCGGACAAAATCAGCGCGAATATCGTGAAACTGACGATGGCGATCTTGTCTTTCTTAAAGCTGTGCCAAAAGTGAGAGTCTTTAAACTGCGCCCATCGGCTCGGTGAAGCTTTTACGTTTGATTGCATGAGGGTTACTCTCCTTCCTGATGCTATTGCTTACCGGCCAGTTTTACGGTTGGGTTAACCAGTCCGTAAATCAGGTCCACGATAGTGTTGGTAATCACGAAGATGGCGCCGACGACAATCAGATAGGCCACGATTAAAGGCGTATCGACGCGGTTCACCGCTTCCAGAAACAGGAAGCCCATACCAGGCCATTGGAAAACCGTTTCGGTCAATATCGTATAAGCGACCATGGTGCCTATTTGCACGCCGCCGACGGTAATGACGGGCAGCATGGTGTTTTTTAGCGCATGCAGAAAGTAGATACGTTTCGGATTCAGGCCTTTCGCCCAGGCGTAACGGACGTATTCTGATTCCAGCACTTCCATCATTTCCGACCGGATGAGGCGGATAAATAATGGCAGCATGATGGAAGACAGAGCAATTGAGGGAAGAATCAAGTGCTTGATGCCATCCCAGGTAAAGAAGCCAGAGTCCCAATAGCCGAACACATGGACCAGCTCGCCGCGTCCGAATGAGGGCATTAGCCCCAATTCTATGGCGAAGACGTACATTAACAGGATGGCTGTGAGGAATACTGGTATGGATATCCCGATAATACTGACCCCCATCACCAGTTTTGAAAACCAGTGGTGCGGTCGAATGGCTGAAAACACGCCGAGCGGCACCGACAAAAGGACGATGATCAGCGTAGCGCCGAATACCAGTTCCAGGGTGGCGGAAAGTTTTTTGAGGATAACCTGCAAGGCGGGCTCTTTAAAAAAGTAAGAGTCGCCAAGATCTCCCTGAACGGCTTTTTTTGCGAAACGCCAGTACTGGGTAAGGAAGGGGTCATTGAGTCCCATTTCTTCCCGCAGAGCGTTACGTTCTTGTTCTGATACGGCTTGTCCCACCAGTTCACGAAGTGGGTCGCCAAGATTGTCTTGAATGGAGAAGCTGATCAGGCTGATGACGAACATCACCACCGCAGCCTGAGCGATTCTGCGAATTAAAAATGCCAACATCTAATAGATACCTAAGGCGTTAAAAGGAGAGCCAGATTCTTTCCCTTCGGACAGCAGTCCCATCACTGCTGTCCGATCCCCTCCAGAATCTGGCTCTGATTCTTTGCCTGAATGGCGGATTAATCAAGCTTGGTTAGCTTACTTAATCACCAAGTCGCCGAAGTACGGGAAGTCCATAACGTTCAACACTTCTTCGGCGCCGACATTCTTTTTGGAGGCCCAGGCCAGGTCCTGCCAGTGCAGCGGGATAAAGGCGCCTTCGTCGTACAGAGTCTTCTCAATGCTCTGCATGATTTCCGCGCGTTTCTTGGCGTCAGTGACCTTGTTGGCCTCTTTCACCATTTCATCCACTTTCGGGTTGCAGTAGTTACCGCTGTTGTACTGTCCTGCGCCAGTCTCGGTATTTGGACACATCACCAGGAACTCATAGAAGTTGTTGGAGTCCTCGGTGTCAGAGTGCCAGCCGATCATCATGATGTCCGCGGAGCGAGCATCGAACTCAGGCCAGTATTGCGCTTTCGGCAGGGTTTTCAGGTCCACTTTGATGTTGATTTTCGCCAACATGGCGGCGGCGGCCTGCGCGATTTTCTCGTCGTTCACGTAGCGGTTGTTCGGCGCCATCATGGTGATGGAGAACCCTTTTTCGTAACCGGCTTCTTTCATCAGCTCTTTGGCCTTTTTCAGGTCAAAGCGAGGCTTCAGGTCCGCGTTGTAACCCAGGTAGCCTTTCGGGCTTAACTGAGCGGCTGGCGTGGAGAAGCCTTTCATGATTTTTTCGCTGATAGCTTCCTGGTTGATCGCATAGTTGATCGCCAGACGGACGCGAGGGTCCTTGAATTCTGCACGACGATTCTGGTTCATCTGGAAAGTGATGATGCGAGTGCCGCTCATGGTGACCAGCTTGGAGTTTTTGTCGGACTCAATGCGCTTAAGGTCGGTCGGCGGTACTGGCGCGATATAATCCACGTCGCCGGAAAGCAGCGCCGCGACGCGAGTCGGGTCTTCTTTGATAGGCGTCAGGATCATTTTGTCGACGTTACCGGGAGACTTGGTGTCCCAGTAGCCTGGGTAGCGGGCGAATTCAACTTTTACGCCCTGTTCGCGGTAGGACACAGTGAAAGGTCCGGTGCCGGAGGCTTTGCGTGAGGCGAAAGAGTTGCCGTGCTTGACCAGCAGGTCTTTTGGCTGGCCGTTGTCGTCCGTGCCGCTGTAGAAAGCGCTGTCCATCGGGAACAGATAGGTCGCGTTGTTCAGCACCAGTGGAAAAGGCTCTTTGGTCACCAGATCGATGGTGTAGTCGTCAACAATTTTAACGTCCGCGAATGGCTCGAAGATTCCCTTGAAGTCTGGAGACTGTTTCAGACGATCGAAAGTCCACTTCACATCTTTGGCGGTGAATGTGTTTCCGGAGTGGAACTTAACGTCTTTGCGCAGGTGGAAGCGCATGGTCAGGTCGTCGACTCTCTCCCATTTTTCCGCCAGGCGCGGTTCGAATGTGAGGTCTTTGGTCCAACGAATCAGAGGATCGAACAACCAATGAGACAGCTGCAAGGTGCCGCCGGAAAGTTGTTCATGAGGGTCGAGTGAAACGGGGTCTGCGTCCAGCGCGAGCTTGAGTGTCGCGGCGTTAGCGTTTACCAGGCCTAGTGACAGAACTGCCCCGGCAATGATACCAAGAGTCTTTTTCATTGTTTCGTCTTCCTTCTTTGTTGGGAATGACTGTTTATTATGAGCGACCGGAAATATCCGTCCTGGAGCCACCAGCCGCGTCTACTGCCGACAGGTCAGCATTAGAAGGCGTTAAATCAAGTTAGCGTTGATTCAGGTTATCCCTAAAGAAATGATACATGGTCGTTAGAAGCGAGTACTGCATCATGAGATAAGCAGACTAATGGCTCGCCTATGAATCAGACAATCGAAATTTCGACACGTCTCATGCATGAAACGTATAAGTATGCACCCGTATTGTGAAACGCCGAAATTAATTGGTGCAGATAAAAGCAGGGTTTATGCGATATTTTCTCACCTTGATTTAAGGGCTCCTAAGTGTTTGAAAAAAGGGGATCTGTAATAAAAATGGCGAAAAAAGAACCTATCGACTATATTAGGTGGTCGGCTTCGCCATAGATTTTGCGTATACGCCAGCCATTCGAAATCCAAAATTAATGCAAGGGATTGTTCGCCAGCGCCAGTCGCAAGAAAGCTATCGCAAGTCCGCCTTCGGTCATCAGGGGAATCCTGTCCCCGTCCTGTTGTAAAAACTTTGTTGGAGCAAAGTGAATGGAAAATATGTATCCCGCTGGTCCCGCCTCAGTTCCTGAGAATCTAACTCGCCCCACTGCGGGCTATAAGCAGAAGGCCTGGCTCGCCATGGCCGGGCTGGCTTTGTTTGTCACACTCTACTTCTTTCTGGCGGGCTGGTTCAGCTGGATAGCCGGTAAACGGTTATACGCCGCCTATCTGGGTGGGGATGAGGTGTTGTTTAACGCGATCGCGGGCGCTCTTGCCGCATTTCTGGCTCTATTTCTGTTGAAGGCGTTGTTTTTTGTTAAACATGGACATGAGTCCGGCGATATTGAAATCAAGCCGGATCAAGAGCCCAGGCTCTTCGAATTTTTATATCGGCTGGCGGACGAGGCGGGGGCGCCGAGACCGCATCGCGTCTTTTTGTCGCCACGGGTCAATGCCGCCGTATTCTACGACCTGTCGATCCTCAACCTGATCTTCCCCTCCAAGAAAAATCTGGAGATCGGTCTCGGACTGGTGAACGTACTGACTTTGGGTGAGATGAAAGCCGTCCTGGCTCATGAGTTCGGGCACTTCGCCCAGCGGTCGATGGCGGTGGGACGATGGGTTTACGTGGCGCATCAAATTGCCGCCTACATCATCGCTGAACGGGATATGTTCGATAACTTTCTGCGCGGGCTGTCTCGATTCGATTTACGCATAGCCTGGATCGGCTGGCTGTTGTCTTTGATCGTGTGGTCCATACGATCCCTGTTGGACACGGTGTTCAGTCTGGTGGTGATGGCGCAGCGTGCGCTATCGCGGGAAATGGAATTACAGGCGGATCTGGTGGCGGTGTCTTTGACCGGCAGCGACGCCCTGGTGCACGCGCTGCATCGTTTGCAGGCGGCGGATGAGGCCTGGGATCGCGCCTTGCATTTTGTCGGTGGGGAGTTGAGCGAGAAGCGCGGGGTACAGGATATTTTCGCTGTGCAAAGTCGCGTCATAGAAAGCATTGGTAAGATTCTGGACAAACCCGACTATGGCTGCGCCCCTTTGTTGCCAGAAGCGAATCCGGAAGCGCATCGGGTTTTTAAATCCGCTTTGGCGCAACCGCCTCGTATGTGGGCGACGCACCCGGAGAACTCGGAAAGGGAGAGCAACGCCAAGCGTGTCTATGTGGCGGCGCCTTTGGATGAACGCTCGGCCTGGGAACTATTTTCCGACCCTGCGGCGATGAAAGCGCAAATGAGCGCTCACCTGATTCGTCTGGAAAAGGAGGCGGAGCCGGCGGATATTCAAGAGTCTCTGTTGAAGCTGGACAGCCAGTTTGACCGGGCGTATCTGAATCCTGCATACCGGGGCGCTTATCTGGGACGTTCAGTCGTGCGTAGCGCCGAGACAGTTGACGATTTATATGACAAGAAACCTATTACGAACGCCATCAGTACTGAATTGGCGGCCCTGTATCCAGAAACCTTGACGGCGGACCTGGAGCGTTTGCGTAATCTGGAAGAGGAACGGGTTTCGCTGCAGGCGGTATACGACAAAATTTTCACTGCTCCTGGCGGCGTTATTCGTCATCGCGGGCAGGAGCTGAAGAGGGCGGAGCTGCCGGATGTTATTGCCGAGCTGGATAAAGAAGTTCGAGACGCCCGTGAACAGATTTGCCGCCATGACCGCCGTTGCCGCAGCGTGTTTCGCGCAGCGGCTAAATCCCTTGCAGGGGGCTGGGATGCCTATCTGACAGGCTTGGCGGCGATGTTGCATTACGCTGATCACTCGGAGGCGAATTTAAGGGATGCGCAGGGATTGTTGGCCAATGTGGTCGCAGTCATCACTGCGGACCGCAATGTCAGCTCCCGTGAATTGAAGCGTTTGTTAGTCGTGGCGGAAGAGGTGTATCAAATTCTGCGCCTTGATTTCGCGGTGGCGGTGGAGGTGACTCTGGACGCCACATTGAGTGAAAAACTTGGCTTGTCCAGCTGGAGTGAGGCGTTTGGCGAATTCAAGTTGCCGCCGCCCAGCAAGAACAATATCAATGAATGGATGCAAGCCATTGATAGCTGGATAAACAGCGCCGCTGGCTGCTTTTCTGCGCTCAGACATGCAGCGTTGGAGCAGTTGTTGTTAACGGAGGCCAAAGTGGCGCAAAGCCTGAGAGACGGAGAGCAAATCGGAGAGGCTCCGAAGCCTTCCCGGGCGCCTGCGAAATATTCGGTGCTGCTGCCGGGTTCTGAACGTAAGCGGCAAAAGCGCCTCGGACTTTGGGACCGTTTCCAGACTGCGGATGGCGTTGCGCCTGCTTTAGCCCGATTTATTATTGCATTAGCGATCGTCGGGGCGGCGCTGGGAGCAGGGCAGTTTGCGGAGCTTTTGGCGCGTTAGCGCCTTAAACAACTTCTTGTGCAGGCAAAAAGAACCCGGCGTGAGCCGGGTTCTTTGCGTTTACGTCAGCGTGGTAATCTGACTGTCAGGTAGTTGGAAGGAGTGCTTGCGCCGCAGGCATTTTTCGCCACCACTCTTGGGTAGTAGACGTAACCTTTTTGCAGCTGGTAGAAGTCCACGTAATTGCCCTGGGTGCTCTGATAAGGCTTCCAGGATCTGGTGTAGCCATCCCAGGTTTGCACTTCATACTGCGTGGCGCCGGTTACTTTTGGCCAGGTCAACCTGAACTGGGTGGAGTAGACGTAGGAAGACTGCAAGCCGGCCGGCTTGGCGGGTGGATTCGTACAGCCTTTACTCTGGGGGATAACCACTTTGATCCAGTTGGTCGCCTGTCCGGAGCCGCACTGATTCTTGGCGTACACACGATAATACTCGGTTGTGCCCAGACGGCTTGCTGTGACTTCCATGGACGTCGCATCCGTTTCCTTATGGTCGCGCCATTCCCGGCCAGTCCATTTTTGCACGGCATAGGAAGCTGCGCCATCTGCTGCGCTCCAGCTCAGAGTGAAGCGTCCATCAGTTACATCTGATGCCGCGAATGCGCCGGGGACGCCTGGCGCCTGAGTGCAGTCTTGGCTGTCAGTCAACTCCACAGACAGGTACTCAGAAGGCGTGGAGGTTCCGCAGGCGTTCTTGGCGGATACTCTGACCCATTGCGTGCTGCCTTGCTCCAGGCCGTTGACGGACAAAGTCGTCTCAGCAGTGTCTTCCAGAGCTTCCCACTTGGAAGCGGATTCGTTCCAGATTTCAGTGTGATAGCTTTCCGCCCCGGATACTGCGCTCCAAGTGAAGCTGAATGAGGTTGCGCCGATATTCGCAGAAGCCAGGCCTGTTGGCGTAGCGGGCGCCTCTTTGCAGCCGGAATCAGAGTCGCCCAGCGTGATTGTCCAGGTATTCTCGGCGATCAGCAGTTTGTTGGGATCTTTGATGACGCGAGACGTCTTGTCCGCTGCGACGGCCTTCAGCTTATACACGCCTTCCTGATACTTACCGCTGTTAAAAGTGAATTCCGCGCCTTCGCCTACTTGTTGGTCATTCAGATACCACAGGGTTTTCACAGTGTGAGAAGAAGTATCCACTGGCGTAACGGAAAAGTCTCTGGACTCGCCTTGCCCCATGGAAATATCGATCTGTGCGGGATTGGCTGAGTCGATGACATTCACGCGGCCGTAGATGCGGCGCACGATCTCACTTTCGTTGACGGCGTAGAAAGGCTGGCCCAGCTCCTTCATCATGGAGTTCTGTGTGGGGCGGTACATGCCGCGAGTACAGTACATCGCTCCCTCAAATACGCCGACATTGGAATCGACATCCATCCAATGTCGCCATTTGGCGCCACTGGAATTGGCTGTGGCGTTGGCGTTGTCCGGCTCGTGCACCTGACAGGTTCCATAGTCGTATTCGTCAGCCAGTTTGGCGAAGCTGTGGCCCAGCTCATGCAGCGCCAGATCGATGGCTTGCGGCGCCAGGGACATGGTGGCTACCTGACCGCCCGCGCCGCCGTATTTTTCGGTGTTGACCACGACCAGGACTTTATCCATGGCGTTAGCCGGCACGACGGACTTCAGGTAGTTGAGTACTTTGCTCTCGTCGACGCAAAGCAGGCGTTCAATGTTATAGCAGTTAAAGTAGGCGCCGAACTTGGTGTCGATAGGGCCGCCGTTACCAGCGCCGCTTTGGTTGCTCGGTACTTCCACGCGCCATACGTTGAAGTGGTTTTTGTACTCTTTATAGATATCTTCGCCGAAGTAGCCCTCTACGATTTTGCGTACGTCTTCTTCGAACTTGCTGAGGTCGCTGTTGGTGTAGCCTTCGGAAACCAGCACCAGGTCAGCCCGGTTTTCTGAGTCGCCGGTTTTGAATACGCTGAATACGCCGTTATCCGCCTGGGCTTCCAGGCTCACTGAGGCGGCTGTCTGCGCCGTCTGTTTCTTTCCCAGCTTAATGCGCTGCAACAAATTGAACTGGTAACCGGAACGCTGTTTCTTGATGGCGTTCAGCTCCAGGGTGCGGATATCCAAACGGTTGGGGACGTCCAGACGCAAGGTGCCTGTGTTCTTGACGATCTCTTCCGCGATTTCCACTTGGCCGCTGTCAGGATCGAAAGCTTCCGCATGCATCAACAAAGGATTGTCGACAGCCTGTCGATAGACTTCGCGGCCCTCGGCGTCCTTACCAATCACCATCAATTGGTCGTCGGAAACGATTTCATCGTCTTGATAAAATTTGGCCTGTTTGGCGATTTTGTCTTTCACGCTGGCGTTGACGCCTGCGGAAAGGTCGCTGGGATTGGCGGCGTTGACTTGAGTGCGATCCAATTGGATATGCAGCTCGGTCACTGATTCTGCTGTGGCGAAGGCGGATGAGCACAGCAAAAAGACAGGTATGAATAACTTCGCAAGCGCCTTCATTTCTAGCTCTCCTTTCAGGCAAAAGGTCCATGGACGGGATATGCGCCGGAGTTTGTGCGTCGGCGGCATCATCCGGAATCATCCATTTCTCGTGGTTAATGACATGCCCGGAGCCTTAAATCCCTCTGCGCCGGACTGGTTAATTGATAAGCATAGCCGCTTAATAATACACAGGAGCGGAGGCCTTTTATGTAGTTCCTAGGAGCTATGCAGGAGGGCGTATGGCTTGTTAAATCAATGGCCTAGGCTTATTTCGAAATGTAAGGGGGATTTGCTTTCCGGCATAACGCCAGCTCTAAATAACGTAGGGGAATAAAGAAATGCTTTTTTCGAATAAATTAATTGAAGCGGATAATTACGGAGGCGCTTTTTAAATAGGCGTATGTTCTGTTTGCAGATGAATTCGCCGGGGACAAAGCGTATGAAAAATTAGGAAAATTATTCTCTGACGCTTATTATCGGATGCAGGCCGCATGGCCTTAGAAGCTTTTATTAAATTTTTATGAAGGGTGTCTCCACTGTGATCGAACATATCAAAGGCAGTCTGCTTGAAGCTCAGCGGGCTCTGGATGACTTTATCGCCAACGCGGAGGCTTTGCGTAGCGTGGAGGCGGCGGCCGAGACGTTGATTAAAACCTATGAGCGCAAGGGACGGGTATATTCCTGCGGCAACGGCGGCTCCATGTGCGACGCCATGCACTTCGCAGAGGAATTGACCGGGCGTTACCGTAATAACCGGTCAGGATTGGGCGCGATCGCCATCAGCGACCCCAGCCACATGAGCTGCGTCGCCAATGATTTTGGCTACGACTATGTTTTTTCAAGATATATCGAAAGCCATGGCCGTGAAGGCGACAGTCTTATCGCCATCAGCACCAGCGGCAAGAGCCCAACTATTCTCAATGCGGCGAAGGCGGCGAGAGAGCAGGGCGTCAGCGTGATCGCCCTGACGGGGAAGACGGGCTCACCCCTGGAAAGTCTGGCGGACGTATGTATCTGCGCTCCCGGCGGCTCGTACGCAGACCGTGTGCAGGAACTGCACATCAAAGTGCTGCATATTCTGATTGAATTGGTGGAGCGCCGTTTCTTCCCGGAAAACTACGAACAGGCTTAGGCCCTGACGTTAGGCGTCTCTTAATAAAAAACCGGGCATCAGGCCCGGTTTTTTCGGTCGGACAGGTTAACCGCGTGGTTTGATTCTACGGGTCGACAGCATCTTGGACGGCTGCAACAACTCATCCAGTTGCGCCGCGGTCAACAGTCCTTCCTCCAACACCAGCTCCACGACGCCCCGCCCGGTATGCAGCGCCTTCTTGGCGATGCGGGTGGCGTTTTGGTAACCGATAAATGGGTTAAGCGCGGTGATGATGCCGATGCTGTTCTTAACCGTATTCTCACAATGCTCTTTATTGGCGGTAATACCGACGACACACTTGGTTTCCAGCATTTTGATGGCTTCGCCGAGCATGCGCATACCGCTGAGCAGGTTGTAAATGATCAACGGCTCCATGGCGTTCAGCTGCAACTGTCCTGCTTCCGCCGCCATGGTGATGGCGAGATCGTTGCCGATAACCTGGAACGCGGTCTGGTTCATAGCTTCAGGAATAACCGGGTTCACCTTGCCGGGCATAATAGAAGAGCCAGGCTGCATGGGCGGCAGGTTAATTTCATTGAAGCCGGCGCGGGGGCCGCTGGACAGAAGGCGCAGGTCGTTGCTGACTTTGGACAGCTTCACCGCCAGACGCTTGAGCACGCCGGAAAACAGAATAAAGGCGCCCATATCCGAAGTGGCTTCAACCAGACAGTGAGCCAATTGCATTGGCTTGCCGGAGATGTCGGCGAGTGCGTCAATCGCCAGATCCGGGTAGTCCGGGTGAGCGTTCAAGCCGGTGCCGATGGCGGTTCCGCCGAGGTTTACTTCCTGCAGCAGGCCCGCCGCGTAGCTGATGCGGTCGATGTCTTCGCGTAAGGTGACGGCGTAGGCGCCGAACTCCTGACCAAGGGTCATGGGAACTGCGTCCTGTAGCTGGGTGCGTCCCATTTTGATGACGTCGGCGAACTCCCGTGATTTCTCTTCCAGCGCTTTGATCAAATCCGACAATGCGGCGCTCAATGGCTCCGAGGCGAAAATAATCGCCAGTCGCGCAGCGGTAGGATAGGCGTCGTTAGTGGACTGCGACATGTTAACGTCGTTGTTGGGGTGCAGGAATTCATACTCGCCCTTGACGTGCCCCATGATCTCCAGCGCGCGGTTGGCGATCACTTCATTGGCGTTCATGTTGGTGGAGGTGCCGGCGCCGCCTTGAATGAGGTCGACAATAAACTGGTCGTGATAGCCGCCGTTGATAATGTCGCGGCAGGCGGCTTCAATGACTTCCGCTTTGGCGTCGCTGAGCTGACCAGTTTGCTGGTTGGCGCGTGCCGCCGCCATTTTGACCATGGCCAGGGAGTTGATCAGTTCGGGAAAGTGGCTGATGGGAACGCCAGTGATATTGAAATTCTGTTTGGCGCGTTGGGTTTGAATTCCGTAATACGCGTCCCGGGGAACGGGCTCATCACCCAGTAAGTCGTGTTCGATTCGAACCTCGGTCATAGATACATCTCGCATGGCCAACAATTATGCAAGCAATGGAAACATGGCGGCCCAGCCGCTGCAATCTCGTAGAATCACTTATCCTGCGGGGGCTCCAGCGGTTTCGAGTGATGCTAACAGCACGCGGGCGCACTCTCTTAATTGAGCGGTGATTTGTTTTCTGCCGCTTAGACCCGTCAGGCGGGCGACTTCGCTCCAGTCTTGTTGTTGCTGAACTTTGGCGAGCCAGAGCGCGGCGGCTTTCTCTTCCAGATGTGTTAAGTCTGCGCGCGCGCTTAAAATCAGCAGGAGATCCTCGACATTCTCATACGGCCGGCTCCCCTCGACAAATAGCTGCAAAAGTTCAATTTCTCCGGCTTGCAACGCTTCCTGCGCTTGAGATGGGAGCCGGGGTAATATCCAGGGCTCTGCGGCGAAGACATAGTGGCTGTCGAAGGCGCTGCGACGCACAAAACGATCATGCGCCTGAGATATCAATGTCTCCCCCTCGGAATCGAGAGACATTGCGACGCAAGCGGCGTAGGCGCCAGCGACATGATCGCGTTTGCCGCCCAGGCGTAACAGCCGATATCCTGCGTGTTCCCAGAATTGCAGCAGGGAGTCGGAAACGCCAAAGCTGGCGCCGATCAGACAACAGTCGGTTTGTTCCAGGATTTTCTTTAATGCCCGCAGCATCCACAAGCCGACGCCGCATCCCTGACGTTCAGGATGTACGGCGATGCGAATGACGCGGGCCATCGGACATCTTAATGCCTCTCTGACGCCCATTTGCTGGGCGAACAGTTGTTGCAGCAAGTGGCCCCGCGGACGACGGGTTCCGCGCCAGATAGCGTCGATGAGCGGTGGTTCGTCGAAAGGGCGCTCATGGGAAAGCAACACGGCGCCGAGGACGCGGCCCTGTATCGTTGAGACAAATACCTCCAGTCCTGGGCTATCCAGAAGGGTTCTTAGATCGTCTGGTGTCGTGCGATAGTGAGCCAGAGTCAGTAGCTGGAATATTTCAGATAGTCGCTGCGGCGAATGCAGTAATGTCTCGCCATCAAGACTTTCGAAACGCAGCTCACTCTCATTCCAATTGGTGGGTAAAGGCGCAGGTTGATATTGGTTAAGCAATAAGGCGTCATTGATAAAGGCTTCCAGTGGATCGCCTTGCGACCAGCGCATGGGTTGCGACATCGTCACATGTCGCCAGCCCGGACGGCGTTTGTCCAACATTGGAAATACTCGCAGTGAAAAGCCTTGTCCGGTGCCTTCGTAACCATGAAGGGTGGTGGCGAAAACAACGCTAGGATAGTGCTCCAGTAATGACGCCAGAATGGGAGTGGGTATTGCGGCCGCTTCGTCGACTAAAACCACATCAGCCGCGGGGCGGCGCTGTAATAAGTCATCGGGAGCGATGAATATCAGATGCTGCTTGAGTCGATCCTGATCAAGGCCCAGCTCGGTCGCAGTCATTTCCGCATGCTTGAACAGATTCGCCACTGCGGCGAAGGAGGGCGCCGTCACCAGAATAGTTTCCGTCTGCTCTGTGATTCGGTGTGCGGCTGCGATGCCCAGCGCGGCGGATTTACCCCGACCGCGGTCGGCGGTAATGGCCAAGGCATCCTGCTGTCCCGCAACCAGCGTACGCAAGGCTGTGATCACGACGGACTGCGAAACCGCTCCGGTAAGCGATTTTGTATTGGATGCGCTACTCGAGGCCGTATAACTGATAATTGGCGCCGCATTCCTGGCGAGCGTGATCCGCAGCCACCCGCTGGCGTTGTCCAGGTGCGCTTGCAGGTGTCGCAGATAATGCCCATCTACATCCTGGTGGGTGAGCGGGTGCGCCAATATCCGTTGATAATCAGGATCATCGAATGATGGCCATTGCTGCGCCGGCGGGGTCAACAAAAGCAATAAGCCTCCGCCGCGTACAGTTCCGGTTAGCGCTGCGAAGGCGTCCGCATGAAATCCGCAGCGGGCGTCGAATATCAGGCAATCCATTTCCTGTCCGAGTCTGGTTTGAAAGCGAGCGGCTTCCAACACTTCCAGTTTCGTCCGCAACGTTGATGGCGGCGGGGAGGGAGCGCCAACCCAGACAATCTGTCGATTAGGCGTTAACTGCTCAAGCATAGGCCAGAGCATGGCGTCGATTTTTGGCGCGTCACCCTGAATCAAAACAGGCGCTCTGACATTGGCGGCGCGAGCGCAGGCTAAAGCGGACGCCAGTGCGTCGCGCCAGCTTTCCTCTTGAGACATTGCGGAATACTGCATGGTGGGTGCTGGTCTCGCAGGCTCAGCCTTTAGGGCTGCGGTCGCTGTTCATGATTTTGGTGACGAAGACGCAGCTGTCATAGCGCTCGAACGACCAGCGCATGGTGGCGTTAATGGCGGCGGTGACGTCGTCGAAAGAGCCGAAGACCTGAGTGCTCATGCGATTAGGGCGAACATCCACGCCGGGTTGCTGTTCCAAGTGTTTGATAACGTCGAGAACGGGCGGTTTAAAATCGTCTGTGAAGGGGTAAAAGCTCAATTCCGCTGAAATGTTCATCCTGAGTTCCTCACTGTGATTAGCCGTGGAGCCGACTATGCAAACACGCCGACTGTGCATTGTCTATGTTAGCAGCGCCGCGCCGCTTCATATAGAAGAGCGGAAAGCCGATGAAACCTTAGAAATGCGGGGCGGAGGCGCTTATAATACCGGCCAATTATTTCAGGGGGACCCACTGTGTTTGATTTGCATAAATTTTCCCTTCGCGCGCAGGAAATCATTGAGGCCGGCAAGTTTTTGTACGGCGCCGGCTGGTCTCCCGCCACCAGCAGCAATTACTCCGCGCGCATCGACGACGCCAACATCGCCATCACGGTATCCGGTAAACACAAAGGGCGTCTGCAGACGCAGGATATCATGGTTGTCGATCTGCAGGGACGGGCGGTGGCCAGTCAGATGAAATCCTCCGCGGAAACGCTGCTGCACACCGTTATTTACGACCTGAAACCCAGTGTCGGCGCGGTGCTGCATACTCATTCAGTGACCGCCACGGTGCTTTCCCGCGCGTTGCGTCCCAATACAGAGATCGTACTTGAAGATTACGAACTCCAAAAAGCCTTCCGTGGCGTATACACCCATGAAGGGCGCTGTGTTGTTCCCATATTTGATAACACTCAGGATATTGAAGCGTTGTCCGCGTTGTCGGTGGAATATCTGAAAGAGCATTCGGATTGTCCCGGTTACCTGATTCGCGGCCACGGTATGTATACCTGGGGAGAGACCATGGCGGAATGTTTGCGCCATGTGGAAGCCATGGAATTCCTGCTAGCCTGTGAATTGGAAATGATGAGGATCAAGTCATGAGTAGCCTGCGTATTTACAACGATAACGATTTTTCGCAACCCCTGGTCTTTACCGAAGATGGCGCGGAAATCTCCCGTCAGCTGAACGAAGTGGGCATTCGCTTTGAGCGCTGGTCCACCCGTGAACTGGATGAGGGCGCTACGCCGGATTCAATTCTGGCGGCGTACCAGGCGGAAGTGGAAAAGTTGAAAGCGGAAAATGGTTTCACCACAGCAGATGTGGTCAGCCTGACCCCAACTCATCCGCAAAAAGATGATTTCCGTAAGAAATTTCTCGACGAGCACCGTCACAGTGAAGACGAAGTGCGCTTTTTCGTGCGCGGACAAGGCCTGTTTTATTTGCACCTGGATGACAAGGTTTATGTTGTGCAATGCCGGAAAAATGATCTGATCAGCGTCCCTAACGGAACTAAGCACTGGTTTGATATGGGGCCTGAGCCTGAGTTTACCTGCGTGCGTCTATTCACTAATCCTGAAGGCTGGGTGGCGCAGTTTACGGGCGACGAAATTGCATCGAAAGCGCCCCGTTTTGAACAACTGATTGAGGCGGCGTAATGACGGAGTTTAACGGAATCAGAGCCATCGTCACCGATATTGAAGGCACAACAAGTAGCATCAGTTTCGTGCATGAGGTGTTATTTCCCTATGCCGCCAAGCATATGGACGCTTTTATCCGGGAAAACTTTTCTGCGCCTGCCGTCGCTGAGCAATTGGATGAAGTCGCCCGTCTGGGCGGCGTTGACCGCAAAAGCCCGGATGCGTTGATCCGGCAGTTGCTGGACTGGATTGCGGAAGACAAGAAAATCACTCCGCTGAAGGCGTTGCAAGGCATGATCTGGCGCGCCGGTTATGACGAAGGCGCCTACAAAGGGCATGTCTACCCGGAAGTGGCCGAGCGCTTACGTCATTGGCGTGAGCTGGGTATACGCTTGTTCGTGTACTCGTCTGGCTCAGTTGCGGCGCAGAAGCAGATTTTCGGTTTTTCCGAGGCGGGCGATTTGACGCCGTTGTTTAGCGGCTATTTCGATACGCGCGTCGGCGGTAAGAGAGAAGCGGACTCGTATCGGGCGATTGTGCGTGAGGTGTCGGAGCCTGCGTCCAGCGTCTTGTTTCTCTCCGATGTGCCGGCTGAACTTAGCGCAGCGGCGGAAGCCGAGTTGCAGGTGTGCCAGCTGGTGAGAGGAGAAGGCATCGAGCGTCAGGAGACTTATCCGGCGGTCGCCACCTTTGCTGATTTGGTGATTAAACCTGCCTGAGTCTAAATAGGGGGCGATTAACGCCCCCTTAAACCTCTGCGACTAACCAGTAAGCTTTATTTTAAATGACTTCCAAGTTGACTGGTCATTGCGGTGGGCTATGAGTCAACTTTGCGTCTAACGATAGTCGTTCGCGTTACTCCGTCTGAGTCCTTTTTTCAGTCACGATATTGCCCTCACCGTCTACAGACATCACTTCCAGCCCCTTATTCAACGCATCTTGCCTGGCTTTTTGCGAAGTTCCCGAACCTATCTCTGTGAGTTCCTCTGCGGTTAAGTCGGCTATGTCTGTACTCGAATGGTTAGAACTTTGTCCTCACTTAATGAGACGTTCAACTTCAAAGCAAGGCAGGCGGCGGCCTCTTGCACGATAGCCAGGCCGAGTCCGTAGTGGTCGCGCTGGCTGCGGGATTCGCCTTTGCGCCAGAAGGGGTGGAAGAGGCTATCAAGGTCTTCGTGTGTCAGGTCCGGCGCGCCGTTGCGTGTTTCCAGGGCGAATCCGCCGGCGTTGGCGGATAAGGTCAGGGTGACGGTGGATTCCAACGGCGCGTATTCCACTGCATTCGTGAATAAATTGGCCATGATGGTGGTGAGCAGGCCTTTGTCGCTGGTGATGATCAGTTTCTCGGGCGCTTGCGTCTGCACCGCCAGTCCTCGCTTCTTGGCCAGCCCATATATACGCTGGCGCTGTTCGTCGAATAAGGCGGTGGCGTTGATGGGCGCGCTTTCCGGTTTGCTCGACCCGGACTGGAAGCGGGCCAGAAGCAACATGGAGTTAACCAGATTCGCCATGGAGTGGGAGAGATGATTGGCGTGACGCACCGCTGTCAGCAGGCGTTCTTGGTTTTGCTGGGCGCGCAGGGCGATGTCCGTGGCGATGCGTAATTCCGCCAACGGAGTTCTCAGTTCATGAGCGGCGTCGGAAGTGAAGCGGCGCTCCCGTTGCAGGGTGAAATCCAGTCGCTTCAGCAAGGCGTTGAGGGTTTCGGCGACCGGCGTGATTTCTTGCGGCCAATGTAAGTCGGCTTCCAGCTTTTCCCCGCTGGAGCGAATAGCGCTGACTTTTGTGGTGAGCTCTCGTAACGGTTTTAGTCCGCGGCCAATGGTGAGATAAACAATCAGAAACGTCAGCGCTGGCAGGATAGCGGCGATGGCCAGCATCCAGTTGCGCAGCAGAGAGAGTGACTGGTCGAGAGATGTGCGCTCCCGGACGACCAAGAGCTGCACTTGCATGCCTTGTACGTGCTCCAGTACTTTTAGATCCGGTTGTTCTTCGATCCATCCCCATTGTGCGTCGACTTTTTGAAAAATGGCTCGCGCAGAATGCTTGTCCTGCAGATCGAAAAAGTAGGGTTTATTACCCGCTGGGCGGGGAGGGTAAGACAGGCGGCGATTTTCCTCCTCCAGCATGGGGGATTGGTCCACGATCTCTTTGCCGTCTGCGCTCCACACTTGAAATATGCGCGAGCCGCCAGCGTTGTACTGGGTCGCTACGTCAAAATCGATATCGATATAGAAGTCGCCGTCTGGCCAGACTCGGGCGACGCTGGCGACATTTTGAAATTCCAGCAGCAGGTCGCGATCAAAGTTGTCGATGAGAATCTTGCGCGCGACCAGATAGGCGGCGGAGCACAGGGCCAGCCCCAGCAGGCTGACGCCAACAAAGGTCAACCAGGTTGTGGTGAAACGGATGGATTTCATCGCATTGAATGTTTGGAGGTTGAGAGTCGATGGTTATGACTGGCGTATCTGATAGCCATGTCCCCGACGGGTAAGGATAAACGAAGGACGGTCTTTGTGATCAATCATTTTTCGCAGACTGGAAATGGCGGAATCCACGACGTTGCTCATTGGTTCGATTTTGTCGTCATAAATTTTGTGTTCGATTTCCTGCCGGGACACCACACGGTGACGATTCAAAGCCAGACATTCCAGCAGCGCATACTCGCGAGGCGGGAGGGTGATTGGAACGCCACTGACGCTGACTTGTTTGCTGTGTAAATTAATGGTCAGCTCACCGATTTCCACCAGATTACTGGCGCAACCGGCGCGGCGACGCAACAAAGCTTCTATTCGCGCCAACAATTCAGCGAAATCAAAAGGCTTCACTAAATAGTCGTCGGCCCCGCTGCGCAGGCCCAGTACGCGATCTTCAACATTGTCCCTGGCGGTCAGCATCAGCACCAGACTATCTGCGCCGAGAGTGCGCAGCCGATCCAGTAATTCGAAGCCGTTCATGCGTGGGAGCATGATGTCGAGAATAATTAAATCGTAGGATTGCTCGCTGGCGAGCCATAAACCTTCCTCGCCGTCTGCGGCGGCGTCGACCACATAACCGGCGTCGCCCAATCCGATGACCAGGCTTTGGCGTAAAATGTCGGCGTCTTCAATGACCAGTAAACGCATAAAAGGGACTAGCTTCCTGTTGTGAGGGGCGTCCGCCCGGATGAGTCGGGCGCGTCCCTGCGCCCTTCCGCCTCAATTTTAATTAACATGGCAATGATATTGACATGTTAATCATCAGGCGCATGGACGCGCCTGCGCGGCGTTAAGCCGCGGGAGACAGGGCCTGACCTGTGCAGGCCCTGTCGTTGCAGACAAATAGAAGGAAGCTATTTGTCTGCCTGATTAATAGTATCCTTCTATATTAGCTGTCTGATTAATTGCTTTCACAGGCGACGACGTTACGCCCGTTCAGACTGTAGCCCTTCGCCCACAAGCCGGAAATGCCCACGCTTTCGAAATAAGGACAAGCCTTGCGCAGGAAACGACGCTTGGATATTTCCCCGTCGTCGCCGTCCGTGTAGTACTCCTGATTGAACACCGCCTTGTTGGCGTTGAGGAAGGTATCTTCATATTCCTCACACTCTTCATAGGCAAAGCATTGCTCATTGACGGCGAAATCGAAGTAAGCCACCAGCTCTTCCGCCTGACCGACATCGTTCTTCAGCCCCACGCTTAGGCCACGGGCATGAGCCGCCTGTGCGATCCAGATATTATAAGCCAGCTGGTCCGCGGCGCTGATTTCACCGTGAGTTTCGCTGCGGTTGTCGTAGCCGTCCATGTTATCCGGCTCGACGGCGTCGCAACCTGCGTTACGAGCCAGATCCAGTCGCGCTTCCATGATGGGTTTGATGGTCTGCTCCAAAGCCGTTTGGTTACCGATGTTTAACCAGGTTTCGCCGGGCCAGTCGTCCATGTCGCCGTCAGCGATCACAGAATCCTCGGTGAACTGGTTGGCGTCAGGACGCCAGTCTTCGCGGGTACCTGCGCTGAAGTAGCAAATGACTTTCTTACCTTTGTTTTTCAACTGATGAATGAGGCTGTTGGAGCCGTTTTCACTGCCTTCAAACAGGTCTATGTCGTAGGCGTCCACGTCAAGGTCCATGTTGATGGAGCCATAACGCTGCAGTTGCCACATCCAGGTTGTTCCAGGCGTTGGATTCCAGATATCGCCAACGGTGTCGCCGCCATTGTCTCCATTGTCTCCATTGTCGCCATCATCGCCACCGGTATCGCCGCCATTGTCTCCATTGTCTCCGTCGTCGCCACCGGTATCGCCGCCATTGTTCCCGTTGTCGCCATCATCGCCACCGGTATCGCCGCCATTGTCCCCGTTGTCGCCATCGTCACCACCGGTATCTCCGCCGTTATCACCACCGGTGTCGCCTCCATTGTCTCCGCCGGTGTCGCCACCGTCGTCATCCCCATCGTCGCCGGGATCTACTGCGCCGGGGCAGGACAGGCTGGTTCCGCCGTTCAGCTCGAAACTTTGCCGCCAAAGTGCGGAAATGCCTGCGCTGACGAAGTAGGAGCAGGCGTTGCCGAGGAATTGCTCTTTAGTGATGATCCCTTCCTCGCCTTTTTTATAGTACTCCTGATTGAATACGGCTTTGCCGGCGCTGAGAAAGGTGTTTTCGTACGCAACGCATTCATTGCCCCAAGCGTAGCATTGCTCATTGACGGCGAAGTCAAAATATGGAGCCAGCGCCTGTAACTGGTCGACATCGTTTTTTAGGCCGATGCTGAGGCCTCGGGCGTGTGCGGCTTCCGCCAGCCACTTGTTGTAAGCCAGCTGATCTGCTGCGCTGATAGCGCCATGGGTTTCATCTTTGTTCGTGTAACCGTCCACATTGTCTGGTTCCACCGCGTCGCAACCTGCGTCTCTGGCTAAATCCAAGCGGGCTTCCATGATGGGCTTAATGGTCTGCTCCAGAGCGGATTTATTGCCAATGTTCAGCCAGGTCTCGCCAGGCCAGTCCTGCATGCCGCCGTCAGCAATCACTGAACCAGGAGCGAATTGGTCTGCATCGGGACGCCAGTCTTCGCGGGTGCCGGCGCTGAAGTAACAAATTACACGTTTGCCTTTGTTCTTCAATTGACGAATCAGGCTGTTGGAGCCACTGCCGCTGCCTTCGAACAGGTCAATATCATAGGCGGTGACATCCAGGTTCATATTCATGGAGCCGTAGTTTTGCAGTTGCCACATCCAGGTTGTTCCTGGTTTGGGGCGCCAGATATTGGCGGCGCTTTGCGATCCTGCACTGGAAGCAGAGCCGCTATTGGTTACTTTTGTCTCATTATCCCGTGTGCCTGCGTCGGAGTTGCAGGCGGTGAGACCCAATGCGCAGGCAAGCGTCGCCGCCGCCAGGGCGGGTTGCAGGCGTTTGCGGGCGAAGGGCGGATTGGCGGAAATGTAAGGACCGAATAACTTCTGGGTCATTGCTGATCTCCTGAGGTTCTAATTATTAGTTAAGTAGGAAGACTGGCTCACTTCATGAGTGAGCCAATTTCATCCTAATCAGGAGAAACTTACCGGAACATTATGGTTGCTTGATTTTTGCTCTGACCAAAAACTGAACTTTCTGTCGTGTTTTCAGGTCATCGTGAGCTGTTTCTGATACTGACTGGGGCTGCGTCCATACTGTCGCTGGAACCGTCGGCTGAAATGGCTCAGGTTGCGATAACCCAGGTCGAAACAGACCCGGGTGACGGATTCTCCCTGGCGCAGGCGCTCGCCGGCGCGTTGCAATCTTAATTGCTGCTGAAACTCAGCGGGAGCGCAGCCGAAGTGGCTTTTGAATTCAGCGAAGAAACGGCTGCGGCTCATGCAGGCGATTCTGCACAGCTGACCAATATCCAATGGCTGCGTGATGTGTTTCTGGATATGGCTGAGTGCGGCGGCCAACCCATTAATGTCGGGCTGACTTTCGCAGGCGCCCAGTAAGAAGGCGCGGGTCTGCTGGCGCAGCATCCTCACCACTAATTCGCTGACGCCCAAATCGATCAAGATATCCCGGTCTGGCCCGTTTTCGCTGAACGTGGCGATCATTCTCTCAAGCAGCGCCTGGGTGGCCTGAGTATGAGGGGTGTGGATTAACGTCTCCGTGCGGTAGCGCCACTCTTCAAAGTCTTTATGCAGCGGCGCCACTTTATTCATATGCGAACAGATGCTGTCCACCCGCGTGCGTGAGATCTCTACCGTCAGGCAGGAAGTTGGGCGGTTCAGCTCAGCGTCGGGAAAATCTATGCTGATGGTTTCGCCGGGGGCCATCACGAACGATTCCTGCGGCAGAAACTCCGCTGTGTAGTCGTCGCGACCATGCAGAATTTTGCGGCCGCTGATCATTCCGCAATAAAGCAGCTCGTCCGCCGACAGGCCGACGCTTTGCGCGGGCAGGTAAGTGTCGTAGACGCTCAACTCCGAGTTGGGGCCGGCGAAAGATACTCTGTTTTCTATCAGCTCGCGTGGTTCGCGGGCTGCAATGGCTATTGCTCTTGTCACCTCTGTCACCCGTCATGTTTTTTATTTTTGGAGTAAGCAGCAGACTTCATCGCCTATGGACTCACAGGCAACAGATATGTACTAACAGATAAGCGGAGCCGCTGTCCAGAAGTTTAAAGTGGTCTCATGGCGGTAGCTCCGCCACGCCAAACAGTCATAAAAACAAGCAGAGAGGACAATGGCATGATTTACGAACAGCCCGGTCTCGACAACGCCTTGGTTAACTTCAAAGCCCGCTACCAGAACTTTATTGGCGGCGAATGGACAGCACCGGTACAAGGTCGCTACTTCGACAATATCTCTCCGGTGAATGGTAAGAAATTCTGCGAAATTCCTCGTTCCAGTGCGGAGGATATTGAGCTGGCTTTGGACGCGGCGCATAAGGCCAAAGACGCCTGGGGACGTAGATCGGCGACGGAGCGCTCCAATCTACTGCTGAAAATAGCCGACCGCATTGAGCAAAATCTGGAGATTCTGGCAGTGGCGGAAACCTGGGATAACGGTAAGCCAGTGCGGGAAACCCTGGCGGCGGATATCCCACTGTCTGTAGATCACTTCCGTTACTTCGCGGGCTGTATTCGCGCTCAGGAGGGCGGGCTGGCGGAAATCGACGCCAATACGCTTTCCTATCACATCCATGAACCGCTGGGCGTCGTGGGGCAGATCATTCCCTGGAACTTTCCGATTCTGATGGCGGCCTGGAAGCTGGCCCCAGCGCTGGCGGCGGGCAACTGCGTGGTGCTGAAACCCGCGGAGCAGACGCCGGCCTCAATTCTGGTGCTGATGGAGCTGATCAGTGACCTGTTGCCGCCGGGCGTGGTGAATATCGCCAATGGCTGGGGAGCGGAGGCGGGTCAGGCCCTGGCCACCAGCAAACGCATCGCCAAGATTGCGTTCACCGGCTCAACCCCGGTTGGCTCGCATATCCTGAAATGCGCGGCGGAAAATATTATACCTTCCACTGTGGAGCTGGGTGGCAAGTCCCCTAACATCTATTTCGCTGACATCCTGCGTCAGGAGGAGTCTTTCATCAGTAAGTGCGTGGAAGGCATGGTGCTGGCGTTTTTCAACCAGGGAGAAGTCTGCACCTGTCCCTCTCGGGCGCTGATTCATGAGTCAATCTATGACGACTTTATCGGCAGAGTCATTGACCGCACCAAAACGATCAAACGCGGTAATCCTCTGGATACCGACACCCAGGTGGGCGCGCAGGCCTCTCAGGAACAGTTCGATAAGATTCTGAGTTACATCGAAATCGGCCGCAAAGAAGGCGCGCAGGTATTGTTGGGCGGCGGCGTTGAAAAGCTGAGCGGCGATCTGCAGGACGGTTTATATATTCAGCCGACCCTGTTGAAAGGTGGCAATGACATGAGAGTGTTTCAGGAGGAGATCTTTGGGCCGGTGGTCGGCGTTACGACTTTCAAAACCGAAGATGAAGCGCTGACCATCGCTAATGACACTGAGTATGGGCTGGGCGCCGGGGTGTGGACGCGGGATATCAATCTGGCGTTCAGAATGGGACGGCAAATCAAGGCGGGCAGGGTGTGGACCAATTGTTATCATCACTATCCGGCGCATGCGGCCTTTGGCGGTTACAAGAAATCAGGCGTCGGTCGGGAGACGCACAAGGTGGCGTTGGAGCACTACCAGCAAACCAAGAATCTGCTGGTGAGTTACGACATCAACCCGTTAGGCTTTTTCTAAATACAGACAGGGGAGTCGTGACTGGACAAGTGAACTCCCCTAAGCCCTGGACCTGAGGGCTGGACTTTCAGACTGCTTGCGGCCGACAATTTCGATACTGACAGGACATTCGGAGCGGCCGCTTTTTTCATGTTTGTTTCTTCTCGTCGATTAGGTGGAGCGGCGCTGACGCTGCTTACAATATTATCGCTTTCCGCCTGCCTTGGTCCCCCTGACACTAGCGCTGAACTATTTCAGGATTACCGTGATCGTTTGGAGCGTGTGTTGGACACTGACTTTCCTGCCGCTGGTCGAGCGCTTCCCGTCGAAGTTTATCCCCGCAGCAAAGCGCTGCAGAGAGAAGTGGCCGAACTGAAGATCAATTTGCTGGATTTTCTGGGGCTGACTGGCTGTAAGTTGAATCGGTTGGTGGGCTTTCGCAACAGTTCGCTCGGCAAGATGATGCCCGCCAGTCAGAAGTGGCTTTATGAACAACATTTTTTGAGCCTGGGCGGGGCCTGCCTGACGACGCTTGAGGCGCACGAGGAACAAAACGTTGAGCTTGTTGAAGAACTGCGAAATGCACTGGCGAGTAAGCGCGACGAGATTCGCAATGTGGCCTGGAATGCAACCTGGGCCGGGCCCGAATGGCAAGCGTTGATGTCGCAGAAAGAAGGTGGTTTTGACTTGGACTTTCAGGCTGGCGACTGGGCGGAGTTGAGTCTGGCGTTGTCGGCGCTGGCCGACTGGTCGACGCAGCCGGAATCGGCCAGTTTGAACGCGGATAGCCTGGAAGCGCTCAATCGTCGTTTACTGACGTATCCCATGGTGGGACGGCTGCTTTTCTCCGCCGAGGAGGCTTCTGCGGAGATGGGGGCGATTGTTGAAGGGCTGAGGCGTCGACTGGCGGAGCGGCCGCTCTGTGTGAACGGGGCCCCAAACGAGCGTAGTCGCATTCTGCAAAATGTTCTGGTCAATATATATAGCGTCCGGGTGCAGTCGTATCTGGCGCAATTGGAAAAGGCGCGTCGTGATTGGCTGCCGCCCTTACAGCGCTCCTATGACCAGTTGCAAGGGGATCAATCTGTCGCGTTGCGGAGTTTCGCTCAGCGTTACCTGCAGGAAGGGGAGGCCAGTCTATGGTGGGAATTCCGCCACAACGCCGCGGCGCATGCGGCGATATGGACGGAGATGTTGGCGCAATGCGGGTTGGCGCCCGGAAGCCGGTGAACAATGACGTCAGAGTATCGCCAGACTGGATGATGGCGTGACCCTTAATACTTCATCAATCGTGGTCATGCCGTTGGCTACTTTTTGCGCGCCGCTCAGGCGCAGTGTCCGCATCCCTTCCTTGACCGCCACTTTACGGATACGCTCCAGGTCGCAGTGTTCATTGATGGTCTCTTTCACGCTTTCGCTTAGCATCATGACTTCGTAAACGCCCGCTCGTCCGCGGTAGCCAGTGTTGCGGCACTCCAGACATCCTACCGGAGCGCAGGCGTGATCGGGTTTGGAGGCTTTCCAGGGCTGGATCAGGTTCTGCCAGTCTTTATCGTCAATCGTGGTGGGTGCTTTGCAGTTAGGACACAACACACGCACCAGACGCTGCGCCATGACTCCCAATACCGTGGCTTTCACCAGATAGCCGGGGACGCCCAGCTCAAGCAGACGGGTGATGGCGCTGGGGGCGTCGTTAGTGTGCAGCGTGGAGAGCACCAAGTGACCGGTCAGCGCCGCCTGTATCGCCATTTCCGCCGTTTCCAGGTCACGAATCTCGCCCACCATGATGATGTCGGGGTCTTGTCGCAGCAGCGCTCTGACGCCGCTGGCGAAAGTCACGCCGATGCCGCTTTGCACCTGCATCTGGTTAAAGGCGGGTTCCACCATTTCGATGGGGTCTTCAATCGTACAGACGTTGACTTCCGATGTGGCCAGGCTTTTCAACGTGGAGTACAGGGTTGTGGTTTTACCTGAACCGGTGGGGCCGGTTACCAGAATGATGCCGTTGGGCTGACAGGTCATGGAGTTCCAGCGACGGCTGTCGTCCTGGCCGAAACCCAGGTCAGCGAAGGAGCGCAGCAATACATCCGGGTCAAATACCCGCATGACCAGCTTCTCGCCGAAGGCGGTGGGTAGCGTGGAAAGACGCAATTCGATTTCCAGGCCATCTGGATTTTTGGTCTTGATGCGGCCATCCTGAGGTTTGCGCTTTTCCGCCACATTCAGGCGGCCCAGTATTTTCAGTCGGCTTACCACCGCCATGGACACCTGCATGGGTAGCTCATAAACGTTGTGCAACACCCCGTCGATACGGAACCTTACCTGGCCAATCTCGCGTCGGGGCTCAATATGAATATCGCTGGCGCGCTGATCAAAGGCGTACTGCAGCAGCCAATCCACGATATTGACGATGTGTTGGTCGTTGGCGTCAGGGTTTGCGACGTTGCCCAGCTCCAATAGCTGCTCGAAATTGCCGATAGCGGCGGAGGTCTCACCGCGTCCGCCCACGGCTTTGTCCACGGACGTGGCGAGCCGATAGAATTCAACCGTGAAGCGGCGGATATCCGCAGGGTTGGCGACTACCCGTTTAATGTCTTTACGAATAACATGACGCAGGTTGTCTTCCCAGCCGGTGACAAAGGGCTCGGCGCTGGCGATTACCACATGATCCTTGTGAATTTCCACGCCCAGGATGCGATGACGTTGCGCATAGGCGAAGGACATCAGGGAGGCCACGCCGCGGGCGTCTATTTTCAGAGGGTCGATGTGGAAATAGGATTGCCCCGCTTCCTTCGCCAGCCAGGAGGATAGTTCCTCCAGATCAAAGGCTTTACCAGAGTTGTGATCAATCAGGCCGGAGTTGACGACCTGCTCGATAGGGTGAAGGGCCAGTTCGCTTTTACTGCGGGGTGAACTCAGGAACTTTTCTCCTTCTTCCTGAGTGATCCGTTTCAGACGCACCAGACGCTTAATGATGTCGACGGTGGTCAGCCATTGGGGTTGTGCGGAGGCGGCGATGCTCATGGGCTTATTTTACTGTTGTCTATTCCGAAAAAGTGAGTTGCCCGCCCCAAGCCGCCGACATCGCTGTCAGTGCGGCCTGGACGCCCGGTTCAGGCGGCGCGGCGCGCTTGTGCGTTCCATTTGATAAAACACAGTATTGTGCTGAACAGGATAACGCTCATTACGGCGAGAGCGCCACTGATCATTAAATTCTGTCCCGCTGCGTAATCGCCGACGGCCCTTATAAAGTATAGGCAGAGCACAAAGCATAACCAGATCAGGCCGCGTACGTGGCCCAGATACACCGCCGGGAAAAACGCCAGCAGGGGCAGACACTTGACGCTGACAATCAGCAGCCATGAGGTTTCAGTATTTTGAGAAATGCTCTGCCAGGTGCTGAACAGCACCAAAAGGGTCAGGATCAGATAGCTCGCCGTTACTGTAGAGCGGGCGATTTTAACTTTTTGCGATAGGGACAACGTTAATCTCCAGTTTTCGCGATAGGGGGTCAAGCTTCGGTGATAGCCAGCCGGTGCGCCAGTTCCGCCACCCGGCGGCCCAAAGCCCGACACAACTGTAATTCTGTCTCATCTGGACGACGGGCTCCATCGGAACCAGACCAGTGGCCAGCGCCATAGGGTGAGCCGCCCCCTCGCGTCTCGCTGAGGCCTGACTCGGTATAGGGCAGGCCAACCAACAGCATGCCGTGGTGCAGCAGGGGCGTCAGCATGGTCTGCAGGGTGGTTTCCTGACCGCCGTGCAGGCTGCTGGTGGAGGTAAATGCGGCGGCGGGCTTATCGATGAGGGCGCCCGCTTGCCACAAAGAACCCGTCTGGTCGAGAAAGTATTTCAACGGCGCGGCCATATTGCCGAAGCGGGTCGGCGACCCAATGATCAGGCCGCTGCAGCCTTCCAGGTCTTCCAGAGTGCAGTAAACATCGCCTTCTTCGGGGATTGCCGGAGCTGTCGCTTCACTGACTGCAGACACAGGGGGCACCGTACGTACCCGCACTTCCATGCCTGATACTTGCGCCGCGCCGCGAGCGATATGCTGAGCCAGCACCCGGGTGGCGCCGTTGCGGCTGTAATAGAGCACCAGTAGATAAGGAGAGTCGGTCGCTGACTTCATGGTTTCCTTCTTCTATATAGACAGGTGGACTAATTAGAGCAGTTCGTTGACATTTTCAGGCGGGCGGCCCAGGACTGCGCGATCGCCTTTGATGACGATTGGGCGTTCGATCAGTTTGGGGTGGGCCGCCATTGCTTCGATCAAGGCGTCTTCGCTCAAGTCGGCATTGGCCAAATTAAGGGCTTTGTATTCATCTTCGCCTTTACGCAACAGGTCTCTGGCGGAAATGCCGAGCTTGGCCAGGGCTGCTTTCAGCTCTTCAGCATTGGGGGGCGTTTCCAGGTACTTCACTACAGTGGGCTCCACGCCGCTGTCTTCAATAATTTGCAGTGTCTGCCGGGATTTTGAGCAGCGTGGGTTGTGCCAGATAGTGAGGGCGCTTTTACTCATCGTCTGTTTCCTGTTGTTGCAGTAAGGGGGCAAGTTTAAGCATCTGTGGAACGCATTTCTAACACTTTCAATGAAGGAAGGGCCAGACTCCCATTCCACCCGCTTTTTTCGTGTAGAATGCCGGTCAGCGTATTACCTGGAGAAACATTTTGATCGCCCGTCAAATTACCCTCAGCCTGTTTAAATTCATTGCCAGTGGCGTCTCGACTATCCATCGGGCCGTATTCAAAGCGCTGATCGCAGGAGCCCTGTTGGCGTTACTGGCGGGCTGTTCGGAAGACAAAGACGATGCGCCGTTGACGACAGTGGTGAAGCTGGCGGATGGCGGAGAAATCAATCTGGATCATCTGGGCGGGCAGTGGATCATTCTGAATTTCTGGGCGGAGTGGTGCGGTCCCTGTAAGGTTGAAATTCCCGAGCTGAATGAGCTAAATAGGCATCCCGGCGTCATTGTTCTGGGGGTGGATTATGATGGCCACAAAGGAGAGGCGCTGACCAAAACCATCGACAAAATGGGCATTAACTTCCCGGTTTTGCAAGGCGATCCGACCCGTCATTGGAAAGTGGAAATCCCCAAGGTGTTGCCAACCACTCTATTGATCCATGACGGCAAGGTGCAGCGCGAGATGATCGGCGCGCAGACGAAAAGTGCGATTTTGTCGGTTATTCCACAATAATCGCCGCCATTAGGCGTCTATATTTAAGAATTTGTGACTTTATTGAGAATTATTGGCTAGCGCGGACCTGAGAGCCGCGTTGCACGAAGAATCTGGAGATAAAGGCCCGATGGGCGATTTTATTCATTTACGCATTCACACAGAATTTTCTCTGGTTGATGGACTGGTAAAGGTCAAACCTTTAGTTAAAAAGCTGGCCGATATGGGAATGCCAGCGGTGGCGGTGACCGATCAGTCCAACATGTGCTGTCTGGTCAAGTACTACAAAGCGGCGGCGGGCGCAGGCGTGAAGCCGGTTGTCGGCGCTGATGTCTGGGTTGAAAACCTGGACGATCCTCTGGCTCCATTTCGACTCACGTTATTCGCCCGTAATGAAACCGGCTACCGCAATCTGACGGAACTCATATCCCGCGGCTTTACTGAAGGTCAGTCCCACGGTCGCGCCATTCTGAAGAAAGACTGGATTGCCGCCCAGGCGGAAGGCATGTTGGCGATGTCCGGCGCCAAGTATGGCGAAGTCGGCCAGGCGTTGCTGGCCGGTAAGCCGGAGCTGGCGCGCGAGCGGCTGGCCTTTTGGATGGAGATGTTTCCGGATGCATTTTATCTGGAGTTGCAACGCACGGGTCGGATTAATGACGAAGAATGCGTACACGCCTCTGTCGAATTGGCGATGGAAACAGGCTGTCCTGTTGTCGCCACCAACGATGTGCATTTCCTTGAGCGTGACGACTTTGAAGCCCATGAGGCGCGGGTCTGTATCCATGAAAGCCGCACTTTGGACGACCCGCGTCGGGAGCGCCGGTTCAGTGAAGAGCAATACCTGAAGTCGGCGGAGGAAATGTGCGAGCTGTTCTCGGATATTCCTGAGGCGATTGATAATACGGTGGAAATCGCCAAGCGTTGTAACGTCAGCTTGCGCCTGGGTAAGTACTTCCTGCCGAATTATCCCATTCCTGAAGGCATGACCATTGATGAGTTTTTCATCAAGGTCTCGGAAGAGGGACTCGAGGAGCGGTTGGCTACGCTTTTCAAACAAGACGACCCTCAGTACGAGAGTAAACGTCAAAGCTACTATGACCGGCTCAAGTTCGAGCTGGATATCATTACTCAGATGGGGTTCCCCGGCTACTTCCTCATTGTTATGGACTTCATCAAGTGGGCCAAGAACAACGGCGTGCCGGTAGGGCCGGGCCGGGGGTCTGGCGCGGGTTCTCTGGTGGCGTATGCGCTAAAAATCACCGATTTGGACCCTCTCGCCTACGATTTGCTTTTCGAGCGATTCCTTAACCCGGAACGGGTATCAATGCCTGACTTTGACGTCGACTTCTGTATGGAAGGACGCGACCGGGTTATCGCGTACGTGGCGGAAGCATACGGTCGTAATGCGGTGTCCCAGATCATTACTTTCGGAACCATGGCGGCGAAGGCGGTAGTGCGGGACGTGGCGCGGGTGCAGGGACGGCCTTACTCCATGGGCGATCGTCTATCCAAATTGATCCCCTTTGAAGTAGGTATGACTCTGGCCAAGGCCTATGAGCAGGAAGAGCCGCTGCGGGAATATCTGAACACGGATGAAGAAGCGGCGGAAATCTGGGAGATGGCGCGCAAGTTGGAAGGGGTTACCCGTAACGTCGGTAAGCACGCCGGTGGGGTGGTGATCGCTCCCACCAAGTTGACTGACTTTGCGCCCCTGTACTGTGACGAAACGGGTTCGGGTCTGGTCACTCAGTTCGATAAGGACGACGTAGAGCAGGCAGGTCTGGTTAAGTTCGACTTTCTGGGTTTGCGTACGCTGACCATCGTTGATTGGGCGGTGGACATCATTAACCGGCAACATGCCGAAAAAGGCCAGCCGCCGCTGGATATCAACTTTATCCCGCTGGACGACGCGCCTACCTTCAGTCTGCTCAAGCATGGCGAAACCACCGCGGTGTTCCAGCTTGAATCTCGCGGTATGAAAGAACTTATCCGGCGTCTGATGCCGGACTGTTTTGAAGACATCATCGCTCTTGTGGCCCTGTTCCGTCCGGGGCCGCTGCAATCGGGCATGGTTGACGACTTTATCAATCGTAAGCACGGACGCGCAGAACTTGCCTATCCGCATCCGGATTATCAGCTGGAATCCTTGAAACCTGTCCTGCAGCCCACCTACGGCATCATCCTGTATCAGGAGCAGGTAATGCAGATCGCCCAGGTGATGGCGGGGTACACGCTTGGGGGCGCGGACTTACTGCGTCGAGCCATGGGTAAAAAGAAACCCGAAGAAATGGCCAAGCAGAAGGCGATCTTCGTTGAAGGGAGCATCAATCAAGGCCTTGAGCAGGATCTGGCGGAAAAGATCTTCGACCTGGTGGAAAAGTTTGCGGGCTACGGTTTCAACAAATCCCACTCCGCCGCTTACGCCTTGGTGTCTTATCAGACTGCGTGGCTGAAGTGCCACTATCCTGCGCCGTTTATGGCTGCGGTGCTTACCGCGGATATGCAGAACACCGATAAAGTGGTGACGCTGGTGGAAGAGTGCCGGCGCATGAAGCTGGACTTGGTGTTGCCAGACGTCAATAACAGTAGTTATACCTTCACGGTTGACGATAAAAATCGCATCGTTTATGGCCTGGGCGCTGTCAAGGGGCTGGGTGAAGGCCCTGTGCAAAGTATTTTGGACGCCCGCGAAGAAGGCGGTCCTTTCCGCGACCTGTTTGATTTCTGTCAGCGGGTGGATTTACGTCGGGTCAACAAACGCGCTTTGGAAGCGCTGGTCCGCTCTGGCGCGATGGACAAGCTGGGACCGAACCGCGCCCGTATGATGGCGTCCATCAATGAAGCGGTGCGTCGCGCGGATCAACATTCTCGCAATGAAGACGCTGGAATGCTGGACTTGTTTGGTGAGGTGGTGCCGGAAACGGACCCAAATCCCTACAGCGCGACGGAAGGCATGCAGGAATGGAGCGATAAGGAGCGCCTCAAATTAGAGAAGGAGACTCTGGGCCTGTATCTGACTGGTCACCCGTTTGATGAATATGAACAGGAAGTGCGCCGATTTGTGCGAACGCCCATTTCTGAGTTGCGTCCCGGCAAGAGTCCGCAAAATGTAGCGGGCCTGGTAGTGGCGGTGCGCACGATGAAGAGCAAGCGCGGCGGATATATTGGTTTTGCCACGTTGGATGATCGTAGCGGCCGCATTGAAGTGACTTTTTTCTCCGACGCCTACGAGCAAGCCAAAGAAATGCTGCACAACGACCGCATTCTGGTGGTGGAGGGCGTTGTTGGCGAAGATGACTACTCTGGTGGGCTTTCTGTCCGGGCGAAATTGACTTCGGACATCGGTCAAGCGCGATTGAAGTTCGCCAAAGAGCTTATTCTCTTTGTACACGAAAAAGATTTTAATAACGGCTTTATTGACGAACTGGGCGGCGTTTTGGGAGAGCATCGCGCCGAGGGCTGCCCGGTTTTGATCAATTATGAAACGGAAACCGCCCGCACCAGACTGCGTCTGGCGGAAGATTGGCGGGTTAATCCAAGCGATGAATTGATTCAGGGGCTGCGATATTTGTTGGGCAAGGAGCGGGTGCAACTGCGTTACAGTTGACCCCTCGCTTGTATCCGGCAAGGCATGGAATGACATGCGCGCCAGCTCAAGCTCAAGAGACATAGCCGAGCAAGAAAAACTATGAGTAAGCATGAAAAGCAGATGAACCCTTACTATCTCGACTTCGAACAGCCGATCGCGGAGCTGGAGGAAAAGATAGAGGAGTTGCGTCTGGTTGGTAACGACAGTGAGTTGAATATTACTGACGAGATCAACCGTCTGAAGTCCAAGAGCGTGTCGCTCACGGAAAATATTTTTGCGGATCTGTCCTCTTGGGATATTTCCCGCCTGTCCCGTCACCCAAAGCGTCCTTATACGCTGGACTATGTGCGGATGATTTTCGAAGATTTCGACGAATTGCATGGCGACCGTAAATACGCTGACGATCAGGCTATCGTTGGTGGTATCGCCAGACTGGATGATGAGCCCGTTATGATCATCGGGCATCAGAAAGGTCGCGAAATCAAAGAGAAAGTGAAGCGTAACTTCGGCATGCCGCGCCCAGAAGGTTATCGCAAGGCGTTACGTATGATGGAAATGGCCGAGCGCTTCAAAATGCCGATACTGACCTTTATCGATACTCCGGGCGCCTATCCGGGTATCGGCGCTGAAGAGCGTGGTCAAAGCGAGGCGATTGCATTTAACCTGGCGGTCATGTCCCGCCTGAAGACGCCAATCATCTCAACGGTCATCGGTGAAGGCGGTTCTGGCGGCGCTCTGGCGGTTGGCGTCTGCGACCGCTTGATCATGCTGCAATATTCCACCTATTCCGTTATCTCTCCAGAAGGCTGCGCCTCCATTCTGTGGAAAAACGCGGAGTACGCCGCCAACGCTGCAGAAGCGATGGGGATTACGGCCAAGCGTCTTGCAGAGCTGGGCTTTGCGGATAAGGTCTTGGATGAGCCTTTGGGCGGTGCGCATCGCAACCCTGAGCTGATGGCCGGTCATATCAAAGCGGCTCTGAAAGACTCTCTAGGCCAGTTGCTGGAAATGGATACCGAGGAGCTTGTCGCAGAGCGGTATAAGCGCCTTACTTCCTATGAGCGCTTCCTCTAAGACTCCCCATGACGCCGCCGATATTGAGCGGCGTCTTCTCTCGACCTTGTGCGGTCTGCCTGACTTTTCTCAGTTGTTCATCGCCTATAGCGGCGGTCTGGACTCCAGCGTATTGCTGCATGCAGCGCGGCGTGCGTGGCCTGCGAAGACGCAAATCGAGGCGATACATGTGCATCATGGACTTAGCCCGAATGCCGACGCCTGGATGGAACATTGTCAGACTGAGTGCCTGAGCCTGGATATAGCATGCCATACGCATCCCGTGAACGTGGCGGCCAAAGGCGATAGCCTTGAAGCGGCTGCCCGTGAGGCTCGTTATCGTGTATTCGAACATTACCTGGACAAGCATGCGGGAGCGGTGTTGTTGCAAGGTCATCATCAGAATGATCAGGCTGAAACTATCCTGTTTCGGCTGCTAAAAGGGCATGGTGTGAAAGGGCTGGCTGGCATCCCCAGTCAACGCTCTTTGGGAAAAGGCATGTTGAGGCGGCCTTTGCTGGGCTTCACTCGCTCGGAGTTGGAAGTGTTGGCGCAACGCTGGGATTTGAGCTGGGTGGAGGATGAAAGTAACGCCGACGCCGTGTTTGACAGAAATTTTCTTCGTAATGAAATACTTCGACCAATGAGCGCGCGATGGCGGAATGCTGTGGTGATGATTGCAGAGACTGGCCGGCGTATGTCGGAGGCCGCGAATCTGTTAGATGAATTGGCGGAGATGGATTTACAAGGCAGGACAGTCAATGCGGACGAGCTGGAGCTTGCTGTGCTATCAGGCTTGTCGCCTCATCGCAGGAAGAATGCATTGCGATATTGGCTGCAAGCCGCCGGGCTTACGCCATCAGAGGGCGACCTGGTCGAGATTCTGGCGCAGATGCTTCATGCAGAAGCCTCCCGCCAGCCATGCTATCCATTAGGCGAAAGCATTTTGCGTCGGCACGATGGGAAGCTATATATCACGGAGACGATTGATGCGCTCCCATCGGAGTACGAAGTGGTCTGGCCTCTGGCGGAGGCATTGTTGACCCCTGTCGGGAGGCTGATTGCTGAGCCTGTCAATGAGGGGCTGCGGCAGCCTGCGGCAGATGAAACGGTAATTGTTCGATTCCGCCGTGGAGGAGAACGTTTTCGACCCAAGGGGCGGGGTGGTTCCTGTCCTTTAAAAAAATGGTTGCAGGAGCAGAATATTCCTCCGTGGCGACGAGACAGCATTCCTTTAATTTATTTCAATGATGAGCTGGCTGCGGTGGGGAGCTATAGCGTGGCGGAGCAATTCGCCGCCTCGGACAATGCGTGGTTGCCAGCGCTCCATCAACCTTCTAGCTCGTAATTCTACTGTGTTTGATTGAAGCCCACTTTAAGCCAATATTGGCTCCCTTTCGGTGTAGATTCCGGCAGATAAGGGTTTTCCAAAATGAGTAGTTTTCTTCCGCTAAGATTGGCTCTTTCCAGCATGCTCTGGTGATGTGAAAAGAAAAGCCGATCAAAGCCGCCATTTGCAATAGCCTTCTGCAGGCCGATTTCCACACGCTGCGCGAGGTCCTTGTTTGACTTGTTTACAACGAAGTAAACGGGCAGGGGGTAATACATGAGAATGGAGTCTTCCACCTTCAATTCTGGAAGAAACGGATGGCGCTGCTCGTATTCATCCCATGCTTCATTTATACCCCGGGGAAAATAGTCAAACCTTTCGGTAATGAGCATCTTGAACAACGTCTCGTAATCCGAGGAGAGTTCAAGTGGGATGTTGTTCGCCTTGAGTACATGAACGTCGGGCCAGTCGTGGCCAAAGCCGGCGGTCAGAGTTTTTAGCTCCTTTAGTGAATTAATGGCGTGAAAACGGTCTTGATCGGATTGTCGAATCAGAAATACGCGATATCCCAAGGCGCCTTTTAGAATAGGAATGCGCACAGGGAGGAAGTTTTCATCCAGCGAGCCGTTCTCTGGTCTCCAAATGATGTCGATGTTGAACCCCTGACGCAGGAATATTTCATTGCGGGTCTGGGAGGCTCTAATTTTGGCGTCTTCTATTTCATAGGGCCCGTGAGTGCCGATCGTCTCCTCCAGCGCCAGCTTCAGCAACTGCTTGGGATACTCATACCGAAGGTCCATTTCGGACTCAGGAACTGGATATCTCACTTTTGTTACTTCTAATGCCTCGGAAAAACGAGAAAATATCAGTAACACAAGCACCCCGGCCGCTTGCAATGTGAAACGAAAAGATCGTGGCGCCGCAGTGACGCCTTTCGTCGCAGATTGATTGTTTGAATTCGAGTCAGCCATAGTTGAAGTATAGTCATTGAACTGGAAACGGCCGGGGCGTTTGCCCATAACGTGCTTATTAGCTGGTCGCGGCGGCAGGATGCGTCGTTGTCAATCCGGGGAATTCATCGCATCATTCATTGAGATACCCCCCTGTTTCTGTTATTCTGGCGTCCCATCTTTGAGATGAATATCTCCCTCCTTTCCGATTAACATCTGTTACACCAACGGGTTTTGCATGACGCGCTATATATTCGTCACAGGTGGGGTTGTTTCTTCCTTGGGGAAGGGCATCGCATCCGCATCTTTGGCCGCTATTCTTGAAGCACGCGGACTAAAAGTCACCATCCTGAAACTGGATCCTTACATCAACGTGGACCCGGGCACCATGAGCCCTTTCCAGCACGGAGAAGTCTTCGTCACCGAAGACGGGGCGGAAACGGATCTTGATCTTGGTCACTACGAGCGGTTTATCCGCACTACCATGACCAAGCGTAATAACTTCACCACTGGTCGCGTATATGAAACCGTGTTGCGCAAAGAGCGTCGCGGCGATTATTTGGGCGGCACCGTACAGGTCATTCCGCACATTACGGACGAAATTAAGCGCCGGATCGTAGAGGGCGCTGGCGATGCTGATGTGGCGCTGGTTGAAATCGGCGGCACAGTGGGAGACATCGAGTCGTTGCCATTCCTTGAGGCTACTCGCCAATTGAAAGTGGAAGTGGGCTCCAAGCGCGCGCTATTTATGCATTTGACATTGGTGCCCTATATCGCCACCGCTGGCGAGGTGAAAACAAAGCCGACTCAGCACTCGGTTAAAGAAATGCGTTCGATTGGTTTGCAGCCGGATATTCTGGTATGCCGCTCCGAGCACAGTATTGATCAGTCTTCCCGTCGCAAGATCGCTCTGTTCACCAACGTTGAAGAGCGAGCGGTTATTGCTCTGGAAGACGCCAAATCCATTTACTCTATTCCCATGATGCTGCATGCGCAGGGACTGGATGAGATTATTGTGGAGCGCTTCGGGCTGGAATGCAGCGCGGCTGATCTTAGCGAGTGGCAGCATGTCGTCGACAATGAAGCCAACCCTGAACATGAAGTCACCATCGCCATGGTTGGCAAGTACATGGAGTTGCTGGACGCCTACAAATCCTTGATTGAGGCGTTGAAGCACGCGGGTATTCGTAATAAAACAAAAGTGAATATTCGTTATATCGACTCCGAACAGGTTTACCAGCAAGGCGTTGATTTGCTCAAGGGTGTAGATGCGATTTTGGTGCCAGGCGGTTTTGGCGAGCGCGGTGTGGAAGGCAAGATCCAGACTGTGCGCTATGCCCGTGAGAATAAAATCCCTTACTTAGGTATCTGCTTGGGATTACAGGTTGCGGTGATTGAATATGCTCGCCATGTGGCGGGTATGGAAGATGCGCACAGTACTGAGTTTAATCCCAAATCCGCTCACCCGGTTGTAGGTTTGATCACTGAGTGGCAGGACGCGAGCGGCAAGACTGAGCAGCGTAACGAGGCTTCCGATCTTGGCGGAACTATGCGCCTGGGCGCACAAGAGTGTAAGCTGGTTGAAGGCTCTACTGTGCGCGAATGTTATGGCAAGACCCTAATTCAAGAGCGCCATCGTCACCGCTATGAGGTGAACGGTAATCTTGTTCCGCAACTGGAAGCAGCGGGTCTGCAGGTAGCGGGCTGGTCTCAGGACGGCTCTTTGGTGGAAGTGGTTGAAGTAAAAGATCACCCATGGTTCGTGGCCTGCCAGTTCCATCCTGAGTTTAAATCGACGCCCCGTGATGGACACCCATTGTTTGAAGGGTTTGTTCGCGCAGCATTGGAGAACGCTGTCGAAAAATAGGCGGTTCCATGCATTTTGTTCCATGAACAAAAGTTGAGGGTTATTTGAGAGGCCGCTTTTGCTAAAATAGCGGCCTTTTCATTTTATGGCCCAATGCAACCCCGGGCGTTAGATTGGGGATGCTTAAAAAATAAGGTTGAATACATGTCAACTAGAACTGTGAAAGTGGGCGGTATTGATATCGCAAATGATCGTCCCTTTGTTCTGTTCGGCGGTATGAATGTGCTGGAATCGCGTGATCTGGCTCTTCAAGTCGCAGAATCCTATGTGCAAGTTACCCAGAAGCTGGGCATTCCATACGTCTTCAAAGCCTCTTTCGACAAAGCCAATCGTTCATCTATCAATTCCTATCGTGGTCCAGGTCTGGATGAAGGCCTCAAAATCTTCGAAGAAATCAAGCGCACATTTAACGTTCCTGTCATTACGGATGTTCATGAGCCGCATCAGGCGCAACCGGTGGCGGAAGTGGCTGATATTATTCAGCTGCCAGCTTTCTTGTCTCGTCAGACTGACCTTGTGGCCGCAATGGCGAGGACTGGGCGTCCAGTCAATATCAAGAAGGCCCAGTTTTTGGCTCCACAAGAAATGAAGCACATTCTGAGCAAGTGTGAGGAAGCTGGGAATGATCAGTTGATTCTTTGTGAGCGCGGCTCTTCGTTTGGGTATAACAATTTAGTGGTCGACATGCTTGGCTTTGGCATTATGAAGCAATTTGGCTACCCAGTATTTTTTGATGTGACGCACTCTCTGCAGATGCCTGGTGGGCTGTCGAGTTCGGCTGGCGGTCGTAGAGAGCAGGTTGTGCAATTGGCTCGTTCAGGAATGGCCGTTGGCTTGGCGGGGTTGTTCCTGGAGGCGCACCCTGATCCGGATGTGGCTAAATGCGATGGCCCTTGTGCGTTACGCTTGTCCCAGCTCGAACCGTTTTTGGCGCAAATGAAAGCGCTGGATGATATGGTCAAACAATTTCCCAATATTGATACTGCGTGAGGAAGGGTGGGTTGTCGTGGCGCTTAATTGGCAGGCTCTCATGGCCGCACTCAAAGCGCTTCCGATGACTGCAATAACCACAATAATTATTGATTCCGAAACATTACCAACTGTTACAGGAGAAATTGAGATATGGCGGAAATAGTAGATGTGCGCGCCCGAGAGGTGCTTGACTCTCGCGGTAATCCTACCGTTGAAGCGGATGTGGTGCTGAAGTCTGGCGTTGTTGGTTCCGCATGCGCGCCGTCAGGGGCCTCCACAGGTTCTCGCGAAGCCCTGGAGTTGCGCGATAAAGATCCTGCGCGTTACATGGGCAAAGGCGTGTTGAAGGCTGTCGATGCAGTTAATACTTCCATTCGTTCCGCTTTGATAGGGAGGGATGCGAGGGAGCAGCGTGAGCTGGACCGTATCATGATTGAGCTGGATGGCACCGAAAATAAAGCCAATCTGGGCGCAAATGCGATTCTGGCGGTCTCTTTGGCTGCTGCGAAAGCGGCGGCTCAAGAAAAAGGCGTGCCTCTTTATGTGCACATTGCTGATGTCAATGGTACGTCTGGACAGTACTCCATGCCTGTGCCAATGATGAATATTCTCAATGGCGGTGAGCATGCAGACAATAATGTCGATATTCAGGAATTTATGGTTCAGCCAGTGGGAGTGGCCAGCTTCCGTGAAGCGCTGCGTGTTGGCGCCGAAATTTTTCACAACCTGAAGAAAGTCCTGCACGATAAAGGGCTGAATACAGCTGTCGGAGATGAGGGTGGCTTTGCTCCCAATTTGCCATCTAATGAAGCGGCGCTGGCGGCGATTGAAGAGGCTGTTACTAAGGCTGGCTATAAACTTGGCTCTGATGTGACTCTGGCGTTGGACTGTGCGTCCTCTGAGTTTTACAAAGAAGGGCAGTACAACCTCTCTGGTGAAGGTAAAGTTTTCTCGTCTGAAGAGTTTGCTGACTACTTGGGCGATTTGTCTCAGCGTTATCCCATCGTTTCCATTGAAGATGGAATGGATGAGAGTGATTGGGATGGCTGGGCGGCTTTGACCAGGAAGCTGGGAGATAAAGTGCAGTTAGTGGGCGACGACTTGTTTGTGACTAACACCAAGATCTTGAAGCAAGGGATTGATAAAGGTATCGCCAACTCCATCCTGATCAAGTTCAATCAGATCGGCAGTCTGTCTGAAACATTGGATGCCATTAAAATGGCGAAAGATGCAGGCTTTACAGCCGTAATTTCGCACCGTTCTGGCGAGACTGAAGATACGACCATTGCAGACTTGGCTGTTGCTACTAGCGCAGGACAAATCAAAACCGGCTCGTTGTGTCGTTCAGATCGCGTAGCGAAGTACAACCGCTTGTTGCGGATTGAAGAAGAGTTGGCTGGCAGCGCG